>NZ_JBFWNB010000031.1:0-37652 GCF_050251305.1 Methylocystis sp. | reverse complement strand
CGAGGCGAATGCCGGCGCGTCCGTCGATCGGCGAGCGGATCGTCGCATAGTCGTATGTCGTCTTGGCGTTTTCGATCGCCGCCTGATCGGCGCGCAGCAGCGCTTCGAGCTGCGCGACGGTCGCCTTTTGCGTGGCGTATTGCTGCTTTGAGGCGTAATTGCCGACGACGAGCCGCTCGTAACGGGCAAGATCGACGCGGGCGTTGGCGAGCGTGGCCTCGTCCTGCGCCTTCTTCGCGACGGCCTGATCGTATTGCGCCTTGTAGAGCGCCGGATCGATTTCGGCCAGAATGTCGCCCTTGTGAACGTCCTGGCCCTCGGTAAAGGCAAGGCGCAGCAGCCGGCCGTCCACCTGCGTGCGGATCGTCACCGTGTTGAGCGCCTGCACCGTGCCGACGGCGTCGATGGTGACAGGCACGTCCTCGAGACGCGCCTTCGCGGCGGTTATGGTGACGACCTGGTTGCCGCGCGGGCCCCGGTTTGCGCTCGGGCCGGCGTCTTTGGCGCCGAAGCCGGGAAACTTTCCTGCCTGGTAGACCCACGCCAATGCGCCGGCGAGGACGAGCGCGCCAATCGCCATCAACACCCTTCGGCTGACGCGGGTCATGGCCAAGGTCCTCTGTCGGCCTCATAGGCGGCGTTGGAGCGGGCGATCTCGATCTCGCGAGTCGTGGGCGACCAGCCGCCGCCAAGCGCCTGATAGAGGCTCGTCGCCGCCTGGAAATAAGAAAGCCGCGCGACGGCGAGCTGGTCCTGCGTCTGAAAATAACTGGTTTGCGTCTGCGCCAGCTGCACGATGTCGATTGTCCCTTCCCGCAGACGCATCTCCGACGCGTCCAAGGCGCGCCGCGCCGCGTTCACGGCGACGGCCAGGAGCTTCATCTGGCGGTCCGTCTCGCGTATTGCAATCAGCGCGTTCTCAGTATCTGACAGCGCGGTTAGGATCTGCTTGCGATAAACCGCCCCCAGTTCCGAATAGCGGCCTTTCTGCAGATCGTACTGGCCCTGCAAATTCCATCCGTCCAGCACCGGCTGGGTGAGCGTTCCAGCGACCTGCCAGGCGAGGGCGTCCGGGCGCAACACCAGCGTTCGCAGCATGGCGCTCTGAAAGCCATAGAGGCCGGTGAGCGTCAGCGACGGAAAAAAGGCCGCACGCGCCTGCAGAACCGAAAACTCCTGCGATACGAGCCGCGCTTCCGCTTCCGCCACGTCCGGACGGCGCAGCAGCACTTCGGACGGCAGCCCCGGCGCAATGCGCGGGAACTTGAGCTTTGTCAGAGAGCCGCCCTTTATGGTCATGCTTTCCGGCGTCTGGCCGAGCAGCACCGCGAGCGTATTGCGCGTCTGGCGCAAGGTTTGTTCGAGCGGCGGAATCGTCGCACGCTGTTGCGCGACGATCGTTTCCTGCTGCGCGGTGTCGAGCACCGTCGCCGTTCCCACTTCCAACCGCGCGTTGAGGGCGTCCATGACCTGCTGCGCGATCACGACGTTCTGGCGGGCGATGCGCAGCCGGTCCTGCGCTGTGAGCACCTGGAAATAGCCGTTCAGCACCGAGGCCACCGTCGAGATTTCGACGACGTCACGGTCGAAGCGCGAGGCGTTGGCGAGGATGCGGGCAGCCTTGGAGGCGTCTTCATTCTTGCCCCAGAAGTCCACTTCATAGCTTGCGGTCAGGCCAAGCTGGAAAAAGCCGAAATTTCGAGCGCGAAACCCGGAGGTCGTCGTGGTCGAACTCGAACTCGTCGTGGTCGACGGATTAAATCCGCTGCTCGCCGAGCCGACGTTGATCGTCGTGCCGGGAACGCGTGACGTGCGGGCGATGTCGGACATCGAGATGGACGGCCATTGCGCGGCGCTCGACACGCGCGCCTGAGCGTCGGCCTGCACGATGCGGGCGATCGCCGCCTCGATGTCGAGGTTGTCGTCAAGCGCCCGCTCGACGAGCCCGGTCAGCTCCTTGGAGCCGAATTTCACGGCGAAATCCCGACCGCCGGAGATTGGCGGCTGCGGATGCGGCTTCGCTTCCCGAAACCGCGCCGGCGGCGGCGTCGACAGATCGGGCTTGTCCCACTCCAGATCGCATCCGGCCAGCGCCGCGGCGAGCATTGCGGCCGCCAGCGCCGGGCGAGAGGAGCGAGACAGGGCGGGGGCGGTCAACGGGCAAACGTCTCCGGAGGCCCGCGTCGACGACCCGAGCGCCCCCTTCCTTAAGCGCCAGTAGAGGCTCGGGGAAGGCCCATCGCCTGGTCTCTCAGGTCCGCTTTCGCTCGTCTGAGGACTGACGAGCGGCGAGACGCGAGCCCTCATCAGGCGGCGGCAGGGAGGCGCGCGCTGGCCGTCAACGCGCGAAAAGCTGTGAATTGAAGCTCGCGCGGCGCGGCGCGGCGGTCAAGTTACGTCTCCGTAAGGCCAGGCCGCCGCTTGACCGCTATTGCGCTTCCGGATGCGCGGCCTTGCCCTTCGACGATTTCGCCTTTGCAGGCTTCGAGGTCTCCTTGACGGCGGACTCGTGCGCCGCAGGCTTGGCCGCGGGTTCTTTCGCCTCTGACGCGGGCGCCGCCATTGCCGCCGGCTCCTGAGCCGAAGGCTTGGCGTCCGCCTTCGTCGGGCCAGACACCTTTGTCCAGGTCTCGCTCTGGCAGAGGAAGGCCACGAGGCAGCCTGTCATCGTCAGCGTCGTGGGAGAATCAAGCGCAATCTTTCCGATGTAGGTCTTGCCGCTCTCGGGATCGTTGATCTCGCCTTCCCAATGTTTGTTCGCCGTCTTGGCGGCGTTGCGCAAGACCTCCGGGGGCGGCGAGCCGTCAGGCATCGGTTCGATTCCCTTGGCGCACAGCTTGCCCGCGCAGTCGTAGAATTCGAGCTTGTCGGTCGGATGTCCCTCGCGCACCCAGACGCCGAAGACGGCGTCGGCTGCGTTCGCCGACGTTGAGGCGCTGAGGGCCGTCGCCATCGCGATGCGTAGAAGTATGTTTCTCATGACGCCGGACCTCTGTTCGTTGGTGAACTGCGATTCGCTCAAGCTAGCGGACGTCGGAACGCCGACTCCGTCAAGCCATGTCGTGCGCAGTCTCCCGCGCCTCCTCCGATGGCTCGCCTTGATCCTCCGCCGGCGGGCGAGGCGGACCAAGGAACGCCGGCACGATAATGAAGGCGGCGAGCAATGTGAAGAACAGCGATATGGCAAGAAGTTGGCCCATGCTCGCGGTTCCCGGATGGCTTGACAGGATCAGGCTGCCGAAAGCGGTGCCGGTCGTGAGCGAACTGAAAAAGATCGCCCGCGTGAGGCTCGACGCCAACATGTCGACGACGCCCTTCCGCCACGCGATCACATAATAAATGTGAAAAGCCACGCCCACGCCAAACATCAGCGGCAGCGCGATGATGTTTGCGAAATTCAGCGACATCCCGAGCAGGTCGGCGGCCTGGAGGCTCATGATGCCGGCGAGCACCAGCGGACCCAGCGTCAAGGCCACGTCGATCGGATTGCGCAGCGCCACCGCCAAGATGATGAAAATCGCGATGAAGGCGTAAAGGCCCGCTTCAAGGAACGCGCGGGTGATCGTCTTTTGCGCTTCCGACACGATCACCGGCGGACCGCTTGCGTCCGGCGCGATCGCCTGAATCGCTTCGGCGAATTCGGTCATCACGACCCGGTCGTTGCTGTCGCCCTTCGGCGTGGCCTCGACGCGCACGACGCCCTTGTCGGAGATCCAGTCGCGGCGCAAATCCTCCGGCAGCGTGTCGATCGTGACGCGTTGCGCCTGCAGCGCCTGACGGATTTCGCCAAGCATCGTGTCGAAGCCGCCGAACACCGCCTGACGCGCCTGCGCCCGCGCCTCGGGGCTGGCCTTGGCGAGAGCGTCGAGATCGTTGGCGAAGCGCGTCACCGCCGGCACCGGCTTCTTTGCGGTCGCCCGACGCAGCGCCTTGGCGGCGTTGGTCAGCGCCTTGACCGTCTCGGCGTCGCTGGGCGTCGCGCTCTTGTTGGGATTGAGCACGCCGCGCAGCTGTGAGACCGCCATGTCGACGAGCGCGAGCTTGTCGTCCTGGTCCTTGGGGATCAGCGATTCGACCGAATCGACGTGATCAACTTCGGGAAGCGCGAGGATCTTCTTTTCCAGGTCGCGCGCGGCGTCGAGCGACGGCGCCAGAACCTCGATCTTGTTCGGCGCGGTCTTGGGATCCTTTGAAAGATCGAGAAAGGTCGCGACCGATTCGACTCTTTGATCGCGCAGATTCATCGGATTGGAGTCGAAGGTCAGATGCATCAGCGCGGGCATGCCGGCAAGCACGACGATCGCCGTGCCGATCAGCACGAAGGCGCGGTGATGCGCGATCCAATGGTCCACGGCGGCCAGCGACGTGGTGGCGATCGGCACATGTTCGGCGCGCGGACGCAGCAATTTGATCGCCGCCGGCAGGAAGGTGAGAGTCGCGATATAGGCGACGATCATGCCGACGCCGGCGATCAATCCGAGTTCGGACACGCCGCTGAACGACGTCGGCAGAAAGCAGAAGAAGCCCGCGAGCAGCGATACGGCGGCAAGCGTCAGCGAACTGCCGATGCCGCGCGTCGCCGAGAGCAGCGCGCGCTGGAGATTGTCGTCGTTGTGCCGTTCTTCGCGGTAGCGGGTCGCAAACTGGATTCCGAAGTCCACGCCGAGGCCGATGAACAGCGCGGCGAACGCGACCGAGATCAGGTTGAAGCGGCCGATCATCAGAATGCCGAGGCCGGAGGTAATGGCGAGGCCGGCCAGCAAGGTGATGAGAACGGCCAGGATCAGCTTCGGCGACCGCAGCGCGGCGAACAGGATGAGCGTCACCACAGCGAGCGTGCCCGTGGTGTTCAGGGCCATGTTTTCCGAGATGGTGGCGAATTCGTCGTCGGCGAGCGGCACCTGGCCGGTCAGGCGCAGCGTGATTCCGTGCTCCTCGTCGAGCTTCAGATCCGCTGCGGTCTTGCGCACCAGCCGGATCGCGTCGGCGCCCGGCTCGAGGTCTGTATAATCCACGATCGGCTTCGCGATCACGATCCGTCGCTTGTCGAGTTCAGGCGCGGCGGGCGCGGTTCCGCCGGACGCCAGCAGCTTGCCCC
This sequence comes from Methylocystis sp., assembly GCF_050251305.1. Taxonomy (GTDB): domain Bacteria; phylum Pseudomonadota; class Alphaproteobacteria; order Rhizobiales; family Beijerinckiaceae; genus Methylocystis. The sequence continues at coordinate 32,554 of NZ_JBFWNB010000031.1, read as the reverse complement.
AGTCGACATCGGTCTGTTTTCCCTTGAGCGCCGCTTCGATGGCGTCGGAAAACGCCTCGACGCCGCCGACGTATAATTTCATCGCGCGTTCGCTGCCGGAGGCGGATTTGAAGTTGCCGACGAGCACCTTCGACAGTCCGCGCAAACTCGGATCTTCGGCAAGCGGCTCCAGAACGTCGCGCTGGCCGATCATCACGCCGACATGTTTTTCGATATCGGAGACCGGCAGGAACAGCAGGCCGTTCTTGCGGAAATATTCGTGTTCGTCCGGGCGCCAGACGCGCGACAGCAGCGGCTGGCCCTGCAGCGCCTCATTGAGGCGTTTCGCGGCGTCGTCCGCCTCTTCGCCGGTCTTGGCGTCGATGACGACGACGATGACGTCGAGAAGTTGCGGAAAGGCGGTGTAGAGCGCCGCTTCGTTTTTCCGCCAGGCGACGTCCGGCGAGAAAAGATTCGCCGTCTCGGTGTCGATCGCAAACCGTTCGACAGTGAAGTATACGCCTCCCGCGGTCAGACCGAGCGTGAGGAGAACCACTGTCCAGGGCCAGCGGAGGCAAAAGGCGACCAACTTTTCGAGCATTCCGTCATTCCCGCCTTAGGCGATAAGACCTCAGATGAGCGAGAACCGGCGCTCTTCGGTCGGCTTCTCTATACAAGCGCGCCGCGCGACCACCAAGACGGCTCGCGTCGAAACCTCAATTGGGACGACATGCGTCAATTTGACGCGATACCGTCACAGATAGGTCAGCCACCAGAGGTCGCGCCGACGACGCTTCACATCCGCAAACCAGCGGCACAGCGGGTAAAGCGCCAAGACAATCAGAAACCAGACGAGATACGCGCCCGCAAGGCCCGCGCCAAAGTCCGGCGGCGGGCCGTTGGCTTTCGACCATGCCGCGATGTCCTCAAGCGAATAGCCGCGCGCCGCGGCGAAGGCCAGCGCCGCCCCGGCGCCCAGGTAAAGGTGAAGGACGTAAAAGAAGAGCGGCGTGCGGCCGAAGACCGTCAGCGCCGCGCCGATATGTCCGCCGACCCGCTCCAGCGCGGGCAGCGCCAACGCGGCGACGCCGAGCGTCGCCAGGACGAACAGAAGCGACGGCGGATATTTCGTGACGTTCAGAAAGGAGAGAAAGGTGAACAGGGCGTCGCGCTGCGCGCTCCAGGGATGCGGATCGCCATAGAGATTTGAGAAGCGCAGCACGACGAACAGCGCCAGCGCCGCGCCGCCGACGAGATAGAGCGTCCGATCGCGCCGCTGCGCCGGTTCAAGGAACAGGGGGCCGATTCCATAGCCCAGGGCGGCGACGCCGATCCAGGGGAGCGCCGGATAGAGAATGTCGCCCCGCAGGTCAAAAGGCAGCTTGCCGCGTTCGTGCAGCAGACGCCACCACGGGCCGAATGCGCCGAGGTCGGCGGCGTGAATCGAATCAAGAAGATTGTGCCCGAAGATGATCGCCAGTCCGGCGAGGAGCACGGCGCGCGGCGACAGCCGGGAGAGGGCGGCAAGCGCCAGCAGGCCGCAGCCGATCGCCCACAGCGTCCCCAGTTCGACGCCGCCCGACCCCATGCTCCAGATCGGGCTGATGACGGCGGCGTCGAGAAAAATGAGCCACAGGCCGCGCGTGGCGAGAAACCGCGAAAGCGCCGCCGGGTCCTTGATCTTCGCGCCGTAGAGATAGGCGCTCGCGCCAGCCAGCACGGTGAAGGTCGGCGCGCATAGATGCGTGATGAAACGGGTGAAGAACAGAAAAGGGTAGGTGCGCTCGAGATCGGTCGCCGAGAAGCGCATGATGTCGGCGTCAAAAAAGACGCGCATATGGTCGAGCGCCATGAGGACCATGACGAGTCCCCGCAGCCGGTCGATCTCCGGCAGCCGATGCTCGTCATAGAGCGGGTCTCGCGTCCCGCCTAGCCGAGTTTGGCGAGACCCGGAAACAGCTCCAGTAGCCAATAGGACATCTCCTGGACGCCGCCGGTGAGAAAGGCGACGCCGGTGAAGACGAGCAGCGCGCCGACGATTTTTTCGACCTTGCCGAAATGCCGGCGGAAGCGCGCGACGAAGGCGAGGAACTTGCCGAGCGCCAGTCCGGCGCCGATGAACGGCAGCCCCAGCCCGAGCGAATAGGTCGCGAGCAGGGCGGCGCCGAGCGTCACCGTCTCCTGGGTTCCCGCCACGGCGAGGATGGCGGCGAGGATCGGCCCAATGCAGGGCGTCCAGCCGAAGGCGAAGGCGAGTCCCATGACATAGGAGCCGAACAATCCCATGGGCTTGGTGATCTCGGCGCGCTTTTCGCGATAGAGCAGGCTCACCTTCAGCAGGCCGAGGAAGTGCAGGCCCATCAGAATGATGATTCCGCCGGCGACCCAGGAGAGAATGTGCAGATTGGCGCGCAGCACGGAGCCGAAGGCGCTGGCGGTCGCGCCGAGCGCGACGAACACCGTCGTGAAGCCGAGAACGAACAGCACCGACGAGAACAGAATGTCGCGCCGCGCGGCGGAACGGGTCTCGATTTCGAGATCCTCCATGCTCACGCCGGCAAGATAGGTCAGGTAGGGCGGCACCAGAGGCAGCACGCAGGGAGAGAGAAAGGACAATAGTCCCGCAGCCGCAGCCGCCGGGAATGTGACGTCCGCCATCAAGGCTCCTCGTTCGATCGCTCGCCGCCTTCTGCCACAAGCAGGGGGGCGCGCAAAGGCCGACGACAAGAAAAAGCCCCGCCGGAGCGGGGCTTCGCTGGACCGGCGGGGCCGGTTTAGTCGTTGCGCTGCCCGAACAGGAACAGCAGCGCCTGGAACATGTTGATGAAGTCCAGATAGAGCGAGAGCGCGCCGAAGATGCTCTTCTTCTGAGCGACTTCGTAGCTGTCGCTGTCGTAATACATGTCCTTGATGTTCTGCGTGTCCCAGGCGGTCAGGCCGGCGAACACCAGGACGGCGATGATCGACAGCGCGAACTGCAGGCCCGTCGACTGCAGGAACAGATTGACCAGCCCGGCGATGACCAGCCCCCAGACGCCCATCACCAGGAAGGAGCCGAAGGCCGAAAGATCGCGCTGGGTCATATAGCCGTAGAGGCTCAGCCCGCCGAACGCCGCCGCGGTGATGAAGAAGATGCGCGCGACCGATACGCCGGTGAAGACGAGCAGAAGCGAGGACATCGACAAGCCCATCACCGCCGCAAAGGCGATGAAGAGATTGCGCGCCGTGGCGGCCGAAATGGCGTTTGCGCGGGCCCCGAGGAAGAAAATGAACGCCAGCGGCGACAGAATCACCACCCAGCGCAGGGGCGTGGTGTAGAGCATCTGGCCGAAGGGCGTCAGCGCGATGGCGCCAGGCGCCGTCTTGGCGACGGCCAACATATAGGTGCCGAGCGCGACAAGCCCGGTGACGCCCAGGCCGAGCGTCATATAGTTATAGACGCCGAGCATATAGGCGCGCAGGCCCTGATCGATCTCAGCCGTTGTCGGCCGCGCGACCCCGCGCCCGTAGCCGAAGCTGGTGTTGCGGTCGAAGTTGGACATGTGATCCTCTTTTAGTCTGGCGGACGGTCTGCGCTGTGAAGAAATGTCCAAGCGCTCCCCGGCCTCGCGGTGAATATGGCTCCGCCTTAATTGGGTGGCAAGCAGGCTTGGAATGAACTCTTGTTAAGGTGGATTCACGGCTTCAAGCCCTCGGCCTCAAAAATTCCCGCTGATCTTTATCAATTTTTCCTTCTGATCTTTATCAATTTATTGCGCACCGCAAAATAAGTTATGCGGCGGCGCACGCGCATGAGGCGCCTGCCATCTCTGAACATGGCCGTCCGGAAATGGCTGCGCCTATTGCGCGGCGCGGGATAGCGACCGATCGTCGCACCCTTGCTGACAGGTTGAAATCCGCTAACATCAAAGCTCAGACGCCGGAGCCGCCGGCCCGCCGAAGCATCCGCTCGGCGGGGGTAGGCTTGAACGGCGCAATGCAATATTTCTGAGCGTCGCGTGTCCTTGTTACACGAAGACCCAGGAGGTCGTCATGCGTGATGGTGAAAGTCCTGACGCGCACTCGGCGCCGAAGGCCAAGGAGCGTTTTGCTGAGCTCAAGGCTCGCCGCTCGGCCGGAGGCGTTCGGCTCGCTTTGCTCTCGGCTGCGGCGGTCGCCGCGGCCGTCGTCGCCGGAAATCCCGTTCCGGCCGAGGCGCATGGCCGTCTCGGCGCGGCCGAAGGCAGATGCCGTCTGTTCATCGGCCCCGACATCATGAACTTCACCGGCTATCTGCCGGAAGCGTCGAAGAACGAATTTTGCGAGGATATCCCGGCGACCGGGCCGATGATCATGGTGCTCGACGCGGAGCAGGACGAGCTTCGCGACATGAAGGTCGAATTGCGCATCGTGAAGGACGTCGGCGGCGAGGAGAAGGAGAACGAGAATCTCGAGGCGGTGACCATCGCCTATCGGGAGCCCCGGAGCTATCCGACCGGCACGATCAACTTCGAACACACATTTAACGAGCCGGGCTATTTCGTCGGCATCGTCACGGTCACGGGCGATCACGGCGAGCGCTGGGTGTCGCGCTTCCCCTTCTCGGTGGGGAAAAGCTTCATGCGCGACCTGCCGGTCTATCTCACGCTCGGGCTTGGCACGCTCGCCGCGTTTGCGATCTACCTCGTGCATCGCCGTCGCGAAACGGTCGCGGCCAAGGCTCCTGAACCCCCTCCGCCTCCTCCGCCGGCGGCGCCTGACGAGGACCATGGGCCGGAGGCGACTCCGGCGGAATGAGGCGCTGCTCGAGCGTCGCTTAATTCAAACGCCGGCGCATTCGCCGGCGTTCTTTTTTCTCCCAGCGTGTCGCCGGTCAGTTGCCGCCGTCGATCTGGCGGCCGATCTGCGCGATCGCGCGCTGATAGACCGACGCCGCGTTCCAGGCCTGAATCGCGGCGAAATTGCTTTCGCCCGGCTGGTAGCCGGCGCCCGCCCGCCAGCCATGGGCGTGCAGGAAATTCGCCGTCGCGTAGAGCGCGGGGGCCGCATTGTCGAGATTTCCCCCGCCGCCGTAATTGAGAATGTTTTTCGGCAGAAACTGCGTCTGACCGATTTCGCCATGCATCGAGCCGCGCGCGTTCGGCGACAGCGCGCCGCGATCGATCAATGTCAGCGCGGCGTAGAGCTGATCGGTGAAATAATCGGAGCGACGGCAGTCATAGGCGAGCGTCGCCACGGCCGACAGCGCATGCTGATTGCCATGCACCGCGCCAAACCCTGTCTCCATGCCCCAAATGGCGAGAAGCGGTCCCGGCGGCACGCCATAGCGCTGTTCGATCTGGGCGAAGAGGCCCGCATGCGAGCGTTTCAGCGCGCGGCCGCGCGAAACGATGACCGAGCCGCCGCGCTTGGCGAGGAACTGGTCCAGCGAAAGGCGGAAGCTTTTCTGTCCGCGATCGGCCGATATCGTGGCCGAATTGTAATGCGTGGCCATCAGCGCGTTGATGCCCGCCTGACCGACGCCCTGGCCGCGCGCTTCCTGGGCGAATTCGTGTTTCCAGTTGTCGAAGCCTGCGGCCGACCGTCCGCATTGAGCCGCCAGCGTATGATTCGAGAGTCCAGCAAACGCGAGCGCAATCGAATATTTGAGGACAGTCCGCATAGCTGTGTTCCCCTTAGAGGCTTCAGTATCGGGCGTCGGCGGGTTCGTCGACGTATGAAAAGCGCCGGATTCGCTGCGCCGCGGCTCTGGGATGCGGCGTTCCTCCGCCATGTCCGGTCTTTCTCAGTCTTACATCATCTGCTTTAGCGCGACCTTACTCCGAAGCGACGTTTCTTCGCCACAGTGATGTGGCGCTCCACAGGCTTGGCCAGAAAGCGTCAAAATGGGGAGGCGCAGCCCTGCCTCGGCGCCGCCGCCTTTTCCAGGGATCGTTGACGAACGCCGTCAGTCGGCTAGCATCGTCGTTCGGTAAGCCTCATGCGTTCCTGGATGATCTTTGCTGCAGCCATGAGCGCAGCAGTTGAGCCGGTGAGTGGGGATGAGTTTTGAAAGAAATTCTCGAAAGCGATTGGACGCTCGCCGCCGTTAAACGTCGTGAAGAGGAGCGGCAAGCGCAGGCGCGCGCCGCATCTTTGGACGAGGCGCAAATTGTTCAGCGCCGCGCTGACGACCTCTCGGGCAATAATTGGATCGCTGAAGCTTTCCGGCGTCGGCAGGAGGAGGAGCGCGCCAAGGCGGCGCGCCTCCAGACGCACAGCGACCCTGCGCATGCGACGAGCAAGGAAGTTCCCGTCGATAACTGGCTGATCGAAGGCTTCAAGCGTCATCAGGAAGAAGCGCGACGACAGGAGACGATCGCGCAATCCGACGCGACACCGGACGAATTGACGGCGCCGGCCGCCACAGACGGCGATTTGACAACCGATCCTCAGTCCCGGCCAACGGTCGGCGGCGTCGCGAGCGGGCCAATCGTTTCGTCGGCGGCGCGAGAGGATGCGGCGACCGCGGACAAGGAGGGCGGCGCTGACGCCACGGCCGCGGGCGCGCCGCTGATCGCTCTCCGCGACGCGCAACCGGCGTCCCCGAGGCGGCCGGGCGGCGCGGCGCGAAGGATCGCCGTCGCCGGTCTGGTCGCAGCCGGCGGTCTGCTGTCCATCCTTGTGCTCAAGACGGCGCTCTGGAGCCCCGTAGAGTCCCCGCGCGGTTTCGATCGAGGCGACGACGCGCCAAGCGCCGCGGCGCCGGACAGCGAAGAAAGCGGCGGTTCGGCGGAGATCACGCCGCCTGGCGCTGAAACGTCAAACGCGCCAGCGACCGCGCCCACGGACAGCGGGAGCGCCCCGGCGCAAGACGCGCCGCCGCCCGCCGCCGCCGCGCCTGCGGAGCAGAAGAGCGACGCCGCGCCGACGTCGACGCCGCCGGCCGATGCGCCGGACAATGCGGCGCAGAATCCAGCGCCGCCGCCCCCCGTCGAGCAGGAGAACAACGCGCGCGCGCCCTCGGCGAAGCCGGGCGACAACAGCCCCCATGAAGACAACAGCGCCCATGAAAATGAAGCGGCGCCGACGACGACTCCGCCGTCTGTTCCCCAAACCACGACGGGAGCCGTTCCGCCGGTGAGCCCGGGCAAGAAAACAGACGCCGCGCCCGCCTCCCCAGGCCTGGAAAGAGCGCATGAACGGAACGGGACCGAACAGGAGCAGGCCGCCCCTCAAACGAAACGCCGGGCGACCGGCGCAAACGCTGACGCGAAATCGAAGCCGGCGTCAAAGGGAAGAAACGCCGCGCGTCGTTCGCGACGCAACGCCGATGGCTTCTCCGCATTTCTGAAGCGCACCACGAATTCGGTTCGCAAGTTTTTCAAACGGCTCGGCGACAATCATTAGCGGGCGTAAGTCACGCTGACCGCTCGCCTGCAGGCCGCACGCGACATCGCCGGCGTGCGGTTTCGGCGGACTCTCATCTCGCGCATCGCGAATTTTGCTGCGCCGCCTGATGCGGGAGAGAAGATCGCCCGGCTTTGAAGACCGACGCGCAACGCGCGGCGAGGGCGAAGTGGACCTGACGCGCGACGAGTCCCATGTGAAGGGGACGCCGACGCCGCACCGGGCGAAAGAATGGGGTCGTGCGTCGGCTGTCAATGAGACGCGAGCACTCCCGTGAGAACGATCATCGAGCCGTTTCGCATCAAGATGACAGAGGCGCTGCCGATCACCACGCGCAGCGCGCGCGAGGCGTTTCTCGCCCAGGCGTTCAACAATGTTTTTCTTTTGGACGCCGACCACGTCACCATCGACCTGCTGACCGACAGCGGCACGGGCGCGATGTCAGACCGCCAGTGGGCGGCGCTCATGCTCGGCGACGAAAGCTACGCGGGCAGCCGCTCCTGGCGGCGCTTCGAGCGCACGGTGCGCGAGATTACCGGCTTCAAGCATATTTTCCCCACGCATCAGGGGCGGGCCGCCGAGCGCATCCTGGCCGCCACGCGACTGAAGAAGGGCAATGTCGTTCCGAACAACGGCCACTTCGACACGACGCGGGCGAACATCGAATATGTCGGCGCGATTGCGACGGACCTGCCGTCGTCCGAAGCGCGCGATCTGCATTCGGAGAAGCGGTTCAAAGGGAATATGGATCTCGACAGACTTGCGCAGGCGATCGACGCCGAGGGCGCAGCCAATATTCCATTTTGCATGATCACGGTGACCAACAACACTGGCGGCGGCCAGCCGGTGTCGATCGAGAACATCCGGCGCGTCAAGGCGCTTTTGCAGAAACACGACATTCCGCTCGTGATCGACGCATGTCGCTTTGCGGAAAACGCATTCTTCATCAAAGAGCATGAGCGGGGCTTCGCCGATCGAACGCTGTTGGATATCGCGCAAGAGATGTTTTCACTCGCCGACGGCGCGACGATGAGCGCAAAAAAGGACGGGCTGGCGAATATCGGAGGATTCCTGGCCTGCAACAACGACCGCTGGGCCGAGGACTTCCGCAACCTGCTGATCCTGACCGAAGGATTCCCCACCTATGGCGGTCTGGCGGGCCGCGATCTCGAAGCGATCTCCGTCGGCCTGATGGAAGCGCTGGAATATGACTATCAGCGGTATCGCCATGCGACCGTCGAATATCTGGCGTCGGCGCTGATCGCGCGCGGCGCGCCGATCGTGCGCCCGGCCGGCGGCCACGCGATCTTCATCGACGCCGCCGCTTTCTGCCCGCATCTGCAGGCCAGCGACTATCCCGGCATCGGCCTCGTCAACGCGCTCTACCTCGAAGGCGGCATTCGCGCCGTCGAACTCGGCAGCGTGATGTTCGGAAAGCCCGCGCCGGACGGCGGCGGGGAGATCGCCGCGCCGCACGAACTGGTGCGGCTGGCCTTCCCTCGCCGGGTCTATACGCAAAGCCACTTCGACTATTTGATCGAAGTGCTGGACGTCGTTTGGCGGCGGCGCGATTCGATCAAAGCGTATCGGATCACGGACCAAGCGCCGTTTCTCAGACATTTCACCGCGCATTACGCACCGGCCGATTGAGCCGCGAAACGCGCATGTCTATAGCGGGTTCGCTTACGCGCGCCGGCCGCCTCAGGCGGTCGACGACGGGCCGCCCTGAGCCGCCTGAAACTGCACGAGGTCGCTCGCCGAATATTCGCCGCGCGCGTCGCAATTGGGGCATGTCACGGCGAAGGTGGCGGACCCGGACAGCTTCAGCGCCCCCGTGTCCGTCGGCTCGCAAAGAATGGCGAAATGCTGGCGGCAGTTCTTGCACGCGAATCCGATATACCAGCCGCCGGGGATAAGCGCCGGCAGCGCAGAGACATGATACGCGCCCGTGAACTGCATTCCCTGGGACATGAAACCCTCCGATCTGACGTTTCCAATGTTCATGCGGCGTTCGTGCGCCGCCATGGCGTTCGTTGATGCGCTTACGTGCGCGGCGCGCGCGACATTGCAGCGGCGTTCTGAACCGTGCAAAGCGAATAATAGCCATAGAGCGGCGAGGCCAGCGGCTGATCCGGCCAAAAGGTGCGATGAAGGTCGGCGACTGTCACGCGGTCGACGACGGTCGCCCGGCATTGAGCGGCAAGGTCCGAAAGATTGTCGATTCCATACGTCCAAGGCGCGCCCATCGCCGCAAATCTTGCGACGACGTCGGCGATCTCCGGGTCTCCGGTTGTGTTGTCGATCACGGATTCAGTGAAAAAGTCGAACGACGCCGAGCAGCTTTCTATATGTCGTGAGAGATCCGTCAGGATCTGGCGGACGGAAGCGTCGTTCAAATACATTGTGTTCCCTTCCCATATGACATGGCTGGGAAGACGGAAATCAAATCCGTTCCGTTCGAGGAGATCGATCATTCCATCCGTCACATAATTGGCGCCGATATAGTTCGTGTTCGGATCGACGTCGTGTCCTTCCAATGTCGCCGTCTTGAACGCCTGTGTTTCGGGCGCGTCGATTTCGAAATAGGCGACGTCGCCAGCCGGAAAACGCTGCGCTCTCGTGTCCAGTCCGGCGCCGAGAATGAGAACCTGCCGGCATCCCCTGTCGATCTGCTGGCGAAGGCTGTCGTCGAAGTAGCGGGTTCTCAGGCGCACATTGTTCCGGATTGGCGGAAACGACTGCGAGATGCGATCGGCGGCCTTTTTCGACTCCTGATCGAGGAACAGCCGAACAAAGGGATCGTGATAGAGCGGATGGGCTTCGCTGTTTTCGTCATTGCGGAACTCCGCAACGACGAAAGCGGTTCCCGCCACCTTTTGAAATCTGGTCATCTGGCGTCCCGGTCTCGCTCGCGCGCCTGGTCAGCTCATTTTTGGGGATAGCGCTCGAGGAGCTGCGCAAGCGGCTCGGAGCTGACGGCGTTCGGCGGCGAATAGGGCTCATCGACCGACGCGACGAGCGAGATCGGGACGATCGCCGCCAGAGCGAAAATCGCCTGTGCGAGAAGCTGGGACGATGGCCGATCGAGATGCACGACGGCAAGAGCGATTTGGGTGATGAAGGCGATCAGGATCACCGCCGCCCATTTGCGATCGTCGGGAAAGCCGCCCGCAACGGCAAGTCGCTGTTCCCTCGCTGATCGCAGACGCATCACCGTATTGATCAGCGTGCGCTGGAAGACGGGTTCGATTTTGGCGCTGGCGACGACGCGCGTGAGTCTGTTGAGCGCCGCCTCGGCTTCGGGCGCCTCCTTGCCGTCCTCCATGGTTTTCCATTCGAGGCCGACGACCGCCTCGATATAGTCGTGCACGGCGTGCGGGATCCCGTCCGCGTTACTCCCGTTATTGGAGAGCGCCGAAAGCATCGCCAATTGCTCGCGCTCCAGCGCGATCGCGCGGTAGGCGCTGCGATTCGCTTCCCAGACGTCCTGCGAAAGGAACGTCATCAGCAGGCCGAAGAGCGTCGCCGGGACGGCGACGAAGGGCGGAGTAACGCCCTTCCAATATTGCGCACAGCCGGCAAAACGCGGCGCAAAGCTCAGCCAGCATAGAAAAAGCGCGAAAGCGGCCATCGCCGCCGTCAGCATGAGCGCCATGACCGGCGTCGTTTGCGACATCCAGAATTTGAGAATCACCTGTTCCTCGAACCGCTGCCCGTTTAATCGGAGGATATTCTATAGCCGAGATTCGCCGCAGGACCGCATAGAGACATCGCCGCCGAAGCGAACTGCCCGATCGCAAGTCATTCCGCCTCGTCGATCGCCAAAGGGGCGGTCATCGCGCCCGGCGGCGGCGCTGACGGAATGTTCCGTGGCGCTGGATGTGCTGCGCGCCGGCGCGCGGCCTTCACAAGCGCCGGCCGGACGTCACGCGCCGGTGATCGAACGTGCTCCAGAATCGGAATCGTTCCAGACTCGAACGCTGTTCAAAAAATATGCGCCACACGCGCAACGGTTCAGACATAGTCGGGCAACAGCGCGCCTGCGCAAATTTGCTACGCATTCCGCGCACTCGGATCTTCGCCGGGTGTCGGGCGCCTAGTCCCGTCCAACGACTGGCGCCGCCGCAAACTTCTGGCGGGCTCCTCGCTGCCCGCCTCTTTTTTTGCAGAAAAACGTTCCCTCGCCGCACGGGGCCCCGGCATCGGCCGCGCCACGCTTATGAACCGTCAAGGCGATGCTGAGCCGGCCAAACCAAGGCGTCGATCGCCATGCGATGCAATGCGTCGGAAACAGATTCGCGCGTGACGCCTTTCTTCGGCGATCAGACGCCTTAACTTTGAAAGGCGATCTTCGAACTGAGTTCGGTATGCATGCCAATTGACTCGGACGTTTCCGCCTATGCGAAGTCGATCCTCGCGACTGTCAGCCTGCCGTTGCTGGCGCTCGACAAACAGCTCACGGTGGAGATCGCCAACGACGCCTTTCTCAGCCAGTTTCAGGTCACGCGTCAGGAGACGATCGGCCGACCGATCTATGAGCTCGGAAACGGTCAGTGGAACATCCCGCAGCTCCGCATTCTGTTTGAGCAGATTCTCGAGCGAGACAGCACGGTCAAGGATTATCGCGTCGAGCATGATTTCGAGCAGATCGGACGCCGGGCCATGCGACTCAACGCGAAGCGGATTCGCAGGCCGGACGCCAAGGAATGCATTCTGCTTGCGATCTCCGACGAGACCGAGCGCGAGCTGCTCAAGAATGAACTCGATGGCCGAATAGAATTCGCCGAGAAGCTGGTCGACAGCGTGCGCGAAGCGCTGTTGATTCTTCACTGGGATCTCAAGGTTCATTCGGCGAACAGGCCATTTTACCGGCTCTTCGATGTCGATCCCGAAGCGACGGAAGGACGCCTGGTCTACGAACTCGGCAACGGCCAGTGGAACATCCCGGAACTGCGACGCCTGCTGGAAGAGATCCTTCCGCGTCAACAGTGTTTCGACGATTACGAGGTCGAACACGCATTCGATAGCATTGGCCGCCGTGTGATGTTGCTGAACGGACGCCGACTCGATCATCTCAACCTGATCGTTCTTGCGATACGCGACATCACGGATCAGCGCAATCAGCAAACGATGCGCCGCGAACGCGAAGCTCGACAGAATTTGCTTCTCGAATTGAATGACCGACTTCGTTCTCTCGCCGACCCTGTGAAGATTCAAACCGTCGCCAGTGAAATCCTCGCCCGGCGGCTCGGGGCCGATCACGTCGTCTATGCCGAGATCGACGAGGCGGGGGAGTTTGTGACAGCCACGCGCGGTTGGAGCGAAGATGTGTCGACAGGCGGCGATGCGCGTCATCGACTTGCGAATTGGGGGCAGGACGTCCTCGCCGACCTCAAGCGCGGACAGGCCGTCGCAATCGCGGACATCCGTGCGGACCCTCGAACGGCCGCGCCGGAAACGCAGCGATTCTACGAAAATCAGTCAATCTCGGCTGTGATCCATTCGCCTCTGATCCGAGGGGGGCGGCTTGTTGCGGCGCTCGCCGTTTACAGCCGCGCGCCGCGAATCTGGAGCGCGGCTCAGGCGTCGGCGGCAGAGGCGGTCGCCGAGCTCGTCTGGTCGGCCGTCGCGCGGGCCCGCACGGAACAGGCGCTTCATGACAGCGAGGCGCGCTATCGCCTCCTGTTTAACTCCATCGACGAAAGCTTCACGGTCGTCGAGCCGTTCTATGACGAGAACGGTCGCACGGACGACTATCGGTTTATCGAAGTCAACCAGGCCTTCGAGACGATTACCCGACTGAAGGATGCGGAAGGACGCACCGGACGGCAGCTCATTCCCAGCGTCGAAAAGGAGTGGATCGACACGATCGGCAGAGTTGCGGCGACCGGCGCCTCCGAACGCGTCGTCCGCAAGTCGCGCGCGTTAGGAAAATTCTTCGACGCCTTCCTCTTTCGCATCGAGGCCCCCGGAAACGTGCGAGTCGCGATCCTGTCGCGCGACGTGACGGAGGCGGTCCGTGCGGAGGAGCAGCGCACGCTCCTGATGCGCGAGCTCAATCATCGCTCGAAAAACCTGCTCAGCATCGTGCTGGCGATCGCGCGCGCGACCGCCGGCAGTCAAACGCGCGATTTCGAAGACCGGTTTCAAGAGCGGATTCTGTCGTTGTCGGCGAACCAGGATCTCCTTGTCGCCTGCGATTGGCAAGGCGTTTCGCTTCATGATCTCGTGCGTTCCCAGCTTGCTCATCTCGAGGAACTGATCGACGACAGGATCACTCTCCAGGGCCCGCCGCTGACCATCTCCGCGGCGGCCTCGCAATCGTTCAGCATGGCGCTGCATGAGCTCGCGACCAACGCCGTCAAATATGGCGCGCTGTCCAACGCCGATGGGCGCGTCGCGATCGAATGGGGCGTCGGAGATCGGGACGGCCATGGCCGGCGCTTCAAGATGTGCTGGCGCGAGACGGACGGTCCGGCGGTCTCTCAGCCGACCCGCGGCGGTTTCGGCTCCACCGTCATCCGCGACATGATCAGGCTGAATCTCAGGGGCGACGCCAAGCTCGAATATGATCGCTCGGGCATCGTTTGGGAATTCAACTGTCCGGTCGAGAACGTGGTGAGGACAACGGGCAGCGAGGCGGCGGCGAAGCTCGTGACCGCCGCCTCGGCCCGATCTGCGATATCCAATTCTCCGCGCACCGAATGAAAGCGTTAGGCGAGCTTCTGCGCGCCCGAGCGGCGGCGACTGGCGCGCCGTCCCGGTCCGCTCGAAGGCGGGATCGCGATGATTCGGGAAGGGAAGCGATTTCCTCAAGCTTGGGCGGGAGTCGCCATCGTCGGTCGTCGCCGGCGGCGCCCCCAAAATCGGCCAGGCTGAGGGTTCATTGGCGCGGAGCGTCCCGCCGCTATGTTCTCGGGCGGGGCGCTCGCTTGGAGAAGCGCCATCGGCGCTTCTCTGGAGTCAGCCGATCAACTCTACTTGCGGCCGGCCTGGCCGGCCATATTGGATGAGTTGCGCGACAGTCTCGGCCGAGGATGGTTCGACCATCCTCCAGACTGCAACAAATAGTCCTCGCAGAAGGGCCGAGTTTCCAAGTTTTGGAGAAGCGTTCTGATGGCGCTTCGCCTTCTCTGAAGCTTTCTCGCGGTCATCTTAAAGTCTTCCTCTTTAGAGATGGGACCACTGAACGACCTGTGCCGAGCGTCATCCTAACAACGGCCGAAATCAAGCTCTGTTCCGTTGATTCCGCCTCTTTGCGGAATGAATTCCGGCGAGCGTTGCAAATTTGCCGCAGCGCTCGCCGCAGCGCAGCAACGATCGTCAATGCGCTGCGCCGTCGCCGCGCGTAAGTTCAGGATCCCCGCCGAAGCCGGGACCAACGTCCGATGACGGAAGCCGATGGGTTCAAATCGCGGAACGGGCGAGGTCGAAATGCGTTTAAACGCCGCGCATCGGCGCCGAATGAATACTGGAAACACTCTAGAAACATTGCATTATTAGTTTTCGCACATCTCAACGCAAACGATCGCGCGAACCTTGGCCTCACCCAACTCAATTTTGATTGTCGAAGACGACGCTGAAATTGGCGAGTACATCTCGCTTTATTTGGCAGGTCACGACATACAGACGAAAGTCGTCCCGAATGCGCAGGAAATGGACGCCGCGTTCGCCGCCGGCCCCTATGACCTGCTGATCCTTGACCTCAACCTTCCGGGAGAGGACGGCCTATCGATCTGCCGGCGGGTCCGATCCGATAAGCGCATTCCCATCATCATTCTGACGGCGCAGTCGGAAGACATCGACAAGATCCTGGGGCTGGAGCTTGGCGCGGACGACTATATCGTCAAACCGTTTAATTCGCGGGAGCTGCTGGCGCGGATTCGCGCCGTGCTGAGGCGATCCGAGGCGCCGAACGCCGTCGACGCCCGCACCATGCGGCAAGCGTATCTCTTCGCAGGCTGGCGCGTCGACGTGCTGGCTCGAGAAGTCGTCGCGCCTTGCGGGATCAAGGTCGCGATGACAGGCGCCGAATTCGACCTGTTGCATGCATTATGCGAAAATCCCAATCGGGTGCTGACTCGCGAGCAACTGATCAACATGACGCACGGCCCGACGTCCGGTCCCTTTGAGCGGAGCATCGACGTTCTGATCAGCCGGCTTCGGCAGAAGATCGAAGCGGATCCCAAGAAACCTGCGTTCATTCAGACGGTGCGCTCCGAAGGCTATATCTTCTCAACCCAGGTCGCGCGCGCATGAATGCAAAGAACGCTCGGTGGCGTTTTGGCCTCAACAAATTGGCCGTGCAGATCACGCTGCTTATTCTCGTGTCGATCATCGCGTTTCAGACCATCGTGATCGGCATGTTTCATGTGTTCAGCAGGCGACACATCGTCGATCAAGGGGATTTCATTGCGAGCATCATCCTCGCTCTGGACGTGGCGCCGCTCTCAGACAGACCCGCAATTATCTCGGAGTTTTCTCGCGCCGTTCCGTACGCCAATATCGAAATCCAGAACTCGCGTCCCCCTGCGGCGGACTCGGGCGGCGACGTCGCCTTCGACGCCGAAATCCGTCATATCGATTCGCTGCTTTGGGATGGCGCGGACGTGTTTGCGGTCGCGAGCGCAACGCCGGGAGACTACGGCGTGCTCGCCGTCGAACTGCATAAGGGCGGCTTTGCGACGGTTTCGATCGCCCAGCACCAGAAATCTCCCGGCTCAATATGGCGTTGGCTTTGGCAGCACGCCGACGATGAGCCTTTCATCCTCACTCAGGGCGCGCGGACGGCGCTGTCCTTCATAATATTCACGGCGATATTCGTGTTCTGGGCGGTGAACGCCATCATGGCGCCGCTCGAGCGCCTTGCAAAATATGCGGAGAAGATCCCGAACGACGTCGATACGAAAACGCAGCTTCCCGAGCGCGGCCCGCAGGAAGTCCGCGATCTGACGCGCTCGCTCAACCGCATGCAGGCGCGCATCAGCAAGATGATCGCCGCAAGGGCGCATGTGCTCGCCTCGGTGAGCCACGACCTGCGAACGATCATCACGCGGCTCAAACTGAAAACGGAGTTCGTTTCCGATGAGAGTCTCCAGCAACGCATGATGCGCGACATCGATCTCATGGACTCGATGCTGTTCAAGAATCTTCAGTATCTGCGCGCTGAAGGGGACGACAAGTCCGACAGCTCCTTGGTTGATCTCGATAGCGTTCTGCAAACCGTCGCCGACGAGTTCTGCGATCTTGGACATGATGTGACCTATCATAGCGAAGGCCATCAGATGGTGTATGGATCGCTCTGTGACGTGCAGCGCATTTTCACCAATCTGGTCGAAAACGCGACGCATCACGCCAAGACCGTCGACATCTATCTGACGGATCGAGGAAGCGATTTCATCCAGGTCGACGTCGTCGACGATGGGCCGGGCATGTCGGCGGAAGCCAAGAAGACCGCATTTGAGCCTTTCGTCCGCGGTCAGCCCGGACGAACACTCGATCCGCATAGCGGATTCGGACTCGGACTCTCGATCGTGCGCTCGCTCGTCGAGAACCACGGCGGATCCGTGTCGCTGCTCGATGGCGAAAGCCACGGGCTGATCGCGCGCGTGCGACTGCCCGTCGCGGTGGAAGGGGACGAGAAGCCGGCGGACTCCAAGGCGACGCCGGCGCACACGTAAACTCACGCCGGCGCGAGCAGCAGGCTCGTCTCGCTTCTGGCGATCCCCTCGATCATTCTCACGCTCGACAGCACGCGATCGAATTCCTCGAGGTTGGCGCATTCGATTTCGGCGATGAGGTCGAAGGCCCCGTTGGTGCTGTGAAGCGCATGGACCTGCGGCAATCCGCGCAGCGCATGGGCGACGCGGCGGGAGTTTTTGCCGGAGACTTCGACCATCATGATCGCGCGAATGCGATCCGGCGTGGCCGGATTCTTCAGCCGCACCGTAAAGCCCAGGATCACGTCCGAGGCGATCAGTTTGTCGAGCCGGTTCTGGACCGTGCCGCGGGAGACGCCAAGCGTCTTGGCGAGCTGGGACAGCGAGGCGCGCGCATTGGCGCGCAGCAAGGCGATCAATCGATGGTCGAGGTCGTCCATGACTCCGGCTCTCTGACGAATTGATCAGTATGTATGGCGGAATTCACAAAATAACAGTCATTTTGATATTTTATGGCGATTTCGCTTAGCTTTACTGCGTTTTAGGCTTTCTTCGTCATAAACTGAATGGAGAAGGCATGGTGACGTTTCTCAGCGCGCGCGACATTGCCCGCCTCGTTTCGGAGGTCGGCGCGCGGCGCTTTTGGCTGCGGCTCGTCGACTGCCTTCGACAGGACTTTGCGCGTTGGGATGCGTTCGAGAAATCGCCGCGTTACGCCAGTCATTCGCCGCGCGGCGTCATCGAATTGATGCCGACGAGCGACGGCGAGGCTTTCGCCTTCAAATATGTCAACGGCCATCCCGGCAACGCGCAGTTCGACCTGCAGACCGTCGTCGCCTTCGGCGCGCTCGCCGACGTTGCGACCGGCTATCCGACGCTTATTGCCGACATGACGCTGGCCACCGCCTTTCGCACCGGCGCGATCTCGGCCCTCGCGGCGACGCATCTCGCGCGACGGCGCAGCCAGACAATGGCGCTCATCGGCCTTGGCGCTCAGTCCGAATTTCAGGCCTGCGCCTTTCAGGCGGTTCTCGGCGTCGATCGGCTGCGAGTCTTCGACGTCGATCCCGAGGCGGTCGACAAGTTCGAGCGCAACATGGCCGACTTCGGGCCGACGATCGTTCGCTGCGCCGACGCGCGCAGCGCCGCGTCCGGCACCGACATCGTCACCACCATTACGGCGGACAAGAAGCTGGCCACAGTTCTTGCCGACGACATGATCGCGCCCGGAACGCACATCAACGCGGTCGGCGGCGATTGTCCGGGCAAGACCGAGCTTGCGCGCGAACTGCTGCTGCGCTCGGAGATCTTCGTCGAATATGCGCCGCAGACGCGCATCGAGGGGGAAATTCAGCAGCTCGACCCCGAACATCCGGTGACGGAATTGCGCGAAGTGATCGCCGGGCGTCGGCCCGGCCGTTCGTCCGACGACGCCGTCACAATATTCGACAGCGTCGGTTTCGCGGTCGAGGATTTTTCGGTGTTGCGCCTGTTGCGCGACCTGGCGCGCGAGACGGGCGTGGGCGGCAAGATCGATCTGATCGCCGCGCCCGCAAATCCCAAGGACTTGTTCTCGTTGCTGCACCCGATCGACGCTGAGCATGACGGGATCGCAACGCCGCTCGAGACGACACAACCCGCATGATGGACGGACGCCCCATGGAAGAGACGCTGACGAACTTCGACGCCGACGCCGACGTGCTGGCCGTTCAACCGCGAGCGCATGCGCGAGAGCGCCTAACGACGCATCGCGCGCCTGCGCGCAGCGCCATTCTGATGTGCGCCCCAGACCATTTCGGCGTCGACTACATCATCAATCCATGGATGGAGAATCAGGTCGGACAGGCGACGCTTCCGCGCGCCAAAGCGCAATGGGAATATTTGCGCCGCAGTCTGGCGGCGCATAGCGACATCGCCTTCGTCGCGCCGACGCCGGGCCTGCCGGACATGGTCTTCACCGCCAATGCGGGTCTGGCGATCGGCGGCACGGCCGTGGTGAGTCGGTTCCACGCCAGGGAGCGGCGGCCCGAAGAGCGTCTGTTTGGCGAATGGTTCGAAGCGCAAGGCTATTCGATCGCGCCCTGGCCTTCGAACGTCGCCTTCGAAGGCGCCGGCGACGCGCTGGTCGATCATGCGCGGGGCGTGGTCTGGTGCGGCTATGGCTGGCGCTCGGACGAAGAAGCGCCAAGACATCTCGAGAAGATCTTCGGGCGGCGCGCGATCGCGCTGAAGCTCGTCGATCCGCGCTTCTATCATCTCGATACGTGCTTCTGCCCGCTGAGCGGCGGCTGGGCGATGTATTATCCGGCGGCCTTCGATATCGCTTCGCAGGAAGCGATTCGGGCGATCGTGCCGGCGGAGAAGCGGATCGAAGTCGCGGAGCGCGACGCGCTCTCTTTCGCCTGCAACGCCGTCGAGGTCGGGGGGCGCGTGTTCCTCAACGCCTGTTCCGATGACCTGCGCGCGCGTCTGATCGACGCCGGCTTCGCGCCCGTCGTGACGCCGCTTTCGGAATTCATGAAGGCGGGCGGCGCGGCGAAGTGTCTGACGCTGCAGTTGCCCGGCGCCGCCGCCAGCATGTTTACGCCGCAGGGCTGAGCGTTTCGCCGCCGACCGGCCGGTTGCAGGCGCACAGGGCGCCGGTCTGCAGGGCGTCGAGCACGCGCAATGTGTCCTCCGGCGCGCGGCCGACGTCGAGATTTGTCGCATAGACGTGTTGAATGACGTTTTCGGGATCGACGACGAAGGTGACGCGATGGGCGACGCCTGAAGGCGCGCGCACGCCGAGGCCGTCGATCAGATGGCCCTTGGCGTCGGCGAATTGCCAGATCGGCAAATTCTTGAGATCCGGATGATCGCGCCGCCATGCGAGCTTCACGAATTCATTGTCCGTCGAGCCGCCGAGGACGACCGCGTCATGTTTGGCGAATTCATCCGACAAGCGCGCGAAGGCGGCGATTTCCGTCGGGCAAACAAAGGTGAAATCCTTCGGATAGAAGAAGATGACCTTCCACATCCCCGGAAAGCTCATTTCGTCGAGCGGTTCGAAGGCGGATACGCCGTTTTCCTCGATCTCGTTAAATCCCGGCTTCACGCCGGTAATGGAAAAGCGTGGCAGTGCGTCGCCAATTCCCAACATGTCTTTCTCCCGGAAACGCCGTCGGCGTTTTATTGCGGATTGGTTCTGGAGATCGTCGCGTCGAATTCCTCGAGCCGCGACGCGCGACGCGGTCCAAAGCTTCCGCCGTAGAGCTCGACGCGTCGCCAATCGAGGAAATGCTCTTCCTTCGCCCACATCGTGATTGAAAAGTAGAGCACATGCGGGCCGACTTCCTTGCCCTTATGGAAGCGAAAGCCGATCAGACCCGCCGCGTCGCGCAACCGGACGCTCGTCTCTCTCCAGGCCGCTTCGAATGTTTCTTCGCAGCCCTTGAGCACCTTGAACTGGTTCGAGGCCATGAACATCGCGCGCTTCCCTTTGGTTCACGAATGGCTCACTGCAGTCGCAGCGCGGGTTGCTGGGCGCGACGAGAGAGCACGATGAGCGCGGCGAATTCGTCACATCTCTTGCGCATGCATTCGTCCGAACAGGTCAGCGCATATTCGCTGCGCAGCGCGGCGAGGCCGTAGCCGGCGAGTTCGATTTCGTTGATCGACGTTCTGACGGAACTGTGGTTCATCGCTTCCGTCAGAATCGAATCAATGAGTGTTTTCTCGCGCGCCATATCGCACATCTCTTTCTCCTTCGCGGATCGAAACGCCGCCTGGGCGTAAAGGCGATCCTTGTGTTTGGGCGCGCGCATCTTGTTCGGGATTTCCAGGGTGAGGCCGACCGCGCCGCGCGCATGCAGCAAAGATTTAACAAGCAACTCATCTGGTCAATACCATGCATCGTTTATCGGAAGTCTTTCAGGAACGGTCTTTCGAAATATTCTTATTTGAAAGAACGCAGCGCCCGGCGTGTTGCTGGCGGCGCTTCGTCCTCGCTGACTTTCGCCTGCGCGGGGTCATCGTTCTGGCGCAAATCTGGGGTCATTCGGCGGCGCGCCCCAAAGCCTGGGCTGAACGCCGATGGGGCGAAACCATATGAACAAGGGAATGAAAATGCACAGTACCGCCACGCCCCGCCGGCTCAAGAAAGCCCTCGTTTTCGCGACGCTTCTGATGGCCTCGGCGCCGCTTTACGGGTGCTATACGCCGGGCGAACGCGCCGTCGGCGGCGGCATCATCGGCGGTCTGGGCGGGGCCGGCATCGGCGCGCTTGCCTCGGGCGGCCTCGCTGGGCCGACGCTCGCCACGGCGGCGGTCGGCGCGGCGGGCGGCGCGATCATTGGCGCCGCCACGGCGCCGCGTCCATATTACTATCGTCGCCACCGGCGCCACTACTACTAAGAGAGGTCTCTCGCCCAATGTGCGGGCGATTCGCACAGCATCTCTCCTGGGAGGAGCTCCAGCGGCTCGCCGATCTGATCGGCCAGCCGCGCAATCTGCAGCCGCGCTACAACGTCGCGCCGACCACGATGATCGAGGTCGTCAGGCCGACGGCTGCCGGCAATGCGCTCGCGCAGATGCGCTGGGGCCTGGCGCCCTCATGGTGGAAGAAGCCGCTGCGCGATCTGCCCGCCACATTCAATGCGCGCGCCGAGGGGATCGCCGAGAAGCCGATGTTTCGCTCGGCCTTCGCCGCGCGGCGCTGCGTCATCCCGGCGTCGGGCTTTTATGAGTGGACCGGCGCGAAAAGCGCCAGGACGCCGCATTATTTTTCGGCGCGCGACGGCCGCCCGCTCGCCCTTGCCGGCGTGTACGAAAGCTGTCGCGACGTCGAGAACGATGCGCGGGTGGAGTCGGTGACCATTGTCGTTGGCCCGGCCAATGCGTGGATGCGCCGTTTTCACCATCGGATGCCGATCATCCTGGATTGGCGCGACGTCAATGCATGGATGACCGGCGACGACCCTGGCGCATTGCTCCGCGCGCCGCCCGACGACGCTCTCCAGGAGTGGATCGTATCGCCGCGCGTCAACCGTTCAAACGAAGCCGACGAAGATCCGACGCTGATCGAACCGAGCGCGACGGGCGCCGACCTGATCGATCGCATGACGGTCGGCTCCGCGCAGGCGCATCAGCCGAGTTCGAAAGTGGCGATTCCGTAGCAGCGGTCGATCCGCCCCGGCGGCGGTCCCTTCACATACATGCGCGCGGTGTCGAATAAGGCCGTCATGTTCCGCCGCTGCGTCAGCGCGATCGCGGCGGGGTTCGCCTCGGGCGTATCGAGGAAGATGCGCGCGCCCGGCGCGCGTGCGCACAAGCCCTGCAGGAGGTCGCTGGCGATCTGCGCATCGTCCGCGAACAGCGGTCCGATTCGATAGCCTTCGCGGCAGGCGCGCAGCACGCCATAGCCCGCGAGCCGGCCGTGCGGCGCAACGGCGAGCGCCACGCTGCGCGGCTGGGAAATCCAGCGCGACAGAAATTTCGCACGAGATGTCGGAAAGACGGCGGCGTCATAGCGCATGATGTCGTCGAAGGGGACGCACGCCAGGTCCGTCAGCCCTTCCGGCGAGACGCCGCCGCCAACGCATTGATGGCGAATGTCGCGATGGGCGAATTGGAATCCGTATCGCGCATAAATCCGCTGCATGTCGATCGCGGCGTCGAGCCCGACATTGCGCCCCTGCAAGCGCGCCAGCGCGACGTTCAGGAGCCGAAGCCCGACGCCTCTTCGACGAAAGGGCGGACGAACAATGAAAAGTCCGACATAGCCGAAGGTCTCGTCATAGGCCACGGCGGAGACGCAGCCCAAAGCCTCGCCCGCGCATTCCGCGATAAAGAAACCCTGCGGGTCGACGGCATAGAAACTCTCGGCGTCGTCAAGGCCGGGATTCCAGCCCTCGGCGGCCGCCCAATCGAGCGCCGTATCGAGTTCGCTCCGGGTCATTGCGCGAACGACGATGTCTTGCGGAGTCATGCGAGGCTTGTGACGCGAGTCGTCGCAATACGCAATCTGGAGCGTGCGCGCGCGTCTAAGGCCCTTCGTCGAGCAGCTGAACGATAGAGCCATTGGCGTGCAGACGCCGGATGGCTTCGGCGACCAGGCCGGCGACGCTGACCAGGGTCAAACGATCGCCGAGCGCGCGCGCGACGGTGGAGCGCACGGGCACGGAATCGGTGATGACGAGTCTGTCGATCGGCGCGTCCGCGAGCGTCGCCGCCGCCGTGTCCGAGAAGACGCCATGGCTCGCGGCGACCCAGACGCGCGCCGCGCCGTTCGCCCGGCATGCGGCGGCGGTGCGCGCCACGGTGCCGCCGCCGGAGATGAGATCGTCGATGATGATCGCGGTGCGGCCCTTGACGTCGCCGGCAAAAATGTCGCCGACGACGCGGCCCTCGCTGCGATGCTTGTCCATGAAGGCCTTGGCGACAGGGCGTCTCAGCACGCGCTCCAGCCGCAGGCGGAACAGTTCCGCGCGTTTCTCGCCGCCAAGATCGGGAGAGACGACCGCGACCGGCGAGTCGCCGACATTTGCGACGACATGACGTGCGAACAGCGCTTGAGCGTCGAGGTGAACCGTCTCGCAGCGGAAGGCGTTCTGAAAAGCGGCGATGTTGTGCGCGTCGATGCAAACCAGACGGTCAGTTCCGAGCGCCTCAAAGAGTTGGGCGACGTAACGCGTCGTCACCGGATCGCGCGGCTTCGTGCGCCGGTCCTTCCGCGAGAAGCAAAGATAAGGGGTGACCGCGGTCACCCGCGCTGCGCCAGCATCTTTCAGCGCGGCAATGAAAAACAGGAGTTTGCACAGCTTGTCGGCGCTGCTTGCCGTCTCATCGCCATTCAGCGTGAAGACCGCGTAGCAGTCGCGGCCGCGTATATTCTCAAGCGGCCGGATCTTATATTCGCCGTCTTCGAATTCGCGGTCTTCGAGCGGCGCGAGTTCGGCGCCGAGACATTGTGCGACGTCGTCGCCAAAGGACATGCTGGCGCCGAGCGCGAAAACCGCAAGGCTGCGATCCGCGGCGTTATGGCGCGCCCGCGCGGGCGCCCCGTCCAGCGCATGGGCAGAAATCGCGGTCAGCGCCGAGTCGATCGTCCGCCCGTCTTCAGAGAGCGGCGCCGCGAGAATTTCGACGATGGCGCGGTCGCGCCCATTTTCCACCCTCGTGTATTGCGCGAGCACCGGTTGGCCGGTGCGCCGCATCTCCTTCAACAGGCGACGCAGCCGCACTGCGCCCCTGCGGCCTGAAGCTTCGCTGAGCCTGTCGCCAATCTCGCAGTATCCCAGCAACATCGCCGCCGCTGACGCGCCTTCGGTCAGAACGGCGTCGGATCCTTCGAAACGGTGAACGAACAGGGTCTCTGCCGCGGCCCGGTCTTCCGGCGCGAAGCTGATCGCGCTTCTCCTCGGCGCAACGGCGCCATCGCGCGCCGCCTCCCAGCGCTCATGCACGATATCGAGCTCCAGACGTTTCGGCTGCGGCGCAAAATCCAGCCGCTCGAAAAGCCGCTTGAGCGGCGGTTCAGTCATCGCCATCGTCGTCATTTTTTGGAACCGCTTCTTTCGTCACGCAAAATTCGCAACGGCGTTACGCGTCCGCCACGTCCGGAGCCGCGCCAAGATACTCGTCAAACCAAAGGGTCGCGCGTTCGACCACGCTGTCCAATGTGCCTGGCTCCTCGAAGAGATGGGTGGCGCCGGGCACGATGTCGAGACGGCTGCGGCATCTGAGCAGCTGCTGGGCGTCGCGATTGAGTTCAATGACGCCATAATCCAGTCCGCCGACGATCAGCAATGTCGGCGCCTGGACGCGCGGCAGCGCGTCGCCTGCGAGATCTGGCCGGCCGCCGCGGGAGACCACAGCGGCGACGCGCGGCTCGTCGGCCGCCGCGACGAGCGCCGCCGCGGCGCCCGTGCTCGCCCCGAAAAGACCGATTGGCAGGCGGGAAACATCGCGCTGCGCGCCGGCCCAGGCGATCGCCTCGACGACGCGCGCGCCGAGCAGCGGGATGTCGAAGACGTTGCGGCGGAATTCCCCTTCCTCGGCGGTCAGGAGATCGAACAGCAAACAGGCGAATCCCTGCGCCACAAGCCGTTCGGCGACATATCTGTTGCGCGGGCTGAAGCGCGAGGAGCCGCTGCCATGCGCGAAAGTAATCAGCCCCTGTGGCGTTTGAGGCAGAAACAGCGAGCCGTCGAGACGTTTGGGGCCGATGGCGACGTCGATCGTCGTGAAGCCGCTTGTCATGGTCAAGACCTCGCGCAAGTTGGCGCGCCAGCCTACATGCCGTCGCTTGCCTCTTCTATCTGGAAAGCCGCCGAGCCTTCGCCATATGGATCTCAGGCGCTCATGCATTCGCCTCAGGTTCCGGAGGATTTTCCGCATGCAAATCCAGCCCAAAATCGAGCGCGCATCCGTCCTCGGCCGCAACCGAGCCTGATCCGGGGTCGGCAATGTCCGCCGTCGGCGACCGCTCTGCAGTCGCGCGCTTCGAGCATTTTCCGCATGACGCCGATATCGGCGTTCGCGGCTTTGGACGGACACCGAGCGAAGCCTGCGAACAGGCGGCGCTGGCGATGATGGCGACGATTCTCGACCCGGCCGCCGTTCGACTCGAACAGTCGGTCGACGTCATGATCGAAGCGCCGCGCCTCGACGTGCTGCTCGTCGACTGGCTCAACGCGCTCATCTACGAAATGGCGGAGCGTCGAATGGTGTTTGGCGCGTTCGACGTTAAGATCGAGAACAACCGTCTCAATGGTCGCGCGCGCGGCGAGTCGGTGTCGCGCGCGCGGCATGCGCCAGTCGTGGAAGTGAAGGGCGCGACCTACACCGAACTCGCCTTTGTCGAGGATCAGCCTGGGCTGTGGCGGGCGCAATGCGTGATTGACGTTTAGCCGCGAGAGGTGCGATGGACGTTTCACGTTTCGAAAAGCTTTCTGATGCCGCCTGGCGCATCGCGCCCTTCGGCGGAATGCGCGCGCCGGCGATTATTTACGCGACTGAAGACCTCGTGAGGGAAATGGACGACAAGGTCTTCGATCAGGCGACCAATGTCGCCAAACTGCCCGGCGTCGTGCGCGCGTCCTACGCCATGCCCGACGCGCATTGGGGCTACGGCTTCCCGATCGGCGGCGTTGCGGCCTTCGATCCGGATGACGGCGGCGTGGTGTCGGCGGGCGGCGTCGGATTCGACGTCTCCTGCGGCGTGCGCACGCATCTGACGCATTTGACGCGCGGACGGATCGTTGCGGTCCAGCAGGAACTCGCGGACGCGCTTTTTCATCATGTTCCGGCCGGCGTCGGTTCGGAGGGCGAGATCGCCCTCGACGAGCAGGGCATGAACGCCATGCTGCTTGGCGGCGCGCAATGGGCGATCGAGCGCGGCTTTGGCCGCGCGGCGGATCTGGAGCGCATCGAGGAGAGAGGAAGCGCGTCGGGCGCTGATCCCGAGGCGGTTTCAGAACATGCGCGAAAGCGGCAGCGTTGTGAGATGGGCACGCTGGGGTCGGGCAATCATTACCTGGAGGTGCAGGAAGTCGCCGAAATTTTCAATGAGACGGCCGCCGCCGGCTATGGTCTGGTCAGGGGAGAATGCGTCGTAACGATTCATTGCGGGTCGCGCGGCCTTGGCCATCAGATCGGCACGGAATATTTGCGCGAGATGGTGTTGTCGGCGCAAGATTACGGGATTGAGCTGCCCGATCGTGAACTGGCCTGCGCGCCGATCAAATCCGAACTCGGGCGGAAATATCTCGGCGCCATGCGCGCGGCGATCAATTGCGCGCTCGCCAATCGCGAGATCATCGGCCATCTTGCACGACAGGTCTTCGCCGGATTTTTTGAGAATGGAGAATTGCCGCTCATGTTCGATGTTTCACACAACACTTGCAAGGCGGAGCGCCATCTGGTCGACGGCGAAGCGCGCCAGCTTTTCGTTCATCGGAAAGGCGCGACGCGCGCGTTTGGCCCCGGGCATGAAAGTCTGCCGGAGGCGTTGCGGCCGTACGGGCAGCCGGTGCTGATCGGCGGAAGCATGGGCGCGGGCTCCTATGTGCTCGCCGGCATGCAGACAAGCGAACGCCAGGCGTTTTCTTCGGCCTGTCACGGCGCTGGGCGGCGCATGAGCCGCCATGCGGCGACGCGCACATGGCGCGGACGCGAAGTCGTGGACGATCTTCGCGCTAAAGGAATCATCGTCAAGAGCCCGTCGCTGCGCGGCGTCGCCGAAGAAGCGCCCGGCGCCTATAAGGACGTGCGCGCAGTCGTGGATTCCGCCGAAGCTGCGGGATTGGCGGGAAAGGTCGCCTTTCTGAAGCCGCTCATTTGCGTCAAGGGCTGAGAAGCGGCGCGATGATGGCATCGATTTCGCAAAACGAGCCAGACGCCGTTCGCGATCGAACGTCGCCCTCGACCGCCGAGAAGGTCGGATTCCTGAGCGTCCCTGAGGCCTATCCGCATGCGCCGGCGTCGGTGGCGGTGCTGGAAACGCATATGTCCTACGTCTTTCTCGCGGGCGACAAGGTCTACAAGCTCAAGAAACCGGTCCGTTATCCTTTTCTCGACTTCTCGACGATCGAAGCGCGCGAACACAATTGCCGCGAGGAGGTGCGCCTCAACCGCCGGCTCGCGCCCGATGTCTATCTGGGCGTCGTCCCGCTGACCTATAGCGCGTCCTGCGGTCTGTCGCTTTGCGGCCACGGCGGTGCCGTCGACTGGCTTGTCGCGATGCGCCGCCTGCCGCAGGAGGCGATGCTCGATCGGCTGATAACCGGCGATCGCCTGACCGCGGCGCATCTCGATGCGCTCTCCCAAACGCTGGCGGATTTCTATCGGCGCGCAGAACGTTCCGCGATCAGCGCCGAGGACTATGCGCAGCGCTTCTTCCGCGAGCAGGACAAGAATCGGGACATTCTCACGCGACGGGATTTTGCGCTCGACCACGGACGCACGCCCTTTCTCCTCGACAGCCTCGACGCCAGACTCGCGGCGTGCCGGCCGCAGTTGCAGGAACGCGCGCTTCAAGGCCGCATCGTCGACGGTCATGGCGATCTGCGTCCCGAGCACATCTGCTTTTGCAATCCCATCGCCATATTCGACTGTCTGGAGTTCAACGCGGAGCTGCGTCAGGTCGACCCCTTCGACGAGCTTGCCTATCTCAGCGTCGAATGCGCGCTCATCGGCGCCAAGGCCGTCGGCGCCAAGCTGATCGACAAAGTGGCGCAGCGCCTCGGCTGCGAACCGCCGCAGAGTCTTGTTGCGCTTTACGCCGCTTGGCGCGCGACGCTGCGCGCGCGGCAGTCGGTGGCGCATCTTCTCGACGATGCGCCGAGGGAGCCCGCCAAATGGGAGCCGCTGGCGACGCGCTATCTTGATCTCGCACAGTCGGCGCTGGCCGCAGACAATTAGATGGGAAGGCGTCATCATGTCGTTCTATGATCGAACCGACGCCGGACGTCGCCTTGCCGCCGCGCTTGAGACCTTCAAAGCCGAGGATGTCGTGGTTTTCGCGCTGCCGCGCGGCGGCGCGCCCGTCGCGGAGCCGATTGCGATGTCGTTGAACGCGCCGCTCGATCTCGTGCTGGTCAGAAAGATCGGCGCGCCATTTCAGCCGGAGCTTGCGATGGGCGCCGTCGCGGACGGCGGCGATCCGGTCGTCGTGCGGAATGACGACGTCATCGCCATGGCGGACGTCAGCGAGCGGGAGTTTCAAGACGCCTGCGCGCGCGAACTCGGGGAGATCGAGCGGCGCCGACGGCTCTATCTGGGACACCGCGCGCGGCCGGAGGCGAAGGGACGTGTGGCGATTGTCGTCGATGACGGCGTCGCCACCGGCGCGACCACGCGGGCGGCGCTGCGCGCCGTTCGCGCCCGCGCGCCAAGCAAGCTTGTGCTCGCCGTGCCGGTCGCGCCACCCGACGCATTGGACTCCTTAGCGCCGGAAGTCGATGAAATCGTTTGTCTTGAAACGCATCGCGCGTTCGGCGCGATCGGTTTTTTTTACCGCGAATTCCGCCAGATCAGCGACGACGAAGTGATCGAAATCCTTGATCGCTGCGCGCGAAAGGCGGACGGCGCGCCGAAGCCCATGACCTGAAGACCGGAGGCGTCCGATGTATGTCGTCGTCGATATTGGCGGAACGAACACGCGGGTCGCAGGCTCGAGCGATCACGTCGAGCTTGACGCCCCCGTGACCGCGGAAACGCCAAACGACTATCTCGACGGGCTGGAGCTCCTCTGCGCGGCTGCGCTGAAGGCGGCGGCGGGCGCGCGGATTTCCGCGGTCGCGATCGGCGTTCCCGGCGTGTTGTCGCGGGACAAGCGCATCCTGGTCAATGCGGCCAATCTCCCGAACTGGAATGGCGTGGCGTTGGCCAAGGACATTGAAGCAAGGCTCGGCGCGCCGGCCCTGCTCGAGAATGACACGGCGCTGGTCGGACTTGGCGAGGCGATCGTCGGCGCGGGGAAGGGCTCCGCCATTCTCGCCTATGTCACGATCTCGACCGGCGTGAATGGCGCGCGCATCGTCGACGGGCGAATCGATCGCGCGACCTATGGCTTCGAAATCGGCGAGCAATTTATCGACGCCGGCGCGCTCACCTTCGAAGAACTGGTGTCGGGTTTCGCCATCGCCCGCCGGTTCGGAGTCGAGCCGCGCGCGCTCGGCGCTGATCATCCGGTATGGGAGGAACTCGCCGCGACGACGGCGCGCGCATTGCACAACACTATCGCCCACTGGTCGCCGGATCGGATCGTCATCGGCGGCGCGATGATGAGCGAAATCGGCATTTCGATCGATCGCGTCGCGGCGCATTTGCGGGCGTTGCCGAAAAAAAATCCGGCGCTCCCTGAACTGGCGCGCGCCACGCTTGGCGACTACGGCGGTCTGTGGGGCGCGCTTGCGAGACTGCGTCAAGATGGACGCACGTCGCCGTTGGACGCCGGTGGGACGTCCGCCTGATCGGGCGACGCCTGGGCCGTAGGCGCGCGCGTATCCAGCGTCAAATGCAGAATTCGGCGGAAGAATCCGTCGTCCTGGCTTCCTGGGCCGCCGATATAGATCAGCGCCGTTCCCGCGAGCTCCTGATCGAGCGCGGCGAAGAAGAGCTGGCGCGTATGTGAGGAAAGCGAGTCGATCGCCTCGTCGATGACGACGAAGCGTGGCCTGTGCAGCGCCACTCTCGCGAAGGCCAGCCCCTGCTGTTCGACGTCGGTGAGTTCCTGTTCCCATCGCCCGACTCGATCGAGCCATGGGACGAATTGCGCAAGGTCGAGCAGGGTCAGAGCCGCGATATACGCCTCATCCGGAAAGTTCGTCGCGGGCAAGGGATAGGACAGCGCGCTGCGCAGCGAAAGGTCGGGAAGATAGGCGCGTTTGGATAAAAACAGGATGTGTTCCGCCGGCGGCGCGCGCACGGCGCCGCTCCCTGCGGTCCGCAGGCCGGCGAGCGCTTGAAACAGGCGCGTCTTTCCGGATTTCCGCTCGCCGACGATGAGCACATGCTCGCCGGGCGCGATCTCGACATACGGCTGGCTCAGGCTCGTTTCGCCGGCATAGGAGAGGATGCGCAGTCTGTCGATCGTAAGGAGATCTTCCCGCGTCTCCTCGAAGGCGATGCGGCGCGCCTCGAAAGCGGCCCTGTCCATTTCGAACAGCGCTTCGCGAAAATCGGCGACGCGCCGCAAGGTGGCGCGCCAGTCGGCGATCAGCCCCGCATTGTCGACGAACCAACGCAGCGATTGCTGCACTTGCGTGAAGGCGCCGACCGCCATCAGCAATCCGCCGAATGTGAGATCGCCGGCGAAATAGGCAGGAGCCGCGACGATGATCGGCGCGACGATGGTGAACCAGCCATAACCTGCGGTCACCCAGGTCAGATTCGTCGTCGCCGTGACGAGCTGACGCAGCACCGTCAGCAGACGATCGAACTCCCGATGCAGACGGCTTTGCTCGAAGTCCTCGCCACGGCGGACGGCGATCGCCTCGACATGTTCGTTGACCCGCATGAGCGCAAAGCGCAGCTCGGACTCGCGCCCATAGCGTTCGGCCCCCAGTTGGACGAGCGGCCGGCCAATGCGCCAGCCGCCGAAGGACGCGACGCTGGCGTAGAGCAGCGCGCTCCACACCATATAGCCGGGAATGGCGATCCGCGTTCCGAAGACGTCGAAGGTCACGCCGGCGGAGAGCGCCCAGAGAACGCCGATAAAGCTCAGCAGCAACAATGTCGCCTGCAACAGGCCGACGCCGAGATCGGTCGAAATCTCGGCGAGATGTTGCGCGTCGGCATGGATGCGCTGATCCGGATTGACGCCGATTTCGCCCATGCCGGCGATGCTAAAAGCGCGATGTGGCGTCAGCCATTGAATGAACAGGTCGCGCGTCAGCGCTTCCCGCAGTTTCAGCTTGGTCATCTGCGTAAGCCAGGTCTGCGCGACATTGAGGACGAGCAGTGCGCCGGCGATGATGGCGAAAACGATCAGCTGTTCGCCGAAGCCGGCGAGATCCTTGCGCGCAAGCGCGTCATAAAAGGGCTTGTTCCAGGCGTTGAGACGAATCTGTCCATAGGCGGTCGCACCGACGATCACGAAAAGTCCGACGGCGAGCCCAACAAGCGCGGACAGCTGGCGGGAGCCTCTTATCGCGTCGCGCATTGATTTGAGGTGCGACGCGAGACGATCGGCCGCAGTCCTGCGCTCGTTTGACGGCTGGGCTTCTGTGTTCGCCATCCTAAGATCAATCGTCCCGCTTTACGTCGCCGACCGCGACCGCTTTGTGACATTGCGGTCGAACGTTCCGCTTATGATAGCTTCAGCTTAGAACGGATCGCTGCGCCGGGGCGAGGCTCATGTTTCGCTGCGGCGCAACGCCAAACTGCAGGCGAGCCTTGAGCCATATCGACGCCTTGTTGCGCGCAATGACGCTGTCCGAGAAGCTCGGCCAGCTCAACCTCGTGACGGCCGATCAGGCGATCACCGGACCCAGCGTCGGCGGGACCACGACCGACGACATATGCGCGGGCAGGGTCGGCGGCGTGTTCAACCTTTGGGGGCTCGATGCGTTGCGGCGCGCGCAGCGCTGCGCGGTCGAAGAGAGCAGGCTTGGCGTGCCGCTGCTGTTCGGACTCGACATATTGCATGGGTTTCGCACGATTTTTCCCATTCCGCTCGCGGAAGCCGGCGCCTTTGACCCTGATTTATGGGAGCGAACGGCGCGCGCGGCGGCGTTGGAGGCGGCGGGCGAGGGCATCCATCTCACCTTTGCGCCGATGCTCGACATTGCGCGCGATCCGCGGTGGGGGCGCATCGCCGAAGGTCCTGGCGAGGATCCGTTGGTCGGCGAGAAATTTGCGCACGCCAAGGTGAAGGGCTTCCAGGGCGACGACGTCTCGCGATTCTATCCGCTGGCGGCGACCGCCAAGCATTTCTGCGCGGGCGGCGCCGCGACCGCCGGACGCGATTACGCCGCCGTTGACGTCTCCGAACGCGCGCTGCACGAAGTCTATCAGCCGCCGTTTCGCGCCGCCGTCGCAGCGGGCTGCGCGACGATCATGACGGC
>NZ_JBFWNB010000030.1:0-37957 GCF_050251305.1 Methylocystis sp. | reverse complement strand
CTCGACCGAAAGATAGCGTTTGCCGGTGCGCCCGCAGGGGTTGGCGCAGTCGAACACCGGATAGTGCTCGCGCTTCAGATGCGGCGCGCCCTCCAGAGTCATCGCGCCGCAGACATGGATGTTCGCCGCTTCGATCTCGGATTTGGCGAAGCCGAGATGCGACAGAAGGTCGAAGTTCTTGTCGTCGAGCGCGGCCGCCGGGACCTTCAAAGTCTCGGTGAGGAACTCGGGTCCGAGCGTCCATTTGTTGAAGACGAATTTGATGTCGAAGGCGGACGGCAGCGCCGTCTCGACCGCGGCGATCTTCTCGTCGGTGAAGCCGCGCGCGCGCAGGCTCGCGACATTGATCGCGGGCGCGTTGGAGAGCGACGCGTGGCCGACGGCGTAGGCCTCGATCTCGGCGATCTCGCTCTCTCGATAGCCGAGCGCGCGCAGCCCTTCCGGCACCGCGCGGTTGACGATCTTGAGATAGCCGCCGCCGGCGAGCTTCTTGAATTTCACCAGCGCGAAATCGGGCTCGATGCCGGTCGTGTCGCAATCCATGACAAGGCCGATGGTGCCGGTCGGCGCGACGACGGAGACCTGGGCGTTGCGATAGCCGTAGAGTTCGCCCTGCGCGAGCGCCTTGTCCCAGGCGGCTGCGGCATGCTCGATCAACGCCTGATCCGGGCAGGCGGCGACGTCGAGCGGCACGGGCGCGATCGCGAGCTTCTCATAGCCGAGGCGTTCGCCATGCGCGGCGCGGCGATGATTGCGGATGACGCGCAGCATCGCCTCGCGATTCTCCATGAAGCGCACAAACGGCCCGCGCTCCTTGGCCATTTCCGCGGACGTCGCATAGCAGACGCCGGTCATGATCGCCGAAAGCGCGCCGGCGATGGCGCGGCCCGCTTCGCTGTCATAGGCGACGCCCGACGACATCAACAGGCCGCCGACATTGGCGAAGCCGAGGCCCAGCGTGCGGTAGTCGTAGGACAGCTGCGCGATTTCCTTTGACGGAAACTGCGCCATCAGCACCGAGATTTCGAGCACGATGGTCCACAGCCGCACGGCGTGCTCGTATGAGTCGACGTCGATGCGCTTCGTCTCGAGGTCGCGGAACTGCAGCAGGTTCAGCGACGCAAGGTTACAGGCCGTGTCGTCGAGGAACATATATTCCGAGCACGGATTGGACGCGCGAATGGGCCCGCCGGCCGGGCAGGTGTGCCAGTCGTTGATCGTCGTATGGAACTGAATGCCCGGATCGGCCGACGCCCAAGCGGCGTAGCCGATCTTCTCCCACAGATCGCGGGCCTTCAGCGTCTTCGCGACCTTGCCGTCGAGGCGCTTGACGAGGCTCCAGTCGCCGTCCTTCTCGACGGCCTGCAGGAATTCGTCGGTGACGCGGACCGAATTGTTGGAGTTCTGGCCCGAGACGGTGAGATAGGCTTCGCTGTCCCAGTCCGTGTCGTATGTGTCGAACTGGATGTCCTTGTAGCCCTGCTTGGCGAACTGGATGACGCGTTTGATGTAATTGTCCGGCACGTCGTTTCGGCGCGCGAGCTTGATCTCGCGCTTCAGCGCCGGATTGATCTCGGGATTGAAGCAATCGTCGCCGGGGCCTTCGCAATTGACGCAGGCGCGCATGATCGCCTTCAAATGCTTCTTGACGATCTTGGAGCCCGCGACGAGCGAGGCGACCTTCTCTTCCTCCTTCACCTTCCAGTCGATGAACTGCTCGACGTCCGGATGGTCGATGTCGACGACGACCATTTTCGCGGCGCGCCGCGTCGTGCCGCCGGATTTGATCGCGCCGGCCGCGCGGTCGCCGATCTTGAGGAAGGACATCAGGCCCGAGGAGGAGCCGCCGCCCGAAAGCTTCTCCTTCTCGCCGCGCAGCTTGGAGAAATTGGTGCCGGTGCCGGAGCCATATTTGAACAGCCGCGCCTCGCGCACCCAGAGATCCATGATGCCGCCGTCATTGACGAGATCATCCTCGATCGACTGGATGAAACAGGCGTGCGGCTGCGGATGCTCATAGGAGGACTTCGACTTCACCATCTTGCCGTTGGCGTAGTCGACATAGAAATGGCCCTGGCTCGGACCGTCGACGCCGTAAGCCCAGTGCAGGCCGGTGTTGAACCATTGCGGGGAATTGGGCGCCGCCATCTGCATCGCGAGCATGTAGCGAAGCTCGTCACTGAACGCCTGGGCGTCGTCTTCCGTATCGAAATAGCCGCCCTTCCAGCCCCAATAGGTCCAGGCGCCGGCGAGACGGTCGAAGACCTGCTTGGCGGAGGTTTCCGAGCCGTTACGCTGATCTTTGGGCAGATCGCTGAGCGCCTCGGTATCGGCGACCGAGCGCCACAGGAAGGAGGGGACGGCGTTCTCCTCGACGCGCTTCAGGCGCGCCGGCACGCCGGCCTTGCGGAAATACTTCTGCGCCAGCACGTCAGCCGCTACCTGGCTCCACTGGTTGGGGACTTCGATGTTTTCGAGCGAGAAGACGATGGAGCCGTCGGGATTGCGGATCTCGCTCTTCGTCGTGCGGAACGCGATGTTCGCATAAGGAGATTCGCCCGCCTTGGTGTAGCGCCGCTCAATTTTCATCGTTCCATCCCCTCAAAGCGCAGGCGTCCGCCCGCGCGCAGCCGTTCGCCGGCCCGCGATGCGATTCTTGACAATTCGGAACTCGAAAGACGCGCGACCTCCGCTCGCGGATCAATGCGCCGCGATTGAAAGCACGCCGATAACGAGGATCACGCCCACACACAGCGACGCTCACGTCCGGCTGGCGCCGGGGACGGCCGAACTCCCGTGGGAATGTTCGCCGCGTCGTCATTCCGTGATGCCTCCAGACTGCGCGAGTCTTCTGACGGCGTCAAGATGTAGTGGTCAAAAATTAATGGAACGACAATATGTGGAGAATTTAGTGGATATTGGGGAAAATTCCAGCCGGGCTGTTCACAGCCTCGGCCATCTCGCGAGATTCGGCAAGCAAGGATTTCCGCCGTCGTTTTCGACGCCTTCTGCAAGCTTTTCGTCGCCCCAAGCCCGCCTGTCAGGACCTCCCAACAGCGGAAGCGCGCGCGCCGCTATTTGCAGGCCGACTCGGGGGCCGGTTTCAGCAGAAAGGCGTGATTCTCGACATTGCCGGGGCTCAGATAAAGCCAGGGGCCGCTGTCGTCGTGGGTCGAGAGCTCCAGCCGCGCATTGACGCTGAGCAGCAGCCCGTCGGGCCGTTTCGCCAGCCGGAACGAACCGGCGTCGTTCATATCCACCCTGCAGTCGTGGACGCCGTCCGTCTTTTTCCCGCAGACATCAGTTTCGGCGGCCGAGAGCGCCGCGTTGCAGATCAGCTCTTCGCCTTCCCGGTAACAGGCGCCGAGCGCCGCGAATCGGGGCTTTTCAGCGGTCACCCAGATTTCGAGATCGGCGTCGGCGATGATCGGCGTTTTGTCGCCCGGCGCCGACCGGGCGTAGGACGCCTGCTTCACCTCGAGTTTGACGCGGCGCACGATCTGGCCGCGATGCGCCCCAAGATGCGCGTCGTCATAGATGCGTTCGTAGCAGCCGGCGAGCGGCGTCTCGGCGCGCGCTTGCGCGATCGCGAGACAGATCGCCGCGCCGGCGAGTCGTAAGCCTCTCATCATGATCGCTCTCCTTGGCTTGCCGCCTTGTAGAGCTTCGCGCGCCAGGCGCAACTCGAGCGACGCGGGAGCGACGATCGCGTCACAAAAGCTTCGCCTCCCCGTGATCTTCAAGCGAATAGATCGCAGCGGAGCGAGTCGCATATGTGGACGGTTAACGCGGATTTCGGCCAGTCGATCTTCGCCCTCGTCAATTTTCAGCAAGCTGCTTCGAAAAAGCCCAAACAGGCGAAGAAAGCGCTCAGCGAGACGCTCGGCCGCTTGGGTTCGCTCGAAGTGCGGCTCGCGCGCGGCAAGAGAGAAGTGCGCAAGGCGCAGCGCCTGCGCTACGAGGTCTTCTACAAGGAAGGCGGCGCCATTCCCGATGCGCGCACCGCCTTCACCCGCCGCGACGCCGACCGATTCGACAAATTCTGCGACCATCTCATCGTCATCGATCACGCGGCGCAGACTCGCCGCGGCAAGACGCGGCCGAAGATCGTCGGCGCCTATCGGCTGATGCGCGACGAAATGGCGAGGAAGGCCGGCGCCTTCTACTCCGAAGGCGAATATGACGTCGCGCCGCTCCTTGCCCGCCACGCCGGCAAGCGCGCGCTGGAGCTCGGGCGCTCCTGCGTGCTCGCGCCCTATCGCGGCAAACGCACGATCGAACTTCTGTGGCGCGGGCTGCTCGCCTATGTGCGGGCGCATGACATCGACGTGATGTTCGGCTGCGCAAGCCTGCATGGCGCCAATCCGCTCGCCCATGCGCAGGCGTTGAGCTATCTCGCGCATTACGCGCCGGCCGAAGAAGCGTGGCGCGTCAGCGCGCGCGAGGAGCTGCATACGCCGATGCGGATTCTGGCGCGCGACGCGTTCGACGCGCGCAAGGCGCGCGACGCGCTGTCGCCGCTGATCAAGGGCTATCTGCGGGTCGGCGCGCGTTTTGGCGACGGCGCGGTCGTCGACCGCAAATTCAACACCACGGACGTCTTTGTGGTGATGCCCGTCGCTGAAATCGACGCCCGCTATCTCGAGTTTTTCGGCGGCGCGCCACACCGCCGGGCGGCATAGTCCTTGGGACTGCCTCGGTCTCTCTGGCCTGGGGACACGCAGCGGCCTGGGGACACGCAGCGCCATGGCGGACCCGACGCGCACGCCCATGTCGGGACTTGGTCGCGGCCGTCGATTGTCAACGGAACGTATCGGCTTTAGCATTGCGCCGCTCGCCGCCGACGGGCGGCGGCGGGATTGCTTTTTTGCGTGGCGCCATGCGCGCGTCGGCGAATTTTATTGTTTTTTGCTTATCGGCCGTTGCGGCGCAGTCGGCCCATGCTGGCGCATGGCTGATGGCGCCGGGCAGCGGACAAGCGATCGTCACCACCACTTTCGCCGACGCCCGCAAGGCCTATGATTCCAACGGCCGCCTGATCCAGACCCCGTCCTACCGCAAGTTCGAAACGCGCGTTTACGTCGAGCACGGCCTGTTCGACTGGCTGACGATCGTCGCCGAAGGCGGCTATATGAATTTCCGCGGCGCCGCCGGACCCTACGACCACCTCAACCTGCTCGTCGAGGAGGCGAAGGCCGGCCTGCCGCTGTCGCTTCAGGGCCCGGCGGGCGCGCGTTACGACGGTCTGGGTTTGGGCGCGCTGGGCGCGCGCACGACGCTCTTCGCCTGGAACGGCTACATCGTCTCGCTGCAAGCCGGCGTTCGGGCGGCGTCGCCCGCCGCGCGGCTGTTCCTCGACATGCGCGACGCCGTGCAGGGCGACGTGCGATTCCTCGTCGGGCGCCCGTTCGAGCTGTTCGGCTTCCCCGCCTTCATCGACGCGCAGCTGGGCTATCGGACGCGCGGCCAGAACGGCGACGAAATCCGCGCGGACTTCACGGCGGGCCTGAGGCCGCTGCCGCCGGTCCTGCTGCTCGCTCAAAGCTTTTCTGGATTTGCGCCGAGGGGCGGCCCGGCGGGCGTCGTCGCCGCGCAGAAGTTCCAGCTGAGCGCGGTCTATGACGTGACCCCGGCGCTTTCCGTGCAGATCGGCGGGATCGCCGCGATCGGCGGCGTCAACTCCCCGGCCGAACGCGGTCTGATCAGCGCTTGTGGTGGCGATATTAGTCGGCGACCTGCACGACTTTGACATGGGTGACGCCCGCCGACCTGAACCCCAGGCTGTCGGCCGCGCCGGCGGAGACGTCGATCACGCGGCCGCGCGTGAACGGCCCGCGATCGTTCACGACCACGACCACCGAGCGATTGTTGCGCAAATTTGTCACCCGCACCTTGGTTCCGAACGGCAGCGTGCGGTGCGCGGCGGTCAAGGCGCCGACATGCGCGCCGCTCGCCGTTCTGCCCTTGAGCGCATAATAGGACGCCTTGCCAATCCATTCGCCCGCCTGCGCCGCAGTCGCGAACATGCTCGCGACGCCAAACGCCAAAATCACGGGCTTCAAATTCTTCACGACGCGCTCCTTTTTAAAGCCTCAACATCTCCGCAGCGTTCGAGCCA
The DNA here is from genome assembly GCF_050251305.1 of Methylocystis sp. Classification (GTDB taxonomy): domain Bacteria; phylum Pseudomonadota; class Alphaproteobacteria; order Rhizobiales; family Beijerinckiaceae; genus Methylocystis. The sequence goes on along the minus strand of NZ_JBFWNB010000030.1, from coordinate 31,839 downwards.
ATAGAAATCGCTTGTGACCAAACAAAGGCCACGAGCCAGCTCGACTGCCTGACCAGCCCGACGCATTATTGAAACTAAGAAACCGGGGGCGATCCAATAATGTTCCATTATTAATTGACGATAGCTCTAAACAACGTCGTTGCTTTTATAAGCGTCGTCCGGAAAGATGTGTGGCATAGCGGCAACACTATCAAACTATTTACTAAGGCGACCCAGCTTCGCCGCGCACGCAACGCGTTGCGCGCCGCTTGAACCCTGCGCGGCGCGCGCGATTTAGAGGGATTGGCGGGGTTGGCGGCGGACGTTGTGGCGCCTTGGCCGCGCACGCATTTTCGCCAGCCAGCGCAATCTCGTTGAGACCTGAATCAGGAGCTGCAAATGTCTCACACGATCAAGACGGCGGCCGCGACGGCCGCATTGCTCATCGGATTGCTGGCGCATACCGATGTCGCCGATGCGCGCGGAGGGTTTCGAGGCGGCGGCTTCGGCGGCGGCATGGGCGGCTTCCGAGGCGGCGGCATGGGCGGCTTCAGGGGCGGCGGCTTCGGCGGCTTCAGGGGCGGCGGATTCGGCGGCTTCAGGGGCGGCGGCTTCAGGGGCGCGGTATTTCCCGGCGGCGGCTTTAGAGGCGGCTGGGCCGGCCGCGGCGGCTGGGGCGGCGGCTGGCGACGCGCCGGCTGGGGACGGCCATGGGCCGGCGGCTGGCGCGGCGGCGGTTGGGGCTGGAGACGGCCCTGGCGGCGCAGCTATTGGCCCTGGTATGGCGCGGGTCTGATCGGAGCGGGATATGGCTGGGGATGGGGTTGGCCCTACTATTCCAACATCGGCTACAACAACGGCTGCTATCAGCTGCGCACCGTGTGGACCAACTGGGGGTGGCGCCGCCAGTGGGTGAATGTCTGCTACGGCGGCTATGGCGGCTGGGGCGGCGGTTGGGGCGGCGGCTGGGGCGGCGGCTGGGGCTGGTAAGCCAAACCGCGTCCCGATTGATCGATTGCAAACGCCCTCCCCGTTCGGGAGGGCGTTTTGCATTGAACGCCGCACGGTCGGCCCGCCGGTTGCGGCGAGGCTGAGAATGGCTAGATTGCGGGGTCGTCATTCGCGAGGCCACACCATGCCGCAGCATGCGCGCGTCATCATCATCGGCTCCGGCCCGGCAGGCTATACGGCGGCGATCTACGCCGCGCGCGCCCTGCTCGAGCCGATGCTGATCGCCGGTTTCGATCAGGGCGGTCAGCTCATGATCACCACCGAGGTCGAAAACTACCCCGGCTTCGCCGAGCCGATCCAGGGCCCCTGGCTGATGGAGCAAATGCGCCTGCAGGCCGAACATGTCGGGACCAAGCTCGTCTCCGACCATATCGTCGAGGCGCGCCTCGACGAGCGGCCGTTCAGGCTGATCGGCGACTCGGGCGAATCCTACACCTGCGACTCGCTGATCGTCGCTACGGGGGCCAAAGCCAAATGGCTTGGTCTGCCGAGCGAGGAGAGGTTCAAGGGCTTTGGCGTCTCCGCCTGCGCCACCTGCGACGGCTTCTTCTTCCGCGGCAAGAAAGTGCTGGTCGTCGGCGGCGGCAACACGGCGGTCGAGGAAGCGCTGTATCTGTCCAATCTCGCGTCGCATGTGACGATCATTCATCGCCGCGACGAATTCCGCAGCGAGCGCGTGCTCGTGAAGCGTCTGCTCGCGCAGAAAAATGTCTCGATACTTTTCAATCATGTGATCGAGGAGATCGTCGGCGACGAGAACCCGCTGAGCGTCACCGGCGCGCGCGTCAAGAATGTCGCGACCGGCGCGATCCATACGCTTGCGGCGGACGGCGTTTTCGTCGCCATCGGCCATTCGCCCGCCTCCGAGCTGTTCCGCGGACAGCTGACGACGAAGCCGTCCGGCTATATCGCCGTCGAGCCTGGAACGACGCGCACGAGCGTGCCGGGCGTCTACGCCGCCGGCGACGTCGCCGACGAAGTCTATCGTCAGGCCGTCACCGCGGCCGGCCTCGGCTGCATGGCGGCGCTCGAAGTCGAGAAATTTCTGCTTGAGGCGCCGAATGCGGCGGTCAAGGAAATCGCCTGAGAGTTCTCCTCCCCCGCTAAGCTTTGGACATAGCTCTGACAGCTTGAAATCGCGAACGTTCACTTCCGCCGAAAAAGCGCCGATCGGTCCTTATTTCGCGGATTTTGCCTGTCATCGCACGCGCAGCGTCGTCGAGATCGACGGCGGGCGGCATGGTTTTGACGCTGAACGGCGGCGCGAGGAAAGCGCACGCGTTTCTTGAAACAAGCGGCCATCGCGCGCTGAGATTTTGGAATCGCCAAGTTTTGCGCAATTTTGAAAGCGTTGTGGACACGATCTGCGCCGCGCTCTACCAAGTGCCGGAGCCCCCCACCCTAACCCCTCCCCGCCGCAGGCGGGGCGAGGGGAATAGCCTGCGCCATGTCCGATCTCCTTCTCGAACTGTTCTCCGAAGAAATTCCAGCGCGCATGCAGCGGCAGGCGGCCGACGACCTGAAACGGCTCGTCACCAATGCGCTGGTCGAGCGCGGACTGACCTATGAAGGCGCCGCCGCCTACGCCACGCCGCGCCGTCTGGCGCTGCAGGTGGTGGGCTTGCCGTCCCGCCAGCCGGATCTGCGCGAAGAGCGCAAAGGCCCGCGCGTCGGCGCGCCCGAGGCCGCGGTCGCCGGCTTTCTGAAGAGCGCCGGGCTCGCCTCGCTCGATCAGGCGAAAATCCAAAAGGACCCGAAGAAGGGCGAATTCTATGTCGCCGTCATCGAGCGCGCCGGCGCCGAGACGATCGACGTGCTCGCCGAAATTCTCCCGGCGATCGTCAAGGACTTCCCCTGGCCGAAATCGATGCGCTGGGGCGCAGCGTCCGAACGGCCGGAGTCGCTGCGCTGGGTGCGCCCGCTGCATTCCATCGTCGCGACCTTCGGACCCGAGACCGAAACGCCCGACGTCGTGGTTTTCGAGGTCGACGGGATCGCCAGCGGCAACGTCACCCACGGCCATCGCTTCATGGCGCCGCAGGCGATCCAGGTGAAGCGCTTCGACGATTACGCGCTTGCGCTGGAGCGCGCGAAAGTGGTCATCGATCCGGCGCGCCGGCGCGACATTATCCTGCATGACGCGAAGGATCTCGCCTTCGCGCAGGGGCTGGAGCTCGTCGAAGACGCGGGCCTTCTCGAAGAAGTCGCCGGCCTCGTCGAATGGCCGGTGACGCTGATGGGCGCGTTCGACGAGAGTTTTCTTGTCATTCCGCCTGAAGTCATTCGCGCGACCATTCGCGTGAACCAGAAGTGCTTCGTGTTGCGACGAGACAGCGACCTCGCCAACCGCTTCATCCTCGTCTCGAATATCGAGGCGAGCGACGGCGGCGCGACGGTCGTCGCCGGCAATGAGCGGGTCATCGCGGCGCGGCTGTCGGACGCGAAGTTCTTTTATGAGACCGACCTCAAGACCAAGCTCGAAGAACGCCTGCCGAAGCTCGACGCCATCGTCTTTCACGAAAAGCTCGGCACGCAGGGCGAACGCGTGAAGCGCATCGCGGCGCTCGCTAAGGAACTCGCGCCGATCGTCGGCGCCGACGCTTTTCTCGCCGAGCGCGCGGCGACGCTCTGCAAGGCCGACCTTGTCTCCGAAATGGTCGGCGAGTTTCCTGAGCTGCAGGGGCTGATGGGCCGCTACTACGCAAGCGCGCAGGGCGAAGACGCCTCTGTCGCCGCGGCGATCGAGGAGCATTACAAGCCGCAGGGGCCGAACGACCGCATCCCGACCGATCCGGTGTCGATCGCCGTGGCGCTCGCCGACAAGCTCGACACGCTCGTCGGCTTCTGGGCGATCGACGAGAAGCCGACGGGCAGCAAGGACCCTTATGCGCTGCGCCGCGCGGCGCTGGGCGTGATCAGGATCGTGCTGGAGAACGAGCTGCGCTTGCAGTTCCACGGCGTCATGGCCGGGCTTGTCCCGGCCATCCACGTGAAGCGCGAGGGCGTGGATGCCCGGAACAAGTCCGGGCATGACGTCGCGGCGGACCTCCTCGAATTTTTCATCGATCGGCTGAAGGTCTACTTGCGCGACAAGGGGGCGCGATACGATCTGATAGATGCGGCGCTCGGGGCTGTTGCGGAAACAGAGACCCCCACCCCTAGCCCCTCCCCGCAGGGGGGAGGGGAACAGGCGCCGCGACAGGACGATCTGCTCATGATCACGCATAAAGTCGAGGCGCTCGACAAATTCCTTGCAACCGACGACGGCAGGAATCTGCTCGCCGGCTTTCGCCGCGCCGTCAACATTCTCAAGATCGAGGAAAAGAAGGACGGGCCGGACGCCTATGCGCAGCGCCATGCGCCGAATCTGCGCATCGAGCCGCAGGAGCATAAGCTCGCCGCCGCCATCGCGCGGGCGCGCGAAGAGACTGCGGAACATCTGAAGACCGAAGATTTCGCCGGCGCCATGCGCGCGCTGTCGAAGCTCCGCGAGCCGGTCGACGCCTTCTTCGATGGGGTGACGGTCAACGCCGAAAACGCCGATCTGCGCTTGAACCGCCTGCGGCTTCTTGCCGAACTGCGCCGCGTCATGATGGGCGTCGCCGATTTCGGCAAGATCGCAGGCGAAAGCGCGACCGCTTAAGCGATCTCAGGGGCAGGCGCTGCAACCCAGCATGCAGGAGATCTGCGCGAAGGGGTCGTCCGGCGGATTGGGGACCTGCGCGCAAGCATTGACGCAGTCGTGGCAGGCGTCGCGCAGGCCGGCCTTGCCCGCCTCAAGCAAGATCGGCGTCACTTTCCGCATCACCGCGAAGAGCGCGGTCTCCATGCCTGAGAAGAAGGCGGCGAGGACCTGACCCTCGGGAGAGCCCGGATCCTTCAGGCGCAGGCGGACATGCGAATGGCTCTCGGCCCCGCATTTCGCCTCTCCCAGGACTTCGACGTCCTCGACGAGCGCGACGGGCACGTTGATCCAGACGTCGCGCGCGACGTCGAGGGCGAAAAGAATGTGTTTCTTGTCGGCGCCTGGTTTCGAGACGCCCACGGCGGTCAGCGGGAGCAGACAGGCGTCAGCGCTCTGGCGCTCCAGAAACTCTGAGGGCGAATAGACGTTAGTGCGGTTGGTCGCCATTGATATTCTCCAATGAAACAAATGCGCTCGACGCGCGCAGCAATAGCTAGCGCGCAACAATAGCGTGTCTCGGAGAATGCGAAACGGATTTATGCGCCGTTGCCGGTGAAATTGCGCGGCGCGGGCGAGATGATTTTCGCGGTGCCGCCGCCGATCTCCAGCACCGACAGGCCGCGCTCATTGCCGCCGTCCGCCTTGAAGCGGAAGACGCCGTCGGCGCCGTTGAAGCCCGAGGGATTGGTCAGCACGCTTTCCGAATAGCGTTGCGACCCTTGCGAACGCGACAGCGCGATGGCGAGCGACACCGCGTCATAGGCGAGCGTCGCGACGCGCGCCGGGTCGGAGCCGTATTTCGCCTTGTAGCGCTGCGCGAAGGCGTTGAAGCCGGCGTTCTCCGGCGCGGTGAACCAGGCGCCCTGCAGCGCCGGCAGGTTCAGCGTGCGCGCGTCGTTCCACAGGCCAGTGCCGAAAATCTGCACCTTCTTGGCGTCGATGCCGTTCGCGACAAGCTCCTTCGACACCGCCTGCATGGCCTCGGCCTGCTCGGGAATGAACAGGGCGTCGAACTGATCGCGCGCCGCTGCCAGACGCCTCACGGATTCGCCGGGCGCGCCAGGCTTGTAGCGCTCGATGACCGGCACGCGAATGCCATAGGTGGCGGCGCTCTGCTGGAACTGCGCCATCGCCAGCGTGCCGTAATCATTTTCCGGCACGAGCGCCGCGATCGACTTCTTGCCGCGCTGCGAAGCGAAGCTGACTCCCCGATCGACATAGCCCTCGACCGGGAACGACAGAAGGTAGCTGCCGTGGCCGGCGGCCGAAGAATCGGTGGAGAAGGCGATCATCGGCTTGTTGGCGGAGCGGGCGACGCGGCCCGCCTCCTTGACGCCGGCGCCGAACACCGGCCCGAGCACGACCTCGGCGCCCTCATTGATGGCCGCCTGCGTCGCCGCGGCCGCGCCGGAAGGCGTCGAACGGTCGTCCTTGACGAGGATCGACACGTCATTGTCGCCGCTGTCGGCGTAAGCGAGCTTGGCGGCGTTGAGCAGCGACGCGCCGACCGAGGACGGGCCGGACGGACCGGTGAGCGGCACGATCAGCGCAATTTTCACCGCGCCCGTTCCGATCGTCTCGCCGGCGGCGGGCGCGGTCTGCGTCGAGGCGCTCAACTTCAGGTCGCGCGTCCCCGGCGCCCACGGCCCGGCGGCGGGATTGCAGGCGGCCAGCAGGGCCGCAATGCCGATCAGCGCGGCGCGTTTGGGAGCGGCCCCGCGTCCGAGCGCGCCGGCGCGCGCGAGAGAAGACAAAGTCGGCATGAGAATCCCCTTGCGCCCGAGGCGGCTTGGGCCAATGGCGCGGCGTTTCTGCGCTAAGGTCCGAGTCCCTGGCCGAAAGTCAATAGACGGGCCATTTGGAAGAATTGCGGCTGGCGCGCAGTTAGTGCTTGTCCTGTAAAGCGAACGTTTGGTATCTTAAAAAGAACAACGATTGGCGGCGCGCATGACCATCGAGGCTTTTCCGCAAGTAGCGAGCTACACCGCCTTCGGCCTGCGCGCCGAAGCCGAAAGGATCGAACCGGGGCTGCATCTCGTCGCGACGCCGATCGGAAATCTGAAGGACATTTCCTTTCGCGCGCTCTCCACCCTCGCCGCGGCCGACGCGGTGATCGCCGAGGATACGCGCGTCACCAAGACGCTGCTCGCCCATTACGGAATCTCGACGCCGCTCGTCGCCTATCACGAGCACAACGCCAAGGTGATTCGTCCGCATCTGCTGGCGCGGCTCGAGGCGGGCGCGAAGCTCGCGCTCGTCTCCGACGCCGGCACGCCGCTGGTTTCCGACCCGGGCTTCAGGCTTGTGCAGGAAGCGCTCGAGAAAGGCGTGCATGTGACGTCGGTGCCGGGGCCGTCCGCCGTGCTCGCGGCGCTGGTCGTCGCCGGACTGCCGACCGACCGCTTCTTTTTCGAAGGCTTTCTGCCCCACAAGAGCGGCCCGCGCCGCGCGCGGCTCGCCGAACTCGCGCATGTGCCGGGAACGCTGGTCTTTTTCGAAAGCCCGCGCCGTTTGGTCGACGCGCTCGCCGATTGCGCGGCGGTGCTCGGCAAACGCAATGCGGCGATCGCCCGCGAACTGACCAAGATGTTTGAGTCGGTGCGTCGCGGGACGCTCGACGAGCTTGCCGCTGCGCTCGCCGGAGAGGAGCCGCCGAAGGGCGAGATCGTGCTGCTCGTCGCCCCGCCCGGCGCCGGCGCGGCGCAGGCTTCGGCCGCCGATCTCGACGCCAGAATCGAAGAGGCGCTCGCGGCCTATTCCGTCAAGGACGCGGCGAGCGTCGTGTCCGCCGCGACCGGCCAGCCGCGCCGTCAGGTCTATGCGCGGGCGTTGGAGCTGGCGGCTGCGAAGCAGCACGGCGAGATTTGACGTGGACGGCTTGCCTGCCCTGCAGCCGATGATTCCGCCGGGAGAAGCCTCGCATTGACCATCACCATCACCGCCTTTGAACGGTCGCCCGACGGAGGCGCCGGATTGGCGCGCGACACGCGCGTGCGCTGGGCGCTTGAAGAGGTGGGCCAATCCTACGAAGTTCGCCTTGTTTCGTTCGAGGCGATGAAACAGCCAGCGCATCTGGCGCTACATCCTTTCGGCCAGATTCCGACCTATGAAGAAGATGATCTCGCCCTTTTCGAAACTGGATCGATCGTCTTCCATATCGCCGAACGCCATGAGGGCTTGCTGCCGGACGACGCCAATGCGCGGGCGCGCGCCGTCACATGGATGTTCGCTGCGCTCAACACGGTTGAGCCGACCATCCTTGAACTCGCGACGGCCAGACTGCTGGAAAGCGACAAGCCCTGGCATCAGGAACGTCTGCCTCTTGTCCAGGACCGCGTGCGCACCCGGCTGAGCCAGCTTTCCGCTCGCCTCGGAAACGCCGACTGGCTTGACGGCGCTTTCAGCGCGGGCGACCTGATGATGGCCTCAGTGCTGCTCAGGCTGGCCTCGTCGGGCATTCTGAACGAATTTCCGAACCTGGCCGCCTATGTCGCCCGCGGTGAAGCGCGGCCCGCCTATAAACGAGCTTTCGCCGCGCAACTGGCGATCAACGCCGGTAAGACGCCTGCGGGTTGATCCTACGCGCAGAGATCGCGGCGAAAAGCCGCCTCCGCAGCAGGGCGTATGCGGGGGTGCAAACTTCTTTATGTTAGCCTTCCCATACGCTAAGAAGTTTTGAGCCAGTGAAACACTATGACGCCCAGAAGAGTGTATGACATGATCAAAGGCATTATTAGTTTGTTTTGAGTGTCGATTAGCACGGCCTCGTTATCCTTCTTTGGATTGCGCAATATCTTGACGCCATCACCTACGTTCATTTTACAAAACTCATTACGCAATAACATTATGTCCTCTTTGCCATCAATGTTTGTCTTAATTATTAGTTTATACACGAAATCGTCTCCCACTAATGTTCCATCGCATTTACCACTATCCCATCGATTTTTTCCCATTCTCTCAGCCGGAAAGAATATTGTATAGAATTATATATCATGCAAAAGCTAGCAACTGCTATGAAAGTAATAAATATGTTTTCACCAGTCATTTTGCTTCCAGATTAGCGCAAATTGTCGAATGCGTAGACTTGAAGGTCAATTTTTGTGAATTGACCAATGACACCTCGTGTGTGAGATCTGGTCATTAATCTGGCCATGTAGTAATCGAGAGCGCCTCGCATTCGGATGCCATCGATCCCTTTGGCCGCCAACATGTCAAATTTCAAGCCCGCCTCGGGTGGATTTTAAAGATCGCCTGACTATGGATAGCAGGTCACGCTCAAGATCGGATAAATTGGACCGCGACCCCCACGCCCACCGCGCCGCCTATGTCTACGGCCTGCGCGCGGAGACGCTGGCGACGCTGTGGCTAAGGGCGCGCCTCTATCAAATTCTCGCGCGCAATTTCCGCGCGCATGGCGGCGAAATCGACATCGTCGCGCGGCGTGGGCGTGCGATCGTCTTCGTCGAAGTGAAAGCGCGCGGCGCTCTCGACGACGCTGTCATCGCTATCACGCCGCAAAAACAACGGCGCTTCTCGCAAGCTGTCGGCCGTTGGCTTGCTGCAAACCCCTGGGCGATGACCTACACGCTGCGCGCCGACGCGATTTTCGTGGCGCCGGGCCGGCTGCCGCGCCACCTCGAAAACGCCTTCGAGCTTCGCGTCGGCTGACGAATAGCGCGGACCTCACCAGGTCTGAATGAAGCGCCGCTCGAAGCCTTCCAGCGCCACCGCGGTAAGCACGCCGCTGCTGACGGCGTGCGTGTCGAGATTGATCCGGTTCGGCAGATCCTCGACGTCGCGATGCGGCGTATGCCCATGCACGACGACCTTGCCGAAGGACTGTTCGCAATCGAGAAATCCCTCGCGGATGTTCATCAGATCGTGAACGTCCTGCAGATGCAGCGGCGCGCTGCGCCGCACGCCGGCGTGGCAGAAGAAATATCCGCCATATTCCGCCCAAAGCCGCGTTTCTTCGATAAAGCGGCGATGCGCCTGCGGGAAATGCGCGAGAAATTTCCGGCGCACCTGCGAAGCGCCGCCCTGCGCCGTTTCCTCGCCGGCGTCGACGCCATAGGAATGCAGCGTCATCAGCGCGCCATTGTCGACCCAGTCGTCGAGCGCCGCCGCATCATTCAGAAAGCGCAGCAGCGCCTCCTCATGGTTGCCGCGCAGCGTGACGATCGGCGTAGGGAAATCCCCGGAGGACAGGCGCTTCAAAACGCCGTTCGAGCCAAGGCCACGGTCGATGTAGTCGCCCACGAAAACAGTGATCGCCTGGTCGCAGCGGCGCGCCGCCAGATCCTCGGCGATCGTTTCGGCGAGGACGTGCAGAAGATCGGCGCGGCCGTGAACGTCGCCGATCGCATAAATGCGCATGCCGGGCGGCGCCTCGGCGGTCTTCAATGCTGAGGGGAACCAACGCGTCGTCATGGCTTCTCCCGCAGCCATCATCTATCGTCGCGCAGCGGTTTGACGAGCTGGAACGGAATCACGGGGTGGCCTCATTGGCGGGAAAGGCTGTGGTCCTTTCCTCTCGCCGCCCCGGCGCCGACAATACAGCCACACGCGAAACGGGGCGAGGGAGAGCATGCTGAGTTCACGAATGGTTTTTAATGGCGCCGTTCGCCTCGCCCTGATGGTCGCGGTCGCCCTGAGCTTCGCCCTCTGCGTCCCGGCCTTCGCGGAGACGCCGGACGAAACCTTCAAGGCGCTAGGTCTGGAGAAGACCGCCTCGCCGAAGGAGCTCTACGACGCCCTGACCAAGCGCTACTACGACGAATCGCAAGGCGCCGGCAAAGGCTCGCTCTCGAAATATTGGGAGCCGATTCCGATCTCGAAATATCTCAATCCGCATGATTTCTATAAGCCGCCGCAATCGATCGACGTCGATGCGCAGCGCGCGCAATGCGTCGAATGCCATCAGCAGGTCACGCCCGGCTGGACGCATAGCTGGAAGGGCAGCGTGCACGGCAATCTCGACGCCATCCGCAATCTGCCCGACTCGGATGCGCGCGCTTACAAGAAGGCGATGATCACGGAGGTCGAGAACAACCTCCGCTCGATGGGGACGCTCAAGGCCGGCGAGAATCTGAAAGAGGTCGGCTGCATCGACTGCCACATGGGCGTCGGCAAGGAGCACGGCCAGCACAAGACCGAACTGAAAATGCCGGACGCCGCCGCCTGCGGACAGTGCCATGTGCAGCAGTTCGCCGAACGCGAATCGGAACGCGACACCTTCACCTGGCCGCAGGAGCAATGGAAGCCGGGCCACCCGTCACATGCGCTCTCCTACAAGGCCAATGTCGAGAACGCCGTCTGGGCGGCGATGGAGCAGCGTGAAGTCGCGGAAGGCTGCACCTTCTGTCACACGCCGCAGACGACATGTAACTCCTGCCACACACGCCATGAGTTCTCGGCGGTCGAAGCCCGCAAGCCGCAGGCCTGCGCGCAATGCCACAATGGCGTCGATCACAATGAATTCGAAGGCTACATGCTCTCGAAGCACGGCACGATCTATCAAACGCGCGGCGACACATGGGACTGGAACGTCCGCCTCGCCGACGCAATGGAAAAGGGGAAGATGAACGCCCCGACCTGCGCCTTCTGCCACATGGAATATGAGGGCAAGTTCACGCACAACATGGTGCGCAAGGCGCGCTGGGCCTTCGTGCCGATGCCGAAGATCGCCGAGAATTTGAACCATCCCTGGTTCACGCGGCGCAAGGAATCATGGGTGTCGACCTGCTCGAACTGTCACTCTGACAGTTTCGCCCGCGCCTATCTCGACGGCATGGACAAGGGCATCGTCTCCGGACTCGACATCACCGAGAAGGCGCGCAGCGTCCTGGTGAAGCTCTATAACGACAAGCTGCTGCCCGGCCAGATGACGAACCGTCCGGCGCCGCCGCCGCCGGAGAAGGACGACGCGGGCGGCTTCTTCCAGCTGTTCTGGCAGAAGGGCAACAATCCGAGCGCCATCGAATATGTCTTCGCCGACATGTGGGAGCACCACCAGATCAAGCACTACAAGGGGCTCGCGCATATGAACCCAGGCGGCTACACCTATACCGAGGGCTGGTCGCAACTCATCGGCGCGGCGGCGAAGATCAACGACGAGGACACGAAGCTGCGCGAAGCCGCGGAAATCCGCGCCGAACTGAAGCGCATCTCCGGCCAGAAGCGCGGCGACCTCGATCTCGACTCTCCGACGCGGCGCGCCTGGGCGGGCGGTCTGGGTCTCCTGGCCATGCTCGCCGGCGCCGGCCTGCTCATGCGCCGCGAGCGCAAGGGCGGGTGAGCGTTCCCGATGTCATTCCCGGCGCGCGCCAGCGCGGCCGGGAATCCAGGGGCCGTTTTGGAAACATGCGGCTGCTGCAGTGGATCCCGCTTTCGCGGGACTGACACTCGGAAGATGACATCCGAAACTCTGATACTGGACGCGCATGACTCCTCGCATCCGGCTGATCGCCGGCGTCACCCTTCTCGTCTTCGGCTTCGCCCTGCTCGGCTGGGCGATTTACGCCGGGCTCAATCCCACGGCGCCGTTTGAAACGCGGCTCGCGACGATCTCCGCGGACGCGGCGAAAGAAACCGAAGTTTTCGGATTGCAGGCCGACCGGCTCCAGCAGATCGCAATCTCGGCGAAGGACGAACGCCGGCCAATCGCCGACGGCGTCGTCGCACGCGACGGCGCGGGTCGGCTCACGCCGCTCGTGTGGCGCAATCAGGTGACGGAGCCGATCCTGTTCGCTGACGTCTCGGCGAGCGACGCGGCGAAGGTTCTCGCCGCGATTCGCGAACATACGCCGCAAGACGCGGTCGTGCTCGCCTGGTGGGATCTGTCGCGCGCGATCCGTCTCGTCGCCGGGCGCGCCGCGCCGCTCGACGATTCGCAGGCGCGCGGGCTTCTCCTGCCGGCCGCCTGGTCGGCTGCGGCGGCGCCGGAACGCGCACGCTGGGGCGCCGGGGTTTCCGCCGGCTCCGTCGACGTCTTCACGCGCTTCATCGACGCGCTGCTCGACTCCGACGAGACGCGCGCGAGCCAAGCGTTGAAGACGCTCGCCGACGGCAAGCCTGCCTATGTCGCGGTGCGCATCTCCGACGTCTGGAGGCTCGCCGCCGTGCGGCCGCAAAAGCTCTCCATCGCCTATAAGGATTTCGCCGCGACCGGCGTTTCGCACGGTCTCATCAAATCCGCCCAGCAATGGCTGCGCGACCAGAAGATTGAGGGCGGCTTCGCTGTCGAGCCGATCGGCGGCGCGACGCGGCTGCATTATTTTGAACGCAAGAGCGACGGCGACCGGCTGATCGCGCGGCTGCTGCCGTTCTCGACCTCCCTGCCCTCGCCTCTGACGCGGCTGTCCCTCGTCTATCAGCACAAGGGCTGGTGGATTTACCGGCTCAACGATTGAGCCGCCGCCGGCGGCGCAGACGGCCCGTTACGGCCCAGCCTCCGCCCCCCGAACCTTCGCTTAACCCTTACGCCTTGTTAACGCCTCTCCGCTATGGTTTGTTGTGCGGCGCACCGCAGCCCAACAAATGGCGAAATTGCGGGCGATAGACCGGGCGTCGCAGCCAAAGCCGCCGCAGAGCGCCTGCCGACTCAAGGACAAATCATGAATCCAGCCGAGATCGCCGCGAGTCCCCTCGCCGCTCCCGCCGCCGACATCACGATTTGGAGCATGTTCTGGGGCGCGCATATCGTCGTCAAAGTCGTCATGCTCGGACTGCTCGCCGCATCGGTCTGGTGCTGGGCGATCATCATCGACAAGACGCTGCTCTTTGCGCGCATGCGCCGCGCCATGGACCGCTTCGAGGAGAACTTCTGGTCGGGCAATTCGCTCGAGGAGCTCTACAGCAAGCTTTCGGAACGCCCTCAAACCGGCATGGCGACGCTTTTCGTCGCAGCGATGCGGGAATGGAAGCGCTCCTTCCAGTCCGGCGCCAGCGCCTCCTTCATGGGCCTGCAGGCGCGCATCGAGAAGGTGCTCGACGTCTCCATCGCCCGCGAGGTGGAGAAGCTTGAATCCAATCTGCTGGTGCTGGCGACCGTCGCCTCGGCCGGCCCCTTCGTCGGCCTGTTCGGCACGGTGTGGGGCATCATGACCTCCTTCCGCTCGATCGCCGCTTCGAAGAACACCTCGCTCGCCGTCGTCGCGCCCGGCATCGCCGAGGCGCTGCTCGCCACGGCGATCGGCCTCTTCGCCGCCATCCCGGCGCTGATCGCCTACAACAAGATGCAAGGCGACGTCGCCAGGGCGCAGGCGCGCATGGAAAGCTTCGCCGACGAGTTCTCGGCGATCCTTTCGCGGCAGATCGATCAGCACACGGCCTCGTCGAACCGCGACCGCGCGGCGTAAGGAGCACTATGGGCGCTTCAATCTCGGCTCCGGGACGCAAGGGCGGCAGGCGGCGGCGCGGCGTCCCCCGCTATGGCGCCATGGCTGAAATCAACATGACGCCGTTCATCGACGTGATGCTGGTGCTGCTGATCATCTTCATGGTGGCGGCGCCGCTGCTCGCGACCGGGGTCGCCGTCGACCTTCCGCAGACCAAGGCCGGCGCGCTCAACATCGACCAGAAGCCTGTCTCGATCGCCATCGACGAGAAGGGACAGGTGTTCCTGATGGATCAGCCGGTCGAAACGACGCAGCTGCTCGACAGGCTGAAGGAAACCGCAAAGCAGGGATTTGACGAACGCATCTATGTCCGCGGCTCCAAGGCGGTGAACTATGGCCGCGTCGCGGAAGTGATGTCGCTCGTCACGAGCGCCGGCTACAAGAAGGTCGCGCTGGTGACGGAGCAGGAGAGGAAGTGAGCTGAGCGGAAATGAAAATTTCGCGCTCCGAACCTGGTTTTCCTCTTTCCTCGGCGATCCACGTTGGATTGCTTCTGGCGGCGCTCGTCCTGTTTTCCGAATCGGAGAAATTCGATGTCGTGGAGATCGCCCCGGTCGATCTCGTCACCGACAGCGAACTCACCCAGATCATGAAGGGCGAGAAAACCGCGCGCGACGTCAAGCCGACGCCGCGCGTCGACAAGGTCGCGCCCGAAACCGAGACAAAGCCCGAGCCGCCGCTCGCCGAGGCGAAGAAGGACATCGCCACGCCGCTCCCGCCGGCGCGTCCGCTGCCGCAGCCCAACGCTGACGAGACGCCGCCGACGCCGCCCAAGCGCGTCGCCGCTCTGCCGCCGAAACCTGAGCCGCCGCCCAAGCCGGCCGAAAAGCAGCCCGAGCCGAAACCGGCCGCAAAACCCAAGGCCGCGGCGCCGGAAGCGCAGAAGAAAGAGTCGGAGCAAAAAGATCCGGACGACGCCGAGATCGTGAAGCCGAAGCCCCCGGCGCGGCCCAAGCCCGACAATTCGGCGAAGGACGCCGCCGCTCGTGAAAAGCCCAAGGAGCGGCTGAAGATCGACGAGGTGGCGAAACTTCTTGAGAGCAAAAAGACGCAGCAAAAGCCCAAGCCGGACACATCGATCGGAGAGCTTGCCGAGAAAGCGGTAAAGGAATCGAAGCCGAAGTCCGGCGATGAACACGCGCCGAAGACGAAATTCGACGCCGCCAGCATCTCGAAACTGCTGAGCCGCGAAGCCCCGCAGCGCAAGGCCGCAACCGGCAGAGCCACTCAGACGGCGGCGCTCGGCGCGCCGACGGGATCGGCCGCGAAAATGTCCGTCTCGATGGAGGCCCGCATCGCCGCCTATATCCACGATCACTACTATCCGTGCTGGGCGTCCGGCTTGTCGCTTGGCGGACAATCCTATGCGCCGGTCGTTGAATTCCATCTCTCGCGCGAAGGCGAACTCGAAGGCCGTCCGAAGCTGCTGAACGCCTCGGCGACCCCGACCGAGCACGCCCGCGGCGAACAGGCGATGCAGGCGGTGCGCCGCTGCAGCCCCATGCGCATTCCGCCGGAGTTCATGCCCTATTACGAAGAGGCGCTGCACGAGGTCACCATCCGCTTTCAGGACGCGAATTAGTGCGCGCTCTGTTCGCAGGCCGCCGCGTCCCCGCCAACCGCGCCCGGTTCTCGCTGGACTGGAGCGAGCGCGGCGCTGCCGGCGTCATGCCGACGCCAATCGCGCCGGCCCCCTCTCGCGCGCGCGACGCGAACCGCACGCGGGCTGAGTGGGCCCGCATGGACAACCTCCTCCATCGCCGTGAAGCGATACGCTTTCTTCACGTCGATGCTTGAAAGATTCGCCCCATGACACGATTCATCACCCGCCGGGCCGCCGCCGGACTCATCGCCGGAGCCGCCGTCGCTCCTCTGCTTCCCATGACTCTGGCGCGCGCCGGCCGCATCATCGACCTCAAGGGCGGCGGCTTCCAGCCGATCAATATCGCCGTCGCGCCCTTTGTCGGCGACGACGCCGCGCGCACCGTCACCTCCGTGACGCTGAACAATTTCAAGCGCTCAGTGTTCTTGAACCCGATCGACCCGGGCGCGCTGCCGGCGGACGCCGCGCCGCCCGACGCGACGCCCCATCTCGCCGCCTTCAAGGCGGTGAACGCGCAATTCGTGCTGACCGGTCGCTCGCAACGGGTTGGCGACGGCAGGCTCAAGACAGAGTTCCGACTCTTCGACGTGACGACGGGCGAGCAGGTCGCCGGCCAGCAATATGTGACCGAGGCCGCCAATATGCGGCGCGTCGCGCATCTCCTGTCGGACGCGGTTTTCACGCGCATCACCGGCGAGAAGGGCTTCTTCGACACGCGCATCGTCTTCGTTGACGAAACAGGCTCCAAGGCCAGGCGCCGCAAGCGCCTGGCGATGATGGATCAGGACGGCGCGAATGTGCGCTATCTGACGCGCGGCGACGAGCTCGTCGTCACGCCGCGATTTTCGCCCAACGCGCTCGACGTCACCTACATGTCGTTCGGCGCGGACGGCGATCCCAAAGTTCTGTTGATGAACATCGAGAACAGCCAGCGCGAAGTCGTAGGCAATTTTCCGGGCATGACCTTCTCGCCGCGATTTTCGCCGGACGGGCAGAAGATCATCATGTCGCTGTCGCAGGGCTCGACGACCAATCTCTACACGATGGATCTGCGTTCGCGCACCACGATGCGCCTGACCGACACCGCCGCCATCGACACGGCGCCCTGTTACTCGCCCGACGGCTCGCACATCGTCTTCGAAAGCGATCGCGGCGGCTCTCAGCAGATTTACATCATCGGCGCGCATGGCGGCGAAGCGAAACGCATCTCCTTCGGCGGCGGACGCTATTCGACGCCCGTCTGGTCGCCCAAGGGCGATTACATCGCCTTCACCAAGCAGAACGGCGGCAATTTCGGCATCGGCGTCATGAAAACCGACGGCTCCGGCGAGCGTATTCTCACCGAGGGCTTCCACAATGAGGGGCCGACCTGGGCGCCGAACGGCCTTTTCCTGATGTTCTTCCGCGATTCGGGCGGCGGCGGCGGTCCGAAAATCTACATGGTCGACGTCTTCGGCCGCTCGGAGATTCAGGTGCCGACGCCAAGCTATGCGAGCGATCCGGCCTGGGGTCCGCTGCAGGATTAGACGCGAAGGCGCGCGCCTGCGCCCGGCGCTATGCCGAGCCACTGCGTCTGCGCGACGGCGCGGCGCAGCGCCAACGGCGATGCAGGCCAGCGCTTCCTGATCGCGCCACCCGTCCGGATGCAATGCCGCGCACGACCCCGATGACGCGCGCCTCCGACGACGCGACCCCGGTCGCCGCAAAGCGCGCATCGCCTTCATGTCCCGGCAGCGGCGCCATCCGCGCGCCGACAACGCAGGTTTCGCCGCGCGATCCGCGCGCGATTGACAGATTTCGCGTTTTGATTGATGCTAAAAAAATTACTACTTTAAGTAGTATTCATACCGTCTGCCATTTTCGAAAAGCCGAGTCCTCACAGGTGTTTCATGACCACGCCCTGGCTCACCGTTTCCCTCGAGTTTCTCAATAAGAAAGAGGTCCCGGGACCTTCATCCAATCCCGAAATCATCGAGATGTATCGGCTGTGCGGCCACAAGGTGCAGGACGACGCCGTTCGTGGTGCGCCGCCTTCGTCGGCGCCTGCCTCAGTCTCGCCGGCTACAGGAACAGCGGTTCGCTGGCGGCGCGCAGCTACGAGAACTTCGGCAGGGATCTCCATGGCGCGCCCGAACATGGCGCGATTGTCGTTTTCCCCCGCGGCGCGCCAAATTCCGGCAAGGGCCACGTCGGTTTCGTCGAGCGCGTGGAAGGCGACCAGATCGTCTATGTGAGCGGCAATCTGAGCGACATGGTCAAGCGCGACACGCGTCCGAAGTCGGACATGATTGCATGCCGCTTGCCGCTGGAGATCGCCCCCTTGCCGCAAACGTTCCTGCCGACGATCGTGCAGATCGCGCAGAATGAGGCGCCGCCGCATCTGCGCGGAGGCGTCGCCGGCGATATCATCACGCCGCCCGTCAGCGAGGTGAAGGCGCTCGACGAGATTGCGGAGGGAGCGGTCGGCCCGGCGGTTGAAGCGCTGCAAAGGGCGCTGCGGGACGCGGGCCTCAGCCCCGGCGAGATCGACGGCGAGTTCGGCCCCAACACGCGCAACGCCGTCGCCCTGTTTCAACAGTCGCGCGAACTGCCGGCGACCGGCGTCGCCGACGAGCGCACGCTGAGCCTTCTGAACATCCCGGCGCATCGACAAATGCCAGCCGTGATCGGTCCGGAGGTTCAGCGCCGCGAGGAGCGCGAACGCTTCCTCGAGCGCCTCGTCAGGCAATTGGTCAACGGCCTCACGACGCGGGACGCAAGTTCGCCCGACGCGTCGGCCACGGACACCTTGTCGAATCTTCTTCGTCAGGCGCTCGCTCCCAAGCCCAACGGCCAGGCGGCCGAAGGAACCGCAGGCGCAGACGCCGCGCTACGACGACTGCTCCAAGCGGCGCTTCAAGGCGCAGGAGCAAAGCCTGCAGGGAATGGCGCGCTTCCGACGTCCGACGACATCGCGAAGGCTCTGCCGATGTCGCCGATCGACAAGGCGCTGGGCGGCGAAGCGCTGGTCGGGCTGAAAACGCCGGCGGCGATCGGCGCCTATGCCGCGCTATCGATCTTTCAGACGCTGGGCATCGCCGGTCCGGCGACGGCGACCGCCGCCCAGCCGCCGTCGACGACCAGCCAGGTTCTGCTGACGCTGATCGGCGCATTCGGCGCGCTCGGCGGCGTTTCCAAGGTCGACCGCGCAGTTCGCGCGCTGAGCCTCATCGCCGCAAAACGCTGACGTTCAGCGCCGCCGCGCGCCTTGCGCGCGCTCTCGTCGCACGGAAACGCCTATGTCCAATTATCGATTTGCCGATCTGCAAGCCACCTATGGGCAGCTTTGGCGCCGCTTGCAAATCCACCCCGAACGCCGCGCAGAAATCGACCGGATCGCCGCGAAACTGCTCGCCGACAAGCCGCGCTATCAGCGCGTCGCCGAATTGACCGGCGCGCCATGGCCGTTGATCGCCGCGCTTCACCAACGGGAGTCAGGCGCGGATTTCACGCGCCATCTCCACGAGGGCTCTCCTCTCGCCGACCGGACGAAGAGGGTTCCCAGAGGACGGCCGGCGAACGGCCATCCGCCCTTCACCTGGGAGCAAAGCGCGATCGACGCGCTGACGGTCGGCAATCACGACATGCGCGCGGTGAATTCGTGGACCATCGAACGCCTGTGCTTCGAGGCGGAGAAATACAACGGATGGGGCTATCGCAATCGAGGGCGGCCCTCGCCTTATCTCCTCGCGGGCTCGACCGAATATGTTTCAGGAAAATTCGTCGGCGATCATCAGTTCGATCCGTACGCCATCGACAAGCAATGCGGCGTCCTGCCCATCGTCAAACGGCTCGCGGAGCTCGACGGTTCGATCACGATCGGCCGCCCCGGCTCCGCTCTCGTCCCCATGTCCCAGATCTCGGTTCCCGCCTTCGATGATCCAAAGGGAGTGTCTCACGTGACTCCGGTTCCCGCGCCGCAGAATGACGACGTCCTCGCACGCCTTGTCGACGCCCTTCTGGCGAGACCCCGGGCGCGGCCCGACGCCAACGGGCAAGTTCCGAAACTCCTGTCGCCGATCGACAAGATCCTGGGCGGCGAGGCGTTGGCCGGGAGCAAGACGACGCTTGCGATCGGCGCCTATGCGCTGCTTTCCATCCTGGAAGCGACCGGCGCCGCCAGCGCGACGTCTCCGACGAGCGAGATCATGACGACCTTGATCGCGAGTTTCGGCGGCCTCGGCGTGCTGGCCAAGATCGATCGGGCGATCAAGGCGCTGTCGATCATCGCCGTGGAGGACAGTCGACAGGCGCCGACGCGGTAGTGGAAACCGCGACCGGGGATTAGCGCGCCGCCATCGCTTTCCGCTAAGCTTGGCGGATGACCAAACCCGTCCGTATCGAGGAAAGCTGGCGCAAACATCTCGCGCGCGAATTCGAGCAGCCCTATTTCGACGCGTTGCGCGCGTTCGTCCGCGGCGAATACGCCGCGCGTCAGGTCTATCCGCCGGCGTCACAGATTTTTCGCGCTTTCGACGAATGTCCGTTCGATGAGGTCAAAGTCGTGATTCTCGGGCAAGACCCCTATCACGGCGCCGGCCAGGCCTGCGGGCTCTGTTTCGCAGTCGGTTCCAATACGCCGCCGCCCCCGTCGCTCCAGAACATCTTCAAGGAAATCGAAACCGATCTCGGGCGTCCGGTCGTGCGCGATCCCGATCTGACGCGTTGGGCGCGGCAGGGCGTGCTGCTGTTGAACGCCACGCTCACCGTCCGCGAGAACGCCGCCGGCTCGCATCAGAACAAGGGCTGGGAGCAATTCACCGACGCCGCCATCCACGCGCTCTCGCGCGAACGCGACGGCGTGGTCTTCATGCTCTGGGGCGCCTATGCGCGGCGCAAGGGCGCGGGAATCGACCGGCGCAAACATCTCGTGCTCGAATGCGCGCATCCGTCGCCGCTGTCGGCCAACAATGGCTTCTTCGGCTGCAAGCATTTCTCGAAGGCGAACGACTATCTGATCGCCCGCGGCCAGGCGCCCATCGACTGGTGAGGCGCAATGTCGTCGCCCGCCCTCGGCGCATGCGTCGATCGCGCCAGACGACGAGTCACGGATCTGCTCAGCCGCCTGTCGCCTTCGCCGCCGCTTCGTGAATCTTCAGCAGCTCTGCGTCCGTCTGCGCGACGCGCGCAAAGCACGGCCGCGTCGTGACGCGCTCGACATAGGCGGAGATCTGCACGTTGTCCGGCACGAGTCCGAAGCCGACCGTCCAACGCAGCGCCGTTCCCCAAAGAATGTCGGCGGCGGTGAAGCGCTCGCCGAAGAGATAGGGGCCCTGCGTCAATTGCGCGTTGATCAGCGCCATGACGCCGTCGAAATCGCCATAGGGGCTTGTGCGCGCCGGCGCCGGCGCGCGATCCATCGAACGATCGACGACCGCGGGCTCGAACGCCGACCCATAGATCACGAGCCAGCGCAGATAAGGTCCGCGCAAGGCGTCGCCGATCGGCGGCGCGAGGCCCTTCTGCGGAAAGGCGTCGGCGAGATAGATGAAAATCGCGCCGAGCTCGGTCACGAGCGCGCCGTTGTGCACGATCCCCGGCACTTTGCCGAGCGGATTGACGGCGAGGTATTCCGGCGTGCGTTGTTCGCCGAGATGAAAGTTCAACGCGCGCAGCTCGTAGGGAACGTCGAGTTCTTCGAGCAGAGTCAGCACGCCCGAGGCGCGCGTGCGCGGCGCGTAATACAAGATCAGACTGTCGTCGTTCATGCGCGCACTTTGCGTGAGAGCTACGGCGCGAACAAGAGCTATGGCACGAACAACAGAAAAATATATGTCGCGAAAACGACAAGATGCACGAGGCCGGTCAGCAGATTGGTTCGGCCGGCGCCGAAGCTCACCACGCTGAGCAGCAATGTCAGCAGCAGCAGGACGGTGTCGCGCGGCTCGAGTCCGAAAACGATTTCATGCTTCGTCACGACGCTCAGGATCGCGACGGCGGGAACCGTGAGCCCGATCGTCGCGACAACCGAGCCGAGCGCGCCATTGAGACTCGTCTGAAGCGCGTTGCGCATCGCCGCGCGTATGGAGTTCAAGGACTCGGGGAGCAGAACCAGCATCGCGACGGCCGCGCCAGCCACCCTGTTCACATCGTCCACGCCCAGCCAGCTGAGCCCCTCTTCAAGACCAGGAACGACCCGTTCGGCGAGAAGCGAGACGCCGATCAGACTGGCCGTCAGGCCGACGCCGGCGAAAATCGTCATCGCGCGCGACGGCGTCGCTTCGCCATGACCGACCGCCGCCAAATGTACGTCGATGAAATAGGATCGGTGCCGGACCGTCTGAATGAAGAGAAACGCGCCGTAGAGCAGCACCGACAGGATGCTGACGAAAATGAGCTGACTTGAAGACAGAGTGGGTCCGTCGCTCGACGTCGTGTAATCGGGAAGGATCAGCGTCAGGACGGAGAGCGCGATCAGGATGGCGAGATAGGCGCTCGTCGCCATCGGCTGCAGTTCCTGCTCGTGATGACGGAAGCCGCCGATCATAAGGCAGAGGCCGACAAGGCCGTTGCAAACGATCATGATCGCGGAGAAGACCGCCTCTCGCGCTTCGGTCGGGTCCTCATCGCCATGTTCGACCATGGAGGCCATGATCGCGACCTCGATGATTGTCACGGCGATGGTGAGAACGAGCGTGCCATAGGGTTCGCCGGTCCTGGCGCCGAGGATCTCGGCGTGCCGTAATCCGGCGAAGACCGCGCCGATCAGGAAAATCGCCGCAAGAGTCGGCGGAATGAAGTCGATGGTCGCCGGAAGCTGGGAGATCCAGCGCTCGCCGAACATGAAGCTGGCGGCCAACCCGAGCGCCAGGGCCGGAAACAGGACCGCGCCAACGGTGATCCTCGCCGCCTGCATTCCGCCCCCATGTCGTCGCAGCCCAAGCGTTGCGGGACTTTGGCCAGTCGGTCAGGCCGGCGCAAGGCGGCGAGCCGACGCTACGTCCATCGAGTCAAGGTTCTACACAATTCTTTGCGGGCGCCGAAAGGCGTCGGCGCGACTTTCCATCGGGTTCGCCCGCGCATAGATCTAGGCGAATGACCGCCAACGCCGCCAATCCGCGCGATCTTCCGCCTGAAGACGACGACGCCTTCGAAGCGGCCGACGCCGCCCTCGAGGCGGATATGGAGCCTTGCGACGAGAGCGCGGAGACGCCGCAGACGCCCGAAAGCGTCAAACGCGGCGTCGACGTCATCAAGCGGCATTGGCGTCACGCGCCGAACGGACCTGGCGTCTATCGCATGATCGCCGAAAACGGCGAGGTGCTTTACGTCGGCAAGGCGAAAAACGTGCGCAAGCGCGTCGCGAGCTATACCCGCCTCGCAGGTCATGTGAACCGCATTGCGCGGATGATCTCCGCCACCGCCGCGATGGTGTTCATTTCGGTCGAGACCGAAACCGACGCTCTGCTTCTGGAGGCGAATCTCATCAAGCAGTTGAAGCCGCGCTTCAACGTGCTGATGCGCGACGACAAATCCTTCCCCTATATTTTGATCGCCAAAGACCACGACGCGCCGCAGATTTTGAAGCACCGGGGGGCGCGCGTGCGCAAGGGCGACTATTTCGGACCCTTCGCCAGCGTCTGGGCGGTCAATCGCGCGCTCAACGCTCTGGAGCGCGCCTTTCTCCTGCGCTCCTGTTCGCAAAGCTTTTACGACAATCGCACGCGCCCGTGCCTGCTCTATCAGATCAAGCGCTGCGCCGGCCCATGCACCGGCGAGATCTCGACCGAGGATTACGCCGAACTCGTGCGCGAGGCGCGGGATTTTCTCTCCGGCAAAAGCCGGGCCGTGCGCGAGCAACTGGCGCGCGAAATGACCGAAGCCGCCGAGCGGCTGGAGTTCGAGCGCGCGGCGCGGCTGCGCGACCGCATCTCGGCGCTCTCGGCGGTTCAGGGCGCGCAGGGGATCAACCCGCGCAGCGTCGAAGAAGCCGACGTCTTCGCCATCGCCAAGGAAGCCGGGCGCTTCTGCGTCGAAGCGTTCTTCTTTCGCGCCTATCAGAACTGGGGCAACCGCTCCTATTTTCCGCGCGCCGACGCGACGCTGTCGGAGTCGGAGGTGCTCGACGCTTTTCTCGCGCAATTCTATCAGGAGCATCCTTCGGCGCGCTGCGTGTTTCTCTCCCATCCGATCGAGGACAGCGCGCTGCTTGAAGAGGCGCTCACGGCGCGACTCCGCCGCCGCGTCGAAGTGCTTGCGCCGCAGCGCGGCGAGAAACGCGAACTGGTGGAGCACGCGCTGCAGAATGCGCGGCAGGCGCTCGGCCGCAAACTCGCCGAGGATGCAAGCCAGCAGCGCCTGCTCGCGGCGCTGGGCCTGTCCTTCGGTCTGGCCGCCGCGCCGCGCCGGATCGAAGTCTACGACAATTCGCACATTGGCGGCGCGCAGGCGATCGGCGCGATGATCGTCGCAGGCCCCTCAGGATTCATGAAAGCGCACTACCGCACGTTCAACATTCGAAGCGCCGACATCACGCCCGGCGACGACTTCGGCATGATGCGCGAGGTGTTGACGCGCCGGTTCGCGCGACTGGCCAAAGAGGGCGAAAAGGATCAGGACGGCGACGCCTTTCCGACGAAGCCCGATCTGGTGCTGATCGATGGCGGTCGCGGCCAGTTCGAGGTGGCGCGGGACGTCCTGCGCACCCTTGGAGTCGAAGGCGTGGCGATCACATCGATCGCCAAAGGCGCGGATCGTAACGCCGGACGCGAGACGTTCTTCGTCGACGGACGGGAGCCATTTCGCCTGCCACCGCATGATCCGGCGCTCTATTTCGTTCAGCGTCTGCGCGACGAAGCGCATCGTTTCGCGATCGGCACGCATCGCGCGCGACGCAAAAAGGAATTCACCAGGAATCCGCTCGATGAGATCGCCGGCGTCGGCCCCGCGCGCAAACGCGCGCTGCTCCTGGCGTTCGGTTCGGCGAAGGCCGTATCGAAAGCCGCGCTCTCCGATCTCGAGAAAGTGCCCGGCGTCAACAAGGCGACGGCGCGGCTCGTCTATGAGCATTTCCAGCGCGAATAGCGCAGCGGACAGTTGGCCGATGAGCGGAGCGGCGCCGCGCCGACGGGGCCGCAAGGATCGCCGCACCTGCGCGCAGAAGGACGCCATGGCCGTCGGATCGTCAGCCTCTTGCAAACTGAGCTCAACTGACGCGGCGCGACCGCTGCTCTCTACTGCCCCCCGCAGGAAACATCCCCTTCCTGGCAGGTCAGCTGATGCTGCAGTCTCTTCGTCTGCTGCTCGGTCAGGTCCGTGAGGCATTGCGCCAGCATCATGCCGTGGATGCTTCCGTCGATCGTTCCCAAAGTGTCGAAAGCGCATTGCGCGTCGCGATATCCGATCCAGGATCGCTGCGCCTGTTGCAGTTTCGGCCGCGCTTTCGGGCTGATCTTGTTGAGCAATTTAGCGTAGACGGCATTGAGCGCGCCGTCGGCCGCCTTGAAGTTTTCGCCCGCGCAAATATTCATCGCCGTTTGCGTGTCGAGAAGGCTGCAATCCTTCGCCAGCGCTGGGCTCGACCCCTGTGAAAGCGCGATCAAGGTTGCGCTGACGGCGGCGAAACGCATAGAAGGCCAGATCTTCATGACCGGATTCTCTCTCTCGGCATCGCTATTCGGCGACGGCACGCTATCATGGTCGCCATGCGAAAATTTGTTCGAATTCTTTATGGCGCCTATCTCAAGTTCGACCGCGACGACGGCTGGGCGGTCACAAGCTATATTGCGCTTGCAATCCTGACCTCGCTGTTTCCGTTCCTGATATTCCTGACCGCCCTCGCCGGCTTTTTCGGCCTGGGGCAGGAAGCGGAAGCGGCGAGGAAACTGCTTTTCGACACTTGGCCGTCGAGCGTCGCCGGGCCGATCGCGGGCGAGATCCACAATGTGCTGACGCAGCCGCGCCGCGGTCTGCTCACGCTGGGCGCGGTCTTCTCCATATATTTCGCTTCGACCGGGGTGGAGGCGTTGCGCGTCGCCCTCAACCGCGCCTATGACATTAAGGACCAGCGCCCCTGGTGGCTGACGCGTCTTGAATCCATCCTCTATGTCTTTCTCGGCGCGGCGGCGCTGCTCGCCGTCGCGATCCTGCTCGTGCTGGCGCCGCTCGCGCGAGCGATTGCGGAACGCTTCATTCCTCACATCGTCCAGGATCTGGAGCCTCTCTACGAGCCCGTGCGCTATGGCGTCACCACCGCCCTGCTGGCGGCGGCGCTCTTTGCGGCCCACAAATTCCTGCCCGCCGAGCGGCGCAGCCTGTTCTTTCTCGGTCCGGGCATCGCGCTGACGCTGGTCGCGTCGCTCGCGCTCGGCGTCGGATTCGGCGCCTATCTCGCAAGATTCGCCGGGAGCTATGTTTCGACCTACGCCGGCCTCGCCTCGATCGTCATCGCCATCGTCTTCCTGCAGATGCTGGCGGCGATCTTCATCTACGGCGCCGAGCTCAATCAGACGATCGCCGCCGATGGCGAAAAAGTGGAAGGCCAGGGTTAAGCGCGCCTTAACCGAGGTTTTTTACGCTGCCCCGCATCCGCGCGCCGTCGGCGGCGATGCGATCAAGCGGGGCGTCTCCTCACATGCGCAGCCATGCAACGGGCCATTTCACCGAGCAGCTTCGCGAGTTTGCTGCGCGGCGGCTGGCTGAGCTCCTCGGCGCCTTCCTGGTCGCGACCGCCGCAGCGCTGACATTGTCGCTCGTCAGCTGGTCGGCCCGCGACCCCTCGCTCAATCATGCGACGTCGGGCCATGTCCGCAATCTCCTCGGCGCGCCGGGCGCGATCGTCTCCGACCTGCTGATGCAACTCGTCGGCTTCGGCGCCATCGCCGCCATCGTCCCGATCGCAACGCAAGGTCTGCGGCTCATGCGGCGCCGGCGGATCGGACGCGCGGCGCTGCGTTTCGGCCTCTGGATCGTCGGCGTCTTCGCCACCGCCGCCACCGCCTCGCTCTTGCCCGCGACCGATCGCTGGCCGCTGCCCACCGGACTCGGCGGAGTCGCCGGCGACGCCATCCTCACCGTCCCGCGCACGATCTTCGCCGGCTCGGCGGTGATGATGGCGCTCTTCGGCGTCGGCGCCGCGCTTGTGGCGATTCTCGCCGTGACCGGCGCCGCAGGGCTCGGCTTCGAATCCGAAGCCGACATGCGCAACCGCTCCTCCCAGGACGAGGGCCACGTCCGCGCCGTCGCCGAAGACGACGACGACGCCGATGGGGAGCCCGGCGTCGCCCTGGTTTCGCTGGGCGCGCTGATCCATTTCGGCCTGGCGTGCAAGGCCTGGGCGCTGCGGGCGGGGTCAAAGCTTAAACGGCGCGCGCGAACGACGGACCGGCCGCCGCCGCCGCGCTACCCGCGCGTCGAGCCGACCTTCGAGGAGCTAGACCTCTATCCGGATTTCGCGCCGCCGCACGCCCGCGATCTCGACGAACCCGAGGAGCCTCCGGTCCCGCGACCGGCGCCGCGCCGGACGCGCGCGCCGGCCCGGGCCGCGCAGCCGAGCTTCAATGCGCGCTACGAGGCGCCGTCCCTCGGGCTGCTCGCCGAACCGAAGAAACAGGCCGGCGGCGTGAAGATGTCGCAGGAGACGCTCGAACAGAACGCGCGTCTGCTCGAAGGCGTGCTCGAGGATTTTTCCGTCAAAGGCGACATCATCAACGTCCGGCCGGGACCCGTCGTCACGCTCTACGAGCTGGAGCCGGCGCCCGGCATCAAGAGCTCGCGCGTCATCGGCCTTGCCGACGACATCGCCCGCTCGATGTCGGCCGTCTCCGCCCGCGTCGCCGTGGTGCCGGGCCGCAACGCCATCGGCATCGAACTGCCGAACCAGCGCCGCGAGATGGTCTATCTGCGCGAACTCGTCGCCTGCGAGGATTTCGCCCGCTCCAATCACAAGCTGGCGATCGCGCTCGGCAAGACCATCGGCGGCGAGCCGGTGATCGTCGACCTCGCCCGGATGCCGCATCTTCTCGTCGCCGGCACCACCGGCTCCGGCAAGTCGGTCGCCATCAACACCATGATCCTGTCGCTGCTCTATCGGCTCAAGCCCGAGGAATGCCGGCTGATCATGGTCGACCCGAAGATGCTGGAGCTCTCCGTCTACGACAACATCCCCCATCTGCTGACGCCCGTCGTCACCGACCCCAAGAAAGCGGTCGTCGCGCTGAAATGGGCGGTGCGCGAGATGGAGGACCGCTACAAGAAGATGTCGAAGCTCGGCGTGCGCAATATCGACGGCTACAACGCCCGCGTCGCCGACGCGCAGACCAAGCGCGAGACGATCACCCGCACCGTGCAGACCGGCTTCGACCGCGAGACCGGCGAAGCGATCTTCGAACATGAGGAGATGTCGCTCTCGACGCTGCCGTATATCGTCGTGATCGTCGACGAAATGGCCGATCTGATGCTCGTCGCCGGCAAGGACATCGAAGGCGCGATCCAGAGACTCGCCCAGATGGCGCGCGCCGCCGGCATCCATCTGATCATGGCGACGCAACGCCCCTCCGTCGACGTCATCACCGGCACGATCAAGGCGAATTTCCCGACCCGCATCTCCTTCCAGGTGACCTCCAAGATCGACAGCCGAACGATCCTGGGAGAGCAAGGCGCCGAGCAGCTGCTCGGCCAGGGCGACATGCTCTACATGGCGGGCGGCGGCCGCATTTCGCGCGTGCATGGGCCGTTCGTCTCCGACCGCGAGGTCGAGGACATCGTCGCCCATGTGAAAACGCAAGGGGCGCCGCAATATCTCGACGCGATCACGTCTGAGGACGACGCCGGCGAGGATGCGGAGGCGCCCTCGCCCGGCTCGATGGATGCGGAGGAAGGCGGCGACCTCTACGACCGCGCCGTCGCCATCGTGCTGCGCGACAAGAAGTGTTCGACGAGCTATGTCCAGCGCCGCTTGTCGGTCGGCTACAACAAGGCCGCATCGCTCGTCGAGCGCATGGAGCAGGAGGGCGTCGTCTCTGCGCCTAACCACGCTGGAAAACGTGAGATTCTGGTGGGCGGCGGCATCGATCGGGGCGCATTCGACATCGAGGCGGCGGAGTGAGGCTTCGCCCCCAATTCCGCCAACTTATGCTAGGAAGACGGCGAATAGCTTTTCCGAATCGGAAGTCGCCGTGAAATATGTCCAATCCGCCGCACTGATCGCCGCGCTCTCGCTGGCCGTCCCGGCCGCCGCCGCACATCTTGCGCGCCCCGCTCGGCCGTCGCAGGGAGAGGCTCCGGCGGGCGTCCCGAGCAAATCCGCCGAGACGAATTCAGCAGAGGTCAAGGCGGGCGAAGCAAAGCCCAAATCGGCTGAGCTCAAGTCCGCCGCCGAGAAGTCCAGCGAGACGAAGCCCGGACAGGCGAAACCTGCAGACCCCGCGCCAGCCGCGAAGAAGGGCGCCAAGCCCGCCGCCCAGGCGCCTGCGGGCGCCTCCGCCGCCGCGACGATCGCTCAGACGCCCCCGCCGGAACCTGAGAAGCCCCTCAGCCGCGCCGAGGCGGTCAAACGCGCCAACGCCTTTTTCAACGCCTCGCCGGTGATGACGGCCGATTTCGTGCAGATCGGCGGCGACGGCAAGCGCTCCGAAGGCCGGCTTCACGTGCAGCGCGCCGGCCGCGTCCGCTTCGAATATGCGGAGCCCGCAACGATGGAGGTCGTCGCCGACGGCGCGCAGGTCGCGGTGCGCGACCGCAAGCTCGGCACTCAGGACCTTTATTTCATCACCCAGACGCCGCTCAAATTCTTGATGAAGGACAAGATCGACCTCGAGAAGGACGTCACCGTCGAAGATGTGCGGATTGACGACGCCGGCGTCACCATCTTCATCGAGGACAAGGCGACGTTCGGCGGCACCTCGCATGTGCGGCTGATCTTCGATCCGAAGACCTTCAAGCTGAAGCAGTGGCAGGTGAAGGACCCTCAGGGGTATGAGACCCTGATTTCGATCTTCAACATCGATCAGGCGAAAGTGCCGGACGCCGCGCTGTTCAAGATCGCCAAATAGGCCGCCGTCGCCGGACGCGATCCGCCGCGCCGCCCCAAACCCAGGCTTCTCCTGTCGAGATCGCGCGCGGCGCGCTGGCTCCGTCCGCCGCGCTAGGCCGCCTTTTTCTTTGGCGCCAGCAGCTTGCGGTTCATCAGCGTTTCGGCGATCTGCACCGCGTTGAGCGCCGCGCCCTTGCGCAAATTATCGCTGACGCACCAGAGAACGAGTCCGTTGTCGACGGTCGGATCCTCGCGGATGCGCGACACATAGGTGGCGTCTTCGCCCGCCGATTCATGCGGCGTGATGTAGCCGCCGGGTTCGCGCTTGTCGATGACGAGCAGCCCCGGCGCTTCGCGCAGGATATCGCGCGCTTCATCCGCCGAGATCGGCTTTTCGAATTCGATGTTCACCGCCTCCGAATGGCCGATGAAGACCGGCACGCGCACGCAGGTGGCGACGAGCTTGATCTTCGGGTCGAGAATTTTCTTCGTCTCCGCGACCATCTTCCACTCTTCCTTGGTGAAGCCGTCCTCCATGAAGACGTCGATGTGCGGAATGAGATTGAAGGCGATGCGCTTGGGAAACTTCTTCGCTTCTACGGGATTGGAGACGAACACCGCGCGCGTCTGCGCAAAGAGTTCGTCCATGCCTTCCTTGCCCGCGCCGGAGACCGACTGATAGGTCGAGACGACGACGCGCTTGATCGTCGCCGCGTCATGCAGCGGCTTCAGCGCGACGACGAGCTGAGCCGTCGAGCAGTTCGGATTGGCGATGATGTTCTTTTTGGCGAAGCCCGCGACGGCGGCGGCGTTGACCTCCGGCACGATGAGGGGCACGTCGGGGTCCATGCGCCAGGCCGAGGAATTGTCAATGACGACGCAGCCTTGCGCGCCGATCTTGGGCGCCCATTCCTTCGCGACCGAGCCGCCCGCCGACATCAAGCAGATGTCGACGTCCGAAAAGTCGTAAGCGTCGAGCGCCTTGCACTTGAGGGTCCGATCGCCGAAGGAGACTTCGACGCCGACCGAACGCGACGACGCCAGCGCGACGACCTCCGACGCCGGGAAGCGGCGCTCGGCGAGAATATCGAGCATCTCGCGGCCCACGTTTCCCGTAGCGCCGACGACCGCGACCTTATACGCCATGATCAAACTCCAGCCGGCGACCCGGCGTCCAGGGCTTAGAAAGGAAGGCCGACCGACATATTGCCGGAGGGCGACACGCCGATGGGCAAACCGCCCTTCGGCAGGCTCGACGACGTCTCGTCTTCCTTCTGCTTTCCGCCGGGCGGCGCCTTGCCGGGCGACCAGCCTTCGAGCTCGCCGAACTGGCGGTTGCCGCTTCCCTGCTGCTGTTGGCCGCCGCCGCGCTGGGACTGCTGCGCCTTGGCTTTCTTGCCCTTCGGCTGCGCGGAGACCGATCCTGACGCGTCAAGCGCGCTGGAGTCGAACTGAAGCTGCTCCGCTTGAGCCGCGCCGCCCGCTCCGATCAGGACAGCGGCGAGCAAAAGCGGGCCGAAAGAAAGCCGAGCGCAGTTCGACATGGCGCAGATCTCCGTGGACGTTTGAATTCGTCCTAAACCGGCGACGCGGCGGGATCAAGGCGGCCCGGCGCTCAGCGGGCCTCGGCTTCGTCCTGGGCGATCGCCATGTTTTTCAATTCCGCGATCGCCTTCGCCGGCGACAGGCTCTTGGGGCAGACCTGGGTGCAATTCATGATCGTATGGCAGCGGTAGAGCCGGAAGACGTCGTCGAGGTAGGACACGCGGTCCTCCGTCGCTTCGTCGCGCGAATCCTGCACCCAGCGGAACGCCTGAAGCAGCGCCGCGGGGCCCAGAAAACGGTCGGCGTTCCACCAATAGCTCGGACAGGCCGTCGAGCAGCAGGCGCACAGAATGCACTCATAGAGCCCGTCGAGCTTGGCGCGCTGCGCCGGCGACTGCAGCCGCTCCTTCTCCGGATCGGCCTCGGCGCGCAGCCAGGGCTGGATCGCCGCGTGCTGCTCGTAGAAAATCGTCAGATCCGGCACCAGGTCCTTGACCACCGCCATATGCGGCAGCGGATAGATTTTGATCGCGCCGTCGATCTCATCCATGCCCTTGGTGCAGGCGAGCGTGTTCAGCCCATCGATGTTCATCGAGCAGGAGCCGCA
>NZ_JBFWNB010000029.1:0-40167 GCF_050251305.1 Methylocystis sp. | reverse complement strand
CCGACGAACTGCTGCAGGGCGCGATCGCCGCGCTCGGCGCAGGCGCAGCGCAGGAATAAGTGGGATCTGATCGTCATGTGGTTTCTCCTCTTCTTCATCGTCGCGCTTGCGGCGGTCGCCTATGGCCAGGAATGGCTGATCGAACAGCCCGGGTCGCGGACTCTGGATTTCGCCGGCTATCAGTTCGAGGCGTCGATCCCGGTCGCGATCGGCGGACTGCTGCTGGTCATCGCCGCAACCATCGTGCTCTGGGCCCTGGTGGTGGCGCTGCTGCGGATGCCGCGCCGCTGGAGCGGCGGCTCGCGGCTGAAGCGGCGCGACAAGGGGTTCAGCGCGATTTCGCAGGGGCTGATCGCGGTCGGCTCCGGCGACGCCGCGCGCGCCAGCAAAGCCGCGCATGTCGCGGAACGGCTGCTGCCGAATGAGCCGCTCAGCCAGTTTTTGAAGGCGCAGGCGGCGCAGCTCTCCGGCGACCGGCGTCTTGCGGAAGAGACCTTCCACAAAATGACGCTGAAACCGGAGACGAAGCTGCTGGGGTTGCGCGGGCTGCATATCGAGGCCCGCCGGCGCGACGACGCGGAGGCGGCGCATCATTTCGCCAAGGAGGCGCATGACATCGCGCCGGTGCCCTGGGCCGGCGCCGCTATGCTCGAACATCTCGCGGCGCAGGGCGACTGGCAGAAGGCCCGCGAGGCGATCGAGGCCAGTCTGTTAGCGAAGGCGATCGACGTCCAGACCGCGCAGAACATGCGCGCCGTCGTCGAAACCGCGATGGCGATGGAGAAAGATCGCGACCATCCGCATGACGCGCTGCACCTCGCGCGCCAGGCGTTGAAGCGCCGGCCGGGCTTCGCGCCGGCCGCCGTCGCCGCGGCGAAAGTTCTGATCCGCCATGGCGATCAGAAGCAGGCGCTGAAGCTTATCGAAACCGTCTGGGCGACGAAGCCGCATCCGGACCTCGCCGCCGCTTATCTCGAGGCCCTGTCGGGCGAGTCGAATGTGGCGAAACTCGCGCGCGTCGAGAAGCTGGCGCGGGCCGCGCCGAGCGCGCCGGAAAGCCGACACGCCGTCGCCGAGGTCGCGCTGTCGGCGCGCAATTTCGCCAAGGCGCGCGAGGCGCTCGCGCCGCTGATCGCCAGCGGCCGACATCCGACCGCGCACACCTGCCTGCTGATGGCCGAAATCGAAGACGGGGAGCATGGCCCCTCGGGTCCGGTGCGCGAATGGCTCGCACGCGGTTCTCGCGCGCCGCGCGATCCGGTCTGGATCGCCGACGGCGTCGTCTCCAAGAACTGGCTGCCGATGTCGCCGGTCACGGGTCGGCTCGACGCTTTCGAATGGAAGCCGCCGCCTGATTCCGCGCAACATTTGACCGAAGAAGGCAAGCCCAATATTCCGGCCGCCTTTTTGACGCGTCCCGCCGAACCGGCCGCGCTGCCGTCGACCGAGGCCTCGGGGGAAGCGGCGACCGGCCAACAGGCCTAGCGCAAGCGCCAAAAAGCCGACCGACAATTCGATTTGGCCTGAGTTGTTGTCGGTCGGACGATTCCGTCCGACCGGATTCCTGCGCCTTGCGCACACGGCCGCGCACCCTTCCAGACAGATCAAAGCGCCTCCGTCCCGGTTGTTGACGGGGATCGCTGGTCTGGCGTTGAGGAGCGCGCGTAAATGCTGAGAACTCAGCCCGCCCGGCTCATTTTCGAAATCGACAAAGGCGCGCACGACGCCGTTGCCGGCATTGCCCGTAGTCATAGTTGAGAAAAGCAGCGGCAAAACGCGGATGCCAGAATTGAGCGGCAGGCCGTAGGGCGACGCTTACCGCCTCGCTCCAAAGCCAAACGTTCCAAGGCCATGACGAGGCTCGGCGCGCCGCAAGGTCCGGATGACCGACAAAGACCGCAAAACCGCAAGGGAGGACATCAAGTGAAACATCCTTTGAATTTGACTTGCCTCGCTGTGATTGGCCTCTTCGCATCCTCGATCCCGGGATACGCCATGGCGCGAGGCGATGATTCCGCCGTCGCGCCGAGCTACGTCTTGGCGAAGGCCGGCGGCGCCTCCAATCTCGCCGCGTGCAAGGCGCAGTGCAGGAAAGCCTATCGGCGCTGCTACAGCCAAGGCAATCAAATCGGCAAGCCCTATGTCACGGGTGGAGAGCCCTGCAGCGAGCAAAAAGTCATGTGCATGCGGGCGTGCCAGCAATAATGACAGGAGCTTGGCGAGAGCCGGACTGAGGGACGCCTCCGGTCCGCCGCGCGAGACGCTGCGCCAGCGATGCGGTTCGCAACTCTCTGAACGCTGGTGGCTTGATGGTTCTAAAAGCGCGTCCGGTCGGCGCGGCGAATGCGCACGTAAAGCGCGCCTTCGCCGCCATGATGGCGCGCCGCTTCGCCAAAACCCAGGACGACGTCGCGGAGATTGGGCGCTTCGAGCCACATCGGCACCACCCGACGCAACACGCCGCCCTCGTCGCGCGTCAGACCCTTTCCCGTGACGACGATGGCGACGCGCGATCCGTTCGCCTGACATCGGCGCAGGAAGGCCGTCAAAGACCGCTGCGCCTCGGTCTGGCGCATTCCGTGAAGATCAAGCTTGGCGTCGACCTCGATCCGCCCCCGCTTGATCTTGGCGAAGGTGCGGGCGTCGATGTCGATCGGCCGAGGCGGAGCCTTCGGCGCCGGCGGGCGATCGCGAATCACGGACGACGCGGCGGGCGCGACGGCCTCCTCGGACGGCGCCGGCGGTTTCGGCTTGCTCGGGCGCGCACGGGCGGGTCGCACGTCGGCCGTCGCCATCATCCAAAGCTCGGCTTCGGCTTGTGACAGGCGACGCGCATATCGACGGGAATTCTCCTCGCTCACGGATCGTCCCCAACGTCCTTCGGCAACAGCACGATCATCTCGGCGGCGTGCCGCACGTCGCCCGCGCGCCGGCCCGCGGCTTCGCCCGCGCCGAAGAAAAGATCGGCGCGCGCCGGACCAATTATCGCAGATCCGGTGTCCTGCGCGATCATGAGGCGACGAAAATCCGTTTCGGCCGCGTCCCGCCAGGGGATCCGCGCGACGATCCAGAAGGGCAGGCCGTAAGGCCAGATCGAGCGGTCGACGGCGATCGACCGAAAGGGCGTCAGCGGCGCGCCTTCGCCGCCGATCGGCCCGATGGCGCGCGTCGCCGAGCGGTCGATCTCAAAAAACACATAGGAGCGATTTTCCTGCATCAGCCGGCGGCCCGCGTCGCCGGGACCCGTTCCGAACCGCCGCAAGGTCTCTTTCAGCAGATCGAGCGACATCTCCCCCGCTTTTGCGAGCCCGCGTTCGATCATCAGCCGGCCGACCGACGTATACGGCCAGCCGTTACGCCCGGCATAGGTGAGCGCCACGCCGCTTCCGTCGGGCAGCCGCAGCCGCGCCGAACCCTGGACCTGGATGAGGAAGAGTTCGACCGCGTCGCGGACATAGGCGAGCGGATGCGCGCTCGGGGCCGCGCCTTCCTCTTCGATCGCGCGCCGATCGGGATAGGGCACGAGCGCGCCGTCCGCCTGCCGTCTGGCGCTCGTCAGCCGCTCGCCGGAGGGCAGCGAAAGCGGCGACTCATTCAGGGTCACGAGATCGAGCGGACGCGACAGCACCGGGGTGGCGAAGCCTGGCTCGGGCGACAGTCTGGCCTCGACCTCGACCTCGTAATAGGCGGTGACGAAGCCTCGAGCCTTGATGACATGCGGGCGAAACCGCTGACGGAAGAAAGCGCCGGCGTCGCTGACGTCCTCCAGCGCGGCGCGGGCCGCGGCCACGAGCGACGGCGGAGGCGCGACCGCGCCTCGCTGCTCCTGCGCGCCGCCCGCGATGCGCTCGGCGGATCGTCGGAAAGCGCCAAAAGCGGCCGCGAGATCGTCGGCCGCAAAGCCGTCGATCTGTGAAAATTCAATTTCGTGCAGCAGATCGGAAGCGGAAAACTGCGGCGCATCTTGGCGCGGCATGTTCAGTCTTCAGCTTGAGTCGCGACGAGCTTCCAATTGGGATCGTTCGCCTTCGGATCGCGCGCAAACGTCCAGCGCTCGACGACCTTGCGCGTCTGACCGCCGTCGATCGTTTCGCCGGCGCGGTCGCGACGCACGCTCATCAGCTGAACGGCGAAGCGCACCGTCACCTCGATGCGCCCCGGCACGGCGCGGGCGGCGTCCACGGTCGCCGAGTCGATCGCGACGACGGCCGTCTCCATGGTTTCGCCCTGCTGCTCGCGCCGCGCGATCTCCCCGGAAAAGCCATCGAAGACGTCCTCCGCCAGCAACGGCTTCAACGTCTCGCGGTCGCCCTTGGCGAAGGCGGTGACGATCAGCTCATAGGCGCGGCGCGCGCCGCTCAGGAAGGATTTTCCGTCGAAACTCGGATCGGACGCCGCCACGGCGTCAAGGCCGCTCCAGGCGGAAGCGACGCCTTTTTCGGCGACGCCATCCCAGCGGTCGGCGCCGGTCGGCCGGGCCGGCGGCTCAGCGACCGGCGCGGCGCTCGGCATTGGCGCAACCGTTGCCGGAGACGGCCGGCGCGGACCAAAACGCGGCTGCGGCGGCGTATCGCGATCCACCCGCATTCCGAGCACCGAGCGCAGCTTCCAGATGACGAAAACCGCGATGGCCGCGAAAACGACGAGGGTCGGATCGAAGAGGTCGCCGGACGCCGGCATTGGCAACTCCCGAATGAATCTATGGTCGGCTATCATGTCGCTTCATACATGTCACGAATCAAGGGGCGGGCGTATTGCCGCGGACCGGAGTAGCCGCCAGAAGCCGCAAAGATCGGATGATTCGGTGAAATCGAAGCTTATCGGCGCCGTCCTCGCGACCTGGATCGTGCTGGAGATATTGTGTTTTGCGCTCGTCGTGCGCGCCGTCGGGCTCCTGGCGGCGATTGTGCTCGCCATCGGTGCGTCGCTGCTCGGCCTTTCCGACGTCAGGCGTCTGCTCGACTTCCTCCGCGCCGGACTGGCCGCAAGGGCGAAGGGCGAAAGCTCCGCCATGGCTGACGGCGCGATGCTGGATGGCGGGATGCAGGCGCTCGCCTCGATTCTTCTCATTCTGCCGGGATTCGCGTCGGATTTCGTTGGGCTGGCGCTCAAATCCCCGTCGGTGCGCCAAAGTCTGGCGCGGTGGTTGCGGGCGCGCGCCGGGTCCGGAGATCCGCGCGTCATCGATCTCGATCCGCGCGAATGGCGGCGCGAGGCGCGAAGCGGGCGCGCGCGCCCGCGACGCAGCGAGGCGAAATAGAACGGGCGGCTGCGCCTTGTTCGCGTTTGAGAGTCGTGTTAGGCGGGCGCCAATTCTCGTTACACACGGCTTTGCTGGAGGCCCTTACATGACCGATACGAATGGCAACGGCGCGCAAGAGGCGCCGGGCGGCGCTCCGGCTCTCAATTCGCTGACTCAATATCTGAAGGATTTTTCCTTCGAGAACCCCAATGCGCCGCGCTCGCTCGGACCGCAGGACAAGGCGCCCAACATTTCGATTCAGGTCAACGTCAACGCCAAGCAGCTGGCGCCCACCGACTTTGAAGTCGGCCTGACGCTCGACTGCAAGGCGGGCGAGGGCGAAGGACTGCTGTTCAAGCTCGACCTTGAATATGGCGGCGTGTTCCGGCTGCTGAACATTCCCGAAGAGCAGGTGCATCCGATCGTGATGATCGAGTGCCCGCGCATGCTGTTTCCCTTCGTCCGCCAGATCGTGGCCGACGCGACGAGCAAGGGCGGCTATCCGCCGCTCTATATCGACCCGATCGACTTTGTCGCGCTTTACCAGCAAAAGGCGGCGGAAGCGGCGGGCCAGGCCGCGGCTCAGAGCAATTAGCCGGCGGCGGTCGGCGACGCCTCTTCGTCGCGCGCCAGATATCGGTCCCAGATCGGCGATTTGAGCGTCGCGACGAAGGCGCGGTGGGCGTCGTTTTCCGCTGCGCTCAGCCGCGGCGTGAGGGGTTCGGGCCGCTGGCGCAACAGATCGCTCGAAGCGGCGATCCGCACCGCATGCACCGTCTGAAGCGACAGCGCCGCCTGCCGTCCGCCGCAAAGTTCGGCGTAGACCTCAGCCAGCAGATTGGCGTCGAGCAGCGCGCCGTGCTTCTCGCGCCGTGAAAGGTCGATCGCGTAACGCTGGCACAGAGCGTCAAGAGAATTGGGTCCGCCGGGATGGCGCCGGCGCGCCATGGCGAGCGTGTCGATGATGCGCGCGCCGCCGAGCGGCGGCAAATTCATGAGCGCGAATTCGGCGTTGAGAAAACGCGTGTCGAATTCAGCGTTGTGAATGACAAGCGGCGAATCCTCGATGAAGTCGAGGAACTCGGTCGCCATCTCCTTAAAGACCTTGTGCTGAGCCAGGAATTCGCGCGAGAGGCCATGCACGCGGAAAGCCTCTTCCGGCATGTCGCGTTCTGGATCGATATAACAATGGAAATACCGGCCGGTCGGAATCAGATTGGAGATTTCGACGGCGCCGATCTCGACGACGCGATGGCCGCTCGCTGGATCGAGCCCCGTCGTTTCCGTATCGAGAACGATCTCCCGCATGTCTCCCCCGAGCCGCGCGTCAAGCGCTTTCATCAAGCCGCGCTTCGAGCGCCTTGACGATGTTTCGCACCTCGTCGCGCGCCGCATCGAGACCCCGATCCGTGTGAACCAGGAAATCAGCGCGGACGCGCTTTTCTGAATCAGGCGTCTGTTTCGCCAGAATGGACGCAAATTTCTCGCGCGTCATGCCATCGCGCGCGAGAACCCGCGCGCTTTGCGCATCTTCCGGCGCAGTGACGACGACGATCACGTCGAAATCCTTCTCGGCGCCCGTTTCGAAGAGAAGCGGAATGTCGAAGACGACTATGCGGTCGCCCT
This sequence comes from Methylocystis sp., assembly GCF_050251305.1. Classification (GTDB taxonomy): domain Bacteria; phylum Pseudomonadota; class Alphaproteobacteria; order Rhizobiales; family Beijerinckiaceae; genus Methylocystis. The sequence continues at coordinate 33,299 of NZ_JBFWNB010000029.1, read as the reverse complement.
TCGCTTTGCGTTCTTCGACCAGAGCGTCGCGCGCCGCCCAAACCATCGGATGCACGATCGCTTCGAGACGCTTCAGCGCAGCCGGATCGTCAAGAACGCGGGCGGCGAGCTTCTGACGGTCGACGACGCCATCGACGACGACGCCCGGGAAGGCGCGCTCGATGTCGGCGGCCCCGGGCCCCTTGTAGAGGTCATGCACCAGTCGATCCGAATCGAGAACGGCGATGCCTTCGGCGCGAAACATGTCGGCCGTCGTCGACTTTCCCATGCCGATCGAGCCGGTGAGGCCGACGCGCAGCATCTTGTTCTCGCTCACGAGAGCAGCGCTCCTTCGCGTCGCAGCGCATCGAGAAGCGCGAGCAAGGGCAAGCCCATGATCGTCCAGTGATCGCCTTCGACATTGGAGAAAAGTTGCGCGCCCAAGCCTTCGATCTGATAGGCGCCGGCCGATGTCAGCGCCTGTTCTCCAACCGCCTCGAGATAGGCGGCGATAAAGGCGTCGCTCAGCGTGCGCATGGTGAGATCGGCCAATCCGACGGTCTCGAAGATCACCGCGCCATCGCGCGCCAGAGCCATCGCCGAATGCAGTCGATGCCGCCGGCCAGAGAGAAACCGCAGAAGCGCGCCGGCGTCCGCCATATTCGCAGGCTTCCCGAAAATTCTGCCGTCGCAGCTCGCAACCTGGTCCGCGCCGAGCACGAGCCGTCCATTGGCGGAGATGGCGAGCGCCTTGGCGCGCGCCAGCGCCAGAGCGATCGCGTCCGCGTCGGCGCCGCCCAAATTCGCTTCGATCGCCCGTTCGTCGACATCGGCGGGAATCGATTCGAACGGAACGCCGGAATTCAACAGCGCCAACCGGCGACCGGCGCTTTTCGACGCGAGAATCAGCGGCGCCGATTCGCGCCAGAAGAGCGAGGACGAGCCTGTCGTCACGTCCACAGCCCTCGCGCATAAGCCGAACAACGGGGATAAGCCGACATCGGAATCCGCTTCCGTCCTGCGAGCGGGAAAAAGTCGAGCGAGTCCTCAACAGGCAAAGCGCTGTCGAACGGATTCTGGAAAAAGCCAGGATAGATGAAATTCACAGGCGATCCACAGGCGCGGGCGCCGAAAATTTTCGATATCGCGATGATTCCATTTGTGGTCCGAATTTTTCCCGCCATTGCCGCCGCCACTGGCGCGTCGCCGCTCCGCTGTGGGCGACCGGTTAATGAAAATTAACCTTCGTGCGCCCCGCGACACAAATGAAGAATCAATTCCTTTTAAAATGAATTTTGTTTTAACGGCGTTTCGCGCTACGCCGACATTGATCGAACGAGAGGACGGACGAGACGCGATGGCGGAGGAGAAGGCGCTTCTTTCGGTGCTGCGCGGAGAAGCGCGAAACGTTCCGCCAGTGTGGCTGATGCGTCAGGCGGGCCGCTACCTGCCCGAATATCGCGACATTCGCGCGACGGCGAAAAACTTTCTCGATTTCTGCTATTCGCCGAAGAAGGCGGCGGAAGTGACGCTGCAGCCGATCCGGCGCTTTCATTTCGACGCGGCGATACTTTTCTCCGACATCCTTGTCGTGCCGGATGCGATGGGCCAGCAGGTGTCGTTTGAGAGCGGCGCAGGGCCGCGACTGGAGCGAATCGAAACGCCGGAACAGGTCGAGCGGCTCGGCGCGTTCAGGATCGAACATCTTTCGCCGGTGTTCGAGACGATTGATCTGGTGAAAGCAGCGTTGCCGTCCGATGTCGCCTTCATCGGCTTCTGCGGGGCGCCGTTCACGGTCGCGAGCTATATGATCGCGGGGCAGGGCACGCCCGATCAGGCGCCGGCGCGGCTTTTCGCCTATCGTCATGCGGATGCATTCGCGCAGCTGATTGATCGCATCGTCGCGGCTTCGATCGACTATCTTGCGCGCCAAATCGAGGCGGGCGTCGAAGTCGTGCAGATCTTCGACAGCTGGGCCGGCGTGCTGCCGGCGAATGAATTTCAGCGTTGGTCGGCCGAGCCGGTCCGCCGCATCGTCGAAGGCGTCAAGGCGCGCCATCCGCAAACGCCGGTGATCGCTTTTGTCCGCGGCGCCGATACGCATCTTACGCAGCTTGTAAAAACGATCGGTGCGGATGCTTACGGGATCGATACGGCGCTCGATCCCGCTTGGGCTGCGGCGCAGACGCCCGCGACTGTTCCGTTGCAAGGCAATCTCGATCCGCTGGTTCTTGTCGTTGGCGGAGAGGCGCTCGATCGCGAAGTCGAATCGATTCGCGCAGCGTTCAAAGGGCGGCCGCATATTTTCAATCTCGGGCACGGCATCCTGCAGCAGACGCCCATTGAAAACGTCGAGCGACTTGTCGCGCGCGTGCGGCGGGGCGGGTGACATGTATCTCTGGATCAAAGCGCTGCATGTGATCGCGATCATTTCCTGGATGGCGGGGCTTTTGTATCTGCCGCGGCTTTTCGTCTATCACGCAAGCGCCGGCGCGGACGCGCTCTCCGAGACGTTCAAGATGATGGAGCGGCGGCTCTATCGCTACATCATGACGCCGGCGATGCTCGTCGCCTGGCTGACCGGCCTCTATCTGGCTGTCGACAGTGGGGCGTTGTCTTCCGGATGGTTTCACGCGAAGGCGACGCTGGTCGTGCTGCTCACCGCCGCGCATATTCATGACGGCGCGCTGATGCGTCGGTTCGCCGAAGACGCCAATATTCATTCGCCGCGCTATTATCGCATCGTCAATGAACTGCCGACATTGCTGATGATCGGCGTGGTCATTCTGGTGATCGTCAAGCCGTTTTGACGTGTAACGATCTTCTCTCAGCCGGCGGGCTGAGTGCTGAGCGCCGCGGTCGGCGCAGATCGGATCGCGAGGGGGAGGGAAGCGGCGATGCGGCGTCCGATCTCCGATCTGCAGGCGAGGGCGGGCGCATTCGGCGCGAAATGGCCGCCTTTACGGGACGCTTGATTCGCGTCTGGAAATTGTCTAAGGAGCTTCTATCCCTCTGAGGCCCGTGTCTGCTTATAGCGGCATCGCCGGAATTTCCGCCGGCGCTCGGGAAGGCCATTTTCCCCCGCCCCACCGCTTATCCCCGGCTCCTCTCCACCTGCGCCTCCGCCAATACCCAAGGTTCCTCCTGAATGCGGGAAATTAAACTCTCGGACTTGAAGGCCAAGTCCGCCGCCGAACTCCTCGTTTTCGCCGAAGAGCATGAAGTCGAGAACGCCTCTCTCCTGCGCAAGCAGGAGCTCCTCTTCGCCATTCTGAAACAATTCGCGAGCCGCGACGTCGAAATCGTCGGGGAAGGCGTCGTCGAAGTGCTGCAGGACGGCTTTGGCTTCCTGCGCTCGCCTGACGCGAATTATCTCGCCGGCCCCGACGACATCTACGTTTCGCCCTCGCAGATCCGGAAATTCGGCCTGCGCACCGGCGACACGGTCGAGGGCATGATCCGCAGCCCCAAGGAGGGCGAGCGCTATTTCGCGCTCTTAAAAGTCAACAGCATCAATTTCGAAGATCCGGAGAAGGTGCGCCACAAGGTGCCCTTCGACAATCTCACGCCGCTTTATCCGGACGAGCGCCTCAAGCTGGAAATCGAAGATCCGACCAAGAAGGACTTCTCCTCCCGCGTCATCGACCTCGTCGCGCCGATCGGCAAGGGGCAGCGCGCTCTGGTGGTCGCGCCGCCGCGCACCGGCAAGACCGTGCTTCTGCAGAATGTTGCGCAGTCGATCACGACCAATCATCCGGAATGCTATCTGATCGTTCTGCTGATCGACGAGCGGCCCGAGGAAGTGACCGACATGCAGCGCAGCGTGCGCGGCGAAGTCGTGTCGTCGACCTTTGATGAGCCCGCGGTGCGCCATGTCCAGGTCGCCGAAATGGTGATCGAAAAGGCGAAGCGTCTCGTCGAACACGGCCGCGACGTGGTGATTCTGCTGGATTCGATCACGCGTCTCGGGCGCGCCTACAACACGGTCGTGCCGTCATCGGGCAAGGTGCTGACGGGCGGCGTTGACGCCAATGCGCTGCAGCGGCCGAAGCGCTTCTTCGGCGCTGCGCGCAACATCGAAGAAGGCGGCTCGCTGACGATCATTGCGACCGCCTTGATCGATACCGGCTCGCGCATGGACGAAGTGATCTTCGAAGAGTTCAAGGGCACCGGCAACAGCGAGATCATCCTCGACCGCAAGGTGGCCGACAAGCGCGTCTTCCCGGCGATCGACATCACCCGTTCCGGCACCCGCAAGGAAGAGCTGCTGGTCGCGACCGACATCCTCAAGAAGATGTATGTGCTGCGCCGTATCCTCAATCCGATGGGCACGGTCGACGCGATCGAATTCCTGCTCGGTAAGCTGCGCGAGACGAAGAACAATCAGGGTTTCTTCGATTCGATGAATACGTAAGAACAGCGGTTGAGAATCTTGGCGGAGCGGATCGCCGCGTAAGGCGCGCGCGCTGCGTCATAGAATGGACTTGTCGAAGCGAAGCGTCCCACCGGATTTATCTTTCGCAATCGGGTCGTATGGCGTTCACGTCCATCCGACGGCGCCGGTCCGGCGCGTTTCGGACCCTTCATAAAACGACCGCAAATATGCGCGTCTTTATGATATCCGCTGTCGTTTCCGAGAGAGCCGATGGATCGTCGCCCGATACAATTTCTGGCAGCAGTCTTGTTGTTTTTATCCGGGGCCACGGCGGCGCGCGCCTTGGACGAGCCGAGTCAAGCGCAGTCCGCGGGGCGCAAGGCCGTGCATCGGGTCGCAAAAGCGCGTGGCGGGCGCGTCGCGAAAGAAGAGGCGAAGAAGGAGTCCGCGCCCTGTGCGCGAGGGACGTGGAAAGACGATCCCGTTTGCTTTGGCGAGGGGGCGCAAGACGCCTTGCCCTTGCCCTCGTCGCGCGCTGTCGAAAAGGAAATCAGTTCGCCTGACCCCGCCATTAAGCCGACAGCCAATCTCAATCCGCGTCCCTCTGGGCCAGGACCCTATCAAGCGGGCGTCGTCTACCAGTCAAACGGAAATGCGGTCACGAACAATTATGGCGGGGGCGTCAGCCTTCAGCTTCCGTTTTAGAGTTCGCCGCCAACAGAGCCGTCGTCACGACGCGGGGGGAACGGCGGGCACGGTCAGATGTCGCCCGGCATGCTTGGATCGTTCAACCGCAGCGCCATCAGCGTTTCGTCGAGATAATCGCCGTTGGCATTTTTTGCAGAGCGTTCTTCGACGCCATAGGCGTGAAATCCCCATCGCTCATAGAAACGCAGCGCGCGAAGATTCGTCGAGACGACAGTGAGCGTCACGATTTCGACGTTCCCGCGCGCCTCATCGATCAATCTCTTCATGATCTCATCGGCCGCGCCTGATCCGCGATCGGCCGCCTTCACGTACATGCCGTAGAGAAGCGCCTTGTGACGCGTTTTGACGCCGTCGTTGAATGCGAGTCCGCCGACGCCGATCAATTGCGAATCTTTTGCGCTGAAGGCGCCGATGACAAAGTCGCGCTGAAGGCGGGCGCCGACAGTGGCCGGCGCAAGATGCGCTTCATCTTCCGGCGCGAAGCGAAAGGCGCGCGGCTCTCGTCGGAAGCCCTCGAGTCGCAGCGCGTGGAAAATGTCCGCATCCGACGGCTTGAGTCGGCGATAGATCGCTGGCGTTCGCATGCGTCCTTGTGCCGGACGGCTCTTGCGAATTCCAGCGGCGAAAGGAATAAGCGGCGCGCGTGTTCAAAGATTTCGTCGATCTGTGGCGCATATTGTCGTTGCATGCGATCTGAGGTGGGCGCCCGACTCGATCAGCGGTCGTGGCGCGCCTTTTGAAAGCGTACGGGATGCTTAACGTTCGGCCAATGTGTTTTGTGCACTGCAGCATAGGACGGCGCCGCTGCGCCTCTGCGGCGTGACGGCGCGCGATACGATCTTCGCGCTTGGCACCGGCGCCGGGCGCGCAGCGATCGCGGTCATCCGAATCTCTGGCCCTGGGTCAGGGGACGCGCTTCAGGCGCTGGCCGGCAAGCGCCCTGCGCCGCGGCGCGCGACCGTCGCCACTCTGCACGATCCGGCGACCGGCGAAGCGCTCGACCGCGGCGTTGCGCTGTTCTTTCCAGGCCCGGCGTCGTCAACGGGCGAAGACTATGCCGAGCTGCAGCTCCACGGCGGCCGCGCGGTCGTCGAAGGGACGCTCGCAGCTCTGCACCGGCTCCCGGGCCTGCGCGCCGCCGAGCCCGGCGAATTCGCCCGGCGCGGGTTCGAGAATGGCAAGCTTGATCTTTCGCAGGCGGAAGCGCTCGTCGATCTTATCGACGCGCAGACCGAGGCGCAGCGGCGACAGGCGCTGCATGTCGCCGGCGGGGCTTTGCGGCGCAAAGTCGAGCTTTGGCGCGCTGCGCTTGTCGATGCGCTGGCGCTTGTCGAAGCCGAGCTCGACTTTAGCGACGAGGCCGATGTTGCGGGTTGTTCTCCGGCGCGGCTCAGCGCGCTGCTTTCGCCGTTGGTCGAGGATATGCGCGCGGCGTTGCGTCTCGCCCCGGCGTCGGAACGCATGCGCGACGGATTTGTCGTCATCATCCTCGGGCGGCCGAACGTCGGTAAATCCACGCTGATCAATGCGCTGACGCAGCGCGATCTCGCGATCGTGTCGGCGATCCCCGGCACGACGCGCGACATGATCGAGGCGCATTTCGACATCGGGGGATTGCCGGTCACGCTGATCGACACGGCGGGATTGCGCGACGCTGCGGATGAGATTGAGCGGATCGGCGTCGATCGCACGCTCGCGCGGGTCGAGACGGCGGATCTGGCGCTGTGGCTGTCGGATTCGGGGGAGTCGCCACCGCGTTGTGACGTCGAAACGATCCGTGTCGCGACGAAGATTGATCTGAGTCCGGCGCCGGAAGGCGCGATCGGGGTCTGCGCGCTCAGCGGCGCCGGGCTCGAGGCGCTTGTTGCGGCGATCGGGCGCCGCGCGCGGGCGAGTCTGGGAGACGGCGCAGCGGCGCTGATCGTCAGGGAGAGGCATCGGCAAGCGCTGGAGCAGGCGCTGGAGAGCGTCGACGCTGTTCTCATCGAGGAAGGGCCGTTGGAGCTTCATGCCGAAGAATTGCGCCGCGCCAGTCGCTCGCTTGGGCGTATTGTCGGCGCGGTCGATGTCGAGGATGTGCTCGATGCGGTTTTCTCGCGTTTCTGTATCGGCAAATGATATGTTTCACGTGAAACAGGCCAGCCTATGAATCTTTCGCCCCGAGAAGTTTTCGATGTCGTCGTGATCGGCGGCGGACACGCCGGCTGCGAAGCGGCCGCGGCGGCGGCGCGTCTTGGCGCGCATACGGCGCTTGTGACCCAGAATCGCGCGAAAATCGGCGAAATGTCCTGTAATCCGGCGATCGGCGGCCTCGGCAAAGGCCAGCTGGTTCGGGAGATCGACGCGCTTGACGGGCTGATGGGGCGGGTGGCCGACGCCGCTGGCATTCAGTTCCGCGTGCTCAATCGCTCCAAAGGCCCGGCGGTGCGCGGCCCGCGCGCCCAGGCCGACCGCAAGCTTTATCGCGCGGCGATGCAGGCGGCGCTCGATGAAACGGAAAATCTGACGATTGTCGAAGCTGAGGTCGAGGATCTGCTGACGGACGCCGGCGTCATGCAGGGGGTGGTCACGGAGCGTGGCGCGCTTCGCGCGCCGGCGGTGGTGATCGCCACCGGGACCTTTCTCGGCGGGGTCATCCATATCGGCGACGAGCGGACGCCGGCCGGCCGGATGGGCGATGCGCCGTCGAATGCGCTGAGCCGAAGATTGCGCGAAGCGGGCTTCGCGGTCGCGAGGCTCAAGACCGGCACGCCGCCGCGGCTCGAGGGGCGCAGCATCCGCTGGGAGACGCTCGAAGAACAATGGGGCGACCCGACGCCGGAGCCGTTCTCCTATCTGACGCAGGCGATCGCCACCCGTCAGATCGCCTGCGGCGTGACCCGCACGACGCCGGCCGCGCATAAGATCATTCTCGACGATCTGCATCGCTCGCCCTTGCGCACCGGGGCGATTTCCGGCCCGGGACCCCGCTATTGTCCATCGATCGAGGACAAGGTCACCCGCTTCGCCGACCGCGACGCGCATCAGATTTTCCTTGAACCCGAAGGGCTTGACGACGACACGGTCTATCCGAACGGGATCTCGACCTCGCTGCCGCTGGCGACCCAGCAGGCGTTCATCAACGCCATTCCGGGGCTCGAAACGGCGCGCATTCTGCGTCCGGGCTATGCGATCGAATATGATTACGTCGATCCGCGCGAACTGCTGGCGACGCTCGAAACGAAGCGGATACGCGGGCTTTTCTTCGCCGGGCAGATCAACGGCACGACCGGATATGAAGAGGCGGCGGCGCAGGGCATTCTCGCTGGCCTCAATGCGGCGCGCCACGCGGCTGGGAGCGGCGCGATCGTTTTCGATCGCGCCGAAGCCTATCTCGGCGTCATGGTCGACGATCTTGTCACGCGCGGGGTCAGCGAACCCTATCGGATGTTCACGTCGCGGGCCGAATATCGCCTGTCGCTGCGCGCCGACAACGCTGACGCGCGCCTGACGCCACGCGGGATCGAAATCGGCTGCGTCGGCGGGCGCCGCGCCGCGCATTACGCGGCGCGCGCCGCCGCTCTCGGGGCTGCGCGAACCATGTCGCAGACACGCGAGCTGACATCGTCGTCGGCGCTTCGGCATGGCCTGCCGGTCAATCAGGACGGGCTGCGCCGCAGCGCTTATGCGCTCTTGTCCTTCCCAGACATTTCCCTCGCGCGGCTGGCGTCGATCTGGCCAGAGTTTGGCGGGATCGACCCGGACACGGCGGAGCGGCTGGAGACCGAGGCGCGCTACGCGGTCTATCTCGACCGGCAGCAGGCCGATATTGACGCGTATCGACGCGACGAACGCCTAGCGTTGCCTGAGGGTCTGGATTATTCGTCGATTGCCGGCCTCTCTGCGGAATTGCGTGGGAAGCTGAGCTATCTCCGGCCGCGCACCATCAGCCAGGCGCAGCGGATCGACGGCATGACGCCGTCCGCCTTGACCCTGCTGGCGGCGCGGGCGCGCCGCGCGTGACCGGACGATCCTGTCGGGAAGCGGCGCTGAGCCTCTTTCCGGACCTTCGGCGCATTCAAGCTGAGCTGGCGCTCTTCGAATCGCTGCTCAGGCGCTGGCAGGCAAAGATCAATCTCGTCGCGTCGGGAACGCTTAACGATCTGTGGCTGCGGCATTTCGCCGATTCGGCGCAGGTGTGCGCCGCCGCGCCGGATGTGGTCCGTTGGGCGGATATGGGGTCTGGCGCTGGCTTCCCGGGACTGATCACCGCGCTGCTCCTGAAAGGGCGGCCTTGCGCTGTCGTGCATCTGATCGAGAGCGACCAGCGCAAGGCCGGCTTTCTGCGCGCTGTTTCACGTGAAACAGGAGCGCCGGCTGTCGTCCACGCCGAGCGAATCGAACGCGTGACGCCTGAACTGACGGGCCTCATCGAGGGGGTCAGCGCCCGTGCGCTCGCGCCGCTCTCGCGTCTCATACAGCTCGCCGAAGGTCCGTTGGCGCAAGGCGCGGTCGGCGTGTTTTTAAAGGGGGAAGAATGGCGAGACGAATTGACCGCGGTTGATGCGCTGGGTAGCTTTAGGTGCGAATCGACGGAAAGCCGAACCCGCAAGGGCGCGCGAATCGTCGTCGTCAAGCATAAGGCTTCCCCATCGTGACCGCTTCCGCTTCGCCGCGCATTCTTGTGCTGGCCAATCAAAAGGGCGGCGTGGGCAAGACCACCACCGCCATAAATCTCGGGACGGCGCTTGCGGCGGTCGGCGAGGAGGTGCTGGTCATCGACCTCGATCCGCAGGGCAACGCCTCGACGGGACTGGGAGTCGACCGCCAGCAGCGCACGATTTCCACCTATGACGTGCTGCTCGGCGAATCCAGCCTCGCTGACGCGATCGTCGCCACGGCGGTGCCCCGTCTCTCCATCGCGCCCTCGACGCTCGATCTGCTCGGCGTCGAGCTGGAGATTGCGAATGACAAGGATCGCGCCTACAGGTTGAAGCGGGCGCTTGCCGAGCTCGCCGCCGAGCATGACAGCGAGCGGCGCTTCAGCTATGTGCTGATCGACTGCCCGCCATCGCTAAATCTCCTGACAATCAATGCGTTAGCGAGCAGTGACGCCGTCGTCGTGCCGCTGCAGTGCGAATTTTTCGCGCTTGAAGGGCTTTCGCAGCTGCTCTCGACCGTCGATCAGGTGAAGCAAACTCTCAACCAGAAGTTGTCAATCCACGGCGTCGTTCTGACCATGTACGACCCGCGCAACAATCTCGCGAATCAGGTCGCCGCCGACGTGCGGCGGTTCATGGGCGAAAAGGTCTATGACACGATGATTCCGCGAAACGTCCGGGTCTCCGAGGCGCCGTCGCATGGGAAGCCGGTGCTTCTCTATGATTTCAAATGTTCCGGCAGCCAGGCCTATTTGAAACTCGCCTCGGAAGTGATCCAGCGCGAGAAACGGCTGCGCGCAGCCTAAGAGCGAAGAGGATCGAAGATGGCGGAGGACTCGCGGCGCCGGCTCGGCCGGGGATTGGCGGCGCTTCTCGGCGACGCCGCCGCTGATGCCGCCCCGGTCGAACGGCCGCGCGGCCCGCGGAAGGCGCCGATCGAATTTCTGCGTCCGAACCCGCGCAATCCGCGGCTGTCCTTCCGGGAGGAGGATCTGGCCGAACTGACCGCCTCGATTCGCGAGAAGGGCGTGATTCAGCCGATCGTCGTGCGCGCCATCGCCGGCGTCGCCGACGCCTATGAAATCATCGCCGGCGAGCGGCGCTGGCGCGCGGCGCAGATGGCCGGTCTCTCCGACGTGCCGGTCGTCATCCATGAGGCCAATGACAAGGAGGCGCTCGAACTCGCGATCATCGAGAACGTGCAGCGCGCCGACCTCAACGCCATCGAGGAGGCGAAGGGCTACGAGCGGCTCGGCGCGGAGTTCGGCTACGCCCACGGCGAGATTGCGAAGATCATCGGCAAGAGCCGATCCCACATCGCAAATACGATTCGTCTGCTGAATCTGCCGGAAGAGGCGCGAAAGCTCGTGGGCGAAGGCGCGATTTCGGCGGGTCACGCCCGGGCGCTGCTCGCGGTGACGGATCCTGCCGCCGTGGCGCGGCGCATCGTCGAAAAGGGGATGACGGTGCGCGACGTCGAGCGGCTCGCGCAGGAGCAGTCGGAGGACGCCGGCGCTCTCCGACGCGCCGCTCGTCCCAATAAGACGTCCGCAAAGGATTCAGACGCGCGCGCCGTCGAAAAGTCGTTGTGCGATGCGCTCGGCTTGCGCGTCGAATTGCGGCCGAACGGCGAGAAGGGCGAAGTGCGAATCAGATATGAATCGCTCGACCAGCTTGATTCACTCTGCCGTCTGTTGAGCGGCTAGTCGCTTCTCACCGTGTTCCGGACGCAAAAAAACCGGCCTCGCAAGAGGCCGGTCTTTTTGCTTGGGTCGGCGAACTTAGAAGTTGAGCACCGGATTGACCAGGCCCGAGCCGAAGCGGAAGGTCAGACCGGCCGAAACGACCAGCGGGTTGATCTTCACAGCCGCGTTCACCGGGATATAGGTCACGCCCAGCGCAGGTCCGATCGGGGTCGGAACCGGGGTGCGCGCGGCAATCCAGGCGTGCGCATTCGGCTCCATCATGATGTATTTCACATCGAAGTTGATGCCCCAGCGCTCGGTGATCATGTAGTCGAAGCCGGCCTGGCCGACGACGCCCCAGGACGGGGTGATGCTCGCCGAATAGAAGCTGGCGATTCCGCCCGGAATGCCGCCAGCGGCCGCGGCGAAGGAGCCGGGCACCGTGGTCAGGCCCCAGTCGTTGTTGCCCGCGCGCGTTCCCCAGAAGGTGGTGAAGTTGACGCCGACGCCGAGGTAAGGCTGGAAGGCGCCCCAGTTGCGGAAATGATACTGAAGCAGCAGAGACGGCGGGAAGACCCAAGTCTTCGCGAGGCTCGAACCAGCCAGAACGCCGGTGCCCTGGATGTGATGCGGCGTGATGCAGCAGATCGCTTCGATCGCCCAGTTCTTGTTGAGGTAGTAGGTGGCGTCGACCATCGGAATGACCGACCAGGAGATGCTGGTGGTGGCGCCGGGAACAACCGTGCCGTAACCGCCGCTGCGCAGAGTCGCCAGGCCGAAGGAGAGCGGACCGCCGAGTCCTGCGACCACGGGATTGATGGCGCCCGCGTCGTAGATCGTCGACGTTCCGTCGAGCGGGACGACAGCGCCCATCTTCAGGCGGATCTGAAACGGCTGATAGTCGTCGACGACTGGCGGCGGCGGCGGAGCCTTGTAAATTGGCAGGTCGGCGGCATAGGCGGCGCCAACGCTCCCGACCACAAGCGCGGCAATCGCGCCGCGAACAAAATTCTTCATCGGAACCCCCGGATTAAATTCTGCGGTGGACGGTCGACGACAAAGGCGCCGAAGTCCCTGTCACGTTGCTATAAAATTTTGGTAATGCAACTGCGTCTGATGCAAAATTAGGCTGTGGCGTGCTCATTCTTGGCCGCTGTGGCTCCCGGGCAACAATCCCTTGATAGTCATGTGAGATAGCCGACGTGACTTTGCTGCGGCCGCTGCCATCACGCTGAGCGCCAAGCGCGGCTTCGGTCGCTGTGTGCCGCTTGCCGCGTCACACGGCGCGCAGTAATCCTTCGACCGCCGCAGTGCGGCGAAGATTGCCGAAGCGGATGGAGAATTCACCGGGATGCGAGGATAAGTGAGCGCGACCGAACCCGCCGTCACGCCGGATCTGGCCGCCGCCCATGGCCTGAAGCCCGATGAATACGCGCGCATCCTGAAGCTCATCGGCCGGGCGCCGAGCTTCACCGAACTCGGCATCTTCTCGGCGATGTGGAACGAGCACTGTTCCTACAAGTCGTCGCGCATCCATTTGCGAAAACTGCCGACCACGGCGCCATGGGTGATTCGCGGTCCTGGCGAAAACGCCGGCGTCATCGACATTGGCGACGGCGACGCCTGCGTCTTCAAGATGGAGAGCCACAACCACCCGTCCTTCATCGAACCCTATCAAGGCGCGGCGACGGGCGTCGGCGGCATTCTGCGAGACGTCTTCACCATGGGCGCGCGGCCGATCGCCTGCCTGAACCTTCTGCGCTTCGGCCGTCCGGCGCATCCCAAGTCGCGGCGACTCGTCGCCGGGGTCGTCGCCGGCGTCGGCGGCTACGGCAACAGTTTCGGTGTGCCGACCGTCGGCGGTTCGACGGAATTCGACGCCTCCTACGACGGCAATATTCTCGTCAACGCCATGGCGGTGGGCCTCGCGCGCGCCGATTCGATTTTCTACTCGGCTGCCGCGGGCGTTGGAAATCCCATCGTCTATCTCGGCTCCAAGACCGGGCGCGACGGCATACATGGCGCCACCATGGCGTCGGCGTCCTTTGAGGAGGACGCTGAGGAAAAGCGGCCCACCGTGCAGGTCGGCGATCCCTTCTCGGAGAAGCTGCTGCTCGAAGCCTGTCTCGAACTCATGGCCTCAGGCGCGGTCATCGCCATTCAGGACATGGGCGCGGCCGGGCTGACCTCCTCGGCGGTGGAGATGGGCGCCAAAGGCAATCTCGGCATCGAGCTCGATCTCGACGCGGTGCCCTGCCGCGAAGAGCGCATGACCGCCTATGAGATGATGCTCTCCGAGAGCCAGGAGCGCATGCTCATGGTCCTCAAGCCTGAACTCGAAGAACAGGCGGAGGCGATCTTCAGGAAATGGGGGCTCGACTTCGCCATCGTCGGCAAGACCACCGACACGCTGCGCTTTGTCGTCAAGCACAAGGGCGAGGTGAAGGCCGATCTGCCGATCAAGGAATTGGGCGACGAAGCGCCGGTGTACGACCGGCCCTGGACGCCGACTCCGAAAGAGCCGGCGATCGATCCGGCGTCGGTCAAAGCGCCCATCTCGAATCGCGAGGCGTTGCTGAGACTCCTCGCGACGCCGAATCTCTGCTCGAAGCGCTGGGTTTGGGAGCAGTACGATCACCTCATTCTCGGCAATAGCGTGCGGCCGCCGGGCGGCGACGCCGCCGTGGTCAGGGTGAAGGAGGGGCCGAAGGGCCTCGCGCTGACGACCGACGTCACCGCGCGCTATTGCGCCGCCGATCCGTATGAAGGCGGCAAGCAGGCGGTCGCCGAGGCCTGGCGCAACATCACCGTGCGCGGCGCGACGCCCTTGGCGCTCACCGACAATCTGAATTTCGGCAATCCCGAGCGGCCGGAATATATGGGCCAATTCGTCGGCTGCCTGGAGGGGATCGGCGCCGCCGCGCGGGCGCTCGATTTCCCCATCGTCTCCGGCAATGTGTCGCTTTACAATGAGACGCAGGGCGCCGGAATTCTGCCGACTCCCGCGATCGGCGGCGTGGGGGTCATCGACGACGTCGCCAAGGCGGCGCCGACCGGCTTTGCGCGGGAAGGCGACGCGATCCTGCTCGTCGGCGAGACCTCCGGCTGGCTCGGCCAATCCGCCTATGCGCATGATCTCTGCGGGCGCCCGGACGGCGCGCCGCCGCCGGTCGATCTCGCCGCCGAGCGTCGTAACGGCGACTTTGTCCGAGAGCTGATCCTTTGCGGGCGCGTCAGCGCCGCGCATGATCTCTCCGACGGCGGCCTTGCCGTCGCGCTCGCCGAAATGGCGCTTGCCGGGAACATCGGCGCCGACGTCACGGACCTTCCGTCGGGCCTCCCGCACGCCGTTCTGTTCGGCGAGGACCAGACGCGCTACCTCGTGGCGGTCCCGCCGGGCGCCGCCGAAACGATCATCCGGGAGGGCGCCGCGGTCGGCGCGCCTGTCCGGGCGGTCGGGCGCGTGGGCGGCGACGCCTTGATCCTGCCCGGAGAGGCGCCGATATTGCTCGCCGAGTTGCGCAACGCGCACGAGAGGCCATTGCCGGCTTTCATGTCCGGCGACGATAACGCGTTTTCCGGCGCTTTCCCGACAGAGGTGTCATAAAATGCCCATGCCAGCCACTGAAATCGAGCGTCTGATCAAGGCCGCCATCCCCGACGCGCAGGTGCAGCTGACCGCGCTCGTCAATGACGACGATCATTGGGCGGCGACGGTCGTCTCCGAGAGTTTCCGCGGGCTCACCCGCGTCAAGCAGCACCAGTTGGTGAACGCGGCCTTCGGCGATCGCCTCGGCGGCGAATTGCACGCGCTGCAGCTGACGACTCGCCCGCCAGAAGGCGCTTAAGCCCCATTGAACGGGGCCGCGTGTGACATATCTGTGACACACAGGCCTTCGCTCAGCTGGGAGCTTCAGATGATTAAACGCGTGGTGTTTGCTGCTGTTTTGGGAACGATTGTTCTGAGTCAGTCCGCCCTGGCGGATCACAAGCGTCACGTGGCGCCGCACCGTCATCCAAGCCACGCCGCTTGTGAACGCAGCGGATGGAATCATCCCTCTTGCGCCCATCTCGGCCATTACGGCGACAGCACGCACTACTACTACCACCATGACCGGCGCCGGCATCACGGGATGGCGCTGGACTGATCTTCCGCTCGGGCGAAGGCGCGCTCTAGAGTCGGAGACAGGTCATGACAAAGACGATTGCGGTCGCGCTTCTCGCGGTCCTTTGCACATTCTCAAGTGGCAACGCTTTTGCACAGCCCTCGCATGCGCCCTGCTGCCCACCGGCTCCGCCGGCCTGGGTACAGTATCAGCAATGGGCCAACGCGTATTATTTGGGCTGCAATTATGTGCGACAGCTATACAAATATGGCGATGACGTCGACGCAAGGCGCGCCTGCCAGGGGATGATGTTTGACTGACGGCCGCGCCGGCCAGCCACTGCGAGGAGACAAAGTGAGCACCGAAGACACAAACACGCGCATCAAGAGCGAAATCGATTCTTCCGACGTCGTGCTCTTCATGAAGGGCACGCCGCAGGCGCCGCAGTGCGGCTTCTCCATGCAGGTGGTTCAAATCCTCAATCACCTCGGCGTGCCCTACAAGGCCGTCAATGTGCTGGCCGACGGCGTGATCCGCGAAGGCATCAAGGCCTATTCGAACTGGCCGACGATCCCGCAGCTTTACGTGAAGAGCGAGTTCATCGGCGGCTGCGACATCACCAAGGAAATGTTCCAGAGCGGCGAGCTTCTCGCTTTGCTCGACAAGGAAGGCGTGCCGCACGCCCAGACGACGAAGGCTTAGCGCGCGTCGCAGGAAAACTGAGCAGGAAGAAAAAATCCGGCGCGCGCCGAACCGCGGCCGGATTTTTTTGCGCCTGCGTGGACCCATGAGGATCGCGGGCGGCGCCTCTACCACATTTTTATGACAGTTATATAACAGTTCGTGTCGAAGGCCCGAACGCCGCTTCCGCGCGGCGAAGGATGAGCTTCGACCGACGGAGCTCGCCATGAAGCGCTTTTTCCTCACCCTTGTCGCCTCAGCGTCCCTCATCGCGTCCGCATCGATCGGCGTCGCGGCCGCTCGGGACGACTTTCTTGCCCTGGATCAGTCTTCGGTGCCTGATCATGAGACGGGGATGGCCGACCAGGGCGGGGGCTGGGCCGGCGCCCCCAGGGCGCGCCACAAAGCCTACGCTTGGCCGGATCAACGGTACTATGGCGCGCATGGCATGGTGTCTGACTGAAGGAGCGCCCGGCGCGCGCTCTGGCCAGAGCGCGTGTCCGGTCCGAATCTGATTTGATTTCGCGATTGCGTTGCGCCAATTTCCCGCAATGCCTGTTCCGTCTCGGCGTCAAAACCAACTCTGCGCGTCGTCGCGGGCGCCGTCGATATGAACGCCGCCGCGCCGATCGCGTTGACGCAGGGCGACCCTGCGGGCGTCGGGCCGGAACTCGCGCTCCTGGCCTATGCCGAACGTCGTGCGCGCGATCTGCCTCCCTTCTTTCTGCTCAGCGAGCCGGCCTTCGTCGCCCGCGTCGCGGCCAATCTCGCGCTCGAACTGCAGATCGAAACGACGACGCCGGCGCAGGCCTGCGACGTGTTCCCTCGCGCCTTGCCTGTGGTCGACGCCGGCGTTCGCGTCGTCAGCGTCGTCGCCGGCAGTCCAGATCCCGCGGACGCGCCATCGACGGTGAGATCCATCGAACAGGCCGTGGAATGCGTCGTGCGGGGCGAAGCGCGCGCCGTCGTCACCAATCCGATCGCGAAATCGAATCTCTATAAGGCCGGCTTCAAACATCCGGGGCACACCGAATTTCTGGCCGAGCTCGCGCAGCGCCATTTCGGCGGCGATTATCGCGCAGTGATGATGTTGTGGTCGGAGGAGCTGGCGGTGGTTCCGATCACCATTCACATCCCGCTCGCCGATGCGCCCAAACGCCTGACGCGCGAACTGATTGTCGAGACCGGCGAGATCGTCGCGCACGACCTGACGACGCGCTTTCAGATTGCGAAGCCTCGCCTCGCCTTTTCCGGACTCAATCCCCATGCCGGCGAAGACGGCGCGCTCGGTCGCGAGGAGATCGACGTCATCGCGCCGGCGATCGCCGAATTGCGCGCGCGCGGAGTCCATGCGTCCGGCCCGTTTCCCGCCGACACGATGTTCCACGCCGCCGCGCGCGCGAACTATGACGCGGCGCTTTGTCCCACGCATGATCAGGCGCTGATTCCGATCAAGACGCTCGCGTTCGCGCGCGGGGTCAATGTCACGCTCGGCCTTCCCTTCGTGCGCACGTCGCCCGATCATGGAACAGCGTTCGACATCGCCGGCAAAGGCGTCGCCGATCCGACGAGCCTGATCGAAGCGATCAAACTTGCGGGACGCATGACGTAAGTGGCCGACGCGTTGCCGCCTCTGCGAGACGTCGTCGCCCGCTACGGTCTCGACGCAAAGAAATCGCTCGGACAGAATTTTCTGTTCGACCTCAATCTCACCGCGCGCATCGCCCGCGCCGCCGGGCCGTTCGACGACACGGTCGTCGTCGAAATCGGTCCCGGCCCTGGCGGCCTGACGCGCGCGCTGCTCGCGCAGGGCGCGCGCGTGATCGCGATCGAACGCGATCCGCGTTGTGTCGCGGCGCTCGAAGACATCGCAGCGCATTATCCGGGACGACTGTCGATCGTCGAAGGCGATGCGCTGGAGATCGACGTCGCCGCGCTTGTCGGGACATATGCGCCCGTTCCGCGCGTCGGGAATGGCGATCGTCGTCCTGCGCGCATTTGCGCGAATCTTCCTTACAATGTCGCGACGGCGCTGCTCACGAAATGGATCGCGGCGGAGCCCTGGCCCTCCGTCTTCGATCGCTATGTGTTGATGTTTCAGAAAGAGGTTGCGCTGCGCATCGTTGCGACGCCGAAAGAGCGCGCCGACTACGGCCGTCTCGCCGTGCTGTGCGGATGGCGCACGAACGCGCGCATTCTCTTCGACGTTTCGCCCGCCGCATTCACGCCGCCGCCGAAAGTGACGTCGTCGGTCGTCGAGCTGACGCCCAACCCCCAACCGCTGGCGTGCGATCCGCGCGCGCTGTCGCGCGTCACGCAAGCGGCCTTCGGACAACGCCGCAAAATGTTGCGGCAGAGTCTGAAATCGCTCGGCGTTGACGCGTCTGTGTTGCTGACGGCGGCGGGAATAGACGAAACCAGGCGCGCGGAAGAAATCAATATCGCGGGCTTTGTGGCGCTCGCGCGAGAATTGTTGCGCATTGAGGGATGAAGCACCATGCTGGCGCATGTTCCACTAAAGGCGGCATTCATCAGCTAAACTAAGCAAATTTCCCAGCGAGGTCTTTCCTGATGACGCAAAAACAGCGCGGACAATATCTCTCTTTGCGGCGCAAGTTTGAACCCACACGCGTCACGCTTGCAATTGTCGCCGAGTCGCCTCCAGCCTCAGGCAAATACTTCTATGATTCAGACGGCAAGGTGACCGAGCCCCTGTTCAGCGCGCTGATGAAGCAACTTGTCATTCAGCCCAAGACGATGTGCGAGGGTCTACGCGAATTTCAAAGTTCGGGTTGGATACTGGTCGACGCGACCTATGAGCCAGTGAATGCGCTCGCCAACGCTGACCGCGATCTCGTAATCATCCGCGATTACGACGAGCTTTGTAGCGACCTCAAGCGCGTTCTGGATACCCGGTGGAGGGAAATTCCGCTGGTCCTGATTAAGGCGAACGTGTGCAAATTGCTGGAGTCAAAATTGAAGGATGATGGGTTCAATGTGCTCAACGGTGGGCGGGCCGTTTACTTTCCGAGCAGTGGACGTCAGCGTGACTTTGATAGGCAGTTCCGAGAGATCGTGCCGCAAACGCTTCGCGGTCTTTGACCGGCAATTGGTTTTAAACGAACCCTTCGCGACGCAGTCTGTCTAAGCTCTGCGAATACCCTTTAGGGAAGTATGCGTCGTGCGTGCAGCGAGAGAATTCATAGGGCGAATCGCTCCACAACACGACGGCGTAGCATGAGTATGATCGAGGGCAACGAAGACGCGGCGACTATTCGCTCAGCAATTTCGCGACGAATTGCTCGATTTCCCTGTCGCGCCGCGGCCGCCGTTGCCGCTCGGCGCGCAGGATCGCGATCAGATCCTCAAAGGCGCGCTGAAGATCGTCGTTGATGATCACATAGTCATAGTCTTTCCAGCGCGCGATCTCCTTTCGCGCATTCTCGAGACGTCGCTCGATCGCGTCGCGCGCATCTTCGGCGCGCCGCTCCAGCCGGGCGCGCAGCTCGTCCATCGACGGTGGGAGGATGAAGACGGTGACGGCGTCGGCGCCCATCTTCTCGCGCACCTGGCGCGTGCCCTGATAGTCGATGTCGAAGAGGCAGTCGCGGCCTTGCGCGAGGATGTCTTCGACGGGTCCGCGCGGGGTGCCGTAGAAATTGTCGTGGACTTCGGCCCATTCCAGCAATTCGCCGGCGTCGCGCATCGCGGCGAAGCGGCGCTCGGAGATGAAGCTGTAATGGATGCCGTCGACCTCGCTCGAGCGGCGCGCGCGCGTCGTCACCGAGATCGACAGAGTCAGATCGAGCGCGCGATCCTGCAGCAGCATCCGCGTCAACGTGGTCTTGCCCGCGCCTGACGGCGAGGAAAGAATGAGGACAATGCCGCGGCGGCTGGAAAGGGTCGAAGCCATGAGACGTTATGAGCGAGAGGAAGCGATTAGTGAGTAGTGAGTAGCGGCCGCCATGTCCACTTGCGACGCGCCATGCGTCATTCACTCGATATTTTGAACCTGCTCGCGCAGCTGCTCGACCTCGATCTTCAGTTCAAGCCCGATGGCGGTGAGTCCCGCGTCGTTCGATTTGGCGGTGAGCGTGTTGGCCTCCCGGCCAAGCTCCTGCGCCAGAAAATCGAGGCGGCGGCCGATCGGCCCGCCGGCGGCGAGCAGTTTGGATGCGCTGTCGACATGCGCCTTCAACCGATCGAGCTCCTCGCGAATGTCGGTGCGAACCGCAAGCAGAGCGGCTTCCTGATGCAGTCGAACCGGATCGAAGGAGTCGGCGCTCTCGAACAGTCGCGCAAGCTGCTGCTGCAGCCTTGCGCGAATCGCCTCGGGCTGGCGCGCCGGCGCGGCGTCGGCCTGCGCCGCGAGCGCGGAGATGCGCGCGAGCCGGTTGCGAAGAACCGCCGTCAGCGCGTCGCCTTCCGCCTTGCGCGAAGCGATCAGCGCGTCGAGCGCTTCATCGAGCGACTTGAGAATATGCGCGTCAATCTCGTTCCGCTCGTCCTCTGAGAGCTCCGGCTCGACGATGTCGACCACGCCGCGCACCGCAAGAAGACCGTCGAGCGTGGCGGGCCCGATATTGGCCGGCGGCGGCCGTTCGGAGAGCGCGACGACGAGCGCATCGAGCGCGGCGCGGTTGAGCCGCGCGCTCTGACTTTCGTCTTCCCTTTTCGCGGCGAGATTGGCGAACACCGCTCCGCGCGCGAGCCGGGCCGCGATCTTTTCTCGCGCCTTGATCTCCACCGAATCGAAATCCGGCGGCGCGCGCAAACGCAGATCGAGTCCCTTGGCGTTGACGCTCTTCAGTTCCCAGGAATAGCGAAAGGCGGCGACGGCGCCCTGGGTCCGGGCGAATCCCGTCATGCTGTGAATGCTCATTTGCGGGGGCGACTCCGAGAAGGCGGATCGGCGCGCGGCCGACATGCGCTGCGCCTCACTATCGCCGCGTCGGCGTTACCGCAAATCGGTCATCGTGGGCACGGTCTTGGCCGAGGTGAGATCCCAGCTCTTGTCGCGCAGCGGGTCCAGCGCCGTGCCTTCCGAAGCGTCGAAGGCGCGGGGCCGATAAGGCCGGCCGGCCGCCGCCGCCAAGGCCGTCGCCTCCGGCGGCGGCGCCGGGTCCTGCGCCATTCTCTGACCCATCGTTTCGCGCGGCAGCTCGTTGGAGCTCACCGCAAGTCCGAGACGCGCGGCGCGCGCCCTTTGGTCCGCGAGCTGCGCCGGCGAGACCGGATAGGCGGCTTCGGCGCCGGGATCGGGCTGAACCTCGGGATCGCCGCGGACAATCGTCGTCATATCGGGACCGAGCCGCTCCTCTTCCTCCTCGACGTCGGGGGGCGGCGGCCGGCGGGCGAGGAGCGTCGGATCGAACAGCGCCTTTTCGCGAAGCTGTGCGGTTTCCTCGGTGAAGAAGGGGCGCGCGGGCCTCAGAGCTCCGAATTCGGACGCATAGGCCTGCGTGCGGTCGCCATGGCCGCCGAGGAAAAAGTCGGATTCGGCAAAGGAGAATTTGCCGAGGCGATGGGTCGCGCCGTCATCCGCCGCCATTGTCCGGCCCGGCGGATAGTCCTCGTGACGCTCCGCGAGCGCGACGAGACGGCCGGTCGGAGCCCAGGAGCGCTTGTCCGGTTTGGGCGTGGCCGGGGCGGGAACGCCGGGCGTGGCGCGGTCGATCGTTTCTCCGTTCTTTTCCTTCTCGATCCGGCGCCAGTTCTGCACGTTGCGCGAATGCTGGTCGAGGGATTCGGAGAAGACGTGCCCGCCGGTGCCGTCCGCGACGAAATAGAGATCGCGCGTCGGCGCCGGATGCGCGGCGGCCTCAAGCGCCGCGCGGCCCGGATTTGCGATCGGCCCCGGCGGCAGGCCGTCGATCGCGTAGGTATTGTAAGGCGTCCATTTCTCGATCTCGGCGCGCGTGATCGGCCGGCCGAGCGTCGCCTTGCCGCCGACAAGCCCGTAAATGATCGTCGGATCCGACTGAAGGCGCATGCCCTTGCGCAGGCGGTTGACGAAGACGGCGGCGACGCGCGGCCGCTCCTCGTCCTTTCCGGTCTCCTTCTCGACGATCGACGCGAGCGTCACCAATTCGTATGGCGTGCGCAGCGGCAGTTCCGGCGAGCGCTTCGCCCAGATCGCATCGAGCGTCTTGCGCTGATCCTCCTGCATCTTTGCAACGAGACGCGCCCGCGGATAGCCGCGCGTGAATTTGTAGGTCTCAGGCAGGAGCGCGCCTTCCTTCGGCGCATCGACGATGTCGCCGGCCAGCATGTCAGCCTCTTTCAGCTTCTGCACGACCTGTTCGGAGGTCAGGCCTTCCGGAATTGTTACGCTGTGCAGGATCTGACGGCCGGCGGCGATCTGTTCGATGACGTCGCGCAGGCTGGCGTTTTTCTTGAAGTTATATTCGCCGGGCTTCAGCTTGCCGAGCTTGCCCTCGAGAACCAGCCCAAGCTGCATGAGCATCGAACTGGAGACGACGCCTTCGCGTTCGAGCTGTGAGACGATCTCGAGAAAGTCGCTGCGCGGCGGGATATACACGACCTTGTCGGCTGCAAGCGGCCCCGGCTCCTTCAGCCTGTGCGTCGCGGCGACCATGCCGAGCGCGCCGGCGACAAGCGCCACGAGCACGAAGCTCAGAAATCCGCTCGCCATTGAAAGCGTGCCTTCCCGGCGCTTCCGCTTTTTCTTCGGCGGGGGCGCGGCCTTCGGCCTCTGACTCTGGTTGGGGCTCTGCGCCGTGGCGCGGCGCCGGAAGAGGCCGCCGCCTGTCGGCGCGGCTTCGCGCTGGGCTGCCGATGGCGCGCCTGCCGGTCCGAGCGATGGCGCTTCAGCCCGAGCGGACGGGGGCGGCGGCGGCGGACGCGGCATGGGCGCCATTGCTGGAGACCCCGAGGCCGGCGGCGGGACGCGCCTGGCGATCTCGGCCGCAAGCGTCGGATAGGCCGGCGCGCCGGCTGGCGTCGCCTTCGGCAAGGGCGTCGCGCTTGGCGTCGCGCTTGGCGTTGCGCTTGGTGGCGCGCTTGGCGGCGGGGTTGCAGGCGCGGCTGGCGTGGGCTCCCCCAATGCGGTCGACGTCGGCGATGGCGGACTCTGGCGTTCAGGCGCCGCCGCGACGGGAGTCGGCGTGACGGGAGCCGAGTGCGTGGGCGTGGGTTCCGGCCGGCGCGGGGGCGCGCTGAGCGGTTCCGCAGGCGGAGCTTGGAATCCGGCGGCGACAGGCGCAGCGCTTGGGGGCGCTGGCGGCGGCGCCGCGATAGGCGCGGCCGTTGGCGCAGGAACAGCAGGCCGGACCGCTTCGGCGGCGGGTTGCGGCGGCGCCTTCGGCGTCTCCGAAACAGGCGCTGGCGGCTTCGGCATGAGGGGCGCGGGCGCGGGACTCGGTGGGGCCGGGGCGATGACCGGCTCAACGACGGGCGTTGGCGTCGGTTTCAAAATATCGGCCGCCGAGGCGGGAGGCGCTCTCGGCGGCTCGACCGACGAGGTTTCGATCTGAGCGGGAATCGGCGGAGCGCTTGCGGGCGCTGGCGGCGGCGCGGCGATGGGCGCAGCCGTTGGCGCAGGAGCACGAGCAGGCCTGACCGTCTGGGCGGCGGGCGCCGGGGACGCTTTCGGCAGGTCCGGGACGGGCGCGTCCGACTTCGGTATGATCGGCGCAGCGGCGGGCGCCGGCGGCGCCGGAATCGGCGCGACAACGGGCGTCGGCGTCGGCTTCTCGATATCGGCCGCTGGCGGCGGGGGAGCTTTCGGCGGCTCGACCTTCACTGCGCTCGGCGGGAGGCTTACGGGCGTTGGCGGCGGCGCGGCGGCGACAGAGTCGACGGACGGCGCAGGCGCCGGCTTGTCGATGGCGGCGGCAGGCGCAGCGGGCGCGCGCGACGGTTCAGACTCCGCCGCGGATGTCGTTGGGACCATCTCCCTGGCCCGCGCAGGCGGAGGCGGGGATGCCGCACCGTCCGTTTGATTTTCGGGGGCGCCTTTTTCGTCCGCTTCGCTCATCGCCACACGCCCATCAAGAAGTCGAAGAACTCGCGCAGTCCGATTATCGCCGAGGGCTTACACTATGCCTCAATGTGGCGAATTCAGGAACGCGCCGCGTCAGCAGGCGGTTCGGCGGACGGCAAGCCGCGTTTCCGGGATCAGCTGAAAGCGTCTCGCCGCTCAGGATGCGCGGCGAAACAGGAGCGACGCGTTGGTGCCGCCGAAGCCGAAAGAGTTCGACAGCGCAATATTGATCTCCTTCTCGCGCGCCTTGTGCGGCACGAGGTCGATCGCCGTTTCGACCGAAGGATTGTCCAGGTTGCGCGTCGGCGGCGCGACATTGGCCTGCATCGCCAGAATCGAATAGATCGCCTCGACGGCGCCGGCGGCGCCGAGCAGATGGCCGATCGCCGACTTCGTCGACGACATGGCGAGCTTCGGTTCGATGTTGCCGAGCAGGCGTTCGACGGCCTTGAGTTCGATTTCGTCGCCGAGCGGCGTCGACGTGCCGTGGGCGTTCACGTAATCGATGTCGGTCACGGAGACGCCGGCGCGCTTCAGCGCCGCCTTCATGCAGCGATAGGCGCCGTCGCCGTCGGGCGTCGGCGCGGTGATGTGATAGGCGTCGCCCGACATGCCGTAGCCGATGAGTTCGGCGTAGATCTTCGCGCCGCGCGCCTTGGCGTGCTCATATTCCTCGAGCACGACGCAGCCGGCGCCTTCGCCGAGCACGAAGCCGTCGCGATCCTTGTCATAGGGGCGCGAGGCGGCTTCCGGACGATCGTTGAAACCCGTCGACAGCGCGCGGCAGGCGGCGAAGCCGGCGACGCCAATGCGATTGACGGGCGATTCGGCGCCGCCTGCGACCATCACGTCGGCGTCGCCCATCGCGATGATGCGCCCGGCGTCGCCGATGGCGTGCGTGCCGGTGGCGCAGGCCGTCACCACTGCGTGATTCGGCCCTTTCAGGCCATGCATGATGGAGACGTAGCCTGCCGCGAGATTGATGATTCGGCCCGAGACGAAGAATGGCGACACGCGGCGCGGCCCCTTTTCTCTCAGGGTGACCGACGTTTCGTAAATGCCGCCGAGTCCGCCGATGCCGGAGCCGATCAGCACGCCGGTCGATTCCTGCTTCTCAGGCGTGTCGGCGACCCATCCGGCGTCCTTTAGCGCCTGCGTCGCCGCGCTCGCGCCGTAGATGATGAAATCATCGACCTTGCGCTGTTCTTTCGGATCGAACCAGTCGTCGGGATTGAACGTGCCGTTCTTGCCGTCGCCCCGCGGCACGACCGCGGCGATCTGACAGGCGAGGTCGGCGACCTCGAATGTGTCGATGCGTTTGAAGCCGCATTCTCCGGCCGTGAGACGGCGCCAATTCGTCTCCACGCCGCAGCCCAAAGGAGATACGACGCCAAGACCGGTGACGACCACCCTGCGCATGGCTCTACTCTCGAACTTTTAATTGTTGTCGAAAAAGGCGACGGCGGCGAAGCCTGACGAGAGGATTCGCCGCCCGCTGAAAGCTTCAGTTCGTCAGGCGGCTTTCGCCTTTTCCAGGAACTTCACGGCGTCGCCGACTGTGAGAATCGTTTCGGCGGCGTCGTCCGGAATCTCGACGCCGAATTCTTCCTCGAACGCCATGACCAATTCGACGGTATCGAGCGAATCGGCTCCCAGATCGTCGATGAAATTCGCTTTGTCGACGACCTTGTCGGCTTCGACGCCGAGATGCTCGACAACAATCTTTTTCACGCGCTCGGCGACATCGCTCATCTTCTTTGATCCCTGTCTGCGTTTGGCGCCTTCTCGCGCCTTAGGGCGACCTGGAGCGAGCCGTCCGGCGCGCTCCATGATCGCCTTCATCCCTTGAACCTGCAATCGCTCGCCGACCGCCCTGATGCCGCAAGACGCCTTGGCGGCTTGCTTTCCGGGTTGAAATCGCGGCGACGCCGCCCCTCAGCGGCGAGGTCTGGTAGCATACTTCCCTGGACATGGCGAGAGGCCCGCCGCGGCGCAAATTCGCACCCCTCGTCATCGCTTTTTAGCTGAACTTGAAGTCCAGCCATAGCGCCATGCATCCGCCCGCCGGCGCGCCCGGGCTCCAGTCCCGGAACGCGCTGAGAAGCCGCGGCTTTTCGTCTGACGCGCCTTGATCGTCTGTGCTTTCGACGCCCTTGAAATCGCCGGCGTCTTCGTGAAGGCGCGACCCGCGCGAAGACAAATCGCGACGCTCCGCCAGCGTCAAATCATCGCCATGCCGCCATTGACATGCAAGGTCTGTCCGGTGACGTAGGCCGCCTCCTCGCTCGCCAGGTAAACGCAGGCGGCGGCGACGTCGGCGCCCGTCCCGAGTCTGCCTGTCGGGACCATCCGCAGGATCGCCTCTTTCTGCGCGTCGCTCAGCGCATCGGTCATCGGGCTTTCGATGAAGCCCGGCGCGACGCAATTGACCGTCACGCCGCGCGAGGCGACCTCGGCGGCGAGCGATTTGGACATGCCGATCATGCCGGCCTTGGCGGCGGCGTAATTGCCCTGTCCGGGATTGCCGGTCACGCCGACGACCGAGGTGATCTGGATGATGCGGCCGAAGCGCTTTTTCATCATCCCGCGCAACGCCGCGCGCGACAGGCGAAAGGCCGAGGTCAGATTGACGTTGATGACGGCGTCCCAGTCCTCGTCCTTGAGCCGCATGAACAGCATGTCGCGGGTGATGCCCGCGTTGTTGACGAGAATGTCCAGTCCGCCCATCGCCGCCTCCGCCGCCGGCACGAGCTTCTCGGTCTCGTCCTTTTGCGAAAGATTGCAGGGCAAAATATGGGTGCGGCCGTTCAGCTCGCCGGCAAGCGCATCAAGCGCCTCTCGCCGGGTTCCGGAAAGCGCGACGGTGGCGCCGGCCGAATGAAGCACGCGGGCGATCGCCGCCCCGATTCCGCCGCTGGCCCCCGTAATCAGCGCAGTCTTGCCGCTCAGATCGAACATTTTCCGTCTCCTCCCAGTGCCGATGGCGTGAGCCTTATAGCCCAGTTCCCGGGAGTGGCCTTTTTTCAGCCGCGGTTCAACGTCACAGGAGGGGCTCCGAGGCGGCGGACGACGGCGGCGTCTGATCGGAAATTAGGAGAAATTGGGCGCTGGTTCGGCTCCGTTTCGCAAGCGACGGATTCGAGACCGACTTGCCCAGTTTTCCCATTGGAAAGACCACAAAAAGTCATTGTGACCCAACTGCAACACTACAAATCTTTTGGGTCTTTTGGGCCTGATTTTACCTTCTGTTTGTTGTTTCCCGCGAGAAAGTTGACCACACTCCGCCGTGCTTGGGGGTCAGCGTCCTTGAACGTCCGAAAGAGTCACGGGACTGACGCGCACCTATTAATTTAAGTTGGCTCGAACTGAAGGATAGAGAGAGATGAAGACAGCGATCTCGGCCCTGGCTCTGGCGACGGCGCTTTTCGCCGGCGCTGCGAGCGCCGCCGATCTACCCTCCCATAAGGCGCCTCCGCCCTATATTCCCCCGCCGCCGATCATGACCTGGACCGGGTTCTACGCCGGTCTTAACCTCGGCGGCGGCTTCCTTGCCTCCAACTCGTCCAACCAGGGCTGGAACGCCGGCTGGAACAACGGCAATGGCAACAGCGGCGGCGTCGTCGGCGGCGGTCAGATCGGCTACAACTTCCAGGTCACGCCGATGTTCGTCATCGGCGCCGAGACCGACTTCCAGGGCACGAGCATCGGCTCGGGCGGCGGCGGCAACAACAACTTGTGGCTGGGCGGCTTCGGCGGCAACGCCGGTTCGGCCCGCCTCAACTGGTTCGGCACCGTTCGCGGCCGCGTCGGCATCACCCTGCTGAGCCCGCAACTGCTGGTCTACGGCACGGGCGGCTTCGCTTACGGCGAAGTGCAGCGCAACGGCTGGTGGAACCAGAACAGCGCCGTGCAGACGGGCTGGACCGCCGGCGGCGGCGCCGAGTGGATGTTCTTCCCGAACTGGTCCGCCAAGGTCGAGTATCTGTATACGCAGATCAGCGGCACCGGAAACAACAACAACTGGGGCTGGGCGCTCAACCCCGGCTTCGGCCTCAACAACGTGAACAACCGCACGCGCTTCCACACGATCCGCGCGGGCATCAACTACCACTTCAACTTCGGCTCTCCGGCGCCGGTGTTGGCCAAATACTGATCCGACAGATCGATCCTACGGTTCGAGAGAATGGGCCCGGTCCTCGCGACCGGGCCTTTTCTTTTGCGTCGAAGGAGGACCGCTAAGCGAAGGCGCGATAGGCGTCGAAATCGGCCGGCGCGCCGACCGAAATGCCTGCGGCCTGTGGCGCGATGCGCTTCAACAGTCCCGCGAGGACCTTGCCGGATCCGCATTCGACGAATTTCGTCACGCCGTGATCGGCCATATAGGCGACGCATTCGCGCCAGCGCACGGCGCCCGTGACCTGTTCGACGAGCAGGCGGCGAATCGCTTCCGGATCCTGGGTCGGCTCGGCGGTCACATTGGCGACGACCGGAACGCGCGGCGCGCTGATCGCGGCGCCCGCAAGCGCCTCGCGCATGGCGTCGGCGGCGGGCTGCATCAGCGCGCAATGGAAGGGCGCCGACACCGGCAGCAGCACAGCGCGCTTGATGCCCTTCTCCCTGGCGACGTCGATCGCCTTCTCGACGGCCGTCTTGGCGCCGGAGATCACCACCTGTCCGCCGCCATTGTCATTGGCGACCTGGCAGACGCCGCCGTCAGCTGTCGCCGCGTCCTGCGCAATCGCGCGCGCCTGATCGAGATCGGCGCCGAGCAGCGCCGCCATGGCGCCTTTCCCCACCGGAACCGCCTTCTGCATGGCGTCGCCGCGGACGCGCAGAAGCCGCGCCGTATCGGAAATCGTCAGCGCGCCGGCGCTTGCAAGCGCCGAATATTCGCCGAGCGAATGGCCGGCGACGAAGGCCGCGTCGCGCGCGAGGTCCAGGCCGCATTCCGCCTCCAGCGCACGGATTGCGGCGAGCGACACCGCCATCAGCGCCGGCTGGGCGTTGGCGGTGAGCGTCAGTTCGGCTTCGGGTCCTTCGAACATCAATTTCGAGAGCGGCTGCGACAATGCGTCGTCGATTTCGGTGAACACCGCGCGGGCCGACGCGAAGGCGTCGAACAACGCCTTGCCCATGCCGACCGCCTGAGATCCCTGTCCTGGAAAAATGAAAGCCTTCGCCATGCGCAACCGCCCCGCTTTTTATTGTTTACGCGCCGCGAGTGGCATCGTGCGGATCGACATGTCAAGTTGAGGTTCGGGCCGAAAGGGCGTGCTGGAGCGGGAAATGAGCCTGAAGACATGCGACTGCGGCGGCGCCGACCGTCCCAATCGACGCCGGGCGCTCGCGACGATGAGCGTCGGCCTCGCCTCCGCGATCGGCGCCGCGCCGGCGCACGCCAGGGCGAGGCGCTCGGCCGTCCGCCCGGAGGACGAAACCTTCATGCGGCTCGCCATCGCCGAAGCCGCGAAGGGCGACTTTCCTTTCGGCGCCGTGATCGTGCGCGACGGCAAGGTCGTGTCGGTCGGGCGCAATCTGGGCGTCGCCAACAATGATCCGACCGCGCATGGCGAGATGGTCGCGATCCGCCGCTTCGTCGCCGACAATCCGGCGAAGGCGCTCAAAGGCGCGACGCTCTATACCTCGGGCGAGCCTTGTCCCATGTGCATGGGCGCGATCGTCTGGTGCGGCATCGGGCGCGTCGTCTATGCCGCATCGATCGAGCAGCTCGAGAAGCGCATCGGCCAGATCATGATTACGAGCAGAGCTGTGGCGCAGGCCGCGCCTGTCGCCGACATCGAAATCACCGGCGGCCTGCTCGCGCCGGAAGCGCTGGCGCTGTTTGATAAGAAATAGTAGCGCCCTGTCCCGCCGCCTTGTCGCGGCGCAATGAATAATGTTTGTGCGGCGACCTGTCGTCGCTCTGCGACGACCTGCGGCGCATCGTCGCGGCGTGGCGCAGCTTGGCGAACATTGCGCGACGCCGTCAGTTCGGCGCTTGCCGATATGGTCGACGCCAAAATCGCTTTGGCGCCGGCGTCAGCCTTTTTCCGTCGGCGAGATCTTCGCGCAGCAGCCTGGCCATGTCGTCGGCGTCGAACGTCGCCGCCCGCCGCAACGCAAGCCGCGCGACACGGCCGCGCGGCGTGACGCGACCAATCATCTGCTCTCCACGTGCGACGGCGTCTTCGATGGCGCGCGCCAGCGATCCGCAGTTCAACTGCGCAAGTGAATTCACGCTCGGGTTGGGGTTGACCCGCATCGTTTCGACATCGTCGTTGATGATCGCGACGAGGCCCGCCTCGATCATCTCGAAAAGCGCATAGGTTGAATGCGGAGTCAGCATGATGGAAAGGCCGACCGAGGCGGCTCCGAGAAGCGTTGCATAATCGTCGCGAGAAAGCGCGCCGGCGAATTCGAAATTTTGAACGGGTTCAGCCCATTCGGGGTTGAAACGTTCGCCTGTAAAGACGATTCGCCAGCGACTCGCTCTCACGGGATCCTGCTGCTGCCACAGGGAAAGCGCGCCGCAAATCATTTCAAAGGCGTCGCGCGCGACGCTGGGGCGCGCGCAAACCAGCATGATCCGCTGGCGCGGTTGCGGCGTTAATCTCGAGGCGAGATCGTGATTGAGCCGGTAGGGGATGCAGCATGCGCTCTTGAACCGATGCTTGTTCTGAATCGTCGCATAGAGCTCTTCGGAATCGATGATCGCCCTGACGCTCGTGCCAGTCGAGGAGGCCGCGGCCGACGGCGCGGATCTGCTTCGCGACCCGCAAAAATCGGCTTGATCGTCCTGGATCAGGAAAACAACGGGCAGACCCTTGCCGAATATCCTCGCGCGGTCTGCCTCGAGTCGCTCGGCGAAATCAGCGGTCCGCCAGTCCGTCGCCAGGAAGATGTCATTCTCACGCAGATCGAGCTGTCCGAGACTGTCGCCGCGCGCATGAGCGTCGACGAGCGAACAAGGCGTTTCGTCGAACGTCGGCGCATAGGGAGCGCGCGCGTAATCTGACAGCGATGCGAGGACATTTTCCTCGATCTTGGCGTCGGTCGCGACGATCCGGCGATCGCAATCGGATCCCAGCGAGTCTGCAATGCGGGAGAAGACGGAGAGCGCCCGATCGAAGAACATGTTTCCCGGATGGACCGAGGGCGCGAGCAGATTGAGGCGCGGCCGCGAATTGCGCGACGGATAAGACAGCAGCGGATGCGTTTCGCGAATGGCGAGAGCCGTCGGACGCGTAGACGCGTCCTCCCCGCACAGGCATGGACGAAAAACCTTCAGTCGCGCCTTCGGGATGTCATCCGGCGACGTCACCTCGAGGAGTGTATGCTGCAGCGGATACAGATCCCTTCGCGCCACCTTGAGCCATTCGTGTCCGCTCAACTCCGCGAACATGAGAATGGTGCGCTCAATCGCATGCGCGAGCGTGCCGTCGATCTGTCCGGTTTCGACCGGGAAATCTTCGAAGCTGAGATTGAGATCGAGCAGGGGCCGGAGAGCGGCGCTTCTTCCCCAGAACATCGAGCCTGAAGGGAATTCAAGCGGCAGATTCTTATTCAGCGCGATCCCGACCTTCTTCAACAGCGCGCGCGCGATATCGTAATTATACCCCCAGTTCAAACCGCCCCTGATCTCAAACATGTGCTGCGGGAAAACCACGCCCGTCTTTGGATCGTCGAACAGCGACAGGATGGACGAAATGATGTCGCGTGAACCGATCAGCGTGTCGATAAGGTAATCGCGCCAGCTCGCCAGGACGTCGCCGCCGTGCGGAGACTTTTTCGTGTGCAGGTGAAGAAAGATGTCGTAGCGCGCATAGACATCCGCGAAGCCAAAAATTTTCGGCGCAACGTCCCGGCCGCGATTGGGGAAAATGCGCACCTCGACGCCGCCGCGCCAATGCGCGCAGATGTTTTCGATCGCCGCCTTTTTTTCCTGCGTGTTGGTCGAGAGAAACAGATCGGCGTCGCACGGCAGCAGGTGCAGCTTTTCGAGCAGGAGCGGCAGGACCTCAGGATAGAAGCAGTGGATGACGACGGCGATGTTCCGCTCGCGCTGGGCAGGCGTGAAGCCGAATGGCGCGGCCAGCGCAAAGTCGTATTCATTGATCGGACGTCGCGCCGGAACGATGCCGTCCGGTTTGACCAGCTCATGGGTTTGGAGGAAGGGTTTGCGTTCGCTGTCCTCGCAGCGGAACGTCCCCTCGGCGTCGACATAACCGCGGCCTTCCGCGCGGCCAAATTGAAGGTAGTGCAGTTCGAACTCCGACTCCTGCTCAAATAAATGCGCAAGATCGGGATTGGCGGCGATGTAGCCGGACCCGGAAAAATCATCCGGCAGCGGTCCGTGACGCTCGGCCAGAGTTCGGAGCGCCTGCGCAGTATTGAAAATGCGGTTTTCTCGCCATCCATAGAGAAGGAAATGTCTGTAAAGCTGCGCGGCGGACAGCCCGTTGAGATCAGCGTGGTGATCCCGATAAACATGGTGGTCGAATTTGAGGTGTCGAAACAGCGTGACGACCGTGTTGGGGAACGACATTAAGCATCCCTAATGGTCAAACAACGAAATCGGTTATGTCGACATGAGTAGACGCCGCCACGGCGCCCCGTCTAGAGGGATTTCGCGGTTCATGCTGGGATGATCGTGGCGTGAAGCGCGCAATGAAAGTTTATCCCGGCGTTCATGGCGATTTTTCGCTGCGGGCAGGAGTCGCCAGAAATATATCCGGCCAGACGGTGAAAACCTTGACGGTTGCGTGGCGCTGGGCGAGCCCCGAAGGGCGGCAATCCTCGGCTGCGATCGGTTGCGCCGCGTGGGCCTGCCTTGTGCGGCCTCATGTGCTTGTGAAGGATTTCGCCGGCGAACGGGTCCAGCGAGAGCTCAAGAGTTCGCGCGACGCCAATTAGCGATGATCCATCGTTTGCGTTCGCCAGAGCCTCGCTTATTGCAAGGCCCCTCTTTCTTGAAAGAGGGGCCCAAGTTTCGGAACCTGCTTGTCTTATGACTTTCCGCGCCGCTTCGGTGAGAAGGAACCGCTGGGAGAGGGTTGCCGCCCTCTCGTCAGCGGCGAGGGACGGATCGGGAAACCGCGGACCGTTTGACGGGTCGAGCTA
>NZ_JBFWNB010000028.1:0-41670 GCF_050251305.1 Methylocystis sp. | reverse complement strand
TTGGCCAACCTTAGCCGAGCCGGCGCGGGAGCGAAACTCCCGGCCGGCCCGACCATCGCCACGACCTCTCTGTCTCGTACCCGCGCGCGTGCGGGGGGCTGGGGGGCTGACGACACCGACAACACGCGGCCCCGAGCTGTCGAGGCAATGAACTTCATGTTGGGCGTCGCGTTTGTCTGACAAGGGGCGCCATGTCGGCGAAAGTATGATTATTACAAGCCAAATCTTATCTGATTGCCCTGCCGAAAAGATTCTCGTCGTAAACGCGTCATTAAGTCTTGCCCCTCGCAACCCTGCGGGCCAACATGTTCAGGCGAAATCGAGGAGAGACGCATGGCGGAGTCGGAGACGACGGAGCCCAGCCGGGTTCGACCCGCGCTTGTCGTCGTGAACGGGGCCTCGCCGGACGCGGCGCAAGGCGCTCGGGGCGAGAAGCGCGGCGCGGCGGTTTCATTCAGCCGACCAGAACTCAACGTCATCTTCAATCTCTACGGAGCCAAAGTCGCGCAGGGCGAGTGGCGCGACTATGCGATCGACTTCACGCCGGCCAAGGCCGTGTTCTCGATTTTTCGGCGCGCCAGCGAGGCGCCGCTGTATCGAATCGAGAAGAACCCCGCGCTGGCGCGCCGGCAGGGCGCCTATTCCGTTATCGCGACGACCGGACTTGTGCTTCGGCGCGGGCATGATCTCGCGCGCGTCGTGCGCGTGCTGGATCCCGCTCTGAGACTCGTCGGCGCCGAATAGCTTCGCGAAATTCCTATCAGTTGAACGCGCGCGATCAGAATCGATCGGCTCGATAGGGCGTCGGATCGATGAAGGGCGTCTCGCCGGTCATCATCTCGGCCAGCAGCCGGCCCGTCACCGGTCCGAGCGTCAACCCGTGATGCGCATGGCCGAAGTCGAACCAAAGCCCCGGATGATTCGGCGCGGGGCCCACGATCGGCAGCATGTCCGGCAGGCACGGCCGGGCGCCGCGCCAGGGCTGGGGGTCGAGCCGTTCGCCGAGCGGAAACAATCGGCGCGCGGTCGGCTCGCAAATTTCGATCTGCGTCGGGGTTGGCGGCGCGTCGCGGCGGGCGAATTCGGCGCCGCTCGTCAGTCTGACGCCGCGGCGCATCGGCGCCAGGAGATAGCCGACGTCGGCGTCGAGGATCGTATGATTGAGCCGTGCGCCGTCCTTTGCCGCGTAATGCATGTGGTAGCCGCGCTTCCAGCCGAGCGGAATGCGGTCGCCGAGCGGTCCGTAGACCAGGTCCGACCAGGGGCCGAGCGCCACCACCGCCGCCCCGGCGACGATGGGCCCGTCGGCCGCAACGACGCGCCAGCGCCCGTCCGCTTCCTGCGTGAGGCTGCGCGCGTCCCCTGTGAGAAATTGGCCGCCGCGCGAAACGAATAGATCGGCGTAGGCTTTCGACAGAGCGGCGGGGTCGTGGATCGACGCCGTATCGCGGTAATGGACGCCGCCTGCGATCGGCGCGAAATCCGGTTCCAGCGCCGCGACTCCGGCCGAATCGAGCGAGTCGATGTGCAGGCCGTAGGCGCGCAGACGCTCCGCCTCGGCGCATCCGGCCGCGAGAGTCTCGTCGCTGCGAAACAGCTTGATCCAGCCGTTTCTGCGCAGAAGTTCGCCGGCGCCCGCCTGCTGAATCAGCGCCTCATGTTCGCTGAGGCTGTTTTCGATCAGCGGGCGACGCGCGTCGATGCTCCGCTGCACGCGCTCCGGCGCGCTCTCGCGCCAATAGCGCAGGAGCCACGGTCCGACCATGGGCAGCGCCGAAAAATGATAATGCGCCTCCGGCAGCAGGTTCAGCGCATATTTGATGAGCTTGGCCGGATCCCGCGGAAAAAGATAGGGGATGAGCGAAGAGCGTTCGATCAGGCCGGCGTTGCCGAAGCTCGTCTCCTGTCCCGCGGCGCCGGCGCGATCGATGAGCGCGACGTCGCGACCGCGCGCCTGCAGATGCAGCGCGGCGCTGACCCCGACAATGCCAGCGCCAAGAACGACGACATCGGTAGACTTCATCAATCCCCCAGATAGACCGCCTCATATATGGACTCTGATGCAACACGCGTGCTAGGCGCCTCTTTCTTTCCGGAAAGTTCAGAGCCGCCTGATGATCCCCCGCTATTCCCGCCCCGAGATGACAATCATTTGGGAGCCGCAGACGCGGTTTCGCATCTGGTTCGAGATCGAGGCCTACGCCTGCGACGCGCTTGCCGAGATCGGCGTCATTCCCCGCGAGAGCGCCAAGGCGATCTGGGACAAGGCGGATTTTGTCACGTTCGACGTCGCTCGGATCGACGAGATCGAACGCGTCACGAAGCATGACGTGATCGCCTTTTTGACCCACCTCGCCGAATTCATCGGCGCCGAGTCGCGCTTCGTGCATCAGGGCATGACCTCTTCGGACGTGCTCGACACCTGTCTCGCGGTGCAGTTGTCGCGCGCCGCGGATCTCCTGATCGCTGACGTCGACGCGCTGCTCGCCGCGCTCAAAAAACGCGCCCATGAGCACAAATACACGCCGACCATTGGACGTTCGCATGGCATTCACGCCGAGCCGACGACCTTCGGACTGAAACTGGCTCAGGCCTACGCCGAATTTACGCGCGCGCGCGAACGCCTCGTCGAGGCGCGCAGGGAAATTTCAACCTGCGCCATTTCGGGCGCGGTCGGCACCTTCGCCAACATCGATCCGCGCGTCGAAGATTATGTCGCGCATAAGATGGGGCTCACGCCCGAGCCGATCTCGACGCAGGTGATTCCGCGCGACCGTCACGCGGCTTTTTTCGCGACGCTCGCGGTCGTGGCGTCGTCGGTCGAACGGCTCGGCATCGAAATCCGGCATCTTCAGCGCACCGAGGTGCTCGAGGCGGAAGAATATTTTTCCGCCGGCCAGAAGGGCTCGTCGGCCATGCCGCACAAGCGCAATCCGGTGCTGACCGAAAATCTGACGGGTCTTGCGCGGCTCGTGCGCGCCATGGCGATTCCGGCCATGGAAAATGTCGCGCTCTGGCACGAGCGCGATATTTCGCATTCTTCCGTCGAGCGCATGATCGGGCCCGATGCGACGGTGACTCTGGACTTCGCGCTCGCGCGACTCACCGGCGTGATCGAAAATCTCGTCGTCTATCCGGAAAATATGCGCAAGAATCTGGAGAAGCTCGGCGGCCTCATTCATTCGCAGCGCGTGCTTCTGGCGCTCACGCAGAAAGGCGTCTCGCGCGAAAACGCCTACGCCATGGTGCAGCGTAACGCCATGCCGGTCTGGCGCGGCGAAGGGGATTTTCGTGCCTTGCTCGGGCAGGATAAGGATGTGAGCGCAAAACTGTCGCCGGCCGAGCTGGATGAGCTCTTCGACCTCTCCTATCACTTCAAGCATGTGGATACGATTTTTGCGCGGGTGTTCGGGGAGTCATAGCGCCGCCGCTGGCTCCCCGAAATTCGCTCGCGCAGGGCGCCGTGATCAGTCGCCTTACCGCGACGGCCAGCGCCATTTCGGAGATTCATGATCGGGCGCGAGCGTCTCGCCCAGACGCTTTTCCAGCGCTATTTCCACGCAACGTTCGTCGTTTCTCAGTTCCGAAACCAGTTTGGCCGAGTGCGACACGACGACAATCTGCGTTTCGTTCGAGGCCTTGCGCATCAGTCGCGCCAGCGCGCCTATGAGATTGGGATGGAGGCTCGATTCAGGTTCATTGAACACCATCAGCGGCGGCGGACGCGGCGTCAAAAGCGCGGCGACGAGCAGCAGATAGCGCAAGGTGCCCTCCGAGAGCTCCGTAGCGCGTAACGGCCGCAGCAACCCGTGCTGGCGCATCAGCGTCTCCATGTAACCGTCGGACATCGAAATATCGATTGTGCTGGATGGAAATGCGTCATCGATCGTCTGCTTCAGACCGTCCGCGTCGCCGACGTCCTGAATTGTCGCGAGCGCCCCCGCGAGGTCTGCGCCGTCGTCAGCGAGCGCGGGGGTGAAGGTGCCGATCTGCGGCCGTCGCGCGGGCGCATCGCGATCGGCGCGCAGATTGTCGTAAAAGCGCCAGCGCCGCACCGTTTCACGCAAAATCGCAAGATCGTAGGCGTCACGCAAATCGGCGCAATGCGTCATCATGCTGTCGACGCCGGCGAGCGAAGCCGCAGCCTGCCGCCATTCGCCGCTTTTCCCGCGAATGCGCACGCTCGGCCCCCTTCGTTCGGCGAAAAGATCGGCGCGTCCGAGATGCTCTCCGGTCCATTGCGCTTCGAGCTTGATCTGCGGATCGAGCGGAAAGGCTTTCGTGGCGTTCGAAGCTGGGCCGAGGTCGATCGCATAACCATAAGCCTCGGAGGCGAACCCGAGCTTCAGCGCCTTCTGCGACTGGCGCGCCAACGGCTCGACTGGCGTTTCGCCGGCGATCATCGCGCGGGAAAATTTCTCTGGTCCGGCCCAGAGCGTCGAATTCAGCCCGCCTTCTCGGGCGAGCGACTGGATGATGCGCCCCTGCGCAACATCGGCAAGAAGGCCGAGCGCGCGATAAAGGCTCGACTTGCCGGCGCCGTTGGCGCCAGTCACGATGGTAAGCGGTCCCGGCGCAAGGACCAGATCGCGAATGGATCGATAGCCGGAAATTGCGAGCCGCGTGATCACTGAGTCTCCCCCGGCGCCAATATCGATGGCCGGACGGGGAGGGGCAATGGCCGCCCTTCCAATAGGGAGCGCGAAGCCTTAAAGAGCGGGCCATGATCTGGCTTATCTTCGCCTTGCTGACCGGCGCCGCGGTCATGACGGTGCTGGCGCCGCTCGCCATGCGCGGGCCGGCGGAGAATGACAGCGCCGCCGATGTCGCCTTCTTCGAGGAGCAGATCGTCGAAATTGAGCGCGAACGCGCGGAAGGGCGACTCGACGCCGCCGACGCCGAAGCCGCCAAGACCGAGGCGGCCCGCCGACTGTTGCGCGCCGAAGCCGCGCCAAAGGGCAGGGGCGTCTCCTCGCGCAAAGTCGCGCTCGCGGCGGCGCTCGCGGCGATCGTCGCTATCCCGGCCATCTCTCTGACGCTCTACGCCCGGCTTGGCCATTCTGACATGCCCGACATGCCGTTGACCGCGCGCCTCGAATCCTCGCCGGACCGCCATGATCTCGCCGGCGCCGTCGCGCGCATCGAGCAGCATTTGCGCGAGCATCCCGAAGACGGCCGCGGCTTTGAGGTTATCGCGCCCTATTTGCTGCGCACCGGGCGCGGCGAAGACGCCGTCCACGCCTATTCCGAAGCGCTGCGGCTTTTGGGCGCAACCGCGGCAAGACACGCGGCGCTTGGGGAAGCGCGCGTCGTCGTCGCGCAAGGCGTTGTGACGCCGGACGCCAAGAAGGATTTCGAGGCGGCGCTGGCGCTCGATCCCTCTGCGCCCGAGGCGCAATATTATGTCGGCGTCGCCGCCGCGCAGGCCGGCGAAAAGGAAAAGGCGATCGAAATCTTTTCGAAGATGGCCGCTGACGCGCCAGCCGACGCCGCCTATCTGAAGGCTGTCAACGCGCAGCTCGCCATTCTGCGTGGCGACGCGAGCGCGCCGGCCGCCGCGAGCGGCCCGTCGAGTGAGCAAGGCAAGGCGATTGCGGCGATGCCCGCGGATCAGCGCCAAGCGATGATCCGCAGCATGGTGGATCGATTGGCGTCGCGGCTTGAAACCAAGGGCGACGATGTCGAAGGATGGCTGAAGCTCATTCGCGCATACAGCGTCCTTGCCGAAAACGACAAGGCGAAGAAGGCCGTGACCGACGCGCGCAAGGCGCTCGCCAGCAAGCGCGACGACGTGGCGCGCATCGATGCGCTGGCGAAGGAGCTGAAGATCGGAGGCTAGAACGGCGTTCGCCTCTTCGCGAGAGCGGCCGGGTTCGGCCGCATGGGAGCAATTTGAAGCAAGATGACGCGCAAGGGAAAGCGGCTGACTTTGATCGCCGGAGCGATGACGGTACTCGGCCTCGCCGCCGGGCTTATGCTGTTCGCGCTGCGCGACAATATCGTGTTCTTTTACACGCCGTCGGAGCTCGCGAAAAAGCAGGTCGCGTCCGGGGCGCGGCTGCGCATCGGCGGACTGGTGAAGGAGGGCACGGTCGTTAGAAACGGCCGCGACGTGAACTTCACGGTCACCGACAAGACGAGCGACCTGGCGGTGTCCTATACCGGACTTCTGCCGGATCTGTTCCGCGAGGGGCAGGGCGTCGTCGTCGATGGCGTGCTGCAGCCTTCGGGGGATTTTCGCGCCGACAGCGTGCTCGCCAAGCACGACGAACGCTACATGCCGCGCGACGTCGCCGACGCCTTGAAGAAGCAGGGCGTCTGGCAGGGAGAGAAGAAGTGATGCGCCGTCGTCGAGTTCATACCTCCCCCTTGCGACCGGGTGGGGGGCGACGTTGCAGCGCATCGATGAGATCGCCCCACCCCGAACCGCTTCGCGGCCCGACCCTCCCCGTCAAGGGGAGGGATTTGCGCGTCTTCTTGCAGCTCTCGGAAGGTCTGCATGATCGTTGAAACCGGACATTACGCGCTCGTTCTTGCGCTGGCGCTGGCGCTGGCGCAATTCGTCATTCCCTTCATCGGCGCCCGGCTGAATGACGCGGCGCTGATGCGCGTCGCGCGGCCGGCGGCGATCACGCAGTTCCTGTTCGTCGCGCTCTCCTACGGCGCGCTGACTTACGCCCATGTCGTTTCCGACTTCTCGCTCGTCAACGTCATCGAGAACTCCCATTCGCTGAAGCCCTTCATCTATAAAATTTCCGGCGTATGGGGGAATCACGAAGGCTCGATGCTGCTGTGGGTGCTCGTGCTTTCGCTCTGCGGCGCGCTGATCGCGATCTTCTCGAACGCCATGTCGGACAGGCTGCGCTCTGACGCGCTGGCCATCCAGGGTCTGCTCGGCGCGGCCTTTCTTCTCTTCATTCTGCTGACCTCGAATCCCTTCGCGCGCATTGCGCCGGCGCCGTGGGAAGGCCGCGACCTCAATCCGATCCTGCAGGACCCCGGGCTCGCGATCCATCCGCCGCTGCTCTATCTCGGCTATGTCGGCTTTTCGATCGTGTTCTCTTTCGCCGCCGCCGCGCTCATCGGCGGACGCATCGACGCCGCCTGGGCGCGAGTCATTCGCCCATGGACTCTCTTCGCCTGGATCGCGCTCACGCTCGGCATCGCGATGGGATCGTACTGGGCCTATTACACGCTCGGCTGGGGCGGCTTCTGGTTCTGGGACCCGGTTGAGAACGCGTCGCTGATGCCCTGGATCGCCGGGACGGCGCTGCTGCACAGCGCCGCGGTGATGGAGAAGCGCGAGGCGCTCAAGGTCTGGACCATCTTTCTCTCCATCCTCGCCTTCTCGCTCTCTCTGCTCGGCACCTTCCTGGTGCGTTCCGGGGTGCTGACGTCAGTGCACGCCTTCGCGAGCGATCCCGACCGCGGCGTGTTCATCCTCGCCATTCTCGTCTTCTTCATCGGCGGCGCGCTGGCGCTGTTCGCGCTGCGGGCCGGCGCGCTGCCCGTCGGCGGCCTGTTTGCGCCGATCTCGCGCGAAGGCGCGCTCGTTCTCAACAATCTGCTGCTGTCGGCCTGCTGCGCCACGGTCGTCGTCGGCACGCTCTATCCGCTGGCGCTCGAAGCGATCACCGGCGAGAAAATTTCGGTCGGCGCGCCCTTCTTCAACACCGTGCTGATCCCGATCGCGCTGCCGCTCGCCCTGCTGATGCCGATCGGCCAGATGCTCTCCTGGAAACGCGGCGATCTCGTCGCCGCTCTGCAGCGGCTGCGCGTCGCCTTTGTCATCGGCGTTCTGGCGGCGGCGGTCTTTGGCGTCTGGTATGGAGCGCCAGTCCTTTCGGTCGTTGCGGCCGGAATTGCGATCTATCTCGTGGTCGGCGGCCTGAGCGATCTGGTTCTGCGCGCGCGGGGGCGCTCGGGGCGTCCGAGCTTGAAACGACTGGCTGGGCTGCCGCTCTCCGCCTTCGGAACCTCGATCGCCCACGCCGGCATGGGGCTGACGTTGCTTGGCCTCGCCGCCACCGGCTGGGGCGTCGAAAGCATCGTGGCGATGAAGCCCTTGAGCTTCTACGACGTAGGCCCCTATCAGATCGGCATCGAAGCCGTGTCGCCGCGCCAGGGGCCGAATTATTCGGAAGTCTTCGCCGTGATGGCGGTGCGCAAGGACGGCGCGACGCTGGCGACGATCGAGCCGGCGAAGCGCTTCTATCAGGCGCGGCGCATGTCGCGCTCCGAGGCTGGGATCGTCACGCTCGGTCTCGGTCAGGTCTATGCGGCGATCGGCGAGTCGCATGAGGACGGCACGATCGACGCGCGGCTGTACTGGAAGCCGCTGGTGACGCTGATCTGGATCGGCGCGCTGGTCATGGCCTTCGGCGGCGCGCTGTCGCTCGCCGACCGACGGCTGCGCATCGGCGTCGCCCGCCGCGCCCCCACGCCAGCCCTGGAGCCGGCGGAATGAGCGTCGGAGCCCCCTCCCTGTCCCTCCCCCGCTTGCGCGGGAGAGGGGACCCTGATGATCGGCGTTTGTGTGGCTCTGAGGGATCGCCGAATCTCGCTCCCTCTCCCGCGAAGCGGGGGAGGGCTGGGGTGGGGGTGTTAATTGTGATCCTCCTCTTCCCGCTGCTGGCTCACGCCGTCACGCCCGGCGAAATGCTCGCCGATCCGGCGCTCGAAGCCCGCGCGCGGGCGATCACCATGGAGCTGCGCTGCCTCGTCTGCCAGAACCAGTCGATCGACGATTCCGACGCTTCGCTCGCCAAGGATCTGCGCGTCCTCGTGCGCGAGAAGCTCAAGGAAGGCCTGAGCGACGCCGAGGTGCGCGAATACGTTCATTCCCGCTACGGCGATTTCGTGCTGCTGCGCCCGCCGATGAAGCCTGGCACGCTGCTGCTGTGGAGCGCGCCGCTGCTCGCGCTGCTCGCCGGCGCCGGCGCCGTCTGGATGGCGGCCCGGCGGCGGCGCGGGGTCGTCGCCGCGCGGCCGGCGGAGCTGACGGCGGAGGAACGGGCGCGGCTCGACGCGCTCGGCGTCACGCGGCCGCGTGACGACGGCTGACGCGAGACATTTCCACCGGATCGGCGAAACTGAAGCGGCGCTGAGGCTTGTCGGGTGGAAGGCACAGCCTTGGCGCGCGCGTCGCCCCTATCTAAATTGCCCGCGCTGCAATATAGGGAGCGGAGCAATTCCGAGCCGCGCGCGCGGCGCTACCTGAAGAGCGGACCATGGCCCAGCATCACACGCCCCATTTCCACAATCAGCCCGGCGTCGCGCAGATCAGGATCGGGGCGAAGGAATTCATGTGCATCGGCGCGCTCCCGCCCTTCGACCATCCGCATGTCTATATCGACATGGGCGCGTCGAATGAGGCGGTCTGCCCCTATTGCTCGACGCATTACGTCTACGATCCGGCCCTGCGCGGCGGCGCCGACCCGGCCGAATGCGTCTATCGCGTCTCCGAAGACGCCGCCGCCTGACCGTCGCTGAGGGGTGAGCGCGCCGATCGTCATCGCCGGCGCAGGCGTTGGCGGCCTCGCCGCGGCCCTGTCGCTGGCGCGCGCCGGCAAGCGCGCGCTGGTCTTGGAGCGGGCCGCCCGGATCGAGGAGGTCGGCGCCGGACTGCAGATCGCGCCGAACGCCGGCCGAATTCTCGCCAAGCTCGGGCTTGAGCCGACGCTCGCCGCCGCGGCGCTGGAGCCGGAGGCCATCAATATCCGCCGTGGGAGGGACGGCGCCGTGCTGGCGCGGCTCGACCTTTCCGACGCCAGGACCCGATGGGGCGCGCCATTCCGGCTGTTCCACCGGGCGGATCTGCAGGGCGCGCTGCTGCAGGCGGTCCAGGACAATCCGCAGACTCATGTCCGCGCTGGCGCCCGCGTCGGCGATTTCGACGCGAGCGCGCGCGGCGTCCGCATGCGCGTCCATACGCAGGACGGCGTCGAGGAGATCGAGGCCGCGGGCCTCATCGGCGCGGATGGCCTGCGGTCGAGCGTGCGCGGCCATCTTCTGCCTTCCGAGCGCGACGCGCCCGCCTATTCCGGCTGCGTCGCCTGGCGCGCGACGCTTCCCGCGGACAGCGTTCCGGCGACGCTGCGCGCGCGCGAATCCAATCTCTGGCTGCTGCCGGGCGCCCATGTCGTGCATTATCCGCTGCGCGACGGCTCAATGATCAACGCCGTCGTCATCATCGAGGAGCCGCCGGAGGCCGAGGACGCCCATGCGAGCCTATCGCTGGCCGGCGCGGAGCTCGCGCGCCGGTTCGCGCCGCGTCGCACCGCCGCCGACCTGCGCGCGTTGATCGAGGCGGGCGCCGCCTGGCGGCATTGGCCGTTGTTCGCGCGACCGGC
This sequence comes from Methylocystis sp., assembly GCF_050251305.1. GTDB lineage: Bacteria > Pseudomonadota > Alphaproteobacteria > Rhizobiales > Beijerinckiaceae > Methylocystis. The sequence goes on along the minus strand of NZ_JBFWNB010000028.1, from coordinate 31,318 downwards.
GCTGAAACAGTGGGCGCACGGACCCGTCACGCTCCTTGGCGACGCCGCGCATCCGATGGTTCCCTTTCTGGCGCAGGGCGCGGCGCAGGCGATCGAAGACGCGGACGCTTTGGGGGAGGCCTTCCTGCGCCTGGGCGCGACCGTCGAGACCGCCTTTGCCGCCTATGAGGCGGCAAGGCTTGCGCGCGCCGAGTCTGTCGTGCGGGCCTCGCGACGTCAGGGAGGCTATTTCCACATGAGCGGACTCCCGGCCGCCGCGCGCAATCTTGCGATCCGCGCGCTCGGCGGGCCCGGCATGCTGGCGCGCAACGCCTGGCTCTATCGATAGAGCGCCTTACGCCGGCCCGTCGCTTCTGCGAGGATTATGGCGGGACTTCGGCGGCGCGCGGAGCCGCCGGCTGACATGAACGCCGCCCATAGGCGTCGCGGATAACGACATGTGAACCATGATCGCTCCGCGGGCGCCCGTAATGAACGGCGCCGCGCTGACGCATGTGGGAGGCGATTGGGCGCGGGATCAATCGCTTGCGCATTGCGCGGAGGCGGCGTCGCGCGACGCCGGCTGTGCTGGCTCCGGTTTGGGCGCGCGGCGCTTCGCCTCGTTCGGGCCGCCGGTCGGAAACCTCTGTGACGAATTTGCGCTTCAAGGAAGGCGCGCCGTCGCGCCGACGCCAAAATAATTTCGCGCTGATCTGGCCCGTTAACCGCCCCGGCCCGCATAATTTAACCAGCATGCCTGGAAGCTTAAGCTGGGTCAGAACGCCGACGATGGAAGCGAGGCGCGTGCGCGATAAAAATCTTTATATATCAATCAGATGTTAGATTACATCGCATTTTATGCATTTCGGCGACACAAAATTATACTTACCAGACGTCTGAGCAAATCTAAACGGCTTCGTGTAAAATCCCACAGAAATACTTTTAAGGACAGCAAAACAAGAAAACTAACCTCGCCTCATGTCACGGAGGCGGGTTATGTTGGGCGTCGTTAGCAAGGCAATTGTGGCTCTCGGGATGGCGGGCGCGGCGCTCGTCGCGGTCAACACCAGAAGTTTCGCCGGACCCGAAACCGCGACCTTCGCCAAGCTTGGCGACGAAACCAGCGTGCCTTACGGCTGGGTGGATTTCTGTCAGCGCTACCGCGGCGAGTGCCAGGACGACGAGACCGCGCCGCAGGACATTGAACTGACCGCCGCCGTGTTCCGCAAGATCGCCCGCATCAACGCCTGGGTGAACGAGAACATCGATCCCGTCGCCGACGCCGATCATTGGGGCTCTGTCGACCAGTGGGATTATCCCACCGACGGCAGGGGCGACTGCGAGGATTTCGCGCTGCTGAAGCGCCGCATGCTGATCGAGGAAGGCTTTCCGCGTCAGGCGCTGTTGCTCACCGTGGTGAAGGAGAAGAACGGCGACGGCCATTCGGTCCTGACGCTCAAGACCAACCGCGGCGAATTCATCCTCGACAATCTCTCCAATGAGATGCGGCCCTGGACGCGCGCCCCTTACCGCTTCGTCAAGCGCCAGTCGCAGCAGAATCAGAACGCCTGGGTGGCGATCGGCCCGCCGACCAGCGCGCCCCTCTATGTGTCGCGGTGAGACCGGGTCACCCGATCGGCGTCAGCCCCTTCGCATAGCGTTGGCCGTTTTCCACATAATGTTGCGCCGACTCGAGATGGCGGATCCGGGCGTCCTCGCCGAGCGTGCGGATCGCCTTGGCGGGGGAGCCGACGATCAGCGAGTAATCAGGAAATTCCTTGCCTTCGGTCACCAGCGCATTGGCGCCGACGAGGCAGTTCGCGCCGATCTTCGCCCCGTTGAGGATCGTCGCGCCCATGCCGATCAGCGTCGCCTCGCCGATCACGCAGCTGTGCAAAATGACGCCATGGCCGATCGTGCAGTCGGGCCCGATGACGAGCGGAAAGCCCATGTCGGTGTGGAGAATGCTGTTTTCCTGAATATTGGTGCGCGCGCCGACGGTGATCCACTCATTGTCGCCGCGCAGGACGCAGCCGAACCAGACGTTGGCGTCCTCCTCCAGCGCGACGCGGCCGATGACATGCGCGCCTGGAGCCACGAAAAACCGGCCTGGGGCCGGCAGGCGCGGCGCGATTCCGTCGATCGTGTACAGCGGCATTGGCGAAGTCTCCTTGGAAAGAGGCGCGACATTGCCATTTCCGCCCTTTCGCGCGCAATGGCGCCGCGCGGCGCCGGCGTAACCTCATTCGGAAGTCATGGAAATTTGGACTATAAGTGGAGAGCGGGGTTTGATATTGCCGCTTGGCGCGCAGCCGGCGGGCGATTGATCGCGCAAGAGCCGCTGTCGGAGGACGCCCACTGAGCGCCATCATGTTGCGGGATCGGGTGCGGCTGGCCGGCGTCTCGGCGGCGCGGGCGGCGGGCGCCTTCGCGCGGGGCGCCGCCGCGCCCTATCACCTCATGAAGTCGATGGCGATCGCGCCGCCGGAGCGGCTGCGCATCGCGCCGCCTGAAATCAGGACCTCCGACTCGACCGTCGCCGATCAAATCTACGCCGGTTATTTCTCCTTCGAAGGCAAGACCGTGCAGGCGCGGGACGTGTCGCCGTTCCTCGTCACGCCGCCGTCGGAGGCCTGGCGGCGTTCGCTCACGGGCTTTTCCTGGCTGCGGCATATGCAGGCCTCGGACAAGAAGGCGGCGCTGGCGACGGCGCGGGCGCTCGTCGCCGATTTTCTTTCCGCGCCGAAGCTGCCCGCGGACGATCCGGCGATGGAGCCGGCGGTCGTCGCGCGGCGCCTCCTGTCCTTTCTGTCGCAGGCGCCGATGCTTCTCGACGGCGCCGAAGCCGATTTCTACGACGCCTTCATGCTGGCGCTTGCGCGCAATGCGCGGCTGCTGTGGCGGGCGCTCGCCGGCGACGGCGCGCGCGGTGCCGATCGCGCCTTCTGCGTCCTCGCGCTCGCCGAATTCGCCGTTTGCGCCGACACCGGCCGCAGAATCGCGCCTTATGTGTCGCGCGCGCTGAGCGCCGAACTCGATCGCCAGATCCTCATCGACGGCGGCCATGTGAGCCGCAACCCGCAGGTGGCCGTCGACCTGCTGCTTGATCTGCTGCCGCTCCGGCAGGTGATCGCTGCGCGCGGCCTGCAGACGCCGCCCGCCGTGCTGCGCGCCATCGACCGCATGATGCCGATGCTGCGGATGCTGCAGCATGGCGACGGTTCGCTGGCGCTGTTCAACGGCATGGGCGCGACGGCGCTCGATCGGCTGGCGAGCGCGCTCGCTCATGAGGACACGCGCGGCGCGCCGCCGGTCAACGCCCCATACGCCGGCTATCAGCGCATGGAGGCGGGCGACGCGGTCGTTCTCGTGGACGCCGGCGGGCCGCCGCCTTTCGAATTCTCGCTGTCAGCGCATGCGGGCTGTCTGTCGTTCGAATATTCGCTCGGCGTCGAACGCGTCGTCGTCAACTGCGGCGCGCCATCGGCGCCGCATCTGGACGCGCGCGAACTGGCGCGCGCCACCGCCGCCCATTCGACTCTGGTGATTGACGATCGCTCCAGCGCCCGAATCGCGCCGCAAAGCGCGGCGCGCCGGCGCGCCGGGCGCGTTCTTGCGGGTCCGCGCAATACGGACGTCGAACGCCGCCGTCTCGATGGCGAGACGACGCTCGTCTTGTCGCATGACGGCTATGCGCGCGACTTCGGCCTCGTCCACGAGCGCGAACTGACGCTGGCCGCCGATGGCGGCGCGCTCCAGGGCGTCGACCGGCTCATCGCCGCGGAAGGCGCCGGACGACACGCGGAAGCCCACGATTTCGCCGTGCGCTTTCACATTCATCCGCGCGTGCGCGTCGCCGCGGGCGCCGACGGCGCCGTCGAACTCACGCTCGCCAACGGCGCAACTCTGATCTTCGAATCGCTCGGGCCGACGCCCGAAATCGAAGACAGCATTTTTTTCGCGGCGCCGGGCGGCGCGCGCAAGTGCGCGCAAATCGTTTTGCGCGGAACGGCGGTTGCTGGCGTCGAGATCGCATGGAGTTTTAGGCGGCGCGCGGACGAGCAGGTTTCTCCGGGCCGCGAGGTATGATAAGCGGCGGCGCGATCTAGGAGTATGCGATGCCCGTCGATTTGCGCCGCGTGACGCGCGCGCTGATCTCCGTTTCAGATAAATCCGGCCTTGTCGAATTCGCGCGCGTTCTGGCGACGCATGGTGTGGAGCTTGTCTCCACCGGCGGCACGCGCAAGGCGCTCGCTGAGGCGGGACTCGCCGTGCGCGACGTCGCCGATCTCACGCAGTTTCCAGAGATGATGGACGGAAGGCTGAAGACCCTGCATCCCAAAGTGCATGGCGGCCTGCTGGCGATCCGCGAGAATCCCGAACATGAAGCGGCGATGCTGGCGCATGACATTCGGCCGATCGATCTGCTCGTCGTCAATCTCTATCCCTTCGAGTCGACGCTCGCGAAGGGCGCGCCCTTCGAAGAATGCGTCGAAAATATCGACATCGGCGGGCCGGCGATGATCCGCGCCGCGTCGAAAAATCACGACGACGTCGCCGTCGTCGTCGATCCCGAGGATTACCAGGCGCTGATCGAGGAGCTCGAGGCGACGACAGGCGCCACGCGGCTCGCGACCCGCCGGCGGCTGGCGCAAAAGGCGTTCGCGCGCACGGCCGCATATGATGCGGCGATCTCCAACTGGCTGGCGCAGGCGTTCGGCGAAGCCTCGCCGCCGCTGCGCGCCTTTGGCGGACGCCTCGCCGAGCCCATGCGTTATGGCGAAAATCCGCATCAATCTGCAGGTTTCTATCTCACCGGAGATCAGCGGGCCGGCGTCGCCTCCGCGCGTCAGCTGCAGGGCAAGCAGCTCTCCTACAACAACGTCAACGATACGGACGCGGCCTTCGAATGCGTGGCGGAATTCGATCCGGCGCGAACGGCGGCCGTCGTCATCGTCAAACACGCCAATCCGTGCGGCGTGGCCGAAGGCGCAACGCTGGCGGAGGCCTACGCCAAGGCGCTGCGCTGCGATCCGGTCTCCGCTTTCGGCGGCATCGTCGCGCTCAACCGCACGCTCGACGCCGAAGCGGCGCGCGAGATCGTCAAGATCTTCACCGAGGTGATTATCGCGCCGGACGCCGACGAAGAGTCGGTCGCGATCATCGGCGCCAAGAAAAATTTGCGGCTGTTGTTGACCGGCGGCGTTCCGGATCCGCGCACGCCGGGATTGACCTGTCGAACGGTGTCCGGCGGCTTTCTCGCGCAATCGCGCGACAACGCCGTCGTCGATGAAATGGAGCTGCAGGTCGTGACGCAGCGGAGACCGACGGAACGGGAGCTTGCCGATCTCGCCTTCGCCTATCGCGTGGTGAAGCACGTCAAGTCCAATGCGATCGTTTATGCGAAAGACTCGGCGACGGTGGGAATCGGCGCCGGTCAGATGTCGCGCGTCGACTCCTCGCGCATCGCCGCGCATAAGGCGCAGGAGGCCGCCCGCGCGGCAGGCCTGACGGAAAGTCTCGCGACAGGCGCGGTCGTCGCCTCGGACGCCTTTTTTCCTTTCGCCGACGGTTTGCTCGCCGCGGCGGAGGCAGGCGCCACGGCGGTCATCCAGCCGGGCGGCTCGATCAACGATAAGGACGTCATCGCGGCGGCGGACGCCCAGGGCCTCGCCATGGTCTTCACCGGCGTGCGCCACTTCCGGCACTAGCAATAGCCGCCGATCCGGCTAGAGTGGCGCCTTGATGCGGAAACGGAGTTCGAAATGCGTAATTCATTGAAACTGACGTTGGGCCTGGCGTTGATGTGCGCGCTTGCCTCAAGCGACGCCCTGGCGAAGGCCAAACAGCGGGCGCCCGTCGCGACGGGCCAGGTCTCAGCGGCCCCTGGCGATGATTTTCCGATTCCCCTGCCGCATAATTTGATGACCAACAAGGATTGGCTGGACGATGACGGGCCTTCCGCGGCGAAGGGAAATCTGGAGCCGAACCGTTACGCCAACGACAATTACTTCCTCGAGCAGCAGGATTTCACGCTGCAGGATCCGCAGCGCTACAACGAAATCGGCCAGTATTTCGATTACAATTACGGCTGGTAAGCGGCGCCGACTCTCAATGAAGATGGCCGGCGCGGGCCGGCCTCTTCATGCTTCTCTTGCATCGTGCAGTTCTTGCATCGCGCAGCGTCAGCACGCGGGCGTCGTGCGATAGCCGACCACATAGCCGTAGCGATTGTAGATCGGTTCGCGGACATAACCGCAGTCCGGGCCGCTTGCGGCCGCCGCCGCCACCGCGCCCAACGCAAGAGCGCCGCCAACGGCGTAAGGCGCCCAGCCATAGCCATGATGATGCCATTTGGACCAGGCCAACGCCGGCGTGGCGCTGGCGACCGTGCCGGCCAGAACGGCGGCGGCGAGAGTGGCGGAAATGATTTTCTTCGACTTGGACATGACGCTCTCCTTGCTCCTCTTCGCAAATTCCTATTGCGAATAGACGCAATCTAGAGAGCCTCCCGCACGATGTTCGTGTGTCGGCGCACAGGACGCGCGGTTGCAACGTCACGCCCGATCTGTCACGCGCTCCGCGCTTGGGGAATCGATCGCGGCGCGCTTACGCCTCGCTTTGCGCGAGCAGCTTTTGCTGATGATCGGTGATCAGCGCGTCGATGACTTCATCCAATTCGCCTTCCATCACCCGGTCGAGCTTATAGAGGGTGAGATTGATGCGATGGTCGGTGACGCGTCCCTGCGGAAAATTATAGGTGCGGATTCGCTCCGAACGGTCCCCTGAGCCGACTTGCTGCTTGCGATCGTCCGATCGCTCCTTGTCGAGCCGATGCCGCTCGGCGTCGTAGAGGCGCGACCGGAGAACGTTCATCGCCTTGGCTCTGTTGCGATGCTGGGAGCGCTCCTCCTGCATCATCACGACAATGCCTGTCGGAATGTGGGTGATGCGGATCGCCGATTCCGTTTTATTGACGTGCTGTCCGCCGGCGCCTTGCGCGCGCATCGTGTCGATTTGCAAATCCTTGTCGTCGATGGCGACGTCGACCTCTTCGGCCTGGGGAAGCACAGCCACCGTCGCGGCCGATGTGTGGATGCGGCCCTGAGTCTCCGTTTCCGGCACGCGCTGGACGCGATGCACGCCCGACTCGAACTTCAGGCGGCCGTAGACCCCGCGACCGATGATCTCGGCGACGATTTCCTTGAACCCGCCGAGAGCGCCCTCGCTCTCAGACATGACTTCGACGCGCCATCCTTTGAGCGCCGCATATTTCTGATAGGCGCGAAACAGATCGCCGGCGAAGAGCGCCGCCTCGTCGCCGCCGGTGCCAGCGCGAACTTCGAGGATCACGCTCTTTTCATCGGCCTCGTCTTTGGGGAGAAGCGCCAATCTCAGCGCGCTTTCCGTCGCTTCGAGGCGTTCGTGCGCCGCCGCCGTCTCGCTTTCGGCCAGCGCCCGCATGTCGGCGTCGAGCGCGGCGTCGGCGAGCATGGCGGAAAGGTCGTCGGATTCCTTCTGCGCCGCGCGATACGCGCGAATTCTGTCCACGACCTCGTCGAGGGCGGCGCGTTCGCGCGACAGCGCGACGAACGCCTGTCCGTCGGCGCCGACGGCAAGCCTGTCGCTGATCTCGTCGTAGCGGCGGAGAATGAGGTCGAGCTTGTCTTGAGCGAACATGGGAGGTTTCTTGCGGAATGGCGACGGCGACGATGGAAAGACAGGGGCTGCGCTACAAAGGCACGCCGCGCGCGATCGCGTAATCGCGCAATTGCTCGCGCACGGACGCGCCGCCGTCGTCGGACGCGAGCAGCGAGGCGAGATAAACCTGCGCCTCTTCGAGATTGAGGTTGAGGATCATCGACTTCACCGGGCCGATGGCCGAGGCCGCCATCGACAGCGACCGGTAGCCGATCGCGAGCAGCGCCATCGCCTCCAGCGGCCGTCCGCCCATCTCGCCGCAGAGCGTCACCGGCGCATTGTGCCGCGACCCGGCCGAGACGATGCGCTCCAGCGCGCGCAGAACCGGCCGCGAGAGATTGTCGTAGCGCTTGGACACGCGCGTGTTGTCGCGGTCGGCCGCATACATGTACTGCACGAGATCGTTCGATCCGACCGACAGAAAATCCGCGCGCTTGGCGATGAGGTCGATTTCCCACAGCAGCGACGGCACCTCCACCATCGCGCCGAGCTCCACGCGCGCCGGCGGCGGGTGGCCGTGACGTTTGATATGTTCGAGTTCGCGCAGCGCGATCGACTTCGCCGCGTCGAATTCGGCGACGTTGGCGATCATCGGGAACATGATGCGCAGGTCGCGATGGGCGCCCGCTTTCAACATCGCGCGCAACTGCATGCGTAGCAGGCCCGGCCTGTCGAGGCCGATACGGATGGCGCGCCAGCCGAGCGCCGGGTTCTCCTCGTCGATCTTCGCCATATAGGGAAGGATCTTATCGGAGCCGATGTCGAGCGTGCGAAAGGTGATCGGCTTGTCCGGCGCCGCATCCAGCACGGCTTTGTAGAGGCGGTATTGTTCGTCCATGCGCGGGAAGCGCGGCGCGAGCATGAATTGCAGTTCGGTGCGGAACAGACCGATCGACTGCGCGCCGGTCTCACGCAGATGCGGCATGTCGATCGCGAGGCCGGCGTTCATATGCAGCGAGATTTCCACGCCGTCCTTGGTAACCGCCGCCACGTCGCGGAGCTTGGCGTATTGCTCCTGGCGGCGGGCCCGCAGCCGCGCCTTCTCGGCATAGGCGCTCTGCACATCCGGCTGCGGCCGGACATGCACTTCGCCCGTCGTGCCGTCGACGATGATCGGATCGCCGGTTTCGACGATGTCGATTAGGCCGGGAACGAGCCCCACCGTGGCGATGCCGAGCGCCCGCGCGACGATGGCGACGTGGCTCGTCGGCCCGCCTTCCTCCAGCACCAGACCGCGCAGCCGCTTGGGGTCATAGTCGAGCAGCGCCGCCGGCCCCATGGTGCGGGCGACGATGATGGCGTTTTCCGGCACGCTGTCGCGATCGGCGACGTAGCTCTGGCCGGTCAGCTGATGCAGCAGCCGGTTGGCGATGTCGTCGAGATCATGCAGGCGGTCGCGCAGATAGGGGTCGGTCTGACGCTGCATGCGCGCGCGCGCGTCGTTCTGCACGCGCTCCACGGCCGCTTCCGCCGTCAGGCCGGTCATCACCGCTTCGCGCAGCCGGCGCACCCAGCCGCGGTCATAGGCGACCATGCGCACGGTTTCGAGGATTTCTCGCGGCTCGCCGGCGGCGATCCGGTCGCTGTGCGCGACGAGTTCGTCGATCGACTGGCGCATCGCGTCGATCGCATGTTCGAGCCGCGCCAGTTCGGAGGGCATATCCTCGGCGACGAGCTGCTTGATAACGACGCGCGGCTCGTGCAGCAGCACATGGCCGAGGCCGACGCCTTCCGACATCGGCGCGCCCCTCAGCGACGCGGGACGGTAAAGCGCAAGATCGCGAGGATCTTCGATCGCCTGCAATTCGCCCGAAGCGATCAGTTCGGCGAGCAGCATCGCCGTCGTCTGCAGCGCCTCGATCTCTTCTTCCGAATAGACGCGGCGCACCTTGTTCTGCACGACGAGCACGCCGAGCGTGTTGCCGCCGCGCAGGATCGGAACGCCGAGAAAGGAGTGATAGGCCTCTTCGCCCGTCTCCGGCCGATAGGAGAAGGCGGGATGCTCATGCGCCTCAGAAAGGGCGAGCGGCTCGGCGCTCTTGACGATCAGGCCGACAAGCCCTTCGCCCGAGTGCATGGTGGTCAAATGCACGGCTTCGCGGTTGAGGCCCTCGGTTGCGTAAAGCTCCAGCCGCTGGTCGGCGCGCAGCACATAAACGGAACAAACCTCGGCGACCATATTCGCGGCGATCTGCACCACGATCTTGTCGAGCCGCGCCTGCGCGCTGATCGGCTCCGCGCTGACTTCGCGGAGTCGGCGCAACAGGAGGCGCGGTCCGCCGAGAGCGCTTCGCATCCAATCCGTTCCCGTTTTCCCAGAATTTCGCGGCTCGCCCACCGCAAAAAAACCGCCAAGCGCCTGTAGATTGCGACAGTGGCCCTTATGCAGCGTATATTGGCGCCGTCGGCGGTCCGCAAGCGCGGCCTAGACGCGCAGGGACGCAAGGATCATACCGTTATTGCAAAGCTTGGCGAATCGGCTTGCGGGCAGGGCGCGAAGCCTCTACCAGTTAGACATCAGAGTTTGGCCATGACCGCCCACGCGCTTGCGCGCGCCATTGGCCGCGTGAGACGCGTTCTCCGAGCCTGCGGCATCGAGAAGAGATTTCGTGCGTCTGAAAAAACACCTGATCGCTCTCTTTTTGTTCGTCGCGTCTGCTCAGGCAATCGCCATGGAGTCCGTCAGAGTGCCGCAAGGCGCGCGGGCGATCGATCTGACCAATGTGATCGAGAAGCATTCCTCCGAGGGCGACCGGCTGCAGGTCTCGACCGCGCCCGGCTCTGACGGCATCGTCCGGCGTATCGAGGTCGGCGCCAAGGAGGCCGGCGCCCGGCCGAACTGGATCGTTTTCGCGCTCACCAATGACACCGATGAGCAGATCGACCGGCTGATCGTCGCGCCGCACTACCGATTGCAGGGCTCGGGCGTCATTTGGCCCGACCTCGGCTCCTCGCGCATCACGGCGATCACGGCGAGCCAGGGTTTTCCGCCGGAGGTTGAGGACGCGTCTGACGCCGACGTGTTCCGACTGACGCTCGATCCCGGGTCGACCGTCACCTATGTCGCCGAGCTCCGCACGCCGAACCTGCCGCAGCTCTATCTGTGGGAGCCCTCCGCCTATAAGGACAAGGTGACGAGCCTGACGCTCTACAAGGGCATCGTCATCGGCATCGCCGGCCTGCTCGCGCTCTTCTTGACGATCGTGTTCGTGGTGAAGGGCGCGGTCATTTTCCCGGCGGCGGCGGCGCTCGCCTGGGCGGTGCTCGCTTACGTGTGCATCGATTTCGGCTTCTGGGACAAGATATTCGGCTTCGACGCCAACGCCAATCGGATCTGGCGCGCCGGCGCCGAAACGGTTCTGTCGGCCACGCTCGTCGTCTTCCTCTTCGCCTATCTGAACCTCAATCGCTGGCATGTCCGCGCCTGGCATGTCGCGGCGTTGTGGCTGTTCATCCTGCTGGACCTCGTTGGGCTTGCGGTGTTCGACGCGCCGGTCGCCGCCGGCGTCGCGCGCATCTCGCTCGCCACCATCGCCGTCATCGGCTTCATGCTGATCCTCTATCTCGCGATGCATGGCTTCGAACGGGCGATCATGCTGATCCCGACGTGGTTTCTGCTCGCGGTCTGGGTGGCCACCGCCGGATTTGCCGTGGCTGGGTGGATCACCAACGACCTCGTGGCCCCCGCGCTCGTCGGCGGCCTTGTGCTCATCGTCATGCTGATCGGCTTTACGGTGATGCAGAACGCTTTCGCCGCGGGCGGCCTCTCGCATGGCGCGATCAGCGACGTCGAGCGAAAGGCCCTGGCGCTCACCGGCGCGAATGAGATCGTCTTCGACTGGGACGTGCCCTCGGACCACATCTATGTCAGCCCGGAGGCGGAAGCGGCGCTCGGCCTCGACCGCGGCGGGCTGGAGGGCGCCGCGTCCTCCTGGCTCGATCTGCTGCACCCCTTCGAACAGGACCGCTATCGCGCCTGTCTCGACGCCATCCTCGAGCAGCGGCGCGGGCGCATCAACCAGGACTTCCGGCTGCGCGCCGCGGACGGCCATTATCTCTGTTTCCGACTGCGGGCGCGGCCGGTGGTCAGTCCCGACGGCGAGGTCATCCGCGTCGTCGGAACGCTCAATGACGTGACGGACGAACGCAACGCCCAGGAGCGGCTGCTGCACGACGCCGTGCACGACAATCTCACCGGGCTGCCGAACCGGGAATTGTTCTTCGACCGTCTGGAGGCGGCGCTTGTTCTCGCGCGCATGGAGAAGGATGTCCGCCCGACGGTGCTCGTCGTCGACCTCGACCGCTTCAAACAGATCAATGAGCAGGTCGGCATGGCCATGGGCGACAGCATCCTGCTCACGGTGGCGCATCGCCTCACCAGGCTCGTGCAGCCGCAAGACACGCTGGCGCGGCTTTCCGGCGACGCCTTCGCGATCATTCTGGCGTCCGAGACCCACGCCGATCACGTGATCTCGGTCGCCGATTCGGTGCGCCGCTCGCTGTCGACTCCGGTGCGCTTCACCGATCAGGAGATCGCGCTGTTCGCCTCGATCGGCATCGCGCTCTACGACCAGCAAACGCATCCCGGCGTCGGCGATATGCTGGAGGACGCCGAAATCGCCATGCGCCACGCCAAGCGCGCGGGCGGCAACCGCATCGAAGTCTTCCGCCCGGCGATGCGGGCGCAGCGCTCGGACCGGCTGACGCTCGAATCCGATCTGCGGCGGGCGTTGGAGCGCAGCGAGATCAAAATCTTCTTCCAGCCGATCGTCAGGCTGGAGGATCGCACCATCGCCGGATTCGAGGCGGTGCTGCGGTGGGATCATCCGCGGCTCGGGCGGCTCGAGCCATCCGAATTCATATCGGTCGCCGAGCAGACCGGCCTGATCATCGACCTCGGACTTCTCGCGCTGGAGCGCACGGCGCGCGAACTCGCGGCCTGGCAGCGCGCGCTCGCCGTCGATCCGCCGATCTTCGCTTCGGTCAACATCTCGTCCCGCCAGCTGCTGCGCCACGATCTTCTGCGCGACGTCAAAAGCGTGCTGATGCGCAACGACATTGCCAAGGGCAGCCTCAAACTCGAACTGACCGAACGGCTGGTGATGGAAAATCCCGAATATGCCGCGCAGATGCTGTTGCGCATCAAGGAGCTCGGCGCGGGGCTTGCGCTCGACGATTTCGGAACGGGCTATTCGTCGCTCGCCTATTTGCAGCGCTTCCCGTTCGACACGATCAAGATCGATCGCTCCTTCATCAAACAGTCGGGCAAGGGCGCGCGGCCCGTCATCTTGCGCTCGATCATCGCATTGGCGCAGGACCTCGGCATGGACGTCATCGCCGAAGGCGCGGAGACCGAGCAGGATGCGATCGAGCTCTATCAGCTCGGCTGCGGCTATGCGCAGGGCTACGCCTTCGGGCGCCCGATCAGCGCCCGGGACGCCCGCCGCCTCGTCGGCGCCGCGCCGGAAGCGGCTTAGTCGCGTCGTGAGGACGCCGACGCTCGAATTCTGGTTCGAGTTCGCGAGCACATATTCCTATATCGCCGCCGAAGAGATCGAGAGCAAAGCCGACGCGGCCGGCGTCGAAATCATCTGGCGGCCCTTTCTTCTCGGGCCGATCTTCGCCGGCCAAGGCTGGCGGGATTCGCCATTCAATCTGTATCCGGCAAAAGGCGCCTACATGTGGCGCGACATGGAGCGTTTGTGCCGACGCAAGGCCATCGCATGGCGCAAGCCAAGCGTGTTTCCGCGCAACGGACTTCTGGCCGCTCGCGTCGCAACGGCGCTGGACGCCGCCGAGCAGCTTCCCGCCTTCGTCCGCGCCGTTTATCGCGCCAATTTTTCGTCCGACCTCGAGATCTCCGAACCTTCCGTCGTTAAGGATATCTTGCGAAGCCTTTCGCTGGACGAGGAAATGATATTTGGGCGCGCCAATGACGATGCGGCCAAGCGTTTGCTCCGTGAGCGCACCGATGAGGCGAAGCGCCGGGGCGTGTTTGGAGCGCCGAGCTTTTTTGCGAAAGACGAACTATTCTGGGGCGGCGATCGGCTGGAGCAGGCGCTCGAAGCTCTAAAGGAATGACGCGCGCGCTGCGGCGCGCTCAAGCGACCGGACAGTTCAACATATGACCAAGTCCACTTCCGGGCCTTCTCTTTCCGAAGCGCGCGCCGAACATGCGCGGTTGCAGGAAGAAATCGCGGCGCATGACCGGCGCTATTATCAGGACGACGCGCCGACGGTCTCCGACGCCGACTATGACGCGCTGCGCCGGCGTTATGAGGAGCTGGAGACGGCCTTCCCCCAGCTCGTGACGGCGGAGTCGCTGACGAAGAAAGTCGGCGCCAGGCCGTCGGAAAAATTCGCCAAGGTGAAGCACGCCGTGCCGATGCTGTCGCTCGGCAACGTGTTCTCGGACGAAGAGGTGCTTGAATTCGTCGCGCGCGTGCGACGCTTTCTCGGTCTGGCCGATTCGACCCAGATCGCCTTCACGGCGGAGCCGAAGATCGACGGCCTGTCCTGTTCGCTGCGCTACGAGAAAGGCCGTCTCGTGCAGGCGGCGACGCGCGGCGACGGCTATGAGGGCGAGGACGTCACCGCCAATGTCCGCGCCGTCGACGAGATTCCGCAGCGGCTGCATGGGGATCATTCCGACGTCTTTGAGGTGCGCGGCGAAGTCTACATGACGCATAAGGACTTCGCGGCGTTGAACGCGCGGCAAGAAGCGTCCGGCAAGACGCCGTTCGCCAATCCGCGCAACGCCGCCGCCGGTTCGCTGCGGCAGCTCGATCCGAACATCACCGCCGAACGGCCGCTGCATTTCTTCGCCTATGCCTGGGGCGAGGCGTCCGCGCTTCCGGCGAAGACGCAAATGGGCGCGCTCGACGCGATGCGCCGTTACGGCCTGCCGGTCAATCCGCTGACGACGCTCTGCGCCAGCACGGACGACATGCTGGCGCATTACCGCGCGATCGAAGCGCAGCGCGCGACGCTCGGCTATGACATCGACGGCCTCGTCTACAAGGTGGACGACATCGCGCTGCAGGAGCGGCTCGGTTTCGTCTCGCGCGCGCCGCGCTGGGCCGTCGCGCGCAAATTTCCAGCCGAGCGCGCCACGACGATTCTGCGCGACATCGAGATTCAGGTCGGGCGCACGGGCGCGCTGACGCCTGTCGCACGGCTCGAGCCCGTCACGGTCGGCGGCGTCGTCGTGCAGAACGCGACGCTGCACAATGAAGACGAGATCGCGCGCAAGGACATCCGCATCGGCGACACGGTCGTCGTGCAGCGCGCCGGCGACGTGATTCCGCAAATCGTCGAAGTCGTAAAGGAGAAGCGGCCGCATGACGCCAAGCCTTACGAATTTCCGCATGTCTGCCCGCGCTGCGGCTCGGCGGCGCTGCGCGAGATCGACGAGAAGACCGGCGAAGCCGATGTCGTGCGCCGCTGCACGGGATCGCTCATCTGTCCGGCGCAGGCGGTCGAGCGACTGAAACATTTCGCCTCGCGCAACGCCTTGGACATCGAAGGGCTCGGCGACAAGCAGATCGAATATTTCTTTCAGGAGGGGCTGATCCGTACGCCCTCCGACATCTTCACGCTAGAGGAGCGCGACCGCGCGAGCCTCGCCAAGATCAAGAACCGCGAGGGCTTTGGCGAAACCTCCGTGCGCAATCTCTTTGCGGCGATCGAGGCGCGCCGGAAAGTTCCGATCAATCGCTTCATCTATGCGCTAGGCGTGCGCCATGTCGGCGAGACCAATGCGCGGCGGCTGGCGCGCCATTTCGGCGATTTCGAGACTCTACGGGCGACGGCGCGCGAGGCGGATTCCGGCAGCGAGGCGCGCGCCCGGATCGATTCGATCGACGGCGTCGGCCCCGTTGTCGCTGAAGCGCTGCATGATTTCTTCGCCGAGCCGCACAATGAGCGCGAGATCGATGCGCTCTTGAAGCAGGTCGCGTTGGAGCCCATGCCGGCTGTGGCCTCGACCTCGCCTGTCGCCGGCAAGACGGTGGTGTTCACGGGATCGCTCGAACGGCTGACGCGCGACGAAGCCAAGGCGCAGGCCGAGCGCTTCGGCGCGCATGTCGCGGGGTCGGTGTCGAAGAAGACCGATCTCGTGGTCGCCGGCCCTGGCGCCGGCTCGAAGCTCAAGAAGGCCGCCGAGCTGGGGATCGAAGTGATCAGCGAAGACGAGTGGTTTACGCGGACGGGGCAGGGGTGAGTTTGACGACGCTGCACGACGGCCTCGTCCTTCGAGACGCGAGCTTCGCTCGCTCCTCAGGATGAGGCCTAAGCAGCCGGAGCAATAAAGCCCCTCATGCTGAGGAGCCTGCGAAGCAGGCGTCTCGAAGCGCGAGGGGCGGCCGAATAGCGAGGCGCGGCTGGCGTCTCTTCGTCACACCGCCCTTGTTCCGGGCGTGTCGTCCTTCCGATAGGCCGTGCCGAACACGTAGTCCCACCAGATCGCGTGCACGCCGAAGCCTTTCTCGGCGTCGCGGAAATGATGCAGCATGTGCAGGCGCTTCACCATCCGGCCGAAGTCGGTTTTCGGCTGGCCGTGATGCGTCCAGTAATGCACGCAGTCATAGATCACATAGCCGCCGATGAAGCCCGCCAGCGCCGGCCAGGCGAAGGTCGGCCCGAAGATCAGCCGCGCGCAGACGAGCGCGATCAGCATGATCGGTCCCGACAGCAGCGGCGGCATGACGAGCCGCAGCGGGTCGCTCGGATAGATGTGATGCACGCCGTGGATGAGGAACTGGAACCGAGGCCCGAGTCCGAAGGGCAGCGGAAAGACCGTGTGAAAAAGATAGCGGTGGCCGAAATATTCGGTGAGCGTCCAGCCAAGATAGCCGACGACGAGGCCAAGCGCGACCAGCGCCGGACTGTTGAGCGTGAGGGAATAGATCAGGAGGCCGAGAATGATCGGGCAGTAGACGATCACCGGCGTCAGATGATGCACGCGCGAGAGCTTGTCGAGAATGTCGCTCTCGAAGAGGCGGGGCGAAGCGTCGAGCGCTTCCGTTCTTGCGTCCTGCGACATGGGCTACTCCGCCGGCGACATGGCGTGCGCGCCGCGCGCGGCCTGCGTCACATTTTCAGATCTGGTTCCGAGCGAATAGGTCGGATCGAAGATGAAGGTGACGAGCAGCGCCACCCAGGAGCGATGGCAGCGCAAGTCGTCATAGAACTCCGGCGCCATCGCCTTCAGCTCGGGCAGCCGGTTCCACGGGATCTCGTGAAAATCGTGATGCTCATTGTGATAGCCGATGTTCAGCGCAAGCGTGTTCAGCGGGCCGTAATAGTCGAAGGTTCCCTGGTCGGGGCCGAAGGCGAAATGCTCCTGCAGCCAGCGCGCGCTCAACGGATGCAAGCCGCCGACGGAGAACCAGAAGGAGAAGAAGAGATAGAGCAGGGCGTTTGGCCCGAAAGCCCACAGCACGAAAAGATCGAAGAGGGCGATGACGCCGATATTGACGTAGGTCCAGGTTCCCCAGATCGGCACTGTGCCTTTCAGGCGCGACAGGCGCGCAAGCTGAATGACCGGGAAGAAGAAAATCCAGACGGCCTTGCGCCAGGCGCTGTTGCCGACCCATTCGACTTCCCAGCGGCTTGGGATGTCGGCGTCGTAGTCGTACGCCGAGAGATGCGAGTGATGCTTGATATGGTAGCAGCGAAAGCCCATCGCCGTCGGAAAGGCGTTCGGCAGATCGGCGAGGATCGCGGTCCATTTGTTGGCGAGCGGGCTGTCGAAGACGCAATTGTGAATCGCGTCGTGGATGATGACGAAATTGGCGTGATTGGCGAAGGCGCCGACGCAGATCGCCATCAGCAGCGACAGCCACCAATAGGAGAGGCCCAGCGCGCCCAGGACCGCCGCGATCAAAAGCTGACCGGCGAAAATCGCCGCCGTGATCTTGAAGGTCACGGGATCCTTGCCGAAGAGTTCGCGCACTTGCGGATATTTCTCAAGGATCAGCCTGCGGCGCTCGACATGCGAGCGGTCGGCGCCATTGGCGGTGACGGATATGCCGTTCATGACGTTGCATCCTGTAGCGGAGTTGCCTTGACGCCGTCGCGCATACGCAGGGCCTCGCCGTCGTCGCCGACTGTGAGGCGCTTTCCGTAAATACGATGAATCTTGTCGACCTTGCCGCCGAACATTTCGATCGGCCGGCGCATGTCGGCGTTGCTCTCCAACACCCAGCCGGCTTCGAGATGCGGAACGCGGATCTTCGCGCCGCGCCGCCGCATCTCTTCGATCAGCGACAGCAGAATGGCGCCGCCGGTGGCGCTTTTCTGCAGCGACTTTCGCGTGCCGAGCAGCAGCAGCCGCGCCGACTGGAACTGATGCGAACGCAACCGTGCGAACGCGCGCGCCCAGCCGAAGGGAAACAGGCGTCCGTTGAGATCGGCGAGAATCTCATTGAGATTGGGAAGCGCGATCGCAAACGACTGCGGAACGCCGTCGAGTTCGACGACGATGCCGAAATCCGCCGGCACGAGATATTGCAGCGCGTCGGCGTCGGAATCGAACTCTTCCTTGGTGAAGGGCACGAAACCCCAATTGCCGCTCCAGCCGTCGTTGAACAGCTCGGCCATCAAAGCGGTTTCGCCCTGTTTCAGGGCTTTCATATTCAATGGCCTGAGCTTCAGCCGATCGCGCCATTCGCGCCGCGTCGAAATGCGCGCAGGCTTGTCGATCTCATCGCTTGAAATCTCGAAACGGTAGGACAGCAGGTCCTGCGCCTTCTCATAGCCCAGCGCCTCGAGATGGCGCGAGAGATAGGGCGGATGCCAGGGCATGAAGAACATCGGCGTCGCGTCGAAGCCGTCGACGAGAAGTCCGCACTCCTTGTTGACCGACGGCGAGAACGGCCCGTTGATCCGCTCCGCGCCTTTGGCGCGCAGCCAGTCTTCGGCGGCCTGCGTCAGCGCGCGCACGACCTCGATGTCGTCAATGGCGTCGAGCGCGCCGAATTGCGCATTGGAGGCGCCGACCGGCGTGACGCCGGGCTTGTAGATCTGCGCCATGACGCGCCCGACCCACTGGCCGTCGCGCCGGGCGAGAAACTTCTGCTCCTCGACAAGCTTGTAATGCGGGTTGAGCTTATGCGCGAAGACGGTCCAGCGCTCGATGTCGAGCGGCGGCGCGAAGCCCGGCGCCCCGGCGTAGAGCAGCCGCGGCAGCCTGCAGAAGGTCGCAAAGCGCGAAAGGCCGACGACCGGAAGAATCTCGATCCGCGCCATGAGACAAGTCCTAGCGGCCGTTGAGCCGTAATCGAAAGCGTCAAAGTGACGCGGGATATCGCACGCTTAGCCGCCCGCCATCGCGGCGGCGACGATCTGATGCGCCTCTTCCGTCACCGGCGGCATGTCGCGCAGCGTCTGGATCACGCCGCGGATTTCCGCTTCGCTGTGGTTGGCCGAGAAGAAGAAGCGCAGCCGCGGCCCGTCCTTCGGCACGCCGATGCGCACCACCGGCGGCACGTAATAGCCGTTCTCCAGCAGATGCTGCGACGCCCACATCGTCTCGATGTCGCTCGAGAATAGAATCGGCACCACGCCGCGGCCGATCGCCGGTCCTGTGGAGAAGCCCGCTTCATGCGCGACCGTGCGGAAGAGTTCGGCGTTGCTCGCGAGTTTGGCGATGCGCCAGGTCTCCTCCTGCATCAGCCGCAGCGCGGCGCGCGCGGCGGCGAGAATGACGGGCGAGAGGCCGACGCTATAGACGAAGCCCGGCAGGGTGTAGCGCAGCCACTCGATGACCTGCTTCTTGGCGCAGACGTAGCCGCCGCAGGAGGCGAGAGTCTTCGACATGGTGCCGATGATGAGGTCGATCCGGTCGGGATCGACGCCCTGATGTTCGGCGAGGCCTCGGCCGGTCGCGCCGAGCACGCCGAGCGAATGCGCCTCGTCGACGAGCAGCCAGATCTTGTATTTTTCCTTGATCGCGAGGAGACGCGGCAGGTCGGCGACGTCGCCGTCCATGCTGTAGACGCCTTCGACCACGATCAGAACGTTGCGATATTCCTCGCGATGGCGCGCGAGCAGATGTTCGAGATGATCGAAGTCGTTGTGGCGGAACTTGACGACATGCGCCGGCGCGCCGTCGGCGCCCGCGACGATGCTGTTATGCGCGAGCTCGTCGATGAAGATCGCGTCGCGCTTGCCGCTCATCAGCCAGGCGATCGTCGTCACATTGGAGAGATAGCCGGAGACGAGCGTCAGCGCGCTCTCCATGCCGAGGAATTCGGCGATCTCCGCTTCGAACGGCTTGTGCGTCGTGCGTTCGCCGCCGACGAGCCGGGAGGCGAGGGCCCCGACGCCGAGCCCGTCGACCTCGCGCTTCGCTTCCTCCCGAATCCGCGGATGATTCGCGAGGCCGAGATAGTCGTAATTGGCGAAGCTGACGAAATGCTTGCCCTGCGCCTCGAACTCGGCCTTCAGCTTGTCGATCTGCGCGAAAAACGGATCGCTGAACTCAAGCAAGGCGTTGCCGGCAAAACGGAACCGCCTTGCCGCATAATCCTCTAGGCTCTTGTGCTTCGTCACTTATTCCGCAGTCCCTGAAGAACGGGCGCGCCGCGCGCGATTAGCGAAGAACTTGAGCCCTCGACCGCTCAAGATTGATCTGGCTGCTTAGCATTCCCGCCCCGTCTGCGCCAGCGGGCCGACGGCTGGAGGCGCGCGGCGCGCGCGACTTCAAGGCCGTCCGCAATCGGTCGGAAGGGTTCCGCGATCGCGGTCTGGCGGATTCGGTCGCAAAGCCTTATGCCCGGAGCGCATGTCGCCCGATGCCGCCCAGCCCGTTCAGCCCTCCGTCGACGGCGCAATGCGCCTTTGCGTCGACGATCTCGCCGTCGTGCGGGGGGGGCGCGCCGTCCTGCATCGCTTGAGCTTTTCGCTGTCGTCCGGGCAGGCGCTGATCGTGACCGGCCCCAACGGCGCCGGGAAGTCGACGCTGCTGCGGGCGCTGGCGGGGCTGCTGCCGCATGCGGCGGGCGCCGTCGCGCTCGCCGGCGGACCGCCCGACCTCGAACTGCCGCAGCAGGCGCATTACCTCGCGCATAGCGACGGCATGAAGGCTGCGCTGAGCGTCGAGGAGAACCTCGAATTCTGGTCGCGCTATCTGGCGCAGGCGCCCGACCGGCGCAGCCGCTCGGTCGCCGCCGCGCTTGGGGTCGTCGGTCTCGCCCATGTCGCCGCCGCGCCCTTCGGCGCGCTCTCGGCGGGACAGAAACGGCGCGCGGCGCTGGCGCGTCTTCTCGTCGCCTTCCGGCCGCTCTGGCTGCTGGACGAGCCGCTGACCGCCCTCGATCGTGCTTCGCGCGAGAAATTCGCCGCCGCCATGCGCGAGCATTGCGCGAATGGCGGCCTGATCGTCGCCGCGACGCATGAGCCGCTGGGGCTCGACGACGCGTCGACGCTCCCGCTTGGCGACGCGCTTGGCGGCGCTCTTGGCGCAGCCTCATGAGCGCGCCGCTCACAACCCTGTTCCTGCGCGAATGGCGGGTGGCGCGCCGTATCGGCGGCTCCGGCGCGATGGGCGTCGTCTTCTTCCTGACGCTGGTCGCGATCGTTCCCTTCGCGGTCGGGCCGGACCCCAATCTTCTCGCCCGCATCGGGCCGGCGATCCTCTGGATCGCGGCGCTGCTCGCGACGCTGCTCTGTCTCGACCGCCTGTTTCAGGCCGACGCCGAGGACGGCTCGCTGGATCTGTTTCACCTCGCCGAGACGCCGCTCGAACTGGCGGTGCTCGTCAAATGCGCCGCACATTGGGCGGCGACCGGCCTGCCGCTCATTCTCGCCGCGCCGTTTCTTGGCCTGATGCTGCAGCAGGAGCGCATGGCGCTGTTGGGCGTCGTCGCGACGCTCCTGGTCGGCACGCCGGCGCTCACCCTGATCGGCGCCATCGGCGCGGCGGCGACCGTGACCGTTCGGCGCGGCGGCCTGTTGATGGCGTTGCTGGTCCTGCCGCTGACTATTCCGGTGCTGATCTTCGGCGTCTCGGCGGCAGAGGCCGCGAGCGGCGGAACCGTGCCCTTCTCGGCGCCCTTCACGATTCTTTGCGCGATCACGCTCGCCGCGCTCGCGCTCTGCCCTTTCGCGGCGGCCGCGGCGCTGCGCTACCTCGGCGAATAGCGCCGCCTAATCGATGCATACGGCGCCGCTTCGCGAGCGCCCGGTGAGGCTCTGCGTGTGGTTGCCGCTTTGGCTCGTGACATGGACGAAATCCTTCATCTGTCCGCGCCGTCCAAGCAGACACCGCGTCGCACCGCCGATCTTGAACGCCCCCTGGGTCGTGCAGAAACGCGAATCGCCGCGCCACTCCTTGCCGCCGCCACGCGCATAGAAGAAATAATTGTGCGGATCGGACGTCTCGCTGCGCAACACGACTCGTTCGCAGCCGCCGCAGGCGCGGAGCTTCCATCATCCCTCCGAAATGAATCCGCCGCGTGGACTGACCCAGGCCGCGGCGACGGTGACTTGATCGGGCGTTCGATTGCAGACGGTGAAGTCGGCTTGCGCCGTCGGCGCAACGGCGCAGCATGCGATGGCGAGCGCATACGAAAGGCGCAAAGCATTCATTTCAACCTCCATAAGAAAATGAGTTTCTATAAACATCGCGGCGTTTGACGGCGCCGTCAGTCTCGCATGCGCAACGGACGCGCTTCGTATCCGATCGTCAGTCTGCGCGGGCCGGAAAGGCGGCGAGCATGAAGGCGATGGCGAGCGCAAAGAGCAGCGCGAGATGCAGGGCGCGATTGCGCAATCTGGACATGCCTCGACTCCTCGAAAAAAAGCGCGCGCCTCGGACGCGCGATAACATCATTATGCGAAAAATGTCCTGTGGCGCCTCGTCCGCTTGGCTGAGAGCAAGCGAAAGAACATCAGTCGTGCGGCGCAGGCGAGAACGGCGCGCAAGCAATCATCATGCGCTCGGCCGGATCAATTTGAGGCTTTGCTGTCCCGCTTCGGCGCGCTCACTGTCGCGCCCATGTCGGCGCGCGCTTCTCCAGAAACGCCGCCACGCCTTCCTTGGCGTCTTCGGCCAGCATGTTGTCCACCATCACGGCGCTGGCCAAGTCGTAGGCTTCGGCGAGCGGCTTCTCGCGCTGGGCGTAGAACGCCTGCTTGCCAAAGCGGATCGCCTGTGGGGATTTTCTGGCGATGCGTTGCGCCAGCGCCAGCGCCCCGCTCCGCGCGCCCTCGGCTGAAATGCGATTGACGAGGCCGATGCGCAGCGCCTCTTCGGCGCCGATGGGAGCGCCCGTCAGCAGCATTTCCATCGCATGTTTGGGCGCCACGTTGCGCGAGAGCGCGACAGCGGGCGTCGAACAGAAGAGGCCGATATCGACGCCCGGCGTGCAGAAGCGCGCCCGCGGCCCGGCGACGGCGAGATCGCAGCTGGCGACAAGCTGGCAGCCGGCGGCGGTCGCCATTTCGTCGACGGCGGCGATCGCCGGCTGCGGCAATCTCACGATTTTCTGCATCAGCGCCGAGCAGGCGCGCATCGTCTCGTCGAAGAAGGCGCGGCCGCGGTCGGGATCGTTGCGATGCGCCGTCAGCTCCTTAAGGTCGTGGCCGGCGCAGAAGGCCGGGCCTTCCGCCTGCAGCAGCACGGCGTAAATGTCGTTGCGGCCGGCGAGCGCGTCGAGCTGATCCGAGAGCGCCGCGATCATCGCCAGAGACAGGGCGTTGCGCAAGGCGGGGCTGTTCAGCGTGAGCGTCGCGACGCCGGCGGCGGACTCAAGCGTCACCCGCGCGGGGACATCGGCGTTCAGGGTCATGGCTTGGAGCATATAAAGTTCGGCGGCCGAAACCAAAGGTCTCCGGCCGCCGCGTGTGATCAGTAAAGCCCGCCGGTCCCGCTGCCGACCTGCTGGTCGACGTCATGCGGCGTATCCAGCGCCCGCGGGCCGCCGCCGCCGGAATAGGAATCGGGCGGCGCAGTTCCCGGCTTGAACGCTTCGAGGATCGTGCCCGATCCCGACGAGCGCAGACCGGAGTGGACGTCGACGGAGATGAGTTTGATTCCTGGCGGCACGCGGAACGGCGTATCGGGCTTGTCCTTCAGCGCGACCGTCATGAAGTCGCGGAAGATAGGCGCCGCGAATTGCGCGGCCTGGGCGTGGCTGCCGAGCGAGCGCGGCCGGTCGTAGCCGATGAAGACGCCGACCGCGAGATCGGGAGAGAAGCCGACGAACCAGAGATCCTTCGCGTCATTGGTGGTGCCGGTCTTGCCGGCGAGGTGCTTGCCGACCGCGCGGATCGAGACGCCGGTGCCGCGCTGAATCACGCCTTCCATGATCGAGGTGATCTGATAGGCGGTGAGGGGGTCGAGCACCTGCTCGCGCTTGTCGATGAGCTTGGGTTCGAGCTGGTTTTCCCAGCGCGCCGCGTCGCAGCCGATGCACTGGCGTTCGTCGTGGCGGTAGAGCGTCTTGCCCCAGCGATCCTGAATGCGGTCGATCAGCGTCGGCTTGATGCGTTTGCCGCCGTTCGCCAGCATCGAATAGCCGGTGACCATGCGCAACAGCGTCGTCTCGCCGGCGCCAAGCGCCATCGAGAGATAGGGCGTCATCTCGTCGTAGACGCCGAAGCGCTTGGCGTATTCGGCGATCAGCGGCATGCCGACGTCCTTCGCCAGACGCACCGTCATCATGTTCTTCGAATGCTCGATCCCGTAGCGCAGCGGATGCGCGCCGGTGCCGTGCCCGCCTTCGAAATTCTCCGGCGTCCAATAGGTGCCGTCCGCCTGCTGGATCGAAATCGGCTCGTCGAGGATCGACGAAGACGGCGTGTAGCCATTGTCGAGCGCCGTCGCATAGACGAAGGGTTTGAAGGCGGAGCCGGGCTGGCGCAACGCCTGTGTCGCGCGGTTGAATTCCGACTGGTCGAAGGAGAAGCCGCCGACCATCGAGAAGACGCGGCCGGTATGCGGGTCCATCGCCACCATCGCGCCGGAGATATCCGGAATCTGCCGCAGGCGATATTGGCCGGCGCGTCCCGCGAGCGGCTCGACATAGATCACGTCGCCGGCGGTCAGGGCCGTTCGCGGATTCCGTCCGGTCCAGCGCATGCCGTCGGGCGGAAGAAGCCCGGTTTCGCGTTCGCGCGCGACGTCGCCGGATTTCTCGCGTCCCGGCTGAAGGCCGATGCGCGCGCCCTCGCCGGAGACGTCGAGCACGACGGCGAGGCGCCAGGGCCTAACGTCGCCGAGCGCGGGAATTGTGGCGAGCGTCGCGCCCCAATCCGACGAGATGTCGATGTGGTTCATTGCGCCGCGGAAGCCATGCGCTTCGTCGAAACGCACGAGGCCGTCGGCCAAGGCCTTTCGCGTCCAGGCCTGCATCTTCGGGTCGAGCGTGGTGCGAACGGAGAGGCCGCCCTCGTAGAGCTTCTTCTCGCTATATTGCTCCAGCAGCTGACGACGCACCTCTTCGGCGAAATAGCCGGCGACATAGGTGTTGGGGGAGAGAACGCGCGGGTTGACGCCGAGCGGCTCGACCTTCGCCTTTGCGCCTTCTTCAGCGGTGACATAGCCGTCGGCGATCAGGCGATCGATGACGTAGTTGCGGCGCTCGATGGCGCGTTCGCGGTTCTGAAACGGATGATAATTGCTCGGCGCTTTGGGAAGCGCCGCGAGATAGGCCGCCTCAGCGAGCGTCAGCTCGTTGACCGACTTGTTGAAATAGTTGAGCGCCGCCGCCGCGACGCCGTAGTTTCCAAGGCCGAGATAGATCTCGTTCAGATAGAGTTCGAGGATCTTGTCCTTGGGATAGGTGGCTTCGATTCGGAAGGCGACGAGCGCTTCGCGGACCTTGCGTTCGATCGAGCGCTCGTTGCCGACGAGAAAGTTCTTGGCGACCTGCTGCGTGATCGTCGAGGCGCCCTGCATATGGCGGCCGCCCTGGGCGAGCACGGTGAGCGCGCGCATCACCCCTTCCGGGTCGACGCCCATGTGGTTGTAGAAGTTCTTGTCTTCGGCGGAGATGAACGCCTGCTTCACCAGTTGCGGGATGGCGGAGCTCGGCAGGAACAGTCGGCGCTCATGCGAATATTCGGCGAGGATCGATCCGTCGCCGGCGTGCAGGCGCGTCGTGACCGGCGGCTCGTAATCATGTAGCTGAGCCGTGTCGGGCAGATCCTTGGAGAAGTAGTAGACCAGCCCGGCCACGGCGATCGCCCCGATCAGGAAGACGATCGTCCCGGTCGCGAAGACGAAGCCCAAAAACCTCGCGAGCATTCGCATGAAATATCACCCTTCGAGCGTCGGGCGCGGGGCGCCGACCAGTGGTTCAATATTGAATTCGGTTCTTCTCGCGACGCCGGGATCGGAGCCCGACCGGCGCGCCAGCCGGTTTCACCGGCTGAGATATAGTGAGCGATCGCACCTTTTGCGTCTGCTTCTCTAACAAAGCTCGTTCCGATCCTTCACCAACTGGCGAATTCCCGGCGCCGGTCCGCCGCGCGTTTCGATTGCGAACGGCCCGTTCGCGAAATTGCAGCGACGCAAGAAGCGCTTATCGGACACGCATGTGAGCCGCGTCTGCGTTTCTCTTAGGTTTGGCGGCCTGCGACGCTGGGCGGTCGTGCGTCGCGACCATCGTCATGTGCCGTTATTTTGTGTTTTATTGTGGGCGCGCCGGGCTCGAGCGCGCCTCGGCGGGGGCCCGCGCTTCTCGGCTGCGGGCGCTGATGAAGGCGTCTACGGCTTCGGCGGACTTCTGCGCCGCGCGCTCCCGCCACTCCTGGGAGGTGAGCCTGGCGAGGTCCTTTTCGCTGGAGAGATAGCCGAGTTCGAGCAGCACGGAGGGCACGTCGAAGGCTTTGAGCACGACGAAGCCCGCGGAACGGCGCGGATTTTTGTTGAGCGCGCCGACCTCCTTCCAGAAGGAGATCAGCGAATGCGAAAACTGCCGGCTATAGGCACGGGTTTCGCGCCGCGTGAGCTCGAACAATATGTCTCCGACCTCCTCGGCTTCCGCCTTGCTTTCAAGCCCGGCGGATTGATCCGCGAGATTCTCCTTCTCCGCCGTGCGGGCTGCGCCGGCGTCAGACGCGCGTTCGGAGACAGTATAGACGGTCGCGCCCTCGACGCGTGACGAAGAGAGCGTGTCCGCGTGAATGGAAATGAACAGAGAGGCGTTGTTTTCACGCGCGATTCGCACCCGCTCGGCCAGCGGAAGGAACATATCGTGGTCGCGGGTCAGGAGCACGCGCGCATGGCCGGTCGCTTCAATCTTGTCCCGGAGCGCGCGCGCGAATTCGAGCACGACGTCCTTTTCGAGCTCGCCGTGTTTGCCGGTCGCGCCCATATCGACCCCGCCGTGGCCCGGGTCGACGACGACCATGGGCTTGTCCGTGGGCGGCTTGGGCGCCTGCGGCGGCAACACCGGCGGTTGGGGGCGCTGAAGCCGCGCCTGTTCGGCGACCGTCGCGGCGAAATGGGCCGCCCCGGTGGGGGCGAGCTCGATCACGAGCCGCGGCCCACCCAGCGCCACCTCGCTGTCGGCCTTGAGAATTTTGGCCGGACCTGCGAGATCGATCACGACCCGCGAACGCCCCGGCGCGAATAATCCGTAGCGGTATGATTTTATGAGCTTGTCGCCCGTCGACAGACCGGCGTTCGCCTCCATGCGAAAGAGCACTTCCGGCAGATCGACGATGATGCGCGGCGGGTTTGCGACGGGGCGCGCCGTGACCGGCGGCAGGCCGGTAAGGTCGAACAGCAGGCGCGAGCGGTCGGGGAGCGCCTCGATGCGGGCGGTCAGCGCCGAGATCTCTTTCCGCGGCTCGTCGGCTGCGGCGGGCCGGGCGGGCAGGGCCACGGCCGCAAGCGCCGCCAGAAGACAAGCGAGTGGCGCACCTGCGCGCAAAGCGGTCCTCCTCACATTCATCCTTAAGTTCGCGTGGCGCGGCGATCCGGCGACCGCAATTTTGAAAGAGCGTCGTTAACGCATCGTAAGCCTATCCGAAAGCCGGCCCCTTCAGGGACCTTTCTCCACGAATTTTTTGGTGAATAGCCGAGCCGGCGCTTGCGCCCGCCGTCGGCGACCGATATGTAAGGGAATGCTGCGGAATTCTGCGGCGCGATATTTGCCGCGATGCGGCCGTCAAGTCGGGCCAACGGAATTTCGAGACAGTTGACATCTTTCCGTTACGCCGCCCTGCGCAGGTCGTAACGTTTAGTCGCCGCCTTGTGCGTCGCGAAAGGTTTTTTGACGATCTCATGGCTGGGACCGTGATAGGCGCGAGAATAGGCGTTTCCCCTGTGCGGCTTGTCCGCGCGGTTGGACGCGGCTTCGCCAATAGCATAGCCTCCCAGCTTGTTCGTCATTTCTCGGGACCGATGCGCCATGCGCATCATCGTCCCGCCGGCGTGAGCGCCGGCCAGTGTATCGCAGGTCCCAGACCTGTTTCCCTTATCCTCACAACACGCGTTCGCGCCGCCAGGCTGCGCCAAAACACGGTCGCCAAGTCCACGCTTGGACTTCGGCTTGCCCGGTCGGCGTTATTGCGCGCGACGCCGCAAAAGAGTCCCCCATGGCTAACAAGATGCTCATCGACGCCTCCCACCCGGAGGAGACCCGCGTAGTCGTTTTACGTGGAAACCGCGTTCAGGAATTCGATTTCGAGGCCGCCGACAAGAAACCGCTCCGCGGGAACATCTATCTCGCGAAGGTCACGCGCGTAGAGCCGTCGCTGCAAGCCGCGTTCGTCGACTATGGCGGCAACCGCCACGGTTTTCTGGCCTTCGCCGAAATCCATCCCGATTATTACCAGATCCCTGTCGCCGACCGGCAGGCGCTGCTCGAGGAAGAGAGCCGCGCCCATCAGCAGGCCGAAGAAGAGGAACGTCCTCAGCACAGCCGCGGACGCCGCTCGCGCCGCCGCCAGTACGACAGCGCCGAGAAGCGGGCGAGCGCCGACGAGGCGATGACGAGCGAGCCCATCGACGACGAGTCGGACACGACGGTCGTCGTCGAAGACCAGGCCGAGACGGGCTTCGCCGAACTGGCGGAGGAAACGTCCGAGGCCAGCCTCGAACTTGGCGTTGAAGCGGAGGTCAAGGGCGCCGAAGCCGGACTGACCGTGGAGCCCGAGCAGGAGCCGGAGGAAGGCCGTGAAGCCGGAGAAGCCGTGGCGGTCGAGGTCCCGACCATGGCGGTTGAGGCCGGCGCCGAAGAGACCGAGACTGAAGAGAGCGTCGAGGCGCCTGCCGAGCGGCATGAGCAGATTTCCGTCGATCCCGCCGGCTTTGGCTTGGTCGAGACCGGCGAAGCCGAGGAATTCGCCGTCCAGGCGCCGGAGCCGGATCACGAGCTGAAAGCGCGCCGGCAGGACGAACGCGACGAGGCGCGTGAACGCGCCCGCGAAGAATCGGAAGACGAGGCGTCCGAAGTGAGCGCCCGCGTCGAGGCTCCGGTTGAGGAGCATGACGAGGAAGATCACGACGACGAAGACGATCACGTCGAACACATCGGCGGCGACGCCATGGACGAGGCGCCCTATCGCGCGCCGCGCTCCCGTCGCCAATACAAGATTCAGGAAGTCATCAAACGCCGTCAGGTGCTGCTCGTCCAAGTCGTGAAGGAAGAGCGCGGCAACAAGGGCGCGGCGCTCACCACCTATCTGTCGCTCGCCGGCCGCTATTCGGTGTTGATGCCCAACACGGCGCGCGGCGGCGGCATTTCGCGCAAGATCACCGACGGCGCCGACCGCAAGCGGCTGAAGGAGATCGTGCATGACCTCGAAGTGCCGGAGGGCATGGGGGTCATCCTTCGCACCGCCGGCGCGACGCGCACCAAGCAGGAGGTCAAGCGCGACTTCGAATATCTGCTTCGGCTATGGGAGAGCGTGCGCGAGCTGACGCTGCGTTCATCGGCGCCGACTCTGGTGTACGAGGAGGGCTCGCTGATCAAGCGCGCCATTCGCGATCTCTACGGGCGCGACGTCGACGAAGTCGTCGTCTCCGGCGAAGAGGCCTATCGCGAGGCCAAAGATTTCATGCGCATGCTGATGCCGAGCCACGCCAAAAACGTGCGCCAGCATCGCGAGCCCTGTCCGATCTTCGCCGAGAGCGGCGTCGAGGCGCAACTCGACGCGATGTTCTCCAACCATGTCACGCTGAAATCGGGCGGCTATCTGGTCATCAACCAGACGGAGGCGCTCGTCGCGATCGACGTGAACTCCGGGCGCTCGACGCGCGAGCACAATATCGAGGATACGGCGCTTCGCACCAACCTCGAAGCGGCGGACGAGGTCGCGCGGCAGTTGCGGTTGCGCGATCTCGCCGGACTGATCGTCGTCGATTTCATCGACATGGAGGAAAGCCGCAACAATCGCGCCGTCGAGCGGCGACTGAAGGACGCGCTGAAGAACGACCGGGCCCGTATCCAGGTCGGCCGCATCTCGCATTTCGGCCTGCTCGAAATGTCGCGCCAGCGCATCCGCGCCGGCGTCGTCGAGGGTTCGACAGTCCCGTGCCCGCATTGCGCCGGCGCCGGCCATGTGCGCTCCACCGCCTCCATCGCGCTGCATGTGCTGCGCGTCTTGGAAGAGGCGCTGGTCAAGAGTTCGGCGCATGACGTGACGCTGCGCACGCGCGCCGTCGTGGCGCTCTACATTCTCAATCAGAAGCGCGCGCATCTGCAGGAGCTGGAGCGCCGCTTCGGCGTGCACATCACGGTCGCCGCTGACGATACGCTCACCGGCGCGACCTATCACGCGCTCGAGCGCGGAGAGCTCGCGACCGGGCCGCGCGTTTCGCAGCGCGATGCGCCGCTGCGCGTCGATTCCGTTCGCGCCGAACCGCTCGAGGAAGAAGCGCCCGAAGAGGCGATCGCCGGAGAGCTGGTCGAGACGGAAGAGGGCGGCCTCGAGGAGAATGGCGAATCCCGCCGGGACGAAAGCGGCGGCCGGTCACGCTTTGGCGCCGAGGACGACGGCGCGTCGCGCGGCCGTCGCCGTCGCCGTCGCCGCGGCCGCGGCCAGGGCGGGGAGCCTTTGGCGCCCGGCGCCGAACAGCCGTCCGATGAGGGTCTTGCGTTCATGGCGGCGATCGAGGGCGCGCCGGCGCCCGCCGCCGAGGAGCGCCCCGAGCGCCGCGGCGGCAGACGAGGGGCGAACCGCGGTCCGGGTCGTTGGCGTCGCTCCGCGCCTTTGCCCGAGGAATTCAGGGATCCGTCCGAGCTGTTCCCGGTCGATGACGCCAGCGACGAGGCTCTCGCGTCTCCGTTCGAGGCGCATATGCCGGCGTTTCCGCCGGAGCCGGCGGCCAACGGCGTCGAGGCCGCGCCAGGCTCCGAGGCGCATGCGAGCGAGCCGGCCCCGTCCGTGATCGTTCCGCCGGAGGCGCCGACCTCGGAGGCTGCGCCGGAGCCGATCGCTGCGCCACAGCCGGTCGCGCCGCGCGAACCGACGGAGGTGGTGATCACCGAGGCGGATCCGAACCGTCCGAAAAAGGGCGGCTGGTGGCAGCGGGTCCGCACGCCGTTTGGCGGCTAGGTCGTGTGGACAGTTATCGCATCCACAGGACGATTGCGGCGATTGTTATGACTGCCCGATAATTTTGGGCGGTCTTCTCGAAACGGGTTGCGACGCGGCGGAACTGCTTGAGTTTTGAGAA
>NZ_JBFWNB010000027.1:0-42024 GCF_050251305.1 Methylocystis sp. | reverse complement strand
TATATATATACATGATCATTACACATAATTGGATAGATTGGCAGTATTTTTTTGATGGACCAAGCTTCAAGCAAATTGTTTTTGGTTTTATATTTGGAAATTTCTTATCTTATTGGCTTATGCGTGCAATACGCGCTGATCAGTATAAAATAAAGCAGAACAGTTTCGTGCATATTGCGCGCCAAGTCGAAAATAATGAACGTGATATAGGAGATGATATACAGCATCATGATGATATAGATACGCAGAAATTTGGGATTTACAGTGAAATAGTTATGCTTGTCCTGTTGATGGGCGTTTTCCTTGTCGGAGTGCTAGATGAAGAAACGATAGCCAGGATTGCTCGCTTGGGAGGCAACGTCAAACTTCCTGGAGGGCTCGAATTTGCTTTCGGCCGAAATGAAAGCCGATCCAGCGAGACTTCGGTCGCCCAGCTCGTGCCCCCTGCGAACGCGCAGAATTCCTATGCGCCGCCGAGCGTGTCTCAAGGATTGCAGAGTCTGGCGGAGCTGGGTCACTCTATGCGCAGAGACGCGCTAATTTACGCGCTTGGAAAGCATTTTGTCGTAGAAAATCATAGTAATATTGTAAAAGACCAGGTTCAAAATAAAGAACAGCCGCCTGAAGCTCAGTTATTTTCTCGCCTAGCCAAACATATAAATCTCGCAGATGAGGTTTTTGCTAAACTGGCGTCCTGCCTGATGGAAGAAAATAATCAAAATCTGGACTATATAAGCTCAGGTGACAAAATCCTTCCAATAGCAAAAAAACTTAATGAATCCATACGTATGATGGTAAAGATCGATCATGAAGATATAGAAGAAGCATTCCCAGAATGCGAAGTTAATAGAAATACAATTGAATCTCAAGTAGGAAAATCTGCTATAAATATAGTTGATAAAAATAACAAAAAAGCGATTCAAAATGGCATTAAATACATCGTTGATGCGAATAAAGCTGCTGAGATGATCGATGTCAGCTCCTCTGATTCCCCGTATGCGTGGATCGCGGCGGCAAATATATTTGAGTATAATCATAGATATGTAGCGGCAATCGCTTTATTGGAAAACTGGCTGAAGACCAGAAAAGGCAAAATTAAAGATGAGGCTTTAGCGGAAGTTTTTGAAGTCCGTGTTCGTAGCCTAATTAGTGGCTACCTGTATGAATGGATGAATTATCAGCCAATAGCAAAAACGCAGGCAGTTCTCGAGCTTTATCGCAGGAACTTGGAAAAAACAATATTGTTATTGGATAACATTATATATAATACGTTTTCTGCAGAAAATATTGAAAAGCCTGCAATTTTTGGAGCCAGGCATCAAGGAAGAAACACATTGGCGACCAACTGGGTTTGCGGGAATCATAGGGATGGTTGGGCGTGGAGCGACGTGGTTAGCATACCAGGTAAAAAGGATTTACCTCCGCAGCGCATGAAGCTTAGTCTTATATCTTCCCTGCTCAGTATGAAACAATCTTGGATCAATGCTGTTTTGGATGGAGCCGACTACAACGACTATCGGAACAGGGCGCGGGAATACGCTCAAGAACTGAGAGATGCTGACGTTAGTTGCATGGGGATTGTGGGGGCGAATGCTGAGGAAGATCGCAAGGGAGAGAATTACGTACGGGTGTTACGCGCGCAAAATCTCGACGCCTACGCAAGGGTGACGCGCGTTAATGCAAATCTGTTGCAGGATGCTGCTGCGAGGAAATCCCAGTTGAGCGGCGGGCTATCCGCGGCCGAGGAGGGGCTGGAGCTTGCAAAAGAAATCGCCGAACGTGACCGCAACAGGCGGAGATCTGATCAATCTGACAAGGGAATTTCGTTCACGACGTCGGGCACATCAGCAATCGAAGTAGTCGAACGCCTCGGCGAGGTCATTCGGCGGACCAACACGGATTTAGGAAGACTCTGACCGGCGAGGAGGCGTTCCGGCGAATTTCCTCGGAACGCCGGAATTCAACGGCCCGGCGCTAGGGCCCCGATGGGCCGCCCGCCACCGCGACTGCAACCTGCACGATCAATGCGGCCGTCGTATATAAGGCCAAAACCAGCTTGTTCATGACTCTGCCTCCGAAGTTTGCACAACTTAGAGTAGAGCCGTAACGGCGCCCGCGCAAGCGAATTAGCACAGGAAAGCCGAGACTTAAGCGGGTTCTGTTTCCCGCGCTGCGCCTTTGCGCTGCGCATCAATGCTGTAGTCAATCAGCCGTCCGATCCGCGTTAGCGTAAACAGGCCGAAGGGCGCGAGCGGGCGGCGCTCGACAAGCTTCATCTGCGGGTTGCGGTCGATCCAGTCGCCGATGATCGACCATGGAAACTGCGGCCGCCAGCCGAGTTTGGGCGCCATATGGCGGTCGAGCCAGGCCTCGAACAGCGCAATGGCGTCGTCCTTGCCGCTCACATGATTGACGAGGACGATTTCGCCGCCCGGCCGCAGAACGCGGGCGAGTTCGTCGAGCATGGCTTGCGGCTCGGGAACGACCGTCAGAACATATGGCGCCACGACGCAGCCGAAACTCGCGTCGGCGAAGGCCATTCGCGTCGCGTCCATCTTCACGAGGCCGGCGACATTGCCGAGCCGCTCGCGGCGCACCCGCTGCGCCGCGCGGCGCAGCATCGGCTCCGAAAGATCGACGCCGACGACTTGCGCCTTTGTGGCGAACATCGGCAATTCCAGACCCGTGCCGACGCCGACGTCGAGAATCGGGCCGCCCGCATTGGACGCGGCGGCGGCGGCGGCGCGACGGCCGGGCTTCAACAGAATGTCGAACGTCAGATCATAAATCGGCGCCCAGCGCGCATAGGCGGCTTCGACATTGCCGTTGTCCAGCGTTTCGACTTCGCGCAAAAAATTTCGTGCTTCGCTCATCGAGGCGCCCTTCGCGCTTCTGCGGCGCGCAGGGGCGGCGCCTTTGATGCCAATGTCATTGCCGCGGGCTCGATCGCGGCGATAAATCCCCCGCCGAGCACGCGCGCTTCGTTTTCGTCCGCGTCATAAAACACGCAGGCCTGCCCGGGCGAGACCCCGAACTCGCTCGACGCGAAGACCACCAGGGCTTCGCCGTCGTCGCTGGCGATCAGCCGCGCCGGAACAGGCGGCCGCGTCGAGCGCACGCGCGCCATGATGTCGAGGCCTTCAGGCGGCAGGGAGGCGAGCGTTCCCTCGCCGATCCAGTTGACGTCGCGCAGCTTCACCGCGCGCGTCTCCAGCGCCTCGCGCGGGCCGACGACGACCTGGGCCTTGGCCGCGTCAAGCCGCAGCACATAGAGCGGCTCCGCGTCCCGGCCGGCGACCTTCGCGCCCAGGCCGAGCCCGCGCCGCTGCCCGATCGTATAATGGATCACTCCGGCGTGCCGCCCGAGCACGCGGCCGTCGAGATGCACGATGTCGCCCGGCACGACCGACGAGGGCGCAAGCTTTTCGACGACGTCGGTGTAGCGCCCGGTCGGCACGAAGCAGATGTCCTGGCTGTCCGGCTTATCGGCGACTTCGAGACCGAAGCGGCGGGCCATGTCGCGAACTTCGGCCTTGGCGTAGTCTCCGAGCGGAAAGCGCAGCATCCGCAGCTGCTCGCGCGTCGTCGCAAACAGAAAATAGCTCTGGTCGCGCGACGCGTCCTTGGCGCGGTACAGCGCCCGCCCGCCGCGCCCGTCGTCGCGCGCCGAAATATAATGACCGGTCGCGAGCGCATGCGCGCCGAGGTCCTTCGCGGTCTCCATGAGATCGGCGAATTTGATGAACTGATTGCAGGCGACGCAGGGGACCGGCGTTTCGCCGCTGGCGTAGCTCGCGGCGAATTCGTCGATCACCTTCTCGCGAAACTTGCTCTCGTAATCGAGAACGAAGTGCGGAATGCCGAGCCGCGCGGCGACGCTGCGCGCATCGTGGATGTCGCGCCCGGCGCAGCAGGCGCCCTTGCGGTGCGTCGCCTCGCCGTGATCGTAGAGCTGCATCGTCACGCCAACGACATCGTAGCCCTGTTCTTTCAGCAGGGCGGCGACCACGCTCGAATCGACGCCGCCCGACATGGCGACGACGATTCGCGTCTCGCGCGGCGAGGAAGGCTGCGGCGCATGATCCGATACGCTATTCGTCATGAACGGAAGCGACGCCTGTCTGTACGCAATGGGCGAGATGGGTGAAGGCGCAATCCAAACGCCCGGCCACCGCGCATCGGTGAGGCCGCTGTCTCCATTTAGAGCATTACCTATCCAAGAGGCAATCCTGTCTAAGTTTTAAGCCGGAGGGAGCGGCCATCGTCGCGTCATATTGTTCAGAGCCGCCATCGCTGCTATGACGCCGCGGCGTTTAAGGCGCGGGGATGGACTGAATGGCGGCGATGAAACTCCTGGCGGGCAATTCCAACAGGCCGCTGGCGGAGGCGATCGCAGCGCATCTTGGCGTTCCGCTCTGCCGCGCCCAGGTTCGGCGCTTCGCCGACCAGGAGATCTGGGTCGAAATCCTGGAGAATGTGCGGGGGCAGGACGCGTTCGTAATCCAGTCCACGTCCGCGCCGGCCAACGATCACCTAATGGAGCTGCTGATCATGACCGACGCGCTGCGCCGCGCCTCCGCGCGTCGCATCACGGCGGTCATTCCCTATTTCGGCTATGCCCGGCAGGACCGCAAACAGGGGCCGCGCACGCCGATTTCAGCCAAGCTTGTCAGTAATCTGATCACGCGGGCGGGAGCGGACCGCGTTCTGACCGTGGATCTGCACGCCGGCCAGGTCCAGGGCTTCTTCGACATTCCGACGGACAATCTTTTCGCCGCCCCGGTCATGGTGGTGGACATCAAGTCGCACCTCGAGCTCAAAAACGTCATGGTCGTCTCGCCGGACGTCGGCGGCGTCGTCCGCGCCCGGGCGCTGGCGAAACGCATCGACGCGCCGCTCGCGATCGTCGACAAGCGCCGTGAGCGCGCCGGCGAGTCCGAAGTCATGAACATCATCGGCGACGTCAATGGGCACAATTGCATTCTCATCGACGACATCGTGGATTCGGGCGGGACGCTGTGCAACGCCGCCGAAGCCCTGCTGGCGGCGGGCGCCGGCTCCGTATACGCCTACATCACGCATGGGGTGCTGTCGGGCGCCGCGGCCGAACGCATCGCCAACTCCAAGCTGAAGCAGCTCGTGGTCACCGACACGATCCGCGCCACGGCCGCCGTCGAAGCCGCGCCGAA
Organism: Methylocystis sp.; assembly: GCF_050251305.1. GTDB lineage: Bacteria > Pseudomonadota > Alphaproteobacteria > Rhizobiales > Beijerinckiaceae > Methylocystis. The sequence goes on along the minus strand of NZ_JBFWNB010000027.1, from coordinate 36,835 downwards.
TATCCGCGTCATTCCGATCGGCCATCTGATCGGCGAGGCCATCGCGCGAACGGCGCGCGAAGAGAGCGTCTCGAGCCTGTTTGATTGATCGCCGCCGCGACCGGCGCGAACCGCCGGTCAGCCGCCGGCTTCTTGCAGCGCCATGAGCGACTCGGGCAACACCTGTCCGCCGTCGATCACGAGCGTCTGACCGGTGATGTAGCCGGCTTCGTCGCTGGCGAAAAACAGCGCGGCGTAGGCGATGTCCTCGACGCTCCCGAGCCGGCGTTGCGGCACGGAAGCGGCCATGTTCGCCAGATAGTCTTCGCCGAGTTCGTCGAGCCCTTCGGTGCGTATGTTGCCGGGCAGGAGGGCGTTGATGGTGACGCCGAGCGGCGTCAGTTCCAGCGCCGCCGTGCGCATGAAGCCGAGTTGGCCGGCCTTGCTCGCCGCGTAATGGCTCCATCCGGGATAGCCTGTGATCGGCCCGGTGATGGAGGAGGTGAGCACGATCCGACCTCGCCCGCTTGTCGCCAGCGCCGGCGCGCAGGCCCGCACGCAGAGAAACGCGCCGGCTAGGTTGGTGGACTGCACCTCGTTCCATTGCTCCAGCGTCATCTCCATCATGCGGGCGGCAGGATAGACGCCGGCGTTGGCGCAGAGAATGTCGATGCCGCCATGCCGCTCCACGGCTGCGGCGGCCATGCGTTCGACCTCGTCGGGATTGCTGACGTCGGCGGCGAAACCGCTGGCCCGTCCGCCCTCGGCGCGTGTGGCGGCCGCCGTCGCCTCGGCCTGCGCGAGGTCGCGGCTGACCACCAGCACCTGCGCGCCTTTGGCCGCGAACACACGGGCGACGCCGCGTCCGATGCCGCGGCTGCCGCCGGTGACGATGACCGAACGATCGGCGATGGAGGTGAGCATTGGACGGCGTCTCTTTGCGGGGGGCTTGAAACGAGCGGTTCTGGGAAGGCGGGCGCGGCCTGCGCGCGTCCGCGAATAATTATCATGCGCCTGGCGTCAGACTGGACGCCGACCGAGGAATGCGCGAGCGGAACGAGTGGCCGAAAGCCGAAAATGTTCACGCTTTAGTCCAATTTCTTGAATGTGGTTTGCATAAACAATTTCAGGCTGTTGCATGGTCGGAGTGGCGGGAGTGTCGCCCGCTAGTGAAAACAAGGAGTTGGGGCGTCAAACCGAGGGGTATGCCCCCACTGATTTTCCAGGCGTTTTTCAGCCTTTGTCAAACCGCGATGGACCGCCTCAAAAGCAAACCGCCGTGCAGGGGGCTGGATCCCGGCACGGCGGATTGCACCAGCAGAAAGCAGCGAACTTTCATCAATCAGAATACGTCGGCGCCGGCCGGTCGGCAATTGCAAAATTGCCGAGTCGCGCGAAGCTCGCGCGCAAGTGGCCGACGCTTCGTATCAATCGCTTGACCTGGCGTTGGCGCGACGATGCGAGCGGCGCCAAGGGCGATGATCTCCAGTCGCTGCTCGTCTACCTGGGGGAGGGCGCGCGATGAACGCTCTCGACCCGACCAAATTCGCAGCGGCGAAACTCAATCTTCTGCTTGGCGTCGGACTCGACGCCGAGCTGCCCAAGCTCGCCTTGCGCGTCGCCAATGTGCTCGTCGGCCAGTACATGTGCGCCGACAATGGCGGCGAGGCGTGGCCGGCAATCAAGCGCCTCTGCGGTGACCTTGGAATAGCCAGCGAGAGCAAGGTCCGGGACGCTCTTTATGCGCTCCTGGAACGGAGTCATCTTGTCGCCGAACGAAAGGCCGGCGGGACGACCCGCTATCGCATCGCCGAGCGGTATTTCGACGGCGGAACACAGCACGAAGAGAACAGCGCCCAGCCCCAAAATGGGGCGGGGTCTAGGGCAACCCAGCCCGAAGGCGGGGCTGACACCCAGCCCCAAAACGGGGCTACCCCCCAGCCCCAAAACGGGGCGGGGAGTCCGCCCCGCCACGGGGCTACAAACTCCGGGAATATAACTCCGGGAAATGAACTCCGGGAATTGAACTCCGGGAAGGACTCTCCCTCCTCTCCCTCTCACGCGCAAAAGCCGGCGAGCGAGAAGGCAAGCGAACCGCCAACTCCCCGCAAGACAAAATTTCCGCCCGATGGCTTCGAAGAGTTTTGGAACGCGTACCCGCTTCGCGTCGAAAAGCTTGCAGCCATGAGAGCATTCGTACGGGCCGTACGCAGCGGCGCGCCGCCCGAGCAGATCACTGCGGCCGCGAAGCGCTTCGCGGCGAAGCGGGCGCTTGTGTCGGATCCGGAAGAGCGCGAGCGCTATACTCCGCATCCCGCGAAATGGCTCAATGGCGGACGTTGGACCGACGAGCCGGCGCCGCAGGCCTCCACTTCCTTCGAAGGCTTGCCGATCGTCGGAGGTGCGCCTCTCCGTCGCATCCCGCGTGAAGGCCACGGCTTCCGCATCATGCGCGTCGAGGAGTTTTTGCAATGAACCTTCCCGAGAACGTCACGCGCATCGCGCCGTCGAAGCCCAAATCCGCGAGGGAGAAATCCGCGATTGCGGTCCTGCAGGATCGTTTCGGCGGCGTCGCGCAGCTCGTCGCACATCGCAATGGCCAGCTCTTCCGCGCGGATCTGTCCCAGATGACGGAACTGAGCAGCTGCTACGCCAGAGACCGCGAGCGCGCCCTGGGGCGGCTGGAAAAAATCCCGTCTCGCGAGCTCCTCGAGGAGCAGCACGAGGCGCTTCGCGCTGCGCTCTACGAGCCCGCCAGCGAGAGGGAAGCGCGAGCCATCCTCGGGCTCATGCTCGAGGGAATCCCCGCGGCCGCGTCCGGCGCAACGCAGTCGTACGGCGACGCGCTGGCGTTCGCAGTCATCCATGCGGACGACGACCGTGACCCGGAAACCTATCCCCACTGGCGCGGGTTCTCGGCGGCCGTGCTCTTCGCGGCAACGCGACGGATCTGGACGACGACGACGTTCACGCCGTCGATCGCAGAGGTCATCAAGACTGCACGCGAGGTGAGAGCCGACTACTACGCGGCGCTCGCCAGAACCAACAGGCTGCTCGAATTGCGCGCCAACGCACGAGACGTGATCGCGGACACGCGGCGCTGGATAGGCGCCGATGATCTCCACGAAGACGACGAGCCGTTCTGATGCCGGCCGATGAGGATCCGCGATCGCGCGGGTCCTTCCGGCGGTCTGGATGTATGCGGTCAAACGGAGCCCGCGAAAACGCCAGTGACAGCAACTTTTCGAGCCTAAAATTTAGGGCGCTAACCTAAAGTAGAAGCCTCTATGGAGACGATGCGGAAAAGTGAGTTTGCGAAGCTCGCTGGCGCGTTTTTCTGAGGCTCAAGCTATTAGGGTAGCGGCGCGAGCTTTGCGCGCTGTGCGAGTCGTTTCTGGCCAATGCGCTCAAGGCAACGAGTTGAGGAAGACGACGCCGCCTGTGAGTCGTCAACCGACGGCGTCGAAGATCGGACCCCGGGCTAGACGGTGTGTTCCTGCTCCGGGTTGTCGAAGACGGTGATGTCGAACACGACATCGAGCGGCGTTCCAAATTCGACTTGCGCGAAAAATTCGACGCCGTTGGCCTCAACGTTGCTGCCATGCGGGCGAATGTTCTTCACGAAAATTGGCGCGGCGCCCCGGTGCTTGCTCTTGCCGCCGATCGTGGTGCTCGGCTTCCACTCGCAGGCCGAGATATGAACTACGGACTGCGACGTGATCGGATCCCAGTTGAAATTCAGCCAGCCGGTGGCGACGGAGTGCCACCACACGCGAATGGTTCTATTAGCCATTTGGATAACTCCCTTTTGAGAGAAATAATTGGGTTTTGACGATTCAACCGACGTGCTGACACAGTCGAGTCGCGGCCGGTTCGCCGCTCTTGCGAGCGCCCCTGTCCGTCCTAGCCGAGGCTCTTAGAACTCTGAATGTCCGACACATCGGGTCAGTAGCATTCGAGCCTCTTGGACGCTTGCTCTGTTCGGATGAGGGCCTAAGTAAAGTTGCGCCGCCGCCGCTTGCTCCTGCCGGCGGCGGGCCTCTGGGAGGAGCCCGCGGCTTGGGTCTGGGTCGCGGGCTTTCTTTCGCTGTGGGAGCCAGCGGGCTCGCTGCGGTTTGCAGTCGGTGTAAGTCGGCCTTATCTTTCGGCCAGCTTTCTTTGACCGCTCTGGGGAAATCCCAACAATTTTGCGGCCAGGAACCATGGCGCGGGTAAAGCGTTGTATGCAAGCGATGATAGAAATCGCATTACTTCGGGCTGGGTGTTCTCATGTCAGTTTATCAAATAGACACGACAGACCATTCCCAAGGCGGAACAATTCCGAAATTGAGCTTCCCGCCGCAATTGGCGGTCGCGTCGTTCGTTTTAGTCGCTGCACTTTTCATGGCGTTTGTCGTTAATGCAAACGTGAGCGAGCAAGTGCGCAATTCTCATGTATGGATCTGGGTGACTGTCGCTTTTATCGCCATTGCGGCGTGCATCGGCCTGCTGTCTCTCTACGTCGCGCGTAGGGAAGCTCGGGAGGAGCGAGAATATCGCGACCGATTGGACAAACTCCATGAGGAAGGGAACAAGAAATTTGATGATTTAATCAAATAATTACGAGACATTTATGGTTGATTTTCCAACCCTTCAGAACTCCGATGACATCCTGGCGTATATCCAATCTGCGCCGGCTGCCGGTCTTTCAGATAGCACGGTCAACGAAGAATATCGTCACTGGACTCGTCAAATTGAGGCGCAATGGACCGCCGAGCAGCTTCGGTCCGAAATCAAGGACCCAGGCGACGATTTGCTGGACTGGGTTGGGGGCGTTCTCACGGTCCTAGGATTTCCTGTTCTCGCCCTGAATTATGTATTCGGTACCTTCGTATCGGGCGCTGGTCTCGTCCTTTTCGGGTTGAGTAAGATTGACAAGGCGAGGGACCGCCGGGCGCGCAAGAGAACAAGAGACGCAGTGCGCCTTGTCGATGAGCGCAGAACGGCGCTCATGAATGAAGCCATAGAGCGCGCGCAAAAGAGGAATGCGACCTCAGCTTCGATTACGCCTTGAGGCACTCTTTTTGGAGGGCGAAATGTTGAAAAGGACTTTTTCCGCTTCGATCTTCGCCGCCGGCGTCTTCGTCGCCAGCACAGCCTTCGCTCAGACGCCCGACGCACCCGGCTGCGCCGCCCGGGCGACGGAAAAGGATCTGCACGGCGCGGCGCTGAGCAGCTTCATGAAAAAATGCGAGAGGGATGCGGCAAGCGTCTCATGCGACGCCGCCGCCGCCGAGAAGAAACTGCACGGCGCCGCGAAGACGAGCTTCACGAAGAAGTGCGTCAAGGACGCGATGGCGAAGGCGGGCGTTCAGTAGAGGACCGAGCTGGCGCGTGCAGTGGCACGTCGGCGCTTCGCCAGTCGATTTCCGCGGTGCCTACAAAAGGCCGCGCTCCGACTGCGCCTCGGAATTCGTCTCTCGCACCAGACTCGATGTGGGGTGCGCAAGGTGTATAGCCATGACCCGCTCAGAGCAAGCTTTCCGACGCGATTGCGTCTGGATCGCTAGAATTATGGCATTCAAACGGTTGACGAAAGAGCATTGACGCGATCATGCTTCCGTAATCGACCAAAGAAGGGTCACGCCAGTCTAACATTGGGTGTGGCGCGATCTCATGGAAGACTCTATGTGCATTTGGACTTAGTGAGAGCATCGAAGGTCAAACACGCTAGCTCTCGTCTACATATTCGCGTCTTAGGGACTTTTTGTATGGCTGGCCCCATTCTCTATTCCGCCAACCCTTGGTTTTCAACGGAAGTCGCAGAAAAATACCGTGAGGGCAATTATTTTGCCTGGGTATGTGAGTTCTTTGATAGCGAGCGGGATGCGCCCGCAGGCTCGTCGGGAACTATGATCGCTCCCAGCTCGAACCCGCGCAAAATATACGAAGATCTTCTTCAGGAGTACAGGGCTCAGGAGGAGCACTGTCGCATCATTAAGGACCATAAAAAAACATTTACCCGACTCGCTAAGAAATGGCTTGCGGACGGATCAATAACTGACGACCAGTTTACCGAGATAATCGCGAGTGTGAAAGCGCGATCATGGCGAATTTGGAAGCCGGTGCTATATGTCATCCCCCGAAATGGCCTTGACCCCACCCGGCTCACCGAAGTGCAAAGGCGCGACCGGGCGGGCTACGGACCGGAATACCAGATCTGCGATCTAAAACGTCATGAGTTCGATATAGTCGACTTATCACCGCTGGTGAGGTCACCATGATTAAGGCTGTAGAAGGCATGGACCGAAAGGCCGCCATCGGGGTGCTGGCCCGAGCAGCTTTGTCTTTGGGATACGTTAACCGTCCATCCTACGTTCTCGCCGGCGAAGAAACCGTTCGAGAGAACATTATTGAGGAGGTGCGCCACCGGTTGGGTATTGCCGAGGACGACAACAGCCCCGATTCGATCGAAAAATTGGCGGAGGTCTTGGATGAAGAATCTGACCGTTTGCTTGCACCTCACGATACACAGTCAGCTTTGGAGCGTTTAGCTGTACGCGGCGACCTCCCGTCTGACTTATACAAGATCAACATAATTCCCAACGTAGTAGACCTCTATGGACGTCAGTTCCCGTTGGAGAAGGAAGTCATCGAAACAACGATCAGATCTCCCTCAATTGAACAGCATTATGGGCTGCCTACGGCACCTGGTGTGCCGGCATTAATATCGTTGTTCCTGAAGCTGTTTCGGACGAGGTGGCCGCTTAGGGATTTCGTGATGCTCGTCGCTGCTCAGCGCGATCAGTTTCAGCTGCACGTACACCAAGCTTGGCGAATTTATCCGTCCAGGGTGAATACGGCGGGGCTCAAGGAGCCGGTAGATTGGCTACGCAGGTTTTCAGAAGTTTACGGAAAAGACATTGAGATAGACGGAGAGAAGGGTCGTTTTTTTCTGTTTCTCAATAACAAAGTCCCGGAAAAGGTTCACTTGCGCCCAAAAGGTGGCAAGGAAACTATTATGGTGAGTAGGTTCACGCAAAATGATCCTCTCTCTGGTAAAGAACAGGCGGCCCTAATTGTCGCGATCGATGTCAACAAATATATGTCGACTGTAAAAGATCTGGCAGTTAAACGCCAAGATTTCATTGACGGTTTTGTGCCGGAGCCAACTCGGGCGCTTGAAGGCGCTGAGGGGGTCAAAGAACGCTAAATCAGCACCACTTGGTCGAGCCCGCGAAACGTCGCTTGCCGTCTATAATTTGCTCAGCTTGAATATGCATTGGAAGCTAGCACAGGATCTAGCGAGCAAAGCCTGTTTCCTCAATCTGCTCGCCCCGTCAGGTTATTCATCATTCTCCGCGTTCAACTCCTCGATGGGGATGGTAGGAGCGGATTGTTCTGTCTCACGAAGGCGGACGCCGGGGCCGCCTCCGTCTCGCTCAATGAATTCGACACCACCTTTTTCGAGCGCTGTGCGGATGGCGATCGCATCGTTTGCCGGCACATTTGTCCGGCCATTTACCTCCTCTGTGCGCCGCACGGTCGTTACCCCGACCTTAGCTTTCCCGGCCAATTTGAAAACCGTCCAACCGAGCAAGGCCCGGGCAGCTCTAATTTGTGCTCCAGTAATCATTTGTGCTCGCATGCTCTGAAATTGATTGCGGATCGAGGTGTTCTTAAAGGATCTAAGGCTCGCTCCCGTTCCCCTGTTTCAGTTTCTTCAGCTTCACGCCGGGCTCGTCCCCGGAGGTGAATTCGACGCCGGCCGCCTCAAGGGCGGAGCGGATCGCGGCGAGATTATTTACTGACGGGACGCGACGTCCCTTCTCAAAATCCCTGATTGTGCTTTCGCTCAGATTAGATTGCGAAGCCAGCCGAGTTTGAGACCAATCCAAGAGACCGCGGGCGGCGCGCGATTGCGCGGGCGATAGCTGTATCAACGAAAACCGTCCTTCATACACGGAAATCGTTGACAAGCGCTTAGTCAACGATTATCGTCAAAATTACGCGATTTCCGCGAATTTGCAATGCCTCATGGCGCCGAGACCCCCGTCTCGGCGCACGCCCCCGCCTTGCCTGGAGAAAACCCATGATCCTTGAGACCGCTGACGCCGCCCCTCTCTTCGTCGAATACCGCCCCGCCATGCGCCGGCGCATCGCCGCCGCCGTCGACGCGCTCGTCGCGTTGCTCGACCAGATCGACGGCGACTCGGACTTCGAGGAAGACGAGCCGCTCGAAGACGACGCGCCGGCCGAGGACGTCGGCGACGCCGAGCCGAGCCTGGGCGCGTGCGGCGGAACATGGAACGCCGACACCTTTAATCAGTCCCGCTGGCCACACGGCGCGAAGGACGATCGCGAAGACGAAAGCGAGCTCCTCGAGGACGGCGCCGACGGTGAGCCGACGCTCGGCTCGACAACGGCCATCAATCAGGAGCGAGCCTGGGCAGCGCCGCGCGGCTGGCCGGTAGACGACGGGGAGCCTTCGCTCGGCTGGACGGCTCCGGGCCGCGGCCATCCCGAAACGGCGATGCGCGGCTACGACGACGAGCGCGAGCAAAACATCGGCGCCGACGAGCGCGAACACGACGATGCCGAGCGCTCCGGCTGCGGCGACATGGACGGCGTGATGGAGCAGCACGGCTTTGGCGTGAGTTACGCGGAATGAGCGCGCCGGCGCCCTTCGTCCAGTATCATTATTTGACAGGGTGTCGGAAGTTGCCTATCTATTATCTGACATCGTGTCGGAGGTAGAAGCATGGAACAGCGAAAAACACTTCCTGAGGTGGCCAAGATTTTGCATGTCCATTCGTCCCGCATCGAACAATGGATCTCGCGCGACCAGTTCTTGCCGGAAATCTTCGGGGAGCGCGGAAAAACTCGCGAGTGGACCTTTGCCGAAGTCATCCGACTCGCAGTTTTTGTGCGTCTGGTCGATGCGGTCGGAATCGACGCAAAAGCAGCTGGCCTGCTCACGCAGGTCGGCTTTCACGGTTTCAAGGACGACTCGGCCTTTTTGGTCGCCTACAAAAGCAATCTTTCGAAGCGGAGCAATCCTGCCTGGTCCTCTGACCTCGTAAAGGGCAGGGATCTCGGCGAATTCCTCACCTCCAAATGTCGTTACCCGAAGGCGCTGAAGCCTGGCGTCGACAAGGAAACGATCCGAGAGAATTCCAAAGCGGAATTCTGCGCGGCGCATGTCGCGATCGTGGTCAACCTCGACGAGCTCGAAGGCGAGGTGAAGGCCAAATGGTGAAGGATGCCGTTCGAGCGGATCATCGACGCGACGAAACAAATCGCGAACCGAAAGCCGTCGGCGCGTTTCCGGGGGGCGATCCTTCTCGATTGCTGCCCGAACGGTCCTGCCGGAGTTATTTCGCGATAAAAGATCGGTGCGCAGAGGCCAACGCGATCGCGCGAGATTTGACCGCTCAGACGAATGATCTGCGCGAGAAAATCCAAACCAAAAAAGCTCTTTTAGACACTTTCCTAACCGGCGCTCATGACGGCCTGTCGCATAGCGAAAAAGAGCCCTACGCAATCGAACTCGCGGCGGAAATTCAGGGGCCCGTCGAGGCGCGCAATAGGCTGGAGGCTCGTATCGCTGCGCACGCCGAGCGCCGCAACGCGTTGGTCATTCTTGACCGACGGCTGACGGAATTTGTCTCGAGCCTTTCGGCTGCGCCTGCCGCAACGGCGCCGCTCGATGTCAAACTTTCCGTCGAAAAGTTCGATGTGGAGCTCGCGAAGACGCGCGCTGAGATAAGCGATCTCCTCAACCGCATCGCGCAAGTCGACTGCGCGCCTCATCCGTCCGGCCTCGTGAAGCAGCGCGCCCGCACAAAGATAGAAGCGCGCGCGGCGCGCCCCAATGTCCGCGTCGCAATCGAACATGGAGAGGACTTTCGTTTCCCCACCAACGTTGAAAAAGCCGGCGCAGCGATCGACGTCGAGGGGTTGCTCTGCTGGCTTCATCGGGACGCGCTTATCGCGGCCGTCGAGCGAGAGATCGACGAAGCCGCCGACGACTCCAAGGCGCTGGACGCTACCACGCGAAAGAGGATGCGCACGGAGCTCGCTGCGGAACTCTTCGCCGCCGAGACTCGGGAGGAAACGATCATTTCGGCCGCTGAGGCGGTCGGCCGGACCTTCGATCGTCGCGCCGATGCCGACGTGCGCGCGGTTCTCGGATTGGCGGCTGCGCGGTCATGAAGCGGGATCTCGCCCATATCGCGATGCGCGCATACAACGCGCCTCTGCTCATGCACCCGCGCAAGGCTTTGGTCCTGTCGTCGGTGTTGTCGGAACACATTGCCGGCGTCGCGCCGCTCGTGGATATCGATAGCGCAAAGGCTGAGGCACAGGTCGAGCGCGAGGCGCATGCGCAGATGCTTGACCGCTTCGATGGCGAGCGCCGCGGCCCGCGCGTGACCAATGCTTATGGCGACTCCTATATCCAAACACGCTATCGCTTCCGCAACGGCGTCGCGCTCATCACCGTCGAAGGCTCACTCGTCAATCGCGGCGCCTACATCGGCGCGGCGTCGGGTCTGACTTCCTATGAAGGCGTGACGGCGCAATTCGCCGCGGCGGCCGCGGATCCGGACGTGAAAACGATCCTGCTCGATCTCGATAGCCCCGGCGGCGAAGCGGGCGGCGCATTCGAGCTTGCCGATTTCGTTCACGCGATTGCGCAGGAAAAGCCTGTCGTCGCGATCGTGAATGCACTCGCGGCGTCCGCAGCCTATGCGATGGCCTCCGGCGCGACGCGGATCGTCACCACGCCGTCCGGCGTCTCCGGCTCGATCGGCGTCGTGATGCTGCATCTCGATCAGTCGCGGCGCATGGATCAGCTCGGTGTGACGCCGACGCTCATCTACGCCGGCGGCCACAAGGTGGACGGCAATCCGTTCGAGCCGCTTCCCGAAGCCGTCCGCGCCGATCTTCAGGCCGAGGTCGACCAGCTTTACGCGATGTTCGTCGCGACGGTGGCGCGCGGCCGGAGCAACCTCACCGAAGAGGCGATACGCGCCACCGAAGCGCGGACCTGTCTTGGCGCGGAAGCTGTAGAGGTCGGACTCGCCGATGACGTCGGCGCATTTGTCGACATCGCCGATGAACTTCAAAGCAGCGGCATGGGCCGCAAATTCGTGAAAGGAGCGAACATGTCGCAGGCTGACCATAAGCGTTCGTCAAGTGTCGCAAACGGCGCGGAGCCGCGCCTGGAGACGACTGCGCAAGAGCTTTCTGGCGCGATGCAGGCCCTCTTTCCCGAAAGCAAGCGGGCGCAAGCGTTTTGCGAAGCGCTTGGCAAGGGCGCATCGATCGCGCTCGCGGCTGATCTTGCCAAAATGATCGACGACGCGCCGGCGAGCAAGATGTCGCCGCTGCAAATGGCGATGGCGCAACAGCGCCGCCCCGATCTCGGACCAGGCGGAGATCCGGCGCCGCGACAAGCGGCCAAGGATGACGTCTGGGCGCACGCCATCGCCACCGTCAACAGAGAGTTCGGCCGCGCCTAGGGCGCGGGACGTCATTCGCTAACAGACAATCGCAGGAAAGGTTCTCCCCATGATCACGATGGACGTATTTAACGAGGACGCCTTTTCCGCGACCTCGCTCACCGCCGCCGTCGACAAGCTCGACCATGTGCCGCGCCTGCTGGGCTCGATCCCCGGGCTCTTCGAGATGGACCCTGTTCGCACTAAGGAAATCTGGATCGAAGGTCGCGACACCGGAGCGGTCATCTTGCAGACGTCGCCGCGCGGCGCGCCGCCTCATTATACGGTCGACGATCTGCGCAACGCCCGCGCTTTCAAGACAGTGCGCGTCGCCGACGTCTCGCGCATCGATGCGTCAGCTCTCTTGGGAATCCGCGAGTGGGGCTCTGAGACAGAAGTGAAACAGCTTACGACCGAAGTCGCGCGGCGTCAGTTTAAGATCAAACGCAACATGGGTCTCACCATGGAAAATCTGCGCATGGGCGCGGTGCTCGGCCATGTCAAGGACGCAGACGGTTCGACGATTTACGATTGGGCGGCGGAATTTGGACAGTCGATTCCGACAGAAGTCGACTTTGACCTCGACAATGCTTCTCCGGCGTCTGGCGCGGTCAGAAAAAAGTGCAATGAGGTCACTCGCTCAATTCTGAAAGGCCTGAAAGGCGTGGGCGAACCGCAGCGCATCGTGGGGCTGTGTGGCGACGAGTTCTGGGACGATTTGACGGCTCACCCCGAAATCATCGCCACATATCAAAACCGGTCGGACCAGGCTGGCGCATGGCTGCGTAACGGCCTCGGCGCCGTCTACTCGACGTTCAACTACGGCAACATCGATTTCATCAACTATCGCGGCACCGATGATGGCACGTCGCTCACGGTCGGAGCCGACAAGTGCAAGTTCTTTCCGGTCGGCGCGGGCGTCTTCCGCTGGGCGATGTCGCCCGGCGAAAGCTTCGAAGACCTCGGACAACTCGGCAAGGAGTTTTACTCGCGCATCGTCGTCGACAGGGATCGCGGCGCATGGGCGAATGTCGAAGTCTACTCCTATCCGTTGCCGGTGTGCACTATGCCGCAGGCGTTGCATCAGGGGCGTCGCACCTGATGTTTTTGCAAATCGCATCACTCGCGAGCGGATTCACGCGAGCGTAATCTGGGAGTTTCCATGCGGGGTCTCCGGGAGCCTCGGAAGCGCTCAATCTCGCAAGACCGGGAGATCGCCCATGCGCCTCGACCGCGGATGTAGCGGCGGGGCGCATGGAACCTAAACTCGGATGGTATGAGTCATGACGGTTGCGGAAAATCGTCGACGTTTGGGAATCACGCCGCGGTTGCTGCGGCGCGAGCGCGCGGCCGCCTATCTCGACATTTCCCCCGCTCACTTCGACGCGCTCGTGAGATCGGGCGCTCTCCCGCCGCCAAAGCGCCTCGGCTCGGCCGTGAAAGCGTGGGACGCGCGCGACCTCGACGCGCGGGTTGACGATCTCCCTTACGATGGCGCGGCGCCGAATGCGCCATCCGACTGGGACTAGCCGCCATGCCCCGCAAGGACTTTCCGTTCGTTCAAAGATTCATCGATCGCCACGGCCGGCTGCGCTTCTATTTTCGCAAGCCCGGCCACAAGCGCATCGCTCTTCCCGGCCCCTACGGGGGCGCCGAGTTTCTCGCAGCCTATCAGGCAGCAAGCGAAGGCGCTCCGCTCGAGGTGGGCGCGGCTCGGACGATCCCCGGCACGATGAACGCTCTGATCGTGAGCTACTACAAGTCGTCGGGGTTCACGTCTTTGCGGCCCTCGACGGCGCGCGTCTATCGCAACATCGTCGAACGGTTCCGCGAGGAGCACGGTCACAAGAGCGTCGCAGGAATGCAGGCGCGCCACGTTCGCGCGATCATCGCCGCCAAGGCGGCTACGCCGGACGCGGCGAACCGGCTGCTCGGCATGATTTCCCTTCTCATGGATCACGCCGTCGCCGAAGAGATGCGGCCGGACAATCCGGCGTTCGGAATCAAGCGCTTCCGCCATAAGAGCGAGGGCTTCGCCACGTGGCGCGAGGACGACATTGGCGCCTTTCGCGCTCGCTGGCCGCTCGGCTCCCGCGAGCGCCTCGCATTCGAGCTTGCGCTCGGGACCGGCCAGCGCCGGGGCGATCTCGCTCGGCTCGGCTGGCGAAACGTCGCCGGCGGCGCGATCAACTTGAAGCAATCGAAGACGGGAGCCGCGGTCGCGGTCCCGATCGTTCCTGAGCTGCGCGCCGCCCTGGATCTTCTGTCTCGCGACCGGCTGACGTTCATTGCGACGTCGATCGGCGCGCCTTTCACGCCCGCCGGCCTCGGCAACTGGTTCCGCGAGGCGGTGCGCTCCGCGGGCCTTTCGGACGAATTGTCGCTTCACGGCCTCCGCAAGGCCGCTGCGAGACGTCTCGCCGAGGCGGGGTGCACGACGCACGAAATCGCGTCGATTACCGGTCACAGGACGCTCTCCGAGATCGAGCGCTACACGCGCGAGGCGGAGAAGGCGCGGCTCGCCAAAGCGGCGAGCGCAAAGATCGTCCAGGCGTTCGGAGGGAAGGGGGAAGAGTGAACAAAAATTGTCAAACCGAGGCGAAAGGTTTGACAAATTTTCGCGTAAGCATCTGAAAGCAAAGGAAGTCAAAATGGAAATGGTCGGAGTGGCGGGATTCGAACCCACGACCCCTTGTCCCCCAGACAAGTGCGCTAACCGGGCTGCGCTACACTCCGACTCGCGCCCTTATAGTGAGGCCGCGTTGCGCTGGCAACGCCGGCTCTATCCTTTGGTAAGCTTGAGCAGGCGCATGCATTCTTCGATCTCCGCAAGAACGTCGCGCAGGATGCGCGCCTGCGCCTCATGGCGTTCGCGCGCTTCGGCGGACGCCGCCGCCTGGTCGAGCCGCTCTTCGATCTCGACGACCGGCGCCGCGCTCTGGCGATCAATGTCATCGAGATCGGGGTCGTGCGCGCGCAGCGCGTCGCGTTCGTCGGCCGAGAGCCCCCGGAGGCGCGCCACCGCTTCGTCTCGCGCCGCGCCGATCCGCGCGTCGACCGCTCCGTCTTCGACGGGGAGGGGCCTCTCGGCCGTTGGCGGCTCTGGACCGCGCCGTCCGGCGCCGGCGATGACCGCTTCCGGCCCCTGTTCCTTCAGGATGCGCTGCACGCCCTTGATCGTATAGCCTTCGTCGTAGAGCAGCTGGCGTATCGCGACCACGAGCTCGATGTCGCGCTGACGGTAGAAGCGGCGTCCGCCGGCGCGCTTCAAGGGGCTGATCTGCTTGAAGCGGGTCTCCCAGAAGCGCAGCACATGCGCCGGAAGGTCGAGACTCGCCGCGACCTCGCCAATCGTGCGCATCGCTTCTTCGGTTCTGCCCGTCACCTGGCCCCTCGACTCCAAGACAGGCTATTCATACATCCGCCGGCGCTCTCATCAGCCAAAAATCGACCTGCCTGCGGAAGCTGGCCCGGGGGTGTGGACAAGCGGCCGCCGCATCCCTTAACTGACCGCCGTCATCCAGCTCCCAACCCTTGGCGTCTCATGGAAGATTGGCTGCATTTTCCTCATCCAGTCCCGGCGATCAGACACCACGCCAACGAGGCGAACGCCCTGGCGGTGCGCAATTGGCTGTGGCTCGTCGCGGCGTTGGTCTTTCTGATGGTCATTGTCGGCGGCGCCACCCGTCTCACCGAATCAGGCCTCTCCATCGTGCAGTGGAAGCCGGTCACCGGCGCGCTGCCGCCGCTGTCGCAGCAGGAGTGGCAGGAGGCCTTCGACGAATACAAGCAGATTCCGCAATATAAGGAATTGTTCCCGGACATGGATCTCGCCGGGTTCAAATACATCTACGCCTGGGAATGGGCGCATCGTCTGCTCGGGCGGCTGATCGGCGTCGTCTTTGCCGTTCCGATGATCTGGTTTTGGGCGACCGGCCGCCTGCCGCGCTCGGTGAAGCCAAAGCTTCTCGGCATTCTTGCGCTCGGCGCGCTGCAGGGTGGCGTCGGCTGGTGGATGGTCGCGTCCGGCCTCGTGAATCGCGTCGAGGTGGCGCAGGAGCGTCTCGCGATTCACCTGTTGCTCGCCGCGCTGATCTTTTCCGCCTGTCTATGGGTCGCCGGCGGCCTCGGCCCGCGCGCCGCCTCTTTCGTGCATGAGGGCGCGGGCCGGCTGAAGGCCGTGGCGCTGACAATCCTCGCGGTCGTCTTTCTGCAGATTTTCGTCGGCGGCCTCGTCGCCGGATTGCGCGCCGGCCTCGTCAACAACACCTGGCCGCTGATGGACGGCGCGTTCATCCCGCCGGCCGACGTCCTGTGGCGCTTGGAGCCGGTCTGGACGAACCTCGTCGACAATCCCGTCACCGTGCAATTCTTCCATCGGATGATCGCCTATCTGATCCTCGCTTTGGCGCTCGGACATCTTCTCGACGCCTGGATGAATGCGGAGGGACGGGCGCGGCGCGGCGCCATGATCCTGTTCGGCCATGTACTGATGCAGATCGCGCTTGGAATTGCGACGCTGGTGCTGGTCGAGCCGCCATTCTCCGGCGCGCCGCATATTGGGCTGGCGCTGGCGCATCAGGCGATCGGCATGGCGGTCCTGGCCGTCGCGACGCTGCAGGCGCGACGCCTTGCGCAAGACGCCATGACGCATTGAGGCGACGACGTGCAGAATCTTCCGATCCTCGATCTTCCCGGACCTGAATTTCTCAACGTGTTCGGGCTTGTCGTCATCCTCGTGCTGGCGGGGGCGTATCTTTGCATCCGCTTTGCGGATCGCACGGATCGTCGTGCGCCGCCGCCCGTGCCGCAAGACCCCGACGCGATGGAGGTCGCCTTCCTGCAGGGCGGCGTCAATCAGGTCATTCGTACGCTGATCTATGACCTTGCGCAGCGCGGCTTCGTCGCGCTCGCCGCGGAGGATCACGTGATCCCCACAGAAAAGCAGCCGCAGCCGGGCGAACTCAACGCCATGGAGACGCGTCTGCTCGAGGCTGTTCGGTCGAAGCCGAAGGCGCATACGCTGTTTGAAGACCGCAGTCTGCGGCGGCGGCTGCTGGTTGAACTCGCGCCGGTTCGCGCGCGCCTCGCGGCGGAGGAGCTGATCAAGCCCGAATCGGTGAAGATCTGGCGCCGGCGCGCGCAGATCGGCGGAACGCTGATCATCGTCGGTCTGGCGCTGGCGAAAATCTATGTCGAATGGGTGAGGGGCCCGGCGAATGTCGCCTATCTGGTCTTTCTCGCAGGCGCGTCCCTCGCGGCGCTGTTTGCGCTGGCCTATGTGATGACCAGAACGCACGCCAGCCGTCGCGGCCACGCCTATCTCGAAGCGATGCGGCTCGCTTACGGCGGACGCTTGAAGGAGGCGATCGCGCACATCGGTTCGCCCGGACCGGAGGCGCGCGCCTTCCACGGCGCCGCGCTGTTTCTCATCGGCCTGTTTGGATTCGCGCCGCTCAAAGGCACGACGGAGGCGATGTTCGTAGAGGCCTTCAGCCGCGGCTCCGGGAGCCAGGGCGCCGACTGTGGAACGAGCTGCGGCGGCAGTTGCGGCGATGGCGGGGCGAGCGATTGTGGCGCCGGCGATTGACGCGCCCGCGCTCGGCTCGGGACTCGGCTATCGCCCGCAGTTTCGCGCCGATCTCTTCGCGCATCGCGAGCAAATCGATTTCATCGAGATCATTGCGGATCATTATCTCGACGCATCGCGCGAGAAGCTCGACGAACTCAAGCTTCTGAAAGCGCATTTCCCGCTCGTCGCGCATGGCCTCGATCTTTCGATCGGAAGCGCGGAGGGTCTCGATTCACGCAATCTCGACAAGATCGCCGCGCTGATCGAGCGGATCGATCCGCCCTGGTGGAGCGACCATCTGTGCTTCACGCGCGCCGGCGGCGTCAGCATCGGCCATCTTGCGTCGCTGCCCTACACGCAGGAGACGATCGACGTCGTCGCGCGCAACGTCGAGGCCGTGCGCAGGCGCATCAGGACGCCGCTGATCCTGGAAAACATCACCACCGTCGTTCGCATTCCGGGCGGCGAAATGGACGAGGCGGAATTTTTGTCGCGCACGCTCGAGGCGACGGGATGCGGCTGGCTGTGCGACGTCGCCAATATGCATGTGAATGCGAGCAACTTCGGCGGCGATCTCGACGCAACGTTCGAGCGCTGGCCATGGGACAGGCTCGTGCAAATCCATTACGCCGGCGGCCGCGAACGCAACGGCATGCTGATCGACAGCCACGACGCGGCGACAAGCGACGCGGTTTGGACGCTCTTCGATCGCATCGTCGCGCGCGCGCCGGTCAAGGCGGTCATTCTCGAGCGCGACGAAAACATTCCGCCGTTCGGCGAACTTCTCGACGAGGCGGCGCGCGCCCGATCGACGCTCACGGAAGCGGGGCGATGGCCTTAGCCGAGATGCAGGCGCTGCTGGCGCGCCTTTTCACAGACGACGATCTGCGTCGCGAATTCTTCGAGTCGCCGATCGCCGTGGCGACTCGGCTGGGTCTGAGCATGCATGACACGCAGCGCCTCGTCGCGATCGACCCCCGCGAAATGGAAGCCTTTGCGCAGAGCCTGATCGGTAAGCGCGCGCTCTATGCGCGCAAGGCGCTGCCGCTGACGGCGCGCGTATTGGGCGATCAATTCGACGGACTTTTCCGCAAGGCGATCCGCAGCGTCGCGCGGGACGAAAGACATCGCGCCGACGCGGCGGCGCTGTCGGCGCTTCTAGACCTAGGGGTCGCGGGGCGCGAGCTGGAGCCCGACTGGATCGGCGATCTCGCGCGCTTCGAACTCGCCTTTGTCGACGCCGGAGGTTCAGGCGCAGCGTTGTTCCTTCGACGGTTCGGCTTCGACGTCGCGTCAATCGCGAAGGGCCTCGCGAGAGGCGAAGAGGTCAGCCCAAGGCGCCGAAAAACGCTGGGCGTGTGGGCCCGCCGTTCCGGCGGCAGGCTGCGCTGGACGCTTTTCAGGATCTAAGCGCGGCGTAACGCTTGCGGCATTTCGGCATGGCGCCGTTCGACGACCACGTCGATCATGCGCTCGGCGCCGCGATCCCGCGACTCCTGGCTTTGCGCCTTGGCGAGGTCGTCGCTGGCCTCTTTGAACTGCGCCTCGGCGTCTTCGAGCTGCGTTCGCAATTCGGAGATCGACGCGACGATGTTGTCGCGCCGCCCGCGCGCCGCCCGCGCATAGGTCGGATAGGCGAAGTGGTTCAGATCGGTGATGTTCGCGCGTTGCTCTTCATGGCCGATTTCGCGTTCGAGCTCATTGGCCATACGCGTGAATTCGGCGATCATCGCATTGAGTTGGAGGACGCGCCGACGTTTTTCCTCGGCCTGGAACCGTTTGAGACGGACAAGCGTATCCCGCGATTTCATGCGACAAGCTCCGTTACGCGACTTATACGAAACAAATCCTTAACTCCGCGAGACAAGGCTTAATATGCCCCGCGGAAGTTGCTCTTTTCTTACCGAAATCGAATTTCTTGAACGCCGGCGCCGCAGTGTGTCTTCTTTGCATCGCCTTGAGCGCGGGGCGCGCTTTCCCGGCGCACGCGTCGCCCGGCGGGCTCGCCGTGACGCTTGCGCACGCGGGCATTCGGTCAGCTGCTAGACGGCGGGTTCCTTGGCGCGCGCAGGCGCCGCCGCGGCGCCGCCATAGCGGCGATAGACGAAGTCCGGCGCCGGGGCGCGCGACTCCACTTCGGCATAGGCGGCGAAGCGCGCATGGTCGGGCGAGAGATGGCAAGCAGGATCCGTCGCCGCCGCGTCGCCGGCGATCGCGAAAGCCTGACACCGGCAGCCGCCAAAGTCGATCTCGCGGCGGTCGCAGGAACGGCAGGGCTCCTTCATCCATTCCGTGCCGCGGAAGGCGTTGAAGGCCGCGCCGTTGCGCCAGATCTCGGCGAGCGGCGCATCGCGCACATTGTCGAAGCTCAGTCCCGGCAAGGTCTGCGCGGCGTGGCAGGGCAACGCCTTGCCCGACGGCGTCACCGCCATGATCGATCGTCCCCAGCCGCCCGTGCAGGCCTTGGGCCGCTTGGCGTAATGATCATAGATGACGAAATCGAAATTCAGCACGCCGGCGAGACGCTTTTTCGCCTCGTCCACGATTCCGACCGTTTCCATAAAGGTTTCGCGCGTCGGAATGAGCGCGGCGCGATTCACCTGCGCCCACGCGTAATACTGAATATGCGCGATCTCGATGCGCTGCGCGTCGACCTCGACGGCGAAATCGATGATCTGCGGCAGATGCGCGATGTTCTGTCGGTGCATCGGCGCGTTGATCGTCAATCCCATGCCGAATTCGCGCGTCCATCGGGCGACGTCGCGCTTTCTGGCGACGCCGTCTTGATAGCCAGAGATGCGGTCGGCGCTTTCGGGAACGACGTCCTGAACGGAGACCTGCACATGATCGAGGCCGATCTCGGCGAGACGTTGCAAACGCTCGCGCGTGAGCAGCACGGCGGAGGTGACGAGATTGGTGTAGAGCCCCGCGTCCACCGCATGCGCGAGGATCGCTTCAAGATCGCGTCGCGCTGTCGGTTCGCCGCCGGAAAGATGCAGCTGCAGAGCGCCGATCGACGCCGCCTGACGGAACGTCTCGCCCCATTCGTCTGCGGTCAGCTCCACATTCGGGCGCTCGAGCTCGAGCGGATTGGAGCAGTAGGGGCATTGCAGCGGACAACGATGGGTGAGTTCCGCGAGCAGCCCTGCGGGCCCGCCCGCGAATGGCGCGATCGACGAGGCGAAGGGGGAGGGCGGCAGCGCCGCAAACGCATCCTTGCCGTCGCGCAGCAGCCGCTTGTCGGCGAGGCCCTGCAGCAGCGCGGCGACGTCGCGCGTGATGACGTCGAGCGGGGCGGCGTATTGCTGCGCGAGACTCGCGCAAAGATCGGCGACGCGCGTCGCGCCGTCGATCGCGCGCAGGACGATCAGCCCGATCTGATCGAGTTCATAGGCGCGCTCGGGCGCGAGAATGACGGTTCGAGAACGCGCCCGGTCGTCGTGCAGCCGCGCGTAGCGCGTGAAGCCCGGACGCGAGTCGGGGCCGATCACGAACCGCGCGGCTGGCGCCTCAGACATTCGCTTCTCCCGGACGCCATGCGCCGGGCGGGATCAGCCCAGGCGTGACGTAAGCGTGATGTAATGCGTCAAGCTGCGCCCACAAGACGTCGCATTTGAACCGCACGGCCCCGACGCAGGCTTCCTGCTCGGCGCGGGTTCTGGCGTTGTCGAGCACGTAGCTTAGCGCGAATTCGGAATCGCGCGGCGCCTGGGTCAGTCGGCGCTTGAAATAGGCCATCACATGGTCGTCGACGAAGTCGTAGTTTTCCAGCATTCCCACGATGCGTTCGCGATGGATCGACGGCGCGAAAAGCTCGGTCAGCGAAGACGCGACCGCGACCGTGAGCGGCTGCTCGACGACAAAGCGCACATAGGCTTCGACGGCGAATTTCGTCGCCGGCAGGGCGCCGCGGCGAGACGTCACGTAATCGCGCGAAAAGCCGAGCGCGTCCGTCAGCACGAGCCAGCGTTCGATGCCGCCGCCTTCATCGCCGAGGCCATCGTGATCGTGAATGCGATGGATCCACTCGCGGCGCAGATCGCGGTCGTGGACCCGGCTCATGAAGGCGGCGTCCTTGCGCGGCACCGCCTCCTGATAACAGTAACGGTTGAGCGCCCAGGCGGCGACCTGATCCTTGTCGAGCTTGCCGCCGTGCAGCAGCTTATGAAACTCATGCTTGTCGTGATAGCGCTCGGCGCCGACGGCGCGGATCGCGGCTTCGAATTCGTCGCGGGCAAGCGGCGCGGCGTCACGCCAATCAATGGCTACGATCTCGTTCACAGATTCACCTCCATGCCATCCTCAGCGATTTCCCAGCCGGCGGCTTGCGCGATGGCGTATTCTTCCGAGAACTCGTTGAGCAGAGGATTGGAATTATTGATGTGCACGTAAATTTTGCGCTGCACGTCGAGCGGTTCGAAAGCGGCGATGGAGCCGTCGTCGCCGCTGACATTGATATGGCCCATGCGCGAACCGGTTTTGCCGAGCAGGCCCTGTTCGATCATCTCGTTTTCGTGAAACAGCGTGCCGTCGAAGAAGACAAGCTTGGCTTCGCGAAGGCGATCGGCGAGCGACGCATCCACCTTGGCGCATCCCGGAATGTAGAAGAACGAGTGGCCCGTCTCTGCTTCGATGATCTCCAGCCCGAGCGTGTCGCCGGCGCTTGTCCCGAAATTTGGCGCGTTCGCGTTCTCGAGATAGAGCGCGATCTTGCCGGGAACCGGGAACGCGCGGATGGCGAGGCCGAGATCGAGACCTGCGCCGGTAGCGGGGACGGCTTCCCCCATGTGCAGTTCGATGCGCGGCACGAGCGGCGTCTGCAGGATGGTGAAGATCGGGTTGGCGCCGAGCGCATCGAGCACGCGCCCGGCGGCGTACAGGCTGAAGGGCTGCGCTTCGCGCATATTGAGCAGGCCGGCGACATGATCGACGTCGCCATTGGTCAGCGCCACCGCCTTGATCGGACTCGCGCGCAAACCGTCGTCGGGTCCGGGCGCAAGCTCGGGCGTGGCGGAGATTTGCTGTCGTAGATCCGGCGAGGCGTTGAGCAGCAGCCAGTCGGAGCCATTAGCGCTGACCGCCAACGACGACTGCGTGCGCGGCACGAAGCCCGGCGTTCCCGCGCGAACCGCGCGGCAATTGGCGCAGTTGCAGTTCCATTGCGGGAAGCCGCCGCCGGCGCCCGATCCCAAGACTATGATCCGCATTTGCATTTCCGACGCGGCTGTGGGCCGTGGCGTCGGCTCTCCCTGACGTTGTTTTCTTGGCACTATGCGCAGGCGGTCCGCCTTCGCGCAAGTGCGACCGATTTGCGCGCCGTCATGAAATGTCGAGACTTTTTCCCAATTGCGGCGGGCGCGTCGCCCCTGTTTCGTCGCTTTCTCGGGCCACAAATAGGCGCGAAGAGGACGAGGCGCCTCAGGTCGAAGCGCGCCGCGAGAGGAACGCAGTTCCGAGCAGGCGCTGGATCGAGCCGATCAATTTGCGAAACGTTTGGAGGCACATGCTGACGCGCTTATGCGCGCTTTTCGCCGCGGCGTCGCTTGCCGGCTGCGTGTCGGACGGCATGCGCATGGTGGACGGCCATGTCGGCAACGCCGTGTCGCTCGTCGCTGGGCCCGAAGGCGAACCGGCGGACGTCGCGCTTTTCGTCGCTTCGACCCGGCGTTCGGAAGGCGCCAAGGATGACGGGCGCGCGCATTTTTCGCTGACGTCGATCGGCGTTCCGCTCAATCACCGCCCCGGCAATGTCGAGCGGCCAAGCTTCGGCGGCGCCGATCAGCGGCGTCACTTCACAGTGCTGTCGAAGCGCAACATGGACGAGCAGGAGTTCTACGGCGAAGTCGCCTCGCACGTCTCCGGCCGCGTCGGCAATTCGCGCGACGTGCTGCTTTACGTGCATGGCTTCAACACCGGCGTCGATGAGGCGCGCTACCGGCTGGCGCAGATCGTCGCCGACGGACGCTTCTCTGGCGTTCCCGCGCTCTTTGCCTGGAATTCCCGGGGCGGATTGTTCAACTACGAATCCGACAAGGAAGCCGCCACCGTCTCGCGCGACGCGCTGGAAAAGCTCGTTGTCGATCTGTCGCGCACGCCGGGCGTGGGGCGCATCCATGTGCTCGCCCACTCAATGGGCGCGTGGCTGACGATGGAGACGCTGCGGGGCGTCGCGCAGTCGGGCCATCAGGATCTTGACGGAAAGCTCGGCGAGGTCATGCTCGCCGCGCCCGACATCGATCTGAATGTCTTCCGGCAACAGGTCGCGCGCGTCGATCCCCGGCATGTCTCGATCTTCGTCGCCAACAATGATCGCGCGCTGTCGCTCTCGTCGCGGATCGCCGGCGACCGTCCGCGACTGGGCGCGATGAATCCGACTAATCCCGAAGACAAGGCGGAACTCGATCGGCTCGGCGTCGCCGTGCACGACATATCGTCATTCTCGACGGATTTCGTCGGTCACGGCGCCTTCGCCGAAGCGCCGGACGTGGTGCGCAAGATCGGCGCGCAATTGACGGCGCCGCGGCCGGGGGAAGCGGAGACTCAGGCCGTCATCGATGCGCGTGGCGCCGAGCCGCCGCCTGCGCCTGAAGCCGCGCCAGCGCCTCTCAATCAGAAAATCGAGACGCAGCCGCTGCCGCCGCTCGCGGCGCGATGAGCTTGCTTTGCGTAGTGGCGCCGCTCGACACGAAAATCGCGCTCGCCGCTGCGGAACTATGCTCCAAACATCATCTAGCCACTGCTGACGCGATCGTCTACGCCACATCGCTGCATTATGGCGCGGATGTCCTGACATGCGACGCGCACTTCAAGGATTTGCCCGACGTGCTCTTCGTCGCGAAGATCAAATCATAGGCGCTACGGCGCTTCCGACGCCCCTGTCGGCGCCGCCCTTTCCGCCTCGGCCTTTGCCAGCTTGTTGTAACGCCGCACGCTGAGCGGAATGGCGGCGAGGAATGCGATGCTCAGCACCGCGAGCAACTCCATCGGATAGATCGCCAGCAGCAGCGCCGTCACGCCCACGCCGAAAAGCACCGGAATGACAAGATCGCGCGGGATGCGCCCGATGCGCTTGCCGGAAAAATGCGGAATGCGGCTCGCCATGAGAAAGGCGATCCCCAGCACATAAACGATGTAGAAGGGCGTCATCGCCTTGGAGGCCGGCAGCTCCAAGACCGAGAAATGCAGATAGAGCGGCAAGAGTACCGTCACCGCGCCCGCAGGCGCCGGCATGCCGACAAAGAATTCGGCGTGCCAGGCGGGCTTCGAAGGATCGTCGATCGTCACATTGAAGCGGGCGAGACGCAGCGCGCAGGCGATGGCGAAGACGAGCACGGCGAACCAGCCGAGTCCTTTGATTTCGTGCAGCGTCCAGAGATACAGCAGCAGGCCCGGCGCAACGCCGAAATCGACGAAATCCGAAAGCGAATCGAGCTCAGCGCCGAAACGCGACGTGCCCTTGAGAGCGCGCGCCAGGCGGCCGTCCAGTCCGTCGAGCACCGCCGCCGCCATCACCGCGGTGACGGCCGTCTCGAACCGTCCTTCGATGCCGTAGCGGATCGCGGTCAATCCCATCGACAGCGCGAGGAGCGTCACGAGATTCGGCAGGACGATGCGCAGCGGAATGTTGCGAAAACGCAGCCGGCGCCGTTCCGAGGGAGTCAGCGATCCCTCTTGCGCATCGCGCCCTGAAAAGAAGGGATCATCCATCGTTTGGTCAACCCGCCTTGAAGGTCAGCGCGGCGGCGCCGGCGGTCATGTCGGCGAGGATCGTCTCGCCGGCGATGGCGCGCGAACCGACAGCCACCATGGGCCGCGCAGATGACGGCATGTAAACGTCGACGCGCGAGCCGAAACGAATGAGGCCGAAGCGGTCGCCAACGCCGATCTGTTCGCCTTCCTTGACGAATCCGACGATGCGCCGGGCGACGAGGCCTGCGATCTGCACCACGCCGAACCGTCCGAAGGAGGCGTCGATGACCATGCCGCTGCGCTCATTGTCCTCGCTGGCCTTGTCGAGATCGGCGTTGAGAAACAGGCCCGGCTTATAGGCGATTTTCGAAATGCGGCCGGTGATCGGCGCGCGGTTCACATGCACGTCGAAGACGCTCATGAACACGGAGATGCGCTGCATCGGCTCGGCCCCCAGTCCGAGTTCGGCGGGCGGCAGAAAAAAGCCGACGGCGCTGACGACGCCGTCCGCGGGCGCGATGACGAGCCCCTCGCGCAGCGGCGTCACCCGCGGCGGATTGCGGAAGAAGTAGGCGCACCAGGCGGTGGCGATGAAGCCGATCCAGCCGAGCGTCGGCGACAGCCAGTCGAGCAGGAAGGCGACGGCGGCGAAGCCGGCAATGAAGACATAGCCTTCCGGATGGATCGGGACGAGCGACTTACGGACGGAATCAATGATCGACATGCGGGCCTGCTTTTCTCGCGCTTCCGTTCAGCGCGCGCGCTTCCTTTGGCATGTTGCAGCGCCAAAGTCACGGCGCGCGCGACCGATCGGATCACGGCAGCCGTAGGATGCGGCAAGGGTCTCCCTTCGCCGCGCGGGGAGCGCCCGGCTCGCGGATCAGCAGCGCCTGGGATTGCGTCAGCTCGGTCAAGAGCGACGAGTCCTGCAGCGGCTGCGGCGTCGCGACAAGTCGGCCGTTTTCGTCCGTGGCGAGCCGCGCGCGCATATAGTCGCGCCGCCCCTTGTTGGCGGGGAGGTCGCTCCCTGCGATCGCCCCGTCGCTGCGGTCCGCTCCCGCGTCGGGATCGCCCTGCAGGGCGCGCAGAAGAGGCGCAAGGAACACCAGCGCGCAGACGAAAGACGCGACCGGATTGCCGGGCAGGCCGAGGATGCGGGCGTCGCCGAGCGCGCCGTGGATCAGGGGCTTGCCCGGCCGCATGGCGATTTTCCAGAAGTCGAGCGACATGCCCTGACGCGCCAGCGCCGGCCGCAAGAGGTCGCGATCGCCGACTGACGCGCCGCCGAGCGTCACCAGAACGTCGGCGCGCGCATCGCGGGCGAGGCCAATGCCGCGTTCTAGTTCTGCGAGATCGTCGCTGAAAATGCCGAGATCGATCACTTCGGCGCCGGCGTCTTCGGCGATGGCGGCGACCGCCAGATTGTTGCAGGAGATGATCTGCGCCGGGCCTGGCGCGGCGCCCGGCGGCACGAGCTCGTCGCCCGAAGCGATGATCGCCACGCGCGGGCGTCGGGCGACGGGGACCGCCGCATGGTTCATCGCCGCGGCAAGCGCGAGTTCGGCGGGACCAAGGCGCGCGCCGGCGAAGAGCGCGACCGCGCCTTCGCGGAAGTCGAGGCCGGCGCCGCGAATATGCGGGCCGGGCGGGGCGCTCGCAGTCAGCACGCCGTCCGCGACGCGGGCGTCTTCCTGCAGCAGGATCGCGTCCGCGCCCGGCGGAACGGGCGCGCCGGTGAAGATGCGAATGGCTTCGCCCGGTTTGAGCGCGCCTTCGAACGCGCAGCCCGCGACGCTTTCGCCGACGATGCGCAGCGGCGCCGCCGCAAGATCGGCGGCGTGCAGCGCGAAGCCGTCCATCGCCGAGACGGCGACCGGCGGCTGGGAGCGGCGGGCGACGAGGTCTGCGGCGAGCGTGCGGCCGCGCGCCAGCGCCAGCGGCGCCGACTCTTCGCCAAGCCGAGACGCCCCGGCGAGCACGCGCGCTAGGGCGTCGGAAACGGATAGAAGCTGATCCACGCGAAAATTATCCCCGGTTCGCGACGCGGCGGTAAAGGAAGGCGATCAGGCTTTCAACCGCGAGCGCGACGAGCACGATCACCGTCGCAAGCGCCGCGTCAATGTCGAGGGTGGGATAGGCGAAGGAGAACGCTGCGCCAAGAGCGAGCGCCAGCAAAAAAACCGCGACGATGCGGGCAGGGGAAAATTTCATTTCGGCGCCTCCCCGCCGCTTTTTTGCGCCTCGACGAGATGCGCGATGTCGGCGACCGCCGCGCTGACAGGCTCCACCCAATCGGCGGCGGTCAGGATGATATTGGCGAGCTGGAGCCGGAAATCGGCGAGCCTTGCGCCGTCGGCGAATTCGGGGCGTTTGACCTGAGCCGCGTAGGCGGCAACGAACAAGGGAAAGGCGCGCGGACGCACATTGGTCAGATCGACGAATAGAAACGGCGGCGGCAGGGGCGAGAGATCGCTGATCCGGGTTGCGTAGGTGAGGAGATAGGGACCGCCGGAAAGATCGTTCGCGCAAAGCTGCGCCACCGCCGGTGCCGGCCTGTCGCATAAATGGAACAGCAGTCGCTGCGCCATAGCGAAATCATAGTTTCTGCTCAGGAAGGTCTTGACGACGGCGGGCTCGACGTCGGCGGGAAAGGCGGCCTGCCCGCGCGCGCCCGTCTTGGTCGGAATGTAGAGGATATTGATCCGCGCCTTGGACTCCGCCACGTCCGACGCCGCCGGAAAACGGCCGACGAGTTCGCGCAGAAAGGCGACGGCGCGGTCATTTGGCCGAGGCAGGATCACATAGGAATAGAGGCCGTAGCCCGCCGACTCTGCGCCGGGCGCGTAGAGATAGTCGTAGGCCGTGCCCAAGATGCTTGGCCGTCCGCCAATGTCGCCGCTCGCCTCCGAGGGCGCGATGGTCTGCGGCGCGCTGAACGACGACGGCACGCGCCTGTAGGCGCGGGACCGATGCCGGCCGCTCCAGCCGGAATAGGGTCGATAGGCGGTTCCCATGCAGCGCCGATAACAGGCCGCGTCGGCGCCGCACTGGCGTCGGCATTCGCTCGCGCGTTCGGCGAGGGCTGGCGCGCTCGTGAGCAGCAGCAACGCAACGGCGGAAAATAAAAGCCGCATGGCGGCGCCTCCACCAATCATCAAATATGTCATGGACGACGATACAGAGCCGCGCGGCCTCCGTCGAATTATTCGGCGCGTCGCCAGTCGCCGGACTTGCCGCCTCGCTTTTCGACGAGTTCGACGCCTTCGATGCGCATGCCGCGATCCACGGCCTTCAGCATGTCGTAGATCGTCAGGCAGGCGACAGAAACGGCCGTCAGCGCCTCCATCTCAACGCCGGTCCTGCCGGTGACGGAGGCTTCGGCGCTCACCCGAAGGCCCGGCAACGCCTCATCGGGCGCGATCTCGACCGAGACGCGCGACAAGGGGAGGGGATGGCAGAGCGGAATCAGGTCGCTCGTCTTCTTCGCCGCCATGACGCCGGCGATGCGGGCGACGCCGAAAACGTCGCCCTTCTTGGCCTGGCCTTCGAGAGCGAGACGCAGCGTTTCGCGGGCCATCGCCACGCAGCCGCGCGCAATCGCCACGCGAGACGTCTCGGCCTTCGCCGAAACGTCGACCATATGCGCTTCGCCGGCGGCGCCGATATGACTCAGCGCGCTCACGTCATGCGCCGGCGGGTGACTGATGCGCGCCCGAATTCTGATGGGCCGCGCCGCCATACAGGAGTTCGCGCGCGGCCGATTCGACGTCGTGCTTGCGCATCAGGCTTTCGCCGACGAGGAAGGCGAAGATATGCGACTTCTCGAGGCGCAGGCAGTCGTCATGGGTCGCGATCCCGCTTTCGGCGACGATGATCCTGTCCCGCGGAATCTTCTCGGCGAGCCTTTCGCTCACTTCGAGCGACACTTTGAAGTCGTGGAGATTGCGGTTGTTCACGCCGATCAGACGCGTCTCCAGCTTCAAGGCGCGCTCCAGCTCCTTGTCGTCGTGCACTTCGACGAGCACGTCCATGCGCAGATCATGCGCGGCGGTGTTCAGCGCCCGCGCTTCGTCGTCGTCGACTGCGGCCATGATGATGAGAATGCAATCCGCGCCATACGCGCGCGCCTCATAGACCTGATAAGGATCGAACATGAAATCTTTGCGGAGCGCCGGCAGATGGGTCGCCTTGCGCGCCGCTTCGAGATCTTCGAGCCGTCCGCTGAAAGAGGGCGTGTCGGTCAGCACCGAAAGACAGGCCGCGCCAGCCGCTTCATAGGCGCGCGCGAGTTTCGGGGGATCGAAGTCCGGGCGGATCAGTCCCTTTGACGGGCTTGCCTTCTTGATCTCGGCGATGAGCGCAATGCGCCGCTCGTTCAGCTTCTGCTCGATCGCATGCACGAAGCCGCGCGGAGGATCATGATCGCGCACCTGCCGTTCGAGGGTCGCCATCGGCATGCGCACCTTGGCCTCGGAAATTTCGGTGCGCTTGTAAGTTTCGATTTTTCTTAAGATGTCGGTCATCTTCTTGCCTGCGGCGAAGGCGGGCCGCGACCGCCTCGCTCGAATTCGTTCCGCCGACTGCCGGCTGCCCATGAATAGCCGATAACCGGGCGCAATCCTATCCCGATCGGCGACGAAGGCCGATCAGGCGTCTCGATTGGAGCAGCGGATCAGCGCATTGAGCTTGTCGCGCGCGGCGCCGGAATCGAGCGCGGATTCGGCGAGCGCCGCCCCTTCGCGCAGATTTGCGGCGCATCCGGCGACGACGAGCGCCACGGCGGCGTTCAGGACCGCGACGTCTCGGTAGGGATTCTTCGCGCCGTCGAGAACGGCGCGCAAGGCTCTGGCGTTATGCGCCGCGTCGCCGCCAACAAGCTCCTGCGTCGTGGCGCGGGGCAATCCCGCGTCCTCCGGCGAAAGTTCAAAGCTCCGGATCTTCCCGTCTTCGAGCGCGACGACATGGGTGACGCCGGTCGTCGTGGCTTCGTCGAGCCCGTCGTCGCCGTGCAGCAGCCAGACGCGTTTCGCGCCGAGCTCGCGAAGCGCGCGGGCGAGGGGGGTGAGCCAGTCGCGGGAGAAGACGCCGATCGTCTGCAGCTCGACCCGCGCGGGGTTGCACAGGGGACCGAGCAAATTGAAGATCGTGCGCACGCCGAGTTCGCTTCGCGTCGCCGCGGCGTGACGCATGGCCGGATGGTGCGTGGTCGCGGCCATGAAGCAGATTCCGGCGTCCCGCAGCGACGCGCGCGCGGCGTCGGGCGAAATCCCGACCTTCACGCCGAGTTCGCCGAGAACGTCTGATGCGCCCGAGCGCGAGGAGGCGGCCTTGCCACCGTGTTTGGCGACGATCGCGCCGGCGGCGGCGGCGATGATCGCCGCCAGAGTGGAAATATTGTAGGTGCCGGCGCCGTCGCCGCCGGTCCCGACGATGTCGATCGCCCCGGGCGGCGCTTCGACGCCCGTCATCGCCGCGCGCATCGCTTCCGCGGCCCCGATGATTTCGTCGATCGTCTCGCCACGCAGCCGCAGGCCCATCAGAAAGGCCCCAAGCTGCGCCGGCGTGGCGCCGCCTTGGAAAACCAGGGAGAACGCCGCTTTCGCCTCGGCGCGGGCGAGCGGCGCGCCCGAGGCCAGCGCCGCGAGATAGGATTTGAAATCCTCGCTCACCGCAGTTCAGCGCCGATCAGCGTGCGCCAGACCGGCAGCGGAGGGCGGATGGCCGATCTCGACGGGGGCCTTCACGCCGCTTTCTCGCGTCGCCGCGGCCCCTCGTTCCATTCGCGCGCGAGGTCGAGGAAGTTCTGCAGGATCTTATGGCCGTGCTGCGAGGTGATGCTCTCGGGATGGAATTGCACGCCATGCGTCGGCAGGGTCTTGTGCGACAGGCCCATGATGAGGCCGTCCGGCGTCTCCGCGGTGATCTGCAGACACTCGGGAAGCGTGTCGCGGCTGACGATCAGCGAGTGATAGCGCGTCGCCTGGAAAGGTCCTTCGATGCCGCGAAATACGGCGTCGCCGCGGTGCAGAATCGTCGCCATCTTGCCGTGGATCGGCAGCGGCGCGCGAATGACGTCGCCGCCGAACACTTCGCCGATCGACTGATGGCCGAGGCAGACGCCGAAGATCGGCACGGTCTCGGCGGCGGCCGAGATCAGGTCCATGCAGATGCCCGCTTCATGCGGCGTGCACGGGCCGGGCGACAGCACGATCGCGTCGGGCCCTCCGGCCAGCACCTCGGCGACCGACACGGCGTCGTTCCGATGCACGGTGACGTTCGCGCCCAACTGGCCGAAATAATGGACCAGATTGAAGGTGAAGCTGTCGTAATTGTCGATGAGCGTGACGTTGGACATTCGGCTGCGGTTCGGCGCTCCTGCGCGGGTCAGAGAGTTGCAATAGGCCGCCGGGCGGCCTTAGGCAACAGTTGGCGGGCTTTCGTTGCGCGGCGAGAAGCGCCAGTCGGGCCTGACGTCTTTGATCATCATGATCTCGGCCAGCGACTGGCGGGTGAGAAGCCCCAGCAGCCGCCCCTCGGCGTCGGTGACGCCGACCGCCTCTCCGCCCGTGAGCTTGGGCAGGGCGGCGTCGATGGTCTCGCGGCCGTCGATCGTCAGCGGCTCCTGGCGCACGAAAGGCGCGATCGGCGCGCCCGGGTCGGACGCCCGTAAGGCTTCGATGATATTTGCGCGAGACAGGAAGCCGTTCAGGCGACGCGAGGCGTCAACGACCGGGAATTCGTCCTGCGACGTCGCCAGGAGAATGTCGATCGCTTCGCGGACGGTCGAAGCGCGATCGATCACGGCGATGCGCGTCTCCATCGCGTCGGCGGCTTTCAGCCCGCGGGCCGCTTCCGACATCGACGTCATCTGCGCCTCGCCCGCCGCCGCGATATAGACGAAAATCGCGATGAAGAGCAGCAGCGGATTGCCGAACAATCCAAGGAAGCCGAGGAGAAAAGCGAAGCCCTGGCCAATCTGCGCGGCGATGCGCGTGGCGCGCTCCTTCCCCATCCAGATCGACAACGCCGCCCGCAGCACCCTGCCGCCGTCCATCGGGAAGGCCGGGATCAGATTGAACGCAGCGAGGAAAATATTCACCGCCGCCAGGCGCTTGAGGAGATTGACGGACGGATCGCCGATCTTGATGGCGTCGGAGACGTCGACCGCGCCCAGAAACAGGATCAGCGCGATCGCGATCACGACATTGACCGCCGGGCCGGCGAGCGCAATCAGCAGCTCCTGACCGGGCTTCTCGGGCATCTTTTCCATGTCCGCGACGCCGCCGATCGGCAATAGCGTGATCACGGGCGAGACGATTCCAAAGCGCCGCGCGGTCAATATGTGGCCGAACTCATGCAGCACGACGCACACGAAGATCGCAATGATGAACAGAACGCTGTCTCGCGCCGCGATGGCGCCGCCGCGCTGATAGGCAGCAAAGCCGATCCAGCCCAGCAGGAGCAGAAACGTGACGTGAATGCGCACGGCGGTTCCCTTGAAGGAGCCGATCGTGAGGGACCATCGCATCTGGGCATCCCGCGGTCGTGGTTAACAGCCGGTAACATAGGACTGAGGGGCGGCCCGCGCTAGAGCGGCGCGGAGACGAAAAGCGCCGGCGAAGCGGCCTTAAGGCGCTTGCCGGCGACAGGAGAGAGACGAGAAGGATCGAAGGTCGCGTCAGAGGCGGTAACGGACCTGGTCGGTCCAGAAGCGCTCCAGGCGCGAAAGCGAGGTGTTCAGATTGCGAAACTCGTCGCAGGATACGCCGCCGATCTGCTCGACCGTCCGCGCGTGCTTCTCGTAAAGCTGCGCGATGATGTCGTGGATCTGCTTGCCCTTGGGGGTCAGGCTGATGCGCACCGAGCGGCGATCGAGGCGCGACCGGGCGTAATGCATATAGCCGGTCTCGACCAGCTTCTTGACGTTGTAGGACACATTGGAGCCGAGATAATAGCCGCGCGTGCGCAACTCGCTGGCGGTCAGCTCCTTGTCGCCGATATTGTAGAGCAGCAGCGCCTGCACCGAATTGACGTCGCCGAGATCGCGGCGGTCAAACTCATCTTTGATGACGTCGAGCAGACGACGGTGAAGGCGTTCGACGAGCGTGAGCGCTTCGAGATAAACCGGCTGGATCTCGCTGGCGCGCTCCTCGCGGATCTGAGGGGCGGTGTTCGTCATGGCGCTCATCGTCTTCTCCATCACAGCGGATGCATCCCGCATCTCTTGTTCGGCCTTCGATGAAATCAAATTAGATCGAGGCAGATGAAAGGCGGCTTAAACAACAGCCTGAATCGGCCGTTTACCCCGATAGGGCCGTTTGCGGTGAATGAGAGATGAACCGAAAGGTTCAATTTACGCTAACGTTTCCTTGTGGCCGATCGCGCGCGGGCGCTTCAATTCTGCGGCTCGGAAGGTTTCGACGATTTTCTGTCAAATCTGCGGCGACGGCGGCGTTCGCGCATGCGCAGCGCTTCGACGTCGCGTCCCGCCTCAAAGGTCAGACCGAAATACATGGCGATCAGCACGGCGTTGACGCTGATCAGCCAATAGCCGCCGACAAAAAACCCCGGCATGCTGAGCGTGAGAAAAATCTGCGCGCTCGCCACGAGCAGCCACAAGACGCCGCCCCACGGCGTCGCCAGCCACAGACCCACGCCGGCGATGAGATCGAGCACGGCGAAGAAGATGATGGCGAAGGCCGCGCTCTGCGGCATGGTTTCGAAGATCGAACGTTCGGCGGCGAGGATGATCCGCCATTGCATCAAACCCTGCACGAGCCAGAAGAGGGCGACGATGCGCATGAAGCGCGACAGCAGCGCGCCCCATTTCGCCGTGTCGCCGCCATTCGGCTCGCCGACGCGGATCGCGCGATAGGGATCGTCGCCGTCGTCGTAGATCGTTGGGCCGTCCATCAGATGCGCCGTCGCCCTTTCGCTGTCCGCGCGCTATCGCGGAATGGCTACTGACTTCGCCGCGCGCGCGTCGCGAAGCGAACCGCTTCCTCGGCGGCGCGAAACAGCGCTTTCGCCTTGTTCACGCATTCGCGGTGTTCATATTCGGGTTCGCTGTCGTAGACGACGCCGGCGCCGGACTGCACATGCATCTTGCCGTCCTTCACGATGGCCGTGCGCAGCACGATGCAGGTGTCCATTTGTCCGCCGGCGCCGAAATAGCCGATACAGCCGCCATAGATGCCGCGCTTGTCGGTTTCGAGCTCGTCGATAATCTCCATGGCGCGCACTTTCGGCGCGCCGGACACAGTGCCTGCAGGAAAACCTGCGGCAAGCGCGTCGATGCAATCGTGGCGCGCGTCGAGTTCGCCTTCGACATTGGAGACGATGTGCATCACGTGGCTGTAGCGCTCGATGGCGAAGCTGTCAGTGACGCGCACCGTGCCGGTCTGCGCCACCCGACCGACGTCGTTTCGACCGAGATCGAGCAGCATGAGATGTTCGGCGCGTTCCTTTTCGTCGGCGAGAAGGTCGGCCGCCAGACGCTCGTCTTCCGACTTCACGTCGCTGCGCCAGCGCGTGCCCGCGATCGGTCGGATCGTCACCTTGCCGTCGGCGACGCGCACGAGAATTTCGGGACTTGAGCAAACGATCTGGAATTCGCCGAAATCGAGAAAGCAGAGAAACGGCGCCGGATTCACGCGGCGCAGCGCGCGGTACAGCGAGAAGGCGGGCAGAGCGAACGGCGCGGTGAACCGCTGCGACAGCACGACCTGAAAGATGTCGCCGGCGCGAATATATTCCTTGGCGCGCTCGACCATCTCCAGAAAGCGCGACTGCGGCGTGTTTGAAACCGGCTCCTCGGCGAGAAGATGCGCATCCGCCCCGCCGTCGCGATGCTCCAGCGGCGCCTCCAGCGTTGCGACAACCTTGTCGAGACGCACGAGCGCCGCCTCATAGGCCGCCTTCGCCGCCACGCCCGCTTTCGGGCGAACGGGCGTGATGATAGATATTTCGTCACGGACCGTGTCGAAGACGATCATCGCCGTCGGCCGCAGGAGAAGCGCGTCAGGCGCGCCGATCCTGTCTTCCTTGGCTGGTGCGAGGCGCTCCATCTGGCGCACCATGTCATAGCCGAGATAGCCGAAGACGCCTGCCGCCATGGGCGGCATTCCGACCGCCAGCGGCACGGCGGACTCGGCGATGAGCTGGCGCAAAGCGACGAGCGGCGCCGCCTCGCAGGGCGTAAAGGCGCCTGGATCGTCGAGCGCGGCGCGATTGATTTCCGCTCTGTCGCCGACCGCGCGAAAGATCACGTCGGGATCGAGGCCGATCATCGAATAGCGGCCGCGCGCGGCGCCGCCTTCGACGGATTCGAGCAGAAACGCCGCCCCGCGCTGGTCGCGCGTGAGCTTGAGATAGGCGGAGACCGGCGTTTCGAGATCGGCGACGAGGCGCGTGACGACGAGCTGCGGCCGACCGGCCCCGTAATCGGCGCCGAAGGCGTCGAAATCAGGCTCGAACAGCGCGCCGCTCACCTGTCGCGTTCCGCTCCGGTCGCAGCTTGGAGCGCTCGCTGATTGATGTCGACTCCGAGCGCTTTCTCCAGACCGCCGACATATTGCTCCAGCAAGTCGTTGTTCAACGCCGGCTTGAGCTGCTGCGCGATGGTCTTCGACTCGATCGAGTTCGGGTCGAAGACGGGCGTCTTCGAGTCGCGAACGAAGAACACAAGCCGTCCATTGTCGACGACGACGGAGCCGGCGTTGCGCGGCGCGACATCGAAGAATTGGACAATGACGTTGGTGTTGAAATCGGGCCGCGCTTCGCGCTTGACGTCATTCGCGCGCTGAACCTGAAGCCCGAGCTCCTTGGCGACCTCTTCGATCGACTGACCGGCGTTCAGCTTGGCGACGACCTCGTCCGCCTTGGCCGCGAGCGCCTTCTGCGCCGCTTCGCTGCGCATGGCGTCGGCGACCGCTTCCTTCACTTCCTCGAAGGTTTTCTGCCGCGCCGGCTCGATGCCTTCGACCTCATACCAGACGTAGCCGCCGTCACGCGTCGCGACGGTGTCGTTGTCGACGCCGATGTCGGACGCAAAAGCCGCCTTGACGAGGTCCGGTCCGGACGGGAGGCTTGCGATCGGCTTGCCGCTGCGATCATTGCCGGCGTCGTCGACGGCCTCGAAGACTTGCGTCTCCAGTCCCGCGGCCTTTGCGGCTTCGGCGAGGGGTTTGCCGGAGGCGCGCTGATCCTCGATGAGTTCATGGAGCTTGCGCACTTCGGGCGTCGCGCGTTGTGCTGCGATTTCCGCGCGCAGCTCCGGCTCCGCCTGCTCGAAGGTCTTGTTGTAGACGGCGGGGGTGATGCTCTTGACCTGAGACACGACGGTCCCGAAGGCTGTATGGACCGGCTCGGTCAGCCCCGGCGCGGACAGCGCAAAAACCGCCGCTCCGACCGCGGCGTCGCCGAAGTCGCGCTGTTCGACCAGGCCAAGATTGATGTCCTTCGGATTGAGTTTGAGCTCGGCCGCCAGCGCGTCGAAATCCGCGCCCGCCTTCAGCTTGGCGAGCGCGGCTTCGGCTTCCGAGTCGGACTTCAAGACGATCTGCCGAACATCGCGCTTTTCCGGCGTCCCATAGCGTTTCGATTTCACCTCGTCGTAGAGCTTGCGCGCCTCTTCAGCCGAAACGCTGTCCGGTTTGCCGATGGCGGAAGGGCTGACGACCAGCGTCGTCAGCTTGCGATACTCCTTGGCGCGGAAGGTCTGCTCGCGCTCGTCGAAGTATTTCTTGAGCTCTTCATCCGACGGCGTCGCGGCGGCGCCGACCAGCGACGGCGGCAGCACGAAATATTCGATCGTGCGCGATTCATTGCGGAACCGATGAATCGCCTCGACCATCAACTTCGGCGGCTCGACTCCGGCGACGACGATGTCGGTGAGGGTTTTGCGGAGATAGGCGTTCTTCTGATCGGCAAGGAAGCCGCGTTCGCTGAAGCCGGCGTCGTTGGCGATCTGCTTGAAGCGCATGGCGTCGAATTTGCCGTCGGCGCCCTGAAACACTTTTTCCGACGCCAGCAGACGCTGAACAGTCTCGTCGCTCATCGCCAATCCGAGCTGCCCCGCCTCCTGATCGAGTGCGACTTCGGTGATCAGGCG
>NZ_JBFWNB010000026.1:0-46629 GCF_050251305.1 Methylocystis sp. | reverse complement strand
CCGGGCGACAATGTGACGATGGAAGTCGCGCTGATCGTGCCGATCGCCATGGAGGAGAAGCTGCGCTTCGCCATCCGCGAAGGCGGACGCACCGTCGGCGCCGGCGTCGTCGCCAGCATCATCGAGTGATTGACGCGCGACGGGATGCGGTCAACCGCATCCCTGTGCGCCGCCCAAGTTATGGCGAGCATTATTGAGTGACGTGAAGACATCGGGGAGGAGGCCGGGCGTCATCCTCTCCGGGACGACAGCAGCCCCCACGGCTTAGCCATCCACGAGATTCAGCCGCTGCTGGATGCGCTCAATCTTGAGCTGAATCGAGGCGATGGCGCCGTCTTGGGCGACCTCGCTCTGCATGAACGCGGCCATGTGTCCCTTTAGGCCCCGCAAGTCGGCCTTGAGGTCCACAATGTCGCTGGCGATGTCGAACAGCTTCGCCTGGATTGCTTTCAGCGTTTCGAGGAGCAACTCGTTCGTGACATTGTCGGCCATGTTCCGCTCCCGATGCGCCAAATAGTACGATAATCGATAATTTAATGCATATCAAAGGGAAGACTAGCGCTCGTCGATCGACGCTGATGCGCAGTAAATCTAAAGGCAGGAGCCGCGCTCTTGCCCCTTTCATTTTGCCGTTCTGATGTCAGACGGCGGCAAAAGATCGAGATCCGCGATGAAGCCTTCGGTCATAAGCCTCGAACGCACGCATCAGCGCTGGGCGACGATGTCGATCGCGACCATCCGCATGCCGGACGGAACGACCTTGTTGCGCGACGTCGAGGATCATGGCTGCGCCGCCGCCGTGCTGCCCTACGATCCCGCGCGCAGGACGGCGTTGCTCGTGGAGCAGCTGCGCGCCGCGGAACTGATCGCCGTCGGCGCGACGGCGTCGCTCGAAGCCATCGCCGGCCTTATCGAAGGCGAGGATGACGCCGCGGCGACGGCGCGACGCGAGGCGCTCGAGGAAGGCGGGCTGCAGCTCGGCGCGCTCGAGCATGTCGCAACCGCCTGGTCGATGCCGGGCGTTTCAACGGAGCGCATGGCGCTCTATCTCGCCGAATATCGCGCCGAGGACCGCGTCGGCGTCGGCGGCGGCGTCGCCGCCGAAAGCGAAGAGGTCCGCGTCGTCGAAATGAGCCTCAACGAACTCGCGGCGCTGATGGCGGGAGACGGCTTCGTCGACATGAAAACGCTCGCCCTCGTGCAGGCGCTGCGTCTTCGTCGCCCCGAACTTTTCGACTGACGGAGCCGCTCCCGCCAGACGGCGGATGTTTCCTCAGCAGCCGGACGTGGTGACGCCCGGCGCGAGCCGCAGCGCGTCGCAGAGGTTGCGCGACTGGAAATCGTCCATCATCTTTCGGGTGATGACGCTGGTCGAGCCCGGGACCTGCATCACGGGCGTCGGCTGCCCCGTCGGCCCCGTCACATAATTCGTGAAATAGCCGTCGTCATAATCGGGCGGCGGCGGCGCGACGCGATGGATGCGCGCGCGGGCGCCGCGGACCCGCTGATCGCCCGCAATGGCGGGGACGGTCAGAACGGCGCACGCGACGACGAGAAGCTGAAACAGTGCGACAGCCTTGCGCATGGCTTTGTCCTCCTCGCCAATCATATAGCTGTCTGGGCATATTCACCAAGGCTCAGGCAAACTGCGCGGGCGCTTGCACCGTCACTTCGACGATCTCCGGCGGCCGCATGAAGCGCATGGGCAGGATCGACTCGCCGAGCCCCGCCGAAATCACCATGTGGCGGTCGTCTTCGACGATATGGCCGTAGATATGCGTGGTCTTCCAGCGCCACTCCGCGAAGACGGGACCCGCAAGGGGAAGATTGATCTGGCCGCCATGCGTATGGCCGCAGAGCGTCAGCGCGACGCGCTTCGGCACGCGCGGGAAAATGAAGGGCTCATGCGCCAGCAGAATGGCGGGGGCGTCGTCGGCCACGCGCGCGAGAGTCGCATCGAGATCGTCATGCCCACGCCAGCCGGCGTCGTCGCCGGGCGTCATCGCCAGCTGGTCGCCGAGCCCCAGCAGCCAGAAGGGCGCGCCGTTCTTTTCGAGCTTGAGCGCGTCGTTTTCATAGAGGCGCGCGCCCATCTGCTTCAATGCGCGGCGCGCGCTTTCGGCGTCGTCCGGAGCGTCGCCAGGCAGCGGACCGTGCCACCAGTCGTGATTGCCGAGCACCGCGTGCACGCCGAGCGGCGCGTTGAGGTCGGCCAGAGCCTCGCCCCATTGCTGGGGCGTCACCCGTCCCGTGGCCAAATGCGTGCCGCCGGCGAAATCGCCGAGCAGAACGGTCAGATCCGGATATAGGGCATTGGCGACGCCGACGATCTTGCGAATGCGCGAGACCGGCATCCAGGGTTCGCAGGCGTGGAGATCGGTGATGACGCAGATCCGCAGCGTCAGGCCTGCGGGCCAGTCTTTCGGCGTCACGACCCGGCGGGTCACGTCGAGAATGAAATTCGGTTCGATAACGACCGAATAGGCGCTCAGGCCGCCGCCGACCGCCGCGCCGAGAACCATGCCGGACTGCCAGCGCAGGAACGCGCGCCGGCTGATCATCGCCAGCCCTTCGGCCGCATGCGACGGACCGGCGCGAAGCGCCGGCTGCGGCCAAGACAGCCGAGATCAGGCGGCGAGTTCGTCGCCGAGGAGCGCCGCGGGCAGGCGGCGTTCGTCGAGGCGTTCGACCGCGGCCGCCGGCCGCTGCGCGAACTGCTCGACCTCCAGCGCCGCCGCGACGGCGGAGATGCCGATCTCGCGGTAGAGACGCGCCAGGAGGTCATGAGGATGGCCGCCGGATTGGGGTTCGTTGAACTCGACGGAAAATTTGTCCGACATGGGCGCGCTCGACGCTGGGAGAGAAACTCAATTGGCCTTTTCCTAGAATTGGGCTCAGCGAGTTAATGAGTCGCTAAGGAATCGAGGCGCGGGCGGCGCCCATCGAAGTTTTTTTGCGGACTGGCGAGAACCGTTGCAATCGCCGTAAATTTGCGAAGAATGCGGCCCAGCCGCCAGCGGCGGCGGTCACGCGAGTCTTTGATCCGATGCGACGTCATTTTCCGCCCGAGCCCTGGTCCAAAGTCGCCCTGTGGAGCCGACGCTTCGCGATTTTCGCCGCGACTGTGGCGATTTTGGCGATCCTTCTGGGGCGACTTGGCGCCATCGACCCGCCCTCGGCGCTCGCGTCGCTCGGCGGCGCCATGGCTTTGGCGCTCATCGCGCTGCTGCTCTTCTTCGCGGCCTGCAATGTGATCTGGCGTGAGGGACGGCGCGGCGTGGGCGCGGCGGCGACCGCCTTGCTGATCGCAGCGGCGACCTTGGGCTATCCGGCCTATCTCGCCTTCGAGGCGATGCGTCTGCCGGTGCTGTCGGACGTTTCGACGGATGTCGCCGATCCGCCCCATTTCTCCTTCTCCCAGGCGGCCGTCGACGCCCGCAACGGCTTTCTGCCGCCGGGGCCGCCGGCGCGGGCGCGGGAGGCGCAGCGGGCGGCCTATCCCGACGTCGAGCCGATCGTCGTCGATCTGGACACGGACGAAGCCTTCGCGCTGGTGTTGAAAACGGCGAAAGCCCGCGGTTGGACTCTCGTCGACAAGCGTCCGCCCGGCGGCCGCAGCGGCGACGGCCATATCGATTTCATCGATAAGACGCTGGTCATGGGGTTCGACGACGACATCACCGTTCGCTTCAAGCCGCTGCCCGGACAGACCCGCATCGACCTGCGGTCGGCGTCGCGCTATGGACGGCATGACTTCGGCGCCAATGCGAAAAGAATCACCGCCTTCGCCGAAGAACTGCAGTCCCAGCTCGACGCCCGCTAGCGCGCTTCCCAAATTGAATGATGGGAAGATGCGCTCGTTTTTGGCGACGTCTTCGATTATGCTGCACAGCAAAGCTTAGCGACGGGAGCGGCGAAATGGTCGAGGAGAGCGGCGGCGTCGCAACGGGCGCGCCAACGGTTCCGCCCTTCACCCGCGAGCAGGAGCTCACAGCCTTTCGCGAGATGCTGCTCATCCGGCGCTTCGAGGAAAAGGCCGGTCAGCTCTACGGGATGGGCGTCATCGGCGGCTTCTGTCACCTCTACATCGGACAGGAGGCCGTCGTCGTCGGCGTCAAGATGGCGACGCAAGACGGCGATCAGTTCACGACGAGCTACCGGGACCACGGACATATGCTCGCCTCGGGCATGGAGCCGAAGGGGGTCATGGCCGAGCTTGCCGGAAAGCGCCACGGCTATTCCAAGGGCAAGGGCGGCTCGATGCACATGTTCTCGCGCGAGAAGAATTTCTACGGCGGGCATGGCATCGTCGGCGCGCCTGCGCCGATCGGCACGGGCGTCGCCTTCGCGAACGCCTATCGCGGCGACGGCCGGGTCTCCATCACCTTTTTCGGCGAAGGCGCTTCCAACCAGGGGCAGGTCTACGAGGCCTTCAACATGGCCGCGCTCTGGAAACTGCCGGTCGTCTTCATCGTCGAAAACAACCGCTATGCGATGGGGACGGAAATTCACCGCGCCTCGGCGCAGACCGACTTCGCGAAACGCGGCGCGGCTTTCGCGATCCCCGGCATGAAGATCGACGGCATGGACGTGCGCGTCGTCAAGGCCGCGGCGGATGAGGCGATCGAATGGTGCCGCAAGGGCAACGGCCCCTATCTCATCGAGGCGCAGACCTATCGCTATCGCGGCCACTCGATGTCCGATCCAGCGAAATATCGCTCCAAGGAAGAAGTGCAGAAGATGCGCGAGGAG
Source organism: Methylocystis sp. (assembly GCF_050251305.1). Lineage (GTDB taxonomy): Bacteria > Pseudomonadota > Alphaproteobacteria > Rhizobiales > Beijerinckiaceae > Methylocystis. The sequence continues at coordinate 41,877 of NZ_JBFWNB010000026.1, read as the reverse complement.
CATGATCCGATCGAGCAGGTTCGCGCGCGCTTGATCGCCGACGGGATGAGCGAAGACGAACTCAAGAAGATCGACGCCAATGCGCGCAAGATCGTCTCCGAGGCCGCCGATTTCGCGATGGCGGACAAGGAGCCGGACCCGAGCGAATTGTGGACCGACGTGCTGGCGTGAGGAATTGATTCAATGACCGTCAATGTCCTGATGCCCGCACTCTCGCCGACCATGGAGCAGGGCAAGCTCGCCAAATGGCTCAAGTCGGAAGGCGACGAGGTCAAGGCCGGCGACGTCATCGCCGAAATCGAGACCGACAAGGCCACGATGGAGGTCGAGGCCGTCGACGAGGGCGTGCTGGCGCGCATTCTCGTGCCGGGCGGGACCGAGAATGTCGCCGTCAACACGCCGATCGCGGTGATCGCCGAGGAAGGCGAGTCGGTCGCCGACGCCGCCGCGCCGATCGCGCAAGCCGGCAAAGACGATCAGGCTGAGAAACAGTCCCAGGCGGCGCCGCCCGCGCCGGGCCAGACCGCGCCTCAGGATCAGCCGGGAGAAGCCAACAAGGCTGCGGTCAAAGCCGCCGTCGACGCTGCGGCCCCTTCGCCAAAACCGACGAGCGTCGCCGAACAGCCGTCGGCGACGGTCGCGCCGGAGGTTCCCGCTGGTACCGCCATGGTGTCCATGACCATGCGCGAAGCCCTGCGCGACGCCATGGCCGAGGAGATGCGGCGCGATCCGGCCGTCTTCGTGATCGGCGAGGAGGTCGCCGAATATCAGGGCGCCTATAAGGTCACGCAGGGTCTTCTGCAGGAATTCGGCGCCAAACGCGTCGTCGATACGCCGATCACCGAATATGGCTTCGCCGGCGTCGGCGTCGGCGCCGCCTTCGCCGGACTGCGGCCGATCGTCGAATTCATGACGTTCAATTTCTCGATGCAGGCCATCGACCACATCGTCAATTCTGCGGCGAAGACGCTGTACATGTCGGGCGGACAGATCAATTGTCCGATCGTCTTTCGCGGACCGAACGGCGCCGCGGCCAGGGTCGCCGCGCAGCACAGCCAGGATTATTCCGCCTGGTATTCGCAGGTGCCCGGACTGATCGTGATCGCACCGTCCAACGCCAGCGACGCGAAAGGCCTGCTGAAGGCGGCGATCCGCAACGACAATCCGGTCGTGTTCCTCGAAAACGAGATTCTCTACGGCAAGACGTCGGACGTCCCGGCGCTCGAGGATTTCGTCCTGCCGATCGGCAAGGCGCGCATCGCCCGACCCGGCAAGGACGTGACGCTCGTCTCCTTCTCCATCGGCATGACCTATGCGCTGCAGGCGGCGGAAGAACTCGCGAAAGAGGGGATCGAGGCGGAGGTCATCGATTTGCGCACGCTGCGCCCGATGGACACCGAGACGGTGATCGCATCCGTGAAAAAAACCGGCCGCTGCGTCGCGATCGAAGAAGGCTGGCCGCAATGCGGCGTTTCGGCCGAAATCGCCACCCGGGTTCAGGCTGAAGCGTTCGACTATCTCGACGCGCCGGTGCTGCGCGTCACCGGCAAGGACACGCCGATGCCCTACGCCGCCAATCTCGAAAAGCTCGCCTTGCCGAGCGCACCTGAAGTCATCGCGGCGGCGAAGGCCGTCCTGTACAGGGCTTGAAGATGGCGCTCGTCACTCCCGACACCGGCGCGCCGCGCATTTTCGCCTCGCCTCTGGCGCGCCGTTTGGCGCGAGAGGGCGGGCTGGATCTTTCGGCGCTTACCGGCTCGGGGCCGCACGGCCGCATCATCGAACGCGACGTGAAAGACGCGCTCGCGCGCGGCGGAACGGCAAAGGCGGCGCCGCTCGCCGCCGCGCCGTCGGCGGACGTCACGCGCAAATTCTTCGAGCCGGGCTCCTACGAGGAAATCCCGCACGACAATGTCCGCAAGGCGATCGCGCGCCGGCTGACGGAAGCGATCCAGACGATCCCCCATTTTTATCTCAACGTCGACTGCGAGATCGACGCGCTGCTGCGCCTGCGCGAGGACTACAATTCCGCTGCGCCGCTCGGCGCGGACGGCAAGCCGAATTGGAAGACGTCGGTCAACGATTACGTGGTCAAGGCCCTCGCCATCGCGCTCCAGCGCAAGCCCGAGGCGAATGTCACCTTTACGCCTGACGCCTTGCTGCGCCACAAATCCTCGGATATCGGCGTCGCGGTGTCGATTCCCGGCGGACTCGTCACGCCGATCATCCGCAACGCCGAGGCGAAATCCGTTCGCGAGATTTCCGACGAGATCAAGGAGCTTGCCGGACGCGCCCGCGCGCGCAAGCTGAAGCCGCATGAATATGAGGGCGGCGTGTCGGCGGTGTCCAATCTCGGCATGTATGGGATCAAAAGCTTCACGGCGGTGATCAATCCGCCGCAGTCGACGATCCTGGCGGTCGGGCAGGGCGAGCAGCGCATGATCGTGAAGGACGGCGCGCCGGTCGTCGCGACGCTAATGAGCGTCACGCTCTCCTGCGATCACCGCGCCGTCGACGGCGCGCTCGGCGCCGAGCTTTTGGCGGAATTTAAACATATCGTCGAACATCCGGCGATGATGTTCGCGTAAGATTGGACGAATTGCAGCCTCACATGCAGCTCCGATCGACTCTGACATGCCCGCACTGCGCGCGCGCGGAAACGCTCGACATGCCGCAGGACGCCTGCGTGATCGTGCATGTCTGCGCCGGATGCGGCGCGCGGCTGACGCCCAAGGCGGGCGACTGTTGCGTCTTCTGCTCCTATGCCGACGTTCCATGCCCGCCTGTGCAGATGGCCGGCGATTGTTGCCGTGGACCGATGGACGAGAGGCGCTAATCGCGGCATATGCCTTGCCTAGAATTGCTCTAAACAGGCAAGGAGCGGGCGCGTGGCGACGGAAGCTGACATTTTGAAGACTCTGGAAGGGCTGCATGGGCCGGGCGGCGCGCCGCTTGCCGGCGCCGTGAGCGGGATCAATCTGTCGGGCGCCAAGGCGTTTGTCTCGCTGGCGGCCGATCCGAACCAGTCGCAGGCGTGGGAGGCGACGCGCGTCGCCGCCGAGCGCGCCATCAAGGCGGCGCCTGGAATCGAGCAGGCGGTCGTGACCTTGACCGCAGAGCGCGCGCCGCGCCAGGAGGCTCCGCCCCCGCAGCGCAAGGGCGTCATGCCGGCGCTCGAGAAAATCCGGTTCATCGTCGCCGTCGCCTCGGGCAAGGGCGGCGTCGGCAAATCGACGACCTCGGCCAATCTGGCGCTCGGCCTCGCGGCGCAAGGCTGGCGCGTCGGCGTGCTCGACGCCGACATCTACGGCCCCTCGATGCCGCGGCTTTTCGGCCTGACCGCCAAGCCAAAGGTCGAAGACGGCAAGCTTGTGCCGCTCGAAGCCTATGGCCTGAAGATCATGTCGATGGGTTTCCTCGTCGACGAAAACATTCCCATGGTCTGGCGCGGCCCGATGGTGTCGCAGGCGATTTCGCAGATGCTCGGAGAGGTCGCCTGGGGAGAGCTCGACGCGCTGGTGATCGACATGCCGCCGGGGACCGGCGACGTTCAGCTGACCATCGCCCAGCAGGTCCCGCTCGCCGGCGCGGTGATCGTGTCGACGCCGCAGGACCTGGCGCTGATCGATGCGCGCCGCGCCGTGTCCATGTTCCAGAAGGTCGAGGCGCCGATCCTCGGCGTCATCGAGAATATGAGCTACTTCCTGTGCCCGCACTGCGGCGGCCGTTCGGAGATCTTCGCCCATGGCGGCGCGCGCCACGACGCCGAACAGATGGGCGTGCCCTTTCTTGGCGAGGCGCCGCTCGACATCAAGATACGCGAAACCTCCGACGCCGGACGTCCCGTGGTCGGGGCCGAGCCCGACAGTCCGCAAGCCGCCGTCTATCTCGGTCTTGCGGCGAAAGTAAAAACCCTGCTCGAAACGCAGAAGCAGCGCGCGGCGCCGCAGATCGTTCTCGGCTGAGGCGCGCCGCGCAAAAAAGACGCGCCTCCGATAAGGAGGCGCGCCAGGCAGGCCGACCGCCGCCGGCCGTCAGGGAGCCGCTAAGATTCAGAAATGACTGGGGATCCAGGAGTCGTCGCCTGCATCCCATTTGTAATTGTAGCCGACCGTGAACTCCATGCCCTGAACAAATGGCGAGACGGTCGCGCGCGGGTTGGGCGCGCCAAATGGCGTCGCCGGGCTCTGCGGAAGCCACTCCATGCCGGTAAACGAGTTCTTGAACGCGTAGACGAACGCGAAATCGAACGAGGAGTTCTTGGTGAAGCCGTAGTTGAAGCCGACGCTCGCATGATGCTTGTTGATGATCGGCGTGAGGATGTTCACGACGACCGAGCGCCAGCGTAACGGGTTCGTCGAATAATGATAGCCCGTGCGCAGCGTCAGCGAGGGCGAATAGCGCCATTCCACGCCAAACGACGCCGAATCGACATCAGTCCAGTCGAAGCCGGGGCCATTCGCCCCGCCAAGCGAATTGCGCAGAAGCGGATTGGTCGGATTGCCGAACACCGACACGGCCGAATAGAAGATATGCCGCCAATCGGCCATCACCGTCAGGTTTGGGAAGACGTCATAGGCTAGGCCGGCCTGCATCTGAGCGGGAATGTCCAGGCGGCCGGAGTCGGTGATCAGCCCGGAATATTTGTCGAGACGCGACATCCACATCGGCGTTGAGGCGGAAAGGCCGAAACGGAAGTTGTCCGTGATCCCCCACAGAGCGCCGGCGCGAAGACCGCCGCCGTAGGACCAGTCATAGGCGTCGTCCGACAGCTCCCACGGATTGGAGGAGAGGGGAGCGAAGTTCCTCAAGCCTTGAATATTGATCATCTGAACGGCGATCGTCGGCGCAACGCCGATGGCGATCGGGCCGATGGGCGTCGTGAAGCGCCGCGCGTAGCCGATGCTCATGAAACTTTGCTGGAGATCGACCCCGGCAAAGCCGCCGCCCAGCGGGCCGCCGAGCGGCGGATGCCAGTGGCCCCAGCTGTAGGCGGTGTTGATGCCGCCATTGGCGTAAACGGCGATGCTCCAGGCGGAGGCGTCGTCGATCGGCTGGATATAGCCGGAGTTCGGCACCGGGAACCAGGGACGCCCGCTGCGCACATAGCCGGGCGTCAGAAGCCGGGGCGTGCCGCTCGTCGAATAGCCGCGATCCGCATTGATCGCCGTGAGGCCGATCTGGAACTGCCGCTCCAATCCGATGAAGCTCGCCGGATTGACCGAGAGCGCCATGGCGTCGCGCTGGTCGGCGGCGCCGGCCCCTGCAAGCGCCTTTTGGCGCGGCCCATAGCCGATCAGGAAAAAGCCGTCGGCGCCGAAGGAGAGGGAGGGCGTGAGCGCCGCAGTCGCCGCAAGCGTGAACAGGAAGCCGCGCGAAAACAAATTCTTCATTGGGGCGAATCCTGAAGCGCAAAGTAATTTGATCGCGTGACGGTCGTCCGTCGCGCCTTGCCGACGCATGTTCACGTTGTTTTACAGATTACCAGAGCCCCCCGGCCTTGCAGCGCAAATCTCGCTTCGCATGCACAGATTTCGTGCGCCTGTCACGTCTTTGCAACACAAGCGCTTTTTGGCTTTCGCGCTCTATTTCCCATCTCAATTCGAACAGAGAATTCAGACGAAGGCGCGCTTTCGAAAGGCCGCCGTTCGCCGCCTTGCGATGTGGTCGCGGACGGACTAGTTTTCAGATGATGGCGAGGGGCGCCGCTTGCGCGGCTGAGAAGCACCCGTCGAACCTGATCCGGGTCATTCCGGCGTAGGGAAGGCCAGCGAAATGAGCGCGCGACGCGCCGTCGTCGACGCCATGATTGCGCATCCCTCCTTCGTCGTCCTGGCTCGCGTCCGCTTCACTTGACGAAGCGTGATGAAGGAGCGCGATCATGAATATTCACGACAAGCGCCTGCCGGCGAGCGTCACCACCGGGCCGATCGGAAAGTCGCGCAAGGCCTATTCCTCTCCGGACGGTCGCGACGACATTCGCGTTCCCTATCGCGAGATATCGCTCCATCCTTCAGCGGGCGAGACGGCGCTTCACGTCTACGACCCGTCCGGACCCTACACCTGCGCATCTTTCGCGCCTGACCTTTCGGCTGGGCTTCCGGTTGCGCGTCCCTGGCTCGCGGCGCGCGCCCGGCTCGAAACCTATCAAGGCCGGGCCGTCAAGCCCGAGGACAACGGCTTCGCCGAAGGCGAACGCCTCGTGCCGCCGTGCCCGGCCGAGCGCAAGCTCTACCGCGCCTCCGGGCCGCAGCCGGTGACGCAATTCGAATTCGCCCGCGCAGGCGTCGTCACGGAAGAGATGATCTATGTCGCGCATCGCGAGAACCTTTGCCGCGGGCGCTCGCTCGACGTCGCGAAGGAGCGCATCGCCGACGGCGAAAGCTTCGGCGCATCGCTTCCCGAATATGTCACGCCTGAATTCGTGCGCGACGAAGTTGCGCGCGGCCGCGCGATCATCCCGGCGAACATCAATCATCCCGAGCTCGAGCCGGTCGTCATCGGCCGAAACTTCCTGGTGAAGGTGAACGCCAACATCGGCAACTCGGCCGTCACCTCTTCGGTCGCGGAAGAGGTGGAGAAGATGGTGTGGGCGATCCGCTGGGGCGCCGACACGGTGATGGACCTTTCGACCGGCCGCAACATCCATAACATCCGCGATTGGATCATCCGCAACGCGCCGGTTCCGATCGGCACCGTGCCGATCTATCAGGCGCTGGAGAAGGTCGGCGGCGACGCGCTGAAGCTCGACTGGGAGGTGTTCAAGGACACGCTGATCGAACAGGCGGAGCAGGGCGTCGACTATTTCACCATCCACGCCGGCGTGCGTCTGGCTTACGTGCCGCTGACCGCCAATCGCGTCACCGGCATCGTTTCGCGCGGCGGCTCGATCATGGCGCGTTGGTGTCTCTCCAAGCATCAGGAGAGTTTCCTTTACGAGCGCTTCGACGAGATTTGCGACATCATGCGCAAATATGACGTCTCCTTCTCGCTCGGCGACGGCTTGCGTCCCGGCTCGAACGCCGACGCCAATGACGCGGCGCAATTCGCCGAGCTGGAGACGCTCGGCGAACTGACGAAGATCGCCTGGGACAAGGGCTGTCAGGCGATGATCGAAGGCCCCGGCCATGTGCCGATGCACAAGATCAAAGCCAATATGGAGAAGCAGCTGCAGGCCTGCGGCGAGGCGCCGTTCTATACGCTCGGTCCGCTCGTCACCGACATCGCGCCCGGCTACGATCATATCACGTCGGGCATCGGCGCCGCGATGATCGGCTGGTTCGGCACCTCGATGCTCTGTTACGTCACGCCAAAAGAGCATCTCGGCCTGCCGGATCGCGACGACGTCAAGACCGGCGTCATCACCTATCGCATCGCCGCGCATGCGGCCGATCTCGCCAAGGGCCATCCGGCGGCGCGCGAGCGCGACGACGCGATGAGTCGGGCGCGCTTCGACTTCCGCTGGGAGGATCAGTTCGAGATCGGGTTGGATCCCGACACCGCGCGGGAATTCCACGACGAAACGCTGCCGAAGGAGGCGCATAAGGTCGCGCATTTCTGTTCGATGTGCGGCCCGAAATTCTGCTCGATGCAGATCACCCGCGACCTGCGCGAAGAGGCCGCCGCCATCGCCGCGCGCGAGCAGGGGATGGCCGACAAGGCGGAAGAGTTTTTGGAACGAGGCGCTGAGATCTATGTGCGAGAGTAGGCGTTCGGCCTCCCGTATCTCGATCGTGCATCACCCTCGCTTCTAAAAAAGCGCCCGGCCAGGCCGACAGGCCGGGCGCCGCGTTGACGTCAGCTCTTGCCGAGCACTTCGACATGCACCTGTCCGGTGCCGCGTTCGATGAGGCCGAGCTGAACCGCCGCGCCGCGCGAGACGTCGAGACCGCGCCCCGTCCAGGCCGCCGGACCCCGGTCATTGATGCGCACGACGACGGAGCGCCCCGCATAGGTCAGGCGAAGCCGCGTGCCCATCGGCAGCGTGCGGTGGGCGGCCGTCATGTCCCACATGTCGAAGATTTCGCCGTTGGCGGTGCGGCTGTTGGGTTCATAGCGACGCGGACCGCCGCCGTAGAAAGACGTGTTGACGGTAAAGTCCTTGCCTTGCGTCGCCTCGACGTGACGCCGGGGATGATGATGGTGGTGGGCGTGACGGGACGCGTGGTGCGCCAGCGCGGGCGCGGTCAACAGTCCAAGAATCGTCAGTGCGCCACAGGTTCGCTTCATGCAGGATTGCTCCGTTTACGCGCAATGCGCGAAGAACGTCGACGAGCGCCATCGCTTCATCGATCGCATAAATTCCATCCGCTTGAATGGAGGTGAAGACAAAATCGTTAAATATGAAATGTGGCGAAATATGTATTGATAATATCTCAACGTTAAGTGACGGACGCCTTGTCAGTAGTCCTACGAATTATCCTGAATGCTCTATCGTATATGCGGATAAATGCTTTTTTATATTGACTTATGCAATGAAATTGTGCGCGCTAATCTAGCTTGAGCGCTGCAAACGTCGATAGTGACAAGGGCCGGGCGACGCGGCAAACATGCCGCCGGGAGGCAGGCCAATGACAGACGAACAGCGCGCCGCAATCATCGGCGTCGTCACCGCATCCGACCGCGCGAGCGCGGGCTTATACGAGGATGAGAGCGGACCGGCGATCGAGAGCTATCTGCGCGCCGTGCTCACGACGCCCTTTCGCATCGAGCGGCGGATCATTCCCGACGGGTTTGAGAGCGTGCGCGACACGCTGATCGACCTGGCCGACACTGTGGGCTGCGACCTGATCGTAACCACCGGAGGCACGGGCCCGAGCCCGCGCGATCTGACGCCCGAAGCGACTCTCGCGGCCTGCCCGCGCGAATTGCCCGGCTTTGGCGAACTGATGCGGCAGGTGTCGCTGGCGCAGACGCCGACGGCGATCCTCTCCCGGCAGTTGGCCGCGCATCGCGACAAATGCCTGGTGATCAATCTGCCGGGCAAGCCAAGGGCGATCGAACTCTGCCTGGACGCCGTCATGCCCGCGGTGCCGTACTGCCTCGACCTGATCGGCGCAGCCTTCATTGAAACGGACCCGGCGCGCGTGAAAAGCTTCCGGCCTCAGGCGAAATAACCGCCCTTTTGGGTGGGCGCGCTGCGATTCGACGCAGCCTGCGCGCTTCTCATGACGGCGCCTCGGCTGTATAGGAGAGGCGCTCCAACGAGCCGAATCGAAGCCAAATCGAAGCCAAGAAGCGCAGGGCGAGGGCGACTGAACATGAGCGAACTCCGTTTGGCGGTGGTCGGCGCGACCGGGCGAATGGGCCGAATGTTGACCCAGATCATCCCCGATACGGTGGGCGTTCGCCTAACCGCCGCCCTTGAGCGTCCCGGTTCGCCGGCGCTTGGCTCCGACAGCGGCGGCGCAGCGCCCAATGGCGTGCCGATCACCAGCGACGTCGCGGCGGCTTTCGCCAACGCTGACGCGGTCGTCGATTTCTCAGCGCCGGGTTCGAGCGTCGAAATGGCGAAGGCGGCGGCCGAGGCGAAGATCGCCGCCATCATCGGCACGACGGGACTTTCCGGGGAAGATCTCGCCGCCATCGCCGCATGCGCGCGTGAGGTCGCGATCGTGCGCTCCGGCAATATGAGCCTTGGCGTCAATCTCCTCGCCGTGCTTGTCGAACAAGCCGCGCGGGCGCTGGGAGCCGCCTGGGACGCCGAGATCGTCGAAATGCATCACCGCCTCAAAGTCGATGCGCCTTCGGGCACGGCGCTCCTGCTCGGCGAAGCGGTCGCGCGCGGACGCGGAGTCGACCTCGCGGCGAAGAGCGCGCGCGGACGCGACGGCCTGACCGGACCGCGCAAGGCGGGAGAGATCGGCTTCGCCAGCCTGAGAGGCGGCACGGTCATCGGCGAACACACGGTGATCTTCGCCGGGACCAGCGAGCGGATCGAATTCTCGCATCATGCAGAAGACCGAGGGGTGTTCGCGCGCGGCGCTCTGGCCGCCGCGCTCTGGACGCGCGGCAAGCCCCCGGGGCTCTACTCGATGGCCAACGTGCTTGGCCTTTCCGGCGCCTGAAATCGACGAGAGTCTACGAGCATGATTCGCACTCTCGTTCTGGTTCGCCACGGCCAAAGCGAATGGAATGCCAAAAACCTTTTCACCGGGTGGAAAAATCCCGATCTGACGCCGCTTGGCGTTGAGGAGGCGCGACGCGCCGGCCGCGAGTTGAAGAAGCTCGACATTCTGTTCAGCGTCGGCTTCACCTCGGCTCTGGTGCGCGCGCAACACACGCTCAGCCTCATCTTCGAGGAGCTTGGTCAGACGAATGTTCCGACGATCAAGGACCGCGCGTTGAACGAACGCCATTACGGCGATCTTTCCGGTCTCAACAAGGATGAGGCGCGCGACAAATGGGGCGAGGAGCAGGTGCGGCTGTGGCGGCGCTCCTATGACGTGCCGCCCCCCGGCGGCGAGAGTCTGAAAGACACGGTGGCGCGCGTCGTGCCCTTCTATGTCCAGCGCATTCTGCCGCCGGTGATGCGCGGCGAACGCGTGCTGGTCACCGCGCACGGCAATTCGCTGCGCGCGCTCTGCATGGTGCTGGAGCAGATGACGCCGGAGTCCGTGACGACCCTGGAACTCGCGACCGGCGTGCCGATCATCTATCAGCTCAACGCCGATTCGACGGTCGCGTCGAAGACCGTGCTGGGCTAACGCGCGCAAGCGCATCACGACCTGATGGACGAAAGCCGTTTCGTCGCCACTTATCCATGATGTCCGAACTTGCGCCCGGCGCGTTTCATTATCGTGGCGTCCTCGACGAAGCGGCGCAGAGCGCTCTGGCCGACGACGTCGCCGCCATCATCGCCGCCGCGCCGCTCTATGTCTCGACCATGCCGAAAACCGGGGCGCCGATGTCGGTGCGCATGACGAATTGCGGCGCGTTGGGCTGGGTGAGCGACAAGGCGCAAGGGTACCGCTACGAGCCCCGCCATCCGGCGACCGGCGATCGCTGGCCGGCGATTCCGCAGCGCCTCTTCGACCTCTGGAATGATCTTACGCGCTATCCCAAGCCGCCCGAGGCTTGCCTCGTGAACGTCTATGACGAAACGGCGCGCATGGGCCTCCATCAGGACAGGGACGAGGCGGATGTCGCCGCGCCGATTCTCTCGCTGTCGCTCGGCGCCGACTGTCGCTTCCGGCTCGGCGGTTTGCGGCGGGGCGACAGCGCGTCAACCTTCGCGCTCTCGTCTGGAGACGCGCTCGTGCTCTCCGGACCCGCGCGGATGCGCTTTCACGGCGTGGACAGGATCCTGCCGACAATCGCCATGCCTTTGCCGCCGGCGCTGGCGTCGTTTGGCGTTCGCATCAATCTCACGCTTCGGCGGGTCACCTAAGCCTCAGGTTCAGCGAACGTTCACGCCTGCTGCGATAAAGAGCTGAGCGTACGGACGCCACTCTCGCGTATTGTGTTGCACAGCGGCTTCGTTGTAGTTTCCAATTCGTCTAAAGAGCGCCGTGAGGCGCCAACATTTGGCGGGCGCATTCAATAAGGGCGGGCGCGACGCGAACGCCGGGAAGAGGAAAGGAACAAGGATGAAGACGATTTCCCTGCTGACGTTCGCCGCGAGCGTAGCTTTTGTCGCTTCCGCCGGCCAGGCTTTCGCCGCAGGCGACGCCGCCGCGGGCGAAAAGGTCTTCGCGAAGTGCAAAGCCTGCCATCAGGTCGGCGAGACCGCCAAGAACGCCGTCGCGCCTCAGCTCAATGGCATCGACGGCCGCAAGGCGGGCTCGGTCGAGGGCTACAACTATTCCGAGGCCGACAAGAATTCCGGCATCGTCTGGGACGAGGCGACCTTCAAGGAGTTCATCAAGAACCCGAAGGCGAAGATCCCGGGCACCAAGATGATCTTCCAGGGCCTGCCCAGCGAGCATGACCAGGAGAACGTCTGGGCCTATCTCGTTCAGTTCGGACCCGACGGCAAGAAGAAGTAAGCGCTTCTTCCCGAGAGAGACGATTTTGGCGGCCCTGTTTTCAGGGCCGCTTTTTTCTTGCCGAATCGCACGACGAAGCTCTGTCGACGAGTCCGTCCTCAGGCGTGGACGCGCGGCAACAGTCAACAAAAAGCGCTCCATTCGAACTTAAAACGGTTCCAACCAAATTCGTATTTTTGTCGTATTTGAGCAACACTTCGTTACAATCAGAAATATTCGCTTGGAACCATTCCATACTGGCGGCTCTACTAATTGACGGTTTTCAAATCGAAATCTTATGCATTGCCACGTCTCTGACGCGTATCGGAAGGCATGGCAGACATGATTCAGAAACAATCAGGGCTTCGACGGACGCTCGTCGCTATTATTCCTCCGGCTTTCAACCCCAAGACACGCGCAGCGCCGGTCGCCGCCTTAGGTCTTGCCGCGGCGCTGACGTCGAGCGTCAGCGTTCCTGTTCTCGCGCAATCCCAATCCAACCGCCTGCCAACGGTGAGAGTCGATGCGCCGCCGGAGAAGGCGCGCAAGGTTGCGCGTGCGAAGTCGAAACCTGTCGCCTCTCGAGCGCATGCGAGCGGCGCGCAAAAATTGCCCCGGATTGATGTCGGCGGGGCGCGACGCAGCGCTCGGGTTCATCCGACGACGCATGCGCCGGCTGGCGCTGCAGCGCCTGCTGTCCAGGCCGTTCGGGGCGACCGTCCGCTCTTTCCCGCCACGGCGCTCGGACGCGGTCCTACGGACGTCATCGGCTATTTCGCCGGCAGGACATCGACCGCGACGAAGACGAACACGCCGATCATCGATATTCCTCAATCGATCACGATCCTCACCCAGCAGCAGCTTCAGGATCGCAACAGCATCGATCTCAATCGGGCGCTGATGTATGTGCCAGGCGTGACGGTGGCGCAGGGCGAAGGCAATCGCGACCAGATCACGATTCGCGGACAGGACACGACCGCGGACTTTTATACGGACGGCATACGCGACGACGCGCAATATTACCGCGACCTTTACAACATCGAGTCCGTCGAGGTTCTCAAAGGACCGAACGCGCTGATCTTTGGCCGCGGCGGCGGCGGCGGCGTGGTCAATCGCGTCACGAAAAAAGCGGACGGCCAAAGGCTGCGGTCGATGATCGTCAGTTCGGGCAGTTTCGCGCGCAAGCGCCTCACCGTCGACCTCGGCGACGCCATCAATGACACGCTCGCCGTCCGGCTGAATGGGCTTTACGAACAATCATACGGCTACCGCGACTTCTTCAAACTCGAGCGCTACGGCGTCAACCCGACGATGACCTGGCGTCCGCTCGAAAAGACGTTCGTCACGCTGAGCTACGAACATTTTCGGGATCGCCGCACCGCCGATCGCGGCATTCCGTCGGTGGGCGGATTCGTTTTCGGCGGCGCCTCAATCTATCCGGGATATCCGTCGCCGGCGCCGAGAGACGCTTTCTTCGGAGTCGGCGATCCTTCGGTCGAAGCGGTGAATTACGCCAAAGTCGATCTCAATCGCGCGGCGCTCGCATTCGACCACACGACGGAATTCGGCCTCAACATCCGCAACCAGACGGTCTATGCGGATTATGAGAAGCGCTATCAGAACACGTTTCCGGATCAGGGCCTGGGCGTCGTCACGACGCTTCTGAACCCGGTCGCGACGACCATTACGCCAGCGGGAATCGCGCGTCTCGACGGATACGTCAATTCGAACCCGCGCCAGAACATCTTCAACCAGACGGACCTTGTCTACAAATGGCGGATGACGCCGGACATCCGTCACACCTTTATGTTCGGCGCCGAGGTCGGCAATCAGAGGACCGACGACAACCGCAATCTCTCTTGCTTCAATTTCTCCTGCGCAAATCGGCGCGTGACGACGCCATTCTGGACGCCGACCGCCTATGTCCCGGTGGCGTTCGCCAACCCCAACCGCCGTCGCCACACCAATCTGAATCTCGCCGCGGGCTATGTTCAGGATCAGATCGAACTCACGCGATATTTCGACCTGATCGCGGGGGTGCGATTCGACCGGTTTGATCTGACGTTCACCGGCTTCGACACCGGTCCAACAGATTTCAGAGGCCAGCTGCGCCGCGTCGACAATGTATGGTCGCCGCGCTTCGGCCTTGTCTTCAAACCGATCGAAATTCTTTCGCTCTACGGTTCCTATTCGCGAAGCTTCCTGCCCGTGGCGGGCGATCAGTTCAACGTGCTGTTTCCGACCGTCGCCAATCTTGCGCCGCAAGGCTTCGAGAATTTTGAGGTCGGATTCAAAGCGCAACTATTGCCCGCCTTGCTCTTCACCGGCGCTTTGTATCAGCTCAATCGTTCAAACCAACAGCTCACGGTCAATGCGACGACGTCCATTCTCGCGAACACCAGGACGCAGGGCGGAGAACTCGGTCTCGTCGGCAATCTCACCGATCAGTGGGAGATTTCGCTCGGCTACGGCTATCAGGACGCACGGGTCGTCAGCACCGACAGAACCCCGACCTTGCGGACGCCGTTCTTCACCGACGTCGGCAAGACCAATCCCTCTGTGCCCCGAAACACGTTCTCCTTCTGGAACAAATACGACGTTTCCGCTTTCGTTGACGCGGGTCCCGGCGTTCTGGGGGTGGGCGCCGGCGTCGTCTACAATTCGAAGTTCTATCCCGCGATCGACAATTTCGTCGTTGTGCCAGGTTACGCGCGCGTCGACGGCGCGCTGTTCGTCAAGTTGAGCGAGAACGTCTCGGGGCAGCTCAACGTCGAAAATCTGGCTGGCGCGCGATATTATGTGTTCGCGCACAACAACAACAACATCACGCCGGGGGCGCCGCGCGCCGCATATGTCACTCTGAATGCGAGATTCTAGCGGCGCCCGCTCTTGGGGCTCGCCGATTGGCGCGGAATGGACTATTCCTGCCGCGCCAATCCTCGCCTTGCCCAGAGCAGCGCGTCCGCAGTCGAAATCCCGGAGGGGCTTAGCTCTTGCGCCGCGCACGCCGGGACTGCACCTAGGACGCCGTGACCCGCAAACCCGACGAAATATCCGCCGATCTGATGCAGCCGCTGGCGACTCTGCCGGTGTTCTACGGCCTTGCCGGACGACGCGTGCTGGTCATCGGCGGCGGCGAGGCGGCGGCCTGGAAGGTCGATCTGGCGGCGGCGACCGGCGCGCAGGTCGACGTTTTCGCCGAGGCGCCCTGCGACAAGCTGCGCGAGATCGCGCAGGCGCGCGACAACGTCGCCGTTCATGCCCGCGCCGTCCGGCCGGAGGATTTCGCCGGCGCGGCGATGGCGCTTGGCGCCGTCGAGGACGATGCCCTCGCGCGGAACGCGCATGAATGGGCGCGCGCCGCCGGCGCGCCGCTCAATCTCACCGATCGGCCTGCGCTCAGCGATTTCACCATGGGCGCCATCGTCAATCGTTCGCCGCTCGTGATCGGCGTGTCGACGGGCGGCGCGTCGCCGGTCTTCGCGCAGGCCGTGCGCGGCCGTATCGAGACGCTCGTTCCGGCGACATTCCAGGCGTGGGCGCGGGCCGCGCAGGCCTGGCGGCCGCTCGTGCGCGCGTCAGGCCTGGACTTTCTGGCGCGGCGCGACTTCTGGCGCCGATTCACGCGGCTCGCGTTCCACGACATCGAGCGCGCGCCGCGCGACGAAGACCGCGCCGCATTGCTTGACGAGGCGCGCGCCGGCGCCGAAGCCACGGCGCGCGGACGCGTCACGCTCGTCGGCTCGGGGCCGGGCGATCCCGAGCTGCTGACGCTCAAGGGCATGCGGGCGCTCGCCGGCGCTGACGTCGTGCTCTTCGACGATCTCGTGCCGGCGAGCATTCTCGATTTCGCGCGCCGCGAAGCGACCAGAATCAATGTGGGCAAGCGCGGCTACGCGCCGTCGGTGCGTCAGGAGGAGATCAGCGCGTTGCTCGTCGAACTCGCGCGCGAGGGCAAGAATGTGGTGCGGCTGAAAGGTGGCGATCCGCTGATCTTCGGCCGCGCCAATGAGGAAATCGCCGCTTTGCGCGAAGCCGGCTTTTCGATCGAGATCGTGCCCGGCGTCACGGCCGCCTGCGCCGGAGGCGCCGCCATCGGCGCGTCGCTCACGAGCCGGGAGACCGCCCGGCGCCTTCAATTCATCACCGCCCACACCAAGGACGGCGAGTTTCCCGAAGACTTCGATTGGGGCGCGCTCGCCGACGAACGCGCTACGACGGCGGTCTATATGGGCAACCGCACGCTGCCGGAATTGTCGCGTCGCTTGCTGCAGGAAGGCATGTCGCATGACACGCCCGCCTTCCTCGTCGAACGCGCGTCCACGCCGCACGAGCGGGTCGTCAAGGGCACCATCGCGGATCTGCCGTCGAAAGTCGCGGGACAAATGATCGTCGGCCCCGTCATGGTGCTGATCGGCTGGGCGCTGGCGGAGAACTGATTGCGCGCTATGCTTCGGCGAGGACCGTGAGCGGAGAAAAAGATGGCCTTCACCAGACGATCCGCTCTGCTTGTCTCCGGGCTCGGACTGCTGACGCCCGGCGGCGCCCTCGCCAAGGCGAAACCGCAATCGTCGCCCGTTCGCGAGCCGACGCAGAAACATCTGAACGAACTCAATAAGCTCGTCGTCGACGTCATGAAGAAGACGGGCGTGCCTGGAATGTCGATCGCCGTCGTCACGCCCGATCGCGTGCTTTACCTGAAGGGATTCGGCGTGCGCCGCGCCGGCGCCGCCGATCGCGTCGATCCGGACACGGTCTTTCAGCTCGCGTCGCTTTCCAAGCCGCTGTCCGCCACGGTCGTCGCGGGCCTGGTCGGCGACGGCGTGGTGTCGTGGGATCATCCGATCGCGCGCAGCCTGCCGGACTTTGCGATGAGCGATCCCTGGGTCACGCGCGAGATCACACTGCGCGATATGCTCTGCCATCGCAGCGGACTGCCCGATCACGCCGGCGATCTCGTCGAGGACATCGGCTATGATCGCGACGAGATCATGCGCCGGTTGCGCTACATCAAGCCGGACACGAGTTTTCGCACCCATTACGCCTATAACAACGCGGGGTTTTCGGCGGCCGGCTATGCGGCGGCGAAAACTGCGGGAAAATCCTGGGCGGACGTTTGCGACGAGCGGCTGTACAGGCCGCTCGGGATGGCGAGCGCAAGTTCGCGCCACGCCGATTTCATCGCGCATGGGAACCGCGCCTTCGGCCATGTGCGCCGTCAAGGGAAATGGGTGGTCGGCGAACAGCGAAAGCCCGACGCCCAGCAACCGGCGGGCGGCGCGTCGGCCTCGGCGCGCGACGTGGCGACATGGGTTCGGATGCAGCTCGGACGCGGCGCCCTCGACGGCCGCGAGATCGTCAAGCCGGAGGCGATCGGAGAAACGCATTTCCCGCAGATCGCCACCGGACCCGCCCATGATCCGATGCGCGGGCCAACATTCTATGGACTTGGCTGGGACATCGACTATGGCGGTCCGGCGCAGGTTCGCTGGAGCCACTCCGGCGCATTTTCGCTCGGCGCGTCGACCTGCGTCTATGTCATGCCCGCCGAGCGGTTCGGCGTCGTGGCGCTGAGCAATTCCGCGCCGGTCGGCGCGCCCGAAACCATCTGCCGCAGTTTTCTCGACATCGTCCTCACAGGCAAGACCGAGCGGGATTGGCTTCCGCTCTTTGGGGAGGCGTTCGCGAAGATGGTGGTCCCGACATACGGCCGGGACGCCGATTACGCCAAGCCGCTCGCCAGCGCGCCGCCGCGCGCATCGCGCGCCGCCTATGTCGGCGACTACCGCAACGAGCTTTACGGGCCGATCGGAATCGTCGAGACGGCGGATGGGCTTTCGCTGAACCTCGGACCGGCGCCGACGTCCTATCCGCTGCGCCATTATTCAGGCGACATTTTCACCTTTCAGCCGCCGGGCGAAAACGCGAGCGGGGTCAGTCCGGTGCGGTTCTCCCGCAATGGCGGCGAACAGGCGACGAGCGTCGTCATCGACTATTTGAACGCGAACGGTCAGGGCGTTTTCACGCGCAATTGATCTGACAGAAGAGACAGAAGATGTTCTTCGTCGGGCTTCGCCGCGACCTGAGCATTCAAGCCAAGGGTTCGAAGCGGCGCCGCCACATGCTCCGACAGCGCGAAATGCGTCATGTCGCGCAGCGCATCGGCGAGTCCGGCGTCCTGTGCGAGCTTTAGGAAAATCTCTGCGCTGCGCCTCGAATAGTGCAGGGCGGCGATCAGCCGACGGGCGGCGACGCCGGATATGGCCTCGTCGGTCAGCGCCCGCGCCGCCCGCGCTTCATAGACCTCGACCGTAAGGACGTCGTGGCCGGCGGCGCGCAGGCCCGCCTCCAGAACCGGCTGCCGGTCGCGCCCGGCGAGATAGAGGAAATGCGCCGGACGTCGCCCGTAGCGCGCGAGAAGAAGCGGAAGAATGGCTTCGGCGCTCCCGGCGACGATATCCGGATGAACGTCGAGCTTGCGCGCCGCTTCGGCGGTTTTCTCTCCGACGACATGCAGCGGGATCGTTCCGAGCCGCCGCGCGTCGCCGGCGAACGCGACGCCTTTGGCGCTCGTTACGATGGCGGCGTCAAAATCTCCGCAGGGAATGACGGCGCCGGTGGCGGCGATCTCCAGAACCGGCGAGATCACGGCCGCACAATCGAGCGCGCGCAGTTTCTCGGCGGTGCGCGCGGCGTCATCCGCGGCGCGCAACACCAGGACGCGCCTCACATAAGCCCCGCGACGCCGTGCGGCAGGCGCAGCAAGATTTCCTTTCCGGCGTCGGCGCCGATCAACGCGGCGTCAATGGCGCGGCCGCGCCGGCGCACGACATAGACTTCCGCCCCATCCGCTTTCAGCACCTCGCCGACGAAGGAAAGTTCAGCGCCGTGAACCTGCGCATGGCCGGCGATCGGCGTGCGGCAGGAGCCGTCCAGCGCGGCAAGAAAGGCGCGCTCGGCGGCGAGCGCAAAGCCGGTCGCTTCGTCGAACAGCGGCGCCAGCAGGTCGCGCGCAGCGTCGTCGCCGGCGCGTCGCGTCACGCCGATCGCGCCCTGTCCGCAGGCTGGAGGAAACTGTTCCAGGGGCAGCAGCGCCGTGGCGCGTTCGGCGAGACCCAGCCGTTTCAATCCGGCGAGCGCGAGCAGGGTCGCGTCGATCTCTCCATTTTCGACCTTATTGAGACGCGTCTCGACATTCCCGCGCAGCAGCGTCGTCTCGAGATCCGGGCGCCGGCGCTTCAGCTGCGCGGCGCGGCGCAGCGAGGCGGTTCCGACGACGGCGCCCGCGGGCAGCGCATCGAGCGCGACGCCGCCGCGCGATATCCAGGCGTCGCGGGCGTCCTCCCGCGGGAGATAGCCCGCGATGACGATTTCGCTCGGCAGATGAGTCGGCAGATCCTTCGAGGAGTGCACCGCGAGGTCGATCGTTCCCGCAATGAGCGCCACATCGAGCTCTTTGGTGAACAGTCCTTTGCCGCCCGATTCAGACAGCGGGCGGTCCTGAATCTGGTCGCCGGTCGTGCGGATGATCTCGATGGGAAAATCCGCTTCGCGCGCCGCATGGGCGCGCATCAGCGCCTCGCGGACCATATGGGTCTGGGCGAGAGCGAGCGGACTGCCGCGCGTGCCAATTCGAAGGAAGGAGGGAGATGTCATTTCTTGCCGGCGCTTGTTGCGCGCGACTATAGGCGGGACGGCCCGAAGGGCAAGCGCGACGCATTCCGCACGAACGCTTCGCAAGAAAAGCGGGCGCCCGCTCGTAGAAGCGGACGCCCTGTTTTCGCTCCGCGCGCGAACGCTACGCCGCTCGCGGCGGGCAAAACTCGATCACCACCACCAGCCGCCCAACAGGCCGGATCCAATGCCTGCGCCGAGGCCGAGGCCAGCGCCAAGTCCT
The DNA here is from genome assembly GCF_050251305.1 of Methylocystis sp. Classification (GTDB taxonomy): domain Bacteria; phylum Pseudomonadota; class Alphaproteobacteria; order Rhizobiales; family Beijerinckiaceae; genus Methylocystis. Next base: position 22,014 of record NZ_JBFWNB010000026.1, on the reverse strand, counting down.
GCGCCAAGTCCTGCGCCGACCAGGCCGCCGCCATAGCCGTAGTAGCCTGGACGGTTATAGCCATAGTAGCCATTGGACGGCCAGTTGGCGCCATACCAGTTGGAGCCGCAATAGCTGCCGCAACGCGGCCGGTAGTATCCGTAATAGGCCGGGCGCGAATAGCCCCAATAGGTCGGCCGGCAACGGACGTAACGACCCGTGCGGACGTAGCGCGACGGACGAACCGCGCTGCCCCAATAGGTTCCACAATGCTTGTGCCAGCCGTAATGGCTTCGGCAATAGCGCGCCGCTTCGGCCATACTTGTGGATCCGATCACGGCGGTCATTGCAATCGCGGACGTTAACGCCAAGGCTTTAATTTTGTTCGACGCCATTGTCACCTCCATACAAGTTAGACCGCGAGCAACCTCAACCGGGACGCTAATTACCTCTTCGCCTTAGCCAGTTGACACTGAGCTCAAGATATAGCTGCCCATTGGGAAGCAACGATCTGCTGACCCAACTTGTATTCGCTCAGATCGTGTCAAGAGGGATGCCGATGAAATCTGAAAAATTAATCTGTCGATCTTTAGCGCTGCTTTATGATTACGTTTCGTAATACGAATAAAATGAGAGTTGTAGCTGTAAATCATTCCGCAAACGCAATTTTCTAAACTTCTCATGACCTCAGCGGTATAAGCTTCGTGAGCTTGATCGAGAATCAGCCGTAAGGTTTTTGCGCTGGGAGCGCGCATGCGAGTTTTGGGCATTGAAACGACTTGCGACGAGACCGCCGCGGCGGTCGTGTCGGAACGGCTTGGCGGCGAGGGCGGAGAGATCCTGTCCAATGAAGTCCTGAGCCAGATCGCCCGCCACGCGGCCTATGGCGGCGTCGTGCCGGAGATCGCCGCGCGCGCGCATATCGACGTGCTGGACCGGCTGATCCGCCGGGCGTTGGAGCGCGCCAAGACCGAGGCGCGGGAGCTCGACGCGATCGCCGCGGCCGCCGGTCCGGGACTGATCGGAGGCGTTCTCGTCGGGCTTACCGCCGGCAAGGCGATGGCGCTCGCGCTCGGCAAGCCGTTCATCGCCGTCAATCATCTCGAGGCGCACGCGCTGACGGCGCGCCTCACCGATCGGCTGGATTTTCCCTTCCTGGCGCTGCTGATTTCCGGCGGCCACACGCAGCTCGTCGCGGTCAAGGGCATTGGCGATTACCACCGGCTGGGGTCCACGATCGATGACGCCGCCGGCGAGGCCTTCGACAAGGTCGCGAAGATGCTCGAATTGCCGTACCCGGGCGGGCCGGAGATCGAAAAGCTCGCGCTTGAAGGCGATCCGCGTCGTTTCGAGTTCCCGCGCCCGATGCTTGGCCGCGAAGGGGCGGATTTTTCGCTCTCGGGCCTCAAGACCGCGGTGCGGCAGGAGATCCTCAAACTCCAGAAGGCGAACGACCAGGACGTCAGGGATCTTGCCGCGTCCTTCCAGGCTGCGATCGTCGACGTCATCGTCGATCGGGTCCGGTCCGGCGTGCGCCTGTTCGCGCGAAGCGAAGGCCGGGCGCCGCAAGGCCTCGTCATCGGCGGCGGCGTCGCCGCCAACGGCGCCATCCGGCGTGCGCTGATGCGGCTTTGCGCGGAAAGCGGTCTCCGGTTCGTCTCACCGCCGGCGGCGCTGTGCGCCGACAATGGCGCGATCATCGCCTGGGCCGGGCTGGAGCGATTGAAGCGCGGGATGACGGACGAACTCGACTTTGCGCCGCGGCCGCGCTGGCCACTCGACGCGGCGCCAAGCCGAACGCATCACGGCAAGGCCTGAGGCGCATCGATGCGGCTCCTGTTTCTCGCGGCGCTTGCGGTCATGACGCTTGCGCCGACGCCGCAGCCGGCAGGGCTTCTCGCCGAAGAGCCGACCTTCGCCGGCGTGCGCGTGCTCTACGGACCCGGCGACGGCTTCAGCGCCGTCGATGCGCGTCTGATCAGCCAGGCGCGCCGTTCGATCGACATGGCGGCCTATGTTCTGACGGACCGCTCATTGACGGCGGCGCTGGGCCGCGCCGCCATGCGCGGCGTGAAGGTGCGCGTCTATCTCGACGGCGACGAGATGGGGCGCGGCGCCTCGCCGATCGAAGACATCGCCGACGCGCCCAATCTCGAGGTGCGCCGCAAGGGGCTCGGGCGCGACCTGATGCATCTCAAATCCTATCAGGTGGATGATCGGGTGTTGCGCAGCGGTTCGGCGAATTTCTCGGTTTCCGGCGAAGTCTATCAGGACAATGACCTGATCGTGATCGAAAGCCCGCAGGCGGCGGCGCGGTTTCGTGAAACCTTCGAGAAATTGTGGTCGCGTCCCGACAATCAGAGGATCGGCGTAAGATGACGCGAGCGGCCGTCGCAGTTCTCGGAGCAGGGGCGTGGGGCGTCGCGCTCGCCAATGTCGCTGCGCAAGGCCGCGCGCGGGTGTCGCTCTGGGCCCATGATCCGCAGGCCGCGCAAGCGCTCGCGCGCGACCGCGAAAACACGCGTCGACTGCCGGGGCTGCCGTTCGCAGCCGCGGTTGCGCCGACGGCGGACATTTCCGTTTTACGTGACGTGGACATCGTCCTTGCCGTCACGCCCGCGCAGGCGATCCGCATGACGGCGCGCGCCGCGCGGCCGCACATGCGGGACGGCGTCGCCTTTATCATTTGCGCCAAGGGCATCGAGCGCGACCGCCACAGGTTCCTCAGCGAAGTCGCGGCGGAAGAATTGCCGCAGGCGCGCATCGCTGTGCTGTCGGGACCCAGTTTCGCCGTCGACGTCTGCCGCGGTCTGCCGACCGCCGTGACGCTCGCGGCGCATGACGAGCCGCTGGCCCAGCGTCTTTGCGAAGAGCTGTCGACAAAGACGTTCCGGCTCTATCGCTCGACGGACGTGCGCGGGGTCGAGATCGGCGGCGCGGCGAAGAACGTTCTCGCCATCGCCGCCGGAATGAGCCACGGGCGGGGACTCGGCGCGAGCGCGCAGGCGGCGCTCATCGCGCGCGGATTTGCCGAGCTGATGCGGCTCGGACGCGCGCTCGGCGCGCGTCAGGAGACGTTGATGGGTCTTTCCGGACTGGGCGATCTCGTGCTGACCTGCGGATCGGCGCAATCGCGCAATTTTGCGCTGGGCGAGGCGCTGGGACGAGGCGTGCCGACGGAAGACGCCGCTCACGGCAAGCTCGCGGAAGGCGCGTTTACGGCGCGCGTCCTGGTTGAAATGGCGCGGGCGCATGATGTCGAACTGCCGATCTCGGAGGCCGTCGACGCCATTCTGTCGGCGCGGCTCAGCGTCGACGGCGCCATTGAAGCGCTTCTCATGCGTCCGCTCAAAGCCGAAGACGAATGATCGCCACTATTTCGAATCCAGGATCTCGCGCATCTTCAACGCCAGCTGCTCGAGGGTGAACGGCTTCGTGAGCAGCTTGACCCCCGGGTCGAGAACGCCGTTGTGCACAATGGCGTTGCGCGTATAGCCGGTGACGAAGAGAACATGGAGATTGTGGCGGCGAAACACCGCCTCTCGCGCGAGCCGGGCGCCGTCCATGCCCGGCATGACCACATCCGTGATCATCAGCGCAATGTCCGGGCGGCGGCGAATGATGTCGATCGCGGCGCGCCCATTCTCCGCCTCCAAAACCGAATACCCGAGTTCGCGCACGCCCTGCGCGGTCACCCGGCGGGCCGTTTCGTCGTCCTCCACGATGAGCACGACTTCTTCCGGATGTCCCAGCGGCGCTTCGATCAGGTTCGACGGCGCAAGCGGCTTTTCGGCGGTCGCTTCGACGTGGTTGTAACGCGGCAGATAGAGCTTGACGCAGCTCCCGCGTCCGGGCTCCGAGTAGATTTTGATGTGGCCGCCCGACTGTTTGACGAATCCATGAACCTGCGAAAGCCCAAGTCCGGTTCCCTTGCCGACGGGTTTGGTGGTGAAGAACGGATCGAACGCGCGCGCAATGATTTCGGACGGCATGCCTTCGCCGGTGTCGGTCACCGCGATCATCACATATTGGCCGGGCTTCACGTCGCCGTTTTCGGCGGCGTAAGCGTCATCGAGATAGCAATTGGCCGTTTCGATCGTCAGCTTGCCGCCATCCGGCATGGCGTCGCGCGCATTGACCGCGAGATTGACGATGGCGGTCTCCAATTCGTGCTGATCGATTTTCGTCGTCCACAGACCGCCGGCGAGCACGGTCTCCAGTTGGATTTTCTCGCCGAGCGCCCGACGCACCATATCCGAGACGCCGGAAACGAATTTATTGGGATCGAACGGCTGCGGCGCCAATGGCTGGCGTCGCGAAAAGGCCAGCAGCCGGCGCACCATCGCCGCGGCGCGGTCGGCGCCGTCCATCGCCGAATCGATCAGTTGGCCATGATCGCCGTCAGAGCCCGCGAGCTTGCGCCGCAGCAGATGAAGACTGGCGACAATGATGCCGAGCATATTGTTGAAGTCGTGCGCGATGCCGCCGGTCAGGTGACCCAGCGCTTCGAGTTTCTGCGACTGCCGCAGCTCTGACTCCAGCGCTTCGCGGCGCGTCGTTTCAGCGATCAACTGATCATAGGCGACCTTGAGGGAATCGCGCGAGGATTCGAGCGCCGTCATCTGCTTTTGCGCATTGAGAAGCGAAAACACGCCGAGCACGACGATCGTGCCGCCGAGCGCCCAGATCGCGGCCTCGAATGCGCCGCGCGCCGAATTGTAATCGCGTTCGCGTGATTCAAGCAGATTGTTCTCGTGCTCGATCATGCCGTCGATGATCGCTTGAAGGCGATCCATCAGCGACTTGCCGCGTCCGGATTTGACAATATGGACCGCGTCGTCCAGTTGCCCGGAGCGCGTGTCGACGATCCCCTCATTGACGATCTGAAGTCGTTCGCTGAGCAGAGGCCTGATCTCGGCGACAGCCTCGAGCTGCCTTGGGCTGTCACGCACGCGTTCCGATATTTCATCGAGAATCACCGGGATCTGACCCGCCGTCTCAAGACATCCCTCCGCGAAGCGTTCGTCGCGGGTGATCATGAAGCCGCGCTGGTCGCTTTCGATCGTCTGCAGCATTCCGTAAAGGCGGTAAAGTTCGCTGCGCACCTCGATCGTGTGGCGCAGCCAAACGCCGGCCGAACGTCGGTGCTCTTCGGCCCGCAGGGCGACGTAAGCGGCGAGCACAAGCACCGCAAATCCCAAAGCGATGCCGAGTAGTCCCGAGGCGACGAACTTACGTGACGGCGACATTTTGTTCCGGCGGGGCGAAAGACGCGCAAGACAATCTATGATGCGCGCCCGATTTGCGAAAGATCAAGGGACCAGTCGCACCGCGCCTTTCGCCGCGCTCGTCGTCATCGACGCATATGCGCGCAGCGCCGCAGTCACTTTGCGCGGCCGGGGGGCCGCCGGCGCGAAGCCTTTGGCGGATTGCTCGGCGCGGCGCGCCGCCAGTTCGTCGTCGGCGACGGCGAGCGTGATGCTGCGCGCCGGGATGTCGATCTCGATCTTGTCGCCGTCTCTGACCAAGGCGATCGCGCCGCCTTCGGCCGCTTCAGGAGAGACGTGGCCGATCGAAAGCCCCGCCGTGCCGCCGGAAAATCTTCCGTCGGTGATCAGCGCGCAGGCCTTGCCGAGCCCTTTCGACTTCAGATAGCTCGTTGGATAGAGCATCTCCTGCATGCCGGGTCCGCCGCGCGGGCCTTCGTAGCGGATGACCACGACGTCGCCAGCCTTTACGTCTCCCGTAAGAATCCCCGAAACGGCCGCGTCCTGGCTTTCATAGACCTTGGCGGGGCCGGAAAACGTCAGAATCGAGTCGTCGACTCCGGCGGTTTTCACAATGCAGCCGTCAAGCGCGAGATTGCCGGTGAGCACGGCCAGTCCGCCATCCTTGGAGAAGGCGTGCGCCGCATCGCGTATCGCGCCTTTCTGGCGATCGTCGTCGAGCGCCTTGTATCGGCGGTCCTGACTGAAAGCGACTTGCGTCGGCACGCCGCCGGGCGCGGCGCGGAAGAATGTGCGCGCCGTCTCGCTCTGCGTGACCGCGATGTCCCAGCGCGCCACCGCGTCGCTGATCGAAGGACTGTGGACGGTCGGAAGATCGCCATGCAACAGACCGGCGCGCAGCAGTTCGCCCAATATGGCGATGACGCCGCCGGCGCGATGCACGTCTTCAAGATGCACGTCGGGCGCGGAAGGCGCGACCTTGCACAGAACCGGCACGCGCCGCGACAGCCGATCAATGTCGGCCATGGTGAAATCGATCTGGGCCTCATGCGCCGCGGCGAGAAGATGCAGCACGGTGTTGGTGGAGCCGCCCATGGCGATGTCGAGCGTAATGGCGTTCTCGAAGGCTTCGAATGTCGCGATCGAGCGCGGCAGCGCGCTGTCGTCGTCCTGCTCATAGTAGCGGCGCGCAAGATCGACGATGAGATGGCCGGCCTCGACAAAGAGTCGTCGGCGATCGGCATGGGTGGCGAGAGTCGATCCATTGCCGGGAAGCGCCAGTCCCAGCGCCTCCGCCAGACAGTTCATGCTGTTCGCGGTGAACATGCCGGAGCATGATCCGCAGGTCGGACAGGCGGAACGTTCGATCGTGGCGACGTCGGCTTCGCTGACCGCGTCATCTGCGCCGGCGATGATCGCGTCGACAAGATCGAGCGCGTGCTCCTTACCGCCGAGCACGACCTTGCCCGCCTCCATCGGACCGCCCGAAACGAACACTGTCGGGATGTTGAGGCGCAGCGCCGCCATCAGCATGCCCGGCGTGATCTTGTCGCAATTGGAGATGCAGACCAGCGCATCGGCGCAATGCGCATTCACCATATATTCGACGCTGTCGGCGATGAGGTCGCGCGAGGGCAGGGAATAGAGCATGCCGTCGTGGCCCATGGCGATGCCGTCATCGATCGCAATGGTGTTGAATTCCTTCGCGACGCCGCCGGCCTTTTCGATCTCAGCGGCGACGAGTTGGCCGAGATCCTTCAAATGCACATGGCCGGGGACGAATTGCGTGAAGGAATTCGCGACCGCGATGATCGGCTTGCCGAAGTCCTCCTCCTTCATGCCTGTCGCGCGCCACAGGCCGCGGGCGCCCGCCATGTTGCGGCCGTGAGTCGTCGTGCGTGAACGGTAAGGAGGCATTGGAATCTCGTCGTCGCGCCGGCTCGTCATTCGAGCCATTCTCAAGACGACTAGCGCAGCGCAGGAACTGCCGCAACTGCGGGCGGCGCAGCCGTAGCCGCGACGTTCGAAGCGCCAAGCTTGGCGCGCCCGGCCAAGACCCCGATGCGCGCGTCGCTTGACTTAAATCGCTTAGCTTAAGCCGCGCGGCGCTCGGCCGAAGGGGCCAGTTGGCTGACGCAATTGCGAACAGCGTCGATCGAAATGAAGCTTTGCCGCTGGAGCATGGACACCGGGAACTCGACGTCGAAGGCCTCTTCCAGCGCCAGCATCGTGCGGATCGCCGCGAAAGGCGTCAGCCCGGCGTTATAGAGATCATCCGAATCCGACAATTGTTCCACCGGGGTGTGCAGTCGGCCGTGTTCTTGCAGTAAACGGCGTATCGTATCCATCATCATCGATCCAACTCCATGAGCCCCGCTGTCTCGCGGGCTGCAGCGTTGTTGTCGCGATTAGCGCGATCGTTACTTGCAATCGTAACTAGCGCAGAAAGGATTCGGGCGCCTCGCCTGAACGCAGGATGAATTGGCCATGCGCGCATCGAGTCGTGGCTTACAAATGGTTAATGAAAGTCGCTTCCGCGCGCCGCGCTGTGGCCGTATTTGTTTTGCTGCGCTATGTTAGCGACGATGCGAACCCCATCGTTTCTTCCACTGTCGCTCGTCTTGTTTTTCGGAGGCTTGCCGACCACTCAGGGACTGGCGCAGGCGATGGACCAGCCGTCGATCGAATCGTTCGGAGAGGATGAGGGCGAGTTTCTTTTTATTCCGGGGATCGGCAGGATTCCCTTGCCGCCGGGCAGTCGGGCGCTCGGCCCGGGAATAGGCGGGCGCGAGCTTGGTCCGGAGCGGCGCGCGCCCTCGGCCGCTGCGCCGCCACCGCCCCCCAAGGACCCTGCGGAACGGCGCGCCGAGGAGATGGCGCGGCTCTATCTGCGCCTGGAGCAGGCCGAAGACGAACGCGAGGCGAAGGGCCTGACGGCGGCGATCGTCAGCCGCTGGTCGCAGTCCCAGTCGGACACAATCGACCTGCTGGCGGCGCGCGCGCTTGCGGCGGACGCCGGCGGCGCGCCGTCGCTCGCGTTGAGACTCCTCGATTACGTGGTGGCGCTCGCGCCACAGTGGGCGGACGGCTATGTGCGTCGCGGCAAGGTGCGGGCCGAGCAGGGGGACGACAGCGGCGCGATCGCCGATCTCGAAACCGCCGCGAGGCTCGAGCCCAAGCGTTTCGACGCCCTCGCCGCGCTTGGCGCGCTTGAAGAAAAAACCGGCGACAAGAAGCGGGCGCTGGCGTCCTACCGGAAGTCGCTCGCGATCTCGCCGCAGCAGGATTCGCTTCGCAAGACGGAAGAGCGTCTGCGGATCGAAGTCGAGGGGCGCGACATCTGAACCCCGCCCCGGGGGAGTGTGATGACGAGCGATAACCACGCCGCGGGCCCGATTGCGCCGGAAGCCCTGGAGCGGCTCTATACGGGAGCGCGGACTCACAATGGCTGGCTTCCCAAGGAGGTTCCGGACAGCCTGCTGGAGCTCGCCGTAGATTACGCCAAATGGGGGCCGACAAGCGCCAACTGCTCGCCGCTGCGCGTCGTCTTTGTGCGCTCGCCGGAGGCCAAGGCGCGGCTCGCGCCGGCGATGTCGGACGCCAATCGCCCGAAGACCATGGCCGCGCCGGCCACCGCAATCATCGCCTATGACCTCGATTTTCCGGATCGTCTCCCGCATCTCTATCCGGCGACGGACGCCCGCTCCTGGTTCGTCGGCAACGAGACGCTGATCGAGGAAACCGCCGTCCGCAACGGCTCGTTGCAGGGCGCCTATCTGCTGCTCGCGCTGCGCGCCATGGGTCTCGACTGCGGACCGATGAGCGGATTCGACCGGGCCAAGGTCGACGCGGAATTCTTCCAAGGAACGCGTATAAAATCCAATTTCCTGATCAATATCGGCTACGGTGATCCGGCCAAGCTCTATCCTCGCGGCCCACGGCTCGCCTTCGAGGAGATCGCCAGCATTCTTTAGGGAGGCCAATCCGCATGACTTTGCGAATCATTCCGCAACGCTTCGCGCCCTATGCGCAGGGTCTGCTGCGCATCGCCGCCGCTTTGCTGTTCATGCAGCACGGCGCCGCCAAGCTCTTCAGCGTTCCGCATGTCGAGATGTTCGACGGTCTGAAGCTGTTCTCGCTGATGGGCGCGGCGGGCGTTCTCGAACTCGTCGGGGGCCTGCTGATGCTCATCGGCCTGCTCACCCGACCTGTCGCCTTCATCCTTTCCGGCCAGATGGCGGTCGCTTATTTCCTCGCCCACGCCGGCGCGAATATTTGGCCGATTCTCAACAAGGGCGAACTCGCTGCGCTCTATTGCTTCGTATTTCTGTTCTTTGCCGTCGCCGGACCGGGGGCCTTTGCGCTGGACCGCGAATGAACGCGAACCTGAAGCGTCGGCGACGACGCGAACGCGTCTCTATTGACATTGGGCGGCGGGAACATATTCCCTTGCGGAATGTCCGAGACGGCCGTCAACGGCAAGCGTCGGTCTCAAGCCCTGGCGCTGCCTAATCTGCTGACCTATGGCCGCGTCGCCGCCGTTCCGGTGGTGGCGGCGCTGCTCCTGGGGTTCAAGGAAGACTGGGCGCGCTGGGCCGCGCTCGGCGTGTTCATAGCGGCTGCCGTGACCGATTTTCTCGACGGCTATTTCGCGCGAATCTGGCAGCAGCAATCGCCGCTCGGGCGCATGCTCGATCCAATCGCCGACAAGCTGCTCGTGGCGACGACTCTGATGGCGCTGGTCGCCGACCAGACTCTCTCCGGCTGGACGATCTGGGCGGCGATCATCATCCTGTGCCGCGAGATCCTCGTTTCCGGATTGCGGGAGCACCTGGCCGAGCTCAAGGTCCGCTTGCCGGTCTCCGCGATCGCCAAGTGGAAAACGGCGGCGCAGCTCGTGGCGCTGGGGTTCCTGATCGCCGGGTCGGCGGGCGAACTCGTTCTCCCCGGCACCGTCAAGATCGGGGCGAGCCTGTTGTGGGCGGCGGCGATTCTGACGCTTTACACGGGGTTCGACTACCTTCAGTCCGCTTGGGATCATTTCGGGGAAGACGAGCCCAGATGAAGGCGCTGTATTTCGCATGGGTGCGCGAACGCATCGGCGTGGCGGAAGAGGACATTGCGCCGCCGGCGGACGTGGCCACGGTTCGCCAGCTGATCGAGTGGCTTTCCGCGCGCGGCGAGGGCTATGCGGCGGCCTTCGCCAACCCGGCGACGATTCGCGCCGCGGTCGACAAAATGCATGCGACGGCCGACGCGCCGATCGGCGCGGCCCGCGAAATCGCCTTTTTCCCGCCGATGACGGGCGGCTGACGTGACGACGCGGCCGGCGCCGTCGGTGCGCGTGCAGGCGGAGGATTTCGATTCGGGGCGCGAGCAGGCGCTACTGACGCGCGGACGACGAGACATTGGCGCGCTCGTCAGCTTCGTCGGCCTCTGCCGGGACGAGGACGGCGCGCTCGACGCGCTGGAGCTCGAACATTATCCGGGCATGGCCGAGGCCGAGATCGCGCGCGTCGCCGATCAGGCGCTCGAGCGCTGGCCGCTGCAGGGCCTGACGGTGATTCATCGATTCGGCCGCATCCGGCCGGGGGAGCAGATCGTGCTCGTGCTGACGGCGTCGCGTCGCCGCGCCGACGCCTTCGCCGCCGCGGAGTTTCTGATGGATTATCTCAAGACCCGCGCTCCCTTCTGGAAAAGGGAGCGTCGCGCCGACGGCGCGGCCGGCGACTGGGTCAGCGCGAAATCCGAGGACGACGCGGCCGCCGAGCGCTGGCGCTAGATCAGCTGCTGCGGCGCAATCAGATGCACGACCCATCCATGCAGCGCGACCGTCGCGACGGCGAGAAAAAGCGTGGCGAGCGTGAAGACGTCGAGATTTTCCTTCGGCACCCGCATCATTGTCGGCAGCCCCACGGAAAAAACATAAATTCCGTAGAAACCAAGCACATCGAGCCAGCGCAGACCGGGCAGCAGACCGAAAAGCGCGGCGAGCCAGACCGGCGTATAGGCATAGGCGATCAGCATCAGGGCCCGGCGGTCGTCGGTCTTCCCTTCAAAATGCGGCGCGATCGCCGATATGACGAAGGCCACGAGGAAGAAGGCCGGCAGGCTGAGCAGATATTGCACGAAGGCGCGATACAGTCCGCCCGAGAAGGTCGGATGCATCACCTCGCCGGAGCCGTATGAAACGCCGAACAGCCACGAGCCGAGGAAACTCGCGAAAGGCGGAAGAAGCGCCAAAATGGCGATATAGTTCTTGTAAAGATCGAGAGTCGACGTCTCCTCTTCCGAAATCTTCGCCCATTCCGTCTGCGGCGTAAGGATTAAGCCCTTGATCCGCGATAGCAATTGCATTCCGGTCTCCGTTCTGTGCGCCGCAAGCGTGAGTTATGGAGGCGATTGCGGAGCCGGGCTTGCGGGCGCCGGGTCCTCCATGCGAGGGAGAGTGCGGCCAGCTGCGGCCGGTTCGATGATCGACGGTGAAATCTAACGCGACGGGCCGCATGAGAAAACTGCTGGAATATTTTTGGCCGGTCGTCGGCCTTATCGCGGTCGTCGCCTCTTTCTTCCTCCTCTATCATGAATTCAAAGGAGAATCGGTCGGCGCTGAGGTCTGGGCCAATCTGAAGGCCATTCCGACGACTCACTATCTGCTCGCTGGAATGTCGACGCTTGTCGCCTATGCGGCGCTCGCCTGGTACGATCGCATCGCCCTCCTGCATTTGGGCATCAAACATATCAACTGGCTGTTCATTTCGATCTGCTCGTTCACGACCTACGCCCTGTCGCACAATATCGGCGCAAGCGTTTTCTCGGGCGCCATGGTGCGCTACCGCGCCTATTCCACCAAGGGGCTGACGGCGACCCAGGTCGCAGCGCTGGTCGTGCTGTGCTCTTACACCTTCGGCTTCGGCAATGTGCTGCTCGCCGGGCTGTTGCTGACCTATGATCCGGCGCTGATGCAGCGGCTGTCCGGCTTCCTGCCGGACATTCTCACGCACCCGCACGCCGCGCTCGGCGTCGGTCTGGCCTGTCTCGGATTCGTCGTTCTCTACGTCATCGGATCGCTCATGCATTTCCGCGCGATCCGGCTGTTCGGACGGTTCGAGATTCTCTATCCGCGCCCCGGCATCATGCTGCGCCAGCTCTTTGCGGCGCCGCTGGAGCTCATTGGCGCGGCCGGCATCATCTATTTCGCGCTGCCGGAGCAGGGCAATCCCGGCTATCTCGTCGTCCTCGGCGCGTTTCTCCTGTCCTTTTCGGCGGCCCTGGTGTCCCATGCGCCGGGCGGGCTCGGCATTTTCGAGCTGCTGTTCATCAATGTCATGCCGGACGTGCCGCGGCTGAAAGTGCTCGCCGCGCTGCTCGTCTGGCGACTCTTCTATCTGATCATCCCGCTGCTGATCGCGCTCGTCGTGGTCGCGCTGTTCGAACGCAAGAAACTCGTCGAGCGCTGGCGCGGGGTGGAGGAGCAGCCCCAAAAATGAAAACGCCGGCCTTCTCTGGCCGGCGCCTTGAGGATTTGGACGTCCGTCGCGGCTAGATGCGATATTGCTGGAGGCGCGTGGTGCGCAGCCCGGCGAGGCCGTGCTGGTCGATCGACATCTGCCAGCTCAAAAATTCGTCGACGGTCAGCGTATAGCGGGTGCAGGCTTCATCGAGCGAAAGAAGGCCCCCGCGCACCGCCGCCACCACTTCCGCCTTGCGCCTGATGACCCAGCGTTTGGTCGAAGCGGGGGGGAGATCCGCAATGGTCAGCGGACTGCCATCGGGACCGATGACATATTTGACACGGGGGCGGTGCGTCTCGGTCATCTCACTCACTCGTTACTCAAAACAGCCACGTTGCAGCGAACGTTATAGACATGTCACTTTAAGAATTGCCTAAACGAATAGGCTCCATAAGCAGCGGAAAATATACCAAATTTTAGGAAGATGCTGCGGACGACAGCGCGTGCGCGCCGACGCTGCAGGCCAATACCAGTCTTGGCGACGTTGTTGCCTGGGTTTGCTTGCGTGGCGCGCGTAATGCCGCGCCGGCGCATTTAGAAATATGCGCGACGATCGCGTTGATTTTGGCGAAGCTTCAAAAACGGGTCGTTAACTGCGTCAACCATTCGGGCGAAGCTGTGACGAGCGCCGCCTCCAATGTCTTGTCGTAGCCTGTGAGAATAAGGCCGCCGATCAGGATCAGCGACGCGCCGAGCGCCTGCTTCGCGCTTTTCCCGACCGTCAGCAGGCGATCGCGCCAGCACGCCATCGCCTGACGCGACAGAGTTCCGAGCAGCATCAGGGGCGCGGCGGTGCCGATCCCGAACGCGGCCATCGTCGCCGTGACGGCGGCGAGATCCTCGCCCCGCGCGGCCAGCACCGACGCTGCGCCGAGCGTCGGGCCGACGCAGGGGCTCCAGACGGCGCCGAGCAGCAGCCCGACGCCGAACTGGCCGAACATGCCGCTTTGGGTCCCGCCGAAGGCCGCGTTCAACCTGTCGCTGAGGGGGCCGCCGGCGGCGGCGACGCGCGCCTGAAGCGCGGGCGCCAACATGATCACGCCGAGTCCGATCAGCAGCCCCGCCGCCACGAAGCGCAGCGATTCGCCGTCGAGGCCGACAGCGAATCCGATCGTCGCGACAAAGACGCCGATCGCTACGAAGGAGATCGCGACGCCGAGCGCAAGCAGCACGGGCGCATAGCGGTGCTCCGCCGCCGCGGCGCCGAGCACCAGCGGCAGGAGCGGCAGGACGCAGGGCGACAGCGTCGAGAGGAGGCCGGCGACGAAGGCGACGCCGATAGCGCCGAACTCCATGATTTACAACGCCTTCGAGACAAGCGCCGAGATCGCGCCGGGATCGGTCGCGCCCACCGAGCGTCCGACTTCCTTGCCATCCTTGAAGACGATGATCGTGCTTTGCCGGTTGGCCTTCAATGCGCGGAGCGCGTTCTTCTGGCTGTCGAAATCGACGCGAAACATGTCGACGCCGGCATAGGCCGGATCGGATTCGACGCGCTGCATGATCGGCTCCTGCGCGCGACAGGTCGGGCACCATGGCGCATAGACATGCACGATGATGGGCTTACCGGCCTTTTGCGCGGCGGCGAAAGCCTCCTGCGTGAAATTTTGCGAAGCGGCGAATGCGGGGGCGCCCGCGAGAACGGCGGCGCCAAAGGCGCAGGCGATAGCGGCGAAGCGACGACGCGAGATCATGGGCTCTCCTCGAAAGACGCGCTTTGCGCGCACGGCGGTCAGGATTATGGAAGGAACATAATGACGGCTGCGCCTGAAACCAAATCCCCACGCGCATGAACGACTGCATCGGCGTCATCCTTGCCGGCGGCCTGGCGCGGCGCATGGGCGGAGGCGACAAGCCGCTCGTCGAGATCGGCGGACGGCCAATCCTCCAGCATGTGATCGATCGCTTGAAGCCGCAGTGCGGGTCTCTCGCGATCAACGCCAATGGCGATCCCGCGCGTTTCGCGCGCTTTGGGTTGCCGGTCGTCGCAGATTCCGTCGACGGCTTTGCGGGGCCGCTCGCCGGCGTTCTCGCCGGTATGGACTTTGGCGCCGCCAGGGGCGCAACGCATGTGCTGACCGCGCCGGGCGACACGCCATTCCTGCCGGCCGATCTCCTGTCGCGGCTCGAAGCGGCGCGACGGCGGACGGACGCCGCGATCGCCGTCGCCGCATCGGATGCGCGCGCCCATCACGCGGTCGCGCTATGGCCGGTCGCGATGCGGGAAGATCTGCGGCGCGCCCTTGTTGACGAAGGCGAGCGCAGGGTTTCGGCCTTCATCGGACGCTTTGCGAACGTCGTCGTCGAATGGCCGGTCGAACCTTACGACCCGTTCTTCAACGTCAACAAACCTGTGGATCTGGCGCGCGCCGTCGCGATAGCCAAGGCGGAATCGCGCAGCTAGATTGACGCGACGGAATGCTTGAAGAAACAGGCGGCGAGACGGACATGAGCGAGCAGGCAAAGAAGGGGCTGACGAGCAGGGTGCAGGAGGAGGCCAAGTCCTTCCTACCGGTGTTCCTTTACATTTGGTTCCTGCTCGCCGTTCTCGGCGTCTACAAGTCGATTGTTCTGTCAAAGGCGCATATCGTCGAACATCAGAGCATCGCCATCGTCAAGGCGCTGACGTTCGCCAAGGTGGTGTTTGTCGCCAACAAATTCGGCGTCTGGCGCGGCTTCGACAAAATGCCGCTGATCGTGCCGATCCTGGCCAAGTCGTTCCTCTTCGGCGTGCTGCTCATCGACATGGACATGCTCGAGCAGGCGCTGCTCGCGCAATTTTGGCCGACGCACGCGGACCATAATGGCTTTGACCTTTATAATATGCGCACCCTGTTGTCGGTCGCGCTCGTCACCTTCGCCGCCCTGATCCCGTTCTTCGGCTATCGCGAATTCGCCAAGGTGATCGGCGCAGAGGAACTGCGAAAAACGCTTTTCGTGCGCCGCGAGAATTTCGTTCCACAGGGCCAGGCCGAGCGCGCGCCGGCCGCCGCCCCGGCCGAGACCATCAAGCGCTAAACGAATCCCGGATCGATCGTGACGGCGCCCTCGAGCCACGGCGGCGTCGGCAGGTTTTGGCCGCGCAGGAACGCAGCGTTGAACAGCTTCGAGGCGTATCTTGCGCCGCCGTCGCAGAGCACGGTCACGATCGTGTTGCCGGGGCCGAGATCGCGCGCGAGTCGGATGGCCCCAGCGACGTTGATTCCGGAAGAGCCGCCCAGCAGCAGGCCTTCCTGCTCGGCGAGGTCGAAGACGACCCGCAGCGCCTCGTCGTCCGGTATGCGATAGGCGACGTCGACCGGCGCGCCTTCGAGATTGGCGGTGATCCGGCCCTGGCCGATCCCCTCCGTGATCGACGAGCCTTCGGACTTCAGTTCGCCGGTCGTGTAATAGGAATAGAGCGCCGCGCCGAACGGATCGGCCAGACCGATCTTCACTTCCGGATTTCGTTCCTTGAGCGCCATGCCGACGCCGGCGAGCGTGCCGCCGGTGCCGCAAGCGCAGATGAAGGCGTCGACCGCGCCGTCCAGCGCTTCGTAAATCTCGGGGCCCGTCGTGGTGAGATGCGCGACGCGATTGGCCACATTGTCGAACTGGTTGGCCCAGATCGCGCCATTCGGCTCCTCCCGGGCGAGGCGCTCGGCGAGGCGGCCGGAAAGCTTCACGTAATTGTTGGGATTGGCGTAGGGAACCGCCGGCACTTCGACCAGCTGCGCGCCCTGCAGGCGCAGCATGTCCTTCTTTTCCTGGCTCTGGGTCTGGGGAATGACGATCACGGTCCGAAAGCCGAGCGCATTGGCGACGAGCGCCAGGCCGATGCCGGTGTTGCCGGCCGTGCCCTCGACGATGACCCCGCCCGGCTTCAACGCGCCTCTGGCGCGGGCGTCCTCGACGATCGACAGGGCGGCGCGATCTTTCACGGAGCCGCCCGGATTCATGAATTCGGCCTTGCCGAGGATGCGGCAGCCGGTCGCCTTGGACGCGCCGCGCAATTCGATGAGCGGCGTGCGCCCGATGGCTTCGATGACGTTGGAGGCGACGGTCATTGATCGTTCCTGGCGAGTGGCGGGTCGTTCCTAGCTGAGCGGCGTCTCTCGCTCAAAGGCGAAAATCGCGCCATGGCGCGCGCATTCGCCGGGCGCCAGCGTGCGCATCGAAGGCTTCTCATAGAGATCGCCGTAGAAGTCGTCGGGATCGGCATGACCTGTCCAGGGCTCTATGCACAGATAGGGGGCCGGCGGCAGCGTCCAGAATCCGACATGCGGGAAATCCTCCAGCATGACCGACAGGCGCGCGCCGTCTCCATTGTCAAAGATGAGGCTGCGGCTCGCGATATTCAAAAAGCACAAAGCCTCGCGCCTGAACATCTCCGGGTCGAGCGGCAACCGCCGGCCGGCGAGCGGCGTCTTGCGGACCCGCTTGGAGAGAAGCCCGCCCGGTTCGACGATGGGAACTTCGGGACGCTCCGCCGTCTCGAAGACGATCGCGTGCGGCGCGGCGGAGCCGGCGAGCGGCCAGCGAAAGGCTGGGTGCAGCCCGCAGGCGTAGGGAAGCGGCCGCGCGTCGGCGTTTGTGACGATCAGCCGGTTCTCGAGCGCGCCGGCGCTGAGCCGGAACTCCACTTCAAAGCGGAAGGCGAAGGGATAAAGCGCGCGCGTCTCGTCGTCGTCGACCAGCGCGAGGCGCAGATAGTCGTCCCGCCGCTCGGCGATATCGAAGCGCTTTTTCCAGGCGAAGCCGTGGAGGACGAGCGGGTAGGTCCGGCCGTCGACGCGCACGCCGCCGTCGCGGGTCCAGCCGACGATGGGAAACAGCACGGGCGCGGTTTGATCCCAGATCTTGGGGTCCTTCGCCCAGATCATGTCGACCCCCTTCGCGCGCCAGGCGAAAAGCTCGGCGCCGAAGGTCAGAATCTGCGCGCTGTCGCCGGAGGAATGGGTGAGCTGAATCGCTTCGGTCATCGCGCGATCCTAACGCGGCGCTCAAGTCCAAGCGAATATTTGCGAAATCGGCGCGGGCGAGAGCCTGGCGGCCGCACTGGCGCGGAATGTCGGAGCTCAGTTAAAGGCCGCGCAAAGTCTCGCCGAGCCTCAGATAGATCTCGCGATGCGCGTCGCGAAGTCCGGGCACCCAGGGTTTGAGCTGCGCCCCGATGACGGCGTCGAAATGGTCGAATCTCGCGCCGATCGCCTTGTCGAGATACTCGTAATACCAGCGCCCCGGCTCGAGCTTCCTGCGGGTGAAGACGCCTTCGCCTCCGACCGGCTCTTCCCGCGCCGTAAACGGAAAGCGCTGCGAGATGACGCTCACCGCGCCGTCGTTGGGCCGCCATTGCGGCAGCGATAGACAGCCGCCGCCCCAGCCGATGATCGGCGCCTTGGCGAATTTCGCCTCTCGCGCCTGATAGAGCGCCGGCTGCCAAAGTATCGGATGAATTGTCGGATCGGGGCGCCAGGTCCTGCCGAAAAAGCCCGACGCGCGGACATGCGTCGCATTGGTCACGAGCGACAGATAGTAAGTGCCCGGATGCGATCTGAATCGCGCATTGGCGTTGCGGCAGCCCTGCAGCGTCATGTCGAAGGCAAGATTGTCCTCGCCCGAGACGAAGGCGCCCGCATCGAGACGCTCCATCGCCTCTTGCGAGGCCGCTGCGCCCTCGGTCCAGTGATCGAGATGCAGATCGAAGGGCCTGCGCATGGCGCTGGGCACGCCGGCCGCCATGCCGAGAAATTTGAACGACTCCGCAATCAGACGGCTCGGCCTGCGCGTCAGCCGGCCGTTTTGGCGGTCGCAGCCATAGCCATAGGGAAGCAACGACCCGTTGATGGCGCCGGCGACGCTGACCACGCCTTCGATCCAGTCGGCGGTGGTGCCGCGCCCCCAGAAATCGCTGGCGAGCAGCGCCTGCAACTGCATGGCGGTCTGGACGCCTGCGCCATGTCCGACGAGCACCACGGGGTTCTCTTCCGACCAGTCCGGGGCGAAAGGGACCGCATATTCCCGCGAGTAACGGGCATGGCGCGCTTCGCTGCTGTGCTGCGCGCCATAGTCGATCCGTCCGCCGCCGATCTGCGCGAAAAGTTCGCAGGCGCGGTCGTGAAAGGAGCTGATCGGACCGACTTTCGCCTCATGGACCGCGAAGGGTTCGCCGATCTGGTCGAGAGCGTCGCCCCAATAGGGAAGTCCGAATTCTTGAGGGCCCCAGCCAAAGAAATCATGCACGAAAATGATGTGAGTCGATTTGAGCGCCATCCGCCGATCCGAAATAATGAAAATTCAAACCCTTCGACGCTCAGGCGAGCGCGTCGTACGTGTAGAACGCGCTCACGTCCAACATTTCGCGCGGCGTCGCGCCGCCGCCGAGCGGCGAACTGATCGGATCGTCGAGGCGGTGGCCCTTGAGATCGGCCCCCGCCGTCATATCGGGCGCATAGACGCGCCCGTTTCTGACCATCCAGCTTTCCCACAGGCGATCGATGTTGCAGTGATTGAGAAAGAAAACCGGATCGTTGGGCGAGGAGCCGAGCAACATCTCTCCGCCGACCCAGACGTGAACCAGATTGTGCAGCCAAGTCTCCGCGACGCCGGCGTCGTTCATCCACCCTTCGACGCGATTGCGGAAACTGCTCGCGTCGGCGTCCCAGCCCGGCGCGTCGTAATTCGTCAGCGCCAGCGCATTGGCGACATGCGCGGTTTTCGGCAGCGCGCCGGCGCTGACGCCAAAGGCGCGCCGAAGGCCGCGGTTCACCGAGCGCAGTTCGCCTGAGATATTCGTCGAGATGCGCACCCTGAACGCCGAAGGATCATTGGCGCGGAATGCAAAAGGCCCGGTGGAGACCGGGTTGCCGGCGCCGCCCATGCACTCCACGCCCCAGATGGCGGCGGCCGCCTGCTGCTGGGGCGGCAGGTCGCCGTCCTCCGCCCAGTCCCAGTAGGGCAGGCCGAAATTCGCGTCATCCAACGCGCGCTGGAGGTTTTGCTCGAAGACCATCAGCATCAAACGATGCCATGGCGCGAAAACGGGTCCGCGATGCGCAGCGTTGCGCTGCGCCGGATTTCCGGGCGGCGTCTCGATCATCATCGCCGTGACGTGCCAGACGACGAAAAGATCATAGGCGCTCACGGCGCGCGCCGCGCCGGGAATCCCGAATTCATCGGTCGTTCGGCCGGACGGCTCTTTTTTCAGTCGCTTGACGCCTTCGATGAATTGATCGCGGACGGTCGAATCCGCGTGAATATTTTTTCGGACGACGGGCATCGTCTGAACTCCTGATCGTCAATGCTTGTGCTTTGAACCCTTCTTCGAACCTGTCTTCGCACCCTTCTTGGCGGCGGGCGGCTTCTTGCGCGCCGCCGGGGTCCGCGCCTTGCGTTTGGCCGGTTTGCGTTCGAATTCCTCGGGAAAGCCGTCGATCAACGCCCGAACCATGTCGACGGCGGAAGCGGTCTGGTAGTTGGGCAGGGCATGGCAATGAACCTTGCCGGCGGCGTCGACGCCCAGCGGCGCGCGAATCTTCCTGCCATCGACCAGGATCTTGTAGGTCGTGACGATTTCGATCGCGTGGCCGTTGTATTCGTCCGTGCGCACCGACTGCGCGCCGCGCGCGCCATGCCCGGCGTGCGTGGACGCCTTGTCGCGCGTTCGCGTCAGGTAGTCGCCGAGTTTGCGAGGGGTCGCGCCCGATTCGAGCTTCCTGGTCTCCATAAAGCGCTCCGCTCACAATCCTTTTGCTTCGACCCGAGGGAGCGGCTCTCGATGGCGTTCGCATCGCGACGGGAGGGCGTTCCGTGAATCGCTAAGTCAGGGAAAAGATTACAGACTTTCGTCAGATCGACGCCTCATCAAAACGGATTGGATAGAACATATTTCACTGGAAATATGGCGCGGCGATTGACAACGCTGTCAAGCCGGCTGGGCAACAGTTTGAGCTGCGAGGCGATTTCTCGCGCAATGCGTTCGCGCCGCCGCCGCGACAGGACGAACTTGCGTCCGTCGTCGGCAGCGCTTAGCGACTGCTTCGAGGCAGCCATATCCTTCGAGGCAGCCATGTCCGATTCGATGGTTCCGGCCTTTTTCGGGGTCGAGCGCTCCGTGCTCGGCCGACGTTGGCGCGGTCGGCTCGATGCGCGCGGCGAGGCGCAGGCGCTTGCGCTCGCCCAGACGCATGGGATCGACGATTTCCTCGCGCGCGTGATCGCGGGGCGCGGCGTGACGGTCGCCGACGCCGCCGCCTATCTCGATCCGAAGCTGCGCGACCTCATGCCGGATCCCTCTTCGCTGCGCGATTTGGACGCCGCGGCCGAGCGCCTTGCGCGCGCGATCGAAAAGGGAGAGCAGATCGCGATTTTCGGCGACTATGACGTCGATGGAGCCTGCGCGTCGGCGCTGCTCGTCGACTTCTGGCGCGCGGCTGGCGCACCGGAGCCCTTGGTCCACATTCCGGACCGGATCGTCGAAGGCTATGGGCCAAATATCGAGGCGATCCGCGATCTCGCCGGGCGCGGCGCGACGCTCCTGGCGACGGTCGATTGCGGGACCACGAGCCATGAGGCTTTGGCCGTCGCCCGCGAACTGGGGCTCGACGTCATCGTTCTCGATCACCATCAGGCGCCTGAACGCCTGCCGGACGCGATCGTCGTCAATCCCAACCGCCAGGACGATCTTTCGGGGCAGGGCGCGCTCTGCGCCGCCGGCGTCGTTTTTCTTACGCTCGTTGGATTGTCGCGGACGCTGCGGGGGCGCGGCTGGTGGCATGACGATCGGCCAGCGCCGGACCTGCTCGCCGCGCTCGATCTCGTCGCGCTGGCCACCGTCGCCGACGTCGCGCCGCTCGCGCGGCTGAACCGGGCGCTCGTCGCCAAAGGTCTGACCGTGATGGCGGCGCGATCGCGTCTGGGGCTCGCCGCGCTGATGGACGCCGCCCGTCTGGATGGGCCGCCGCGCGCCTCTCATCTCGGATTTGCGCTCGGTCCGCGCATCAACGCCGGCGGCCGCATTGGCGACGCAGGCCTCGGCGCGCGCCTACTGACGCTCGCCGATCCCCTGGAGGCGCGTCGCATCGCCCTCGAGTTGGACCGGCTGAACTGCGAGCGACAACTCGTCGAGAAGGCGACGCTCGAACAGGCGATCGCGCAGGCTGAGGCGCAATTGGCGCGATCCAATCGATTGTCATGCCTCGTGGTCGAAGGCGAGGATTGGCATCCAGGCGTCGCGGGACTGATCGCGTCACGCTTAAAGGATCGCTTTAATATACCTTCATTTGTTATTGCTTTTACAATTGAATTAGGAACTG
>NZ_JBFWNB010000025.1:0-48759 GCF_050251305.1 Methylocystis sp. | reverse complement strand
ACGCTCTTCCGATCTAACCGTCGCCGGCAAGGCCACGGTGGATCTTAAGCTCACGGGCGCGGCCGTCAGTCCGATCATCGGCGGAACCGTCGCGCTCGACAATGGCGCCTTCGACGATCCGCTCAACGGCGTGAGCCTGGGGAAGATTACGGGTCGGTTCGAAGGCCGCGGCCGCGATCTGAATATCGCGTCGCTGACCGCGCAAACCAAGAACGGCGGCCAGATCGCCGTCACAGGGCGCGTGAACGTCGCGCCCGACGCGGGACTGCCCGCCTCGCTGCATGTCACGGCGCATAATGCGCTGCTCGCCAATACGGACATCGCCTCGTCGACCGGCGATCTCGATCTCACGATCAGCGGCCCCTTGGCGCGCGCGCCGAAAGTCGCGGGCAGCGTCAAGCTCGACAGCCTCGACGTCAGCGTTCCCGACCGGCTGCCGGGGGCGCTGAAGCCGCTGCCCGGCGCCAAGCATATCGACGCCAAGGGATTCGCCGCGCAAATGCTTGCGCTCGAACGCAAGCAGAAGGCAAAGGCGGGGAAACAATCCAGTTTCGACGCCGCGCTCGACCTCGCGATCTCCGCGCCCAATCGCATCTTTGTGCGCGGCCATGGCATCGACGCCGAATTCGGCGGCGATCTGAAAATCGGCGGCACGATCCAGAAACCTATCGTCCTCGGCGGATTCGATCTGCAGCGCGGCAGGCTGCAGTTGCTGACGCAGCGCATCGACATCACCCGTGGCAAGGTGACCTTCACCGGCGGCCTGAAACCGCAACTCGACTTTACCGCCGAAGCGGCCGCCGCCGACGTCACCGCGCGGATCACGGTGACCGGCCCCGCGTCGCAGCCGACGTTCACTTTCTCCTCGACGCCCGAACTGCCGCAGGATGAAGTTCTTTCGAGGCTCCTGTTCTCCAAGGCGTCCGGCTCGCTCACGGCCTCGCAAGCCGTGCAGCTCGCGGCGGCTCTCGCGCAGTTTTCGGGCGCCGCGACGGGCGTCGACGCATTCGAAAAAATGCGCAAGGCGCTTGGCGTCGACTCGCTCGACCTCGACGCCGGCGGCACGAGCGGCCCGACCGTCGGCGCCTCGCGCTACATCATGCGCGGCGTCAACGTTGGCGTGCGCACCGGGCCGAATCCGTCCCAAAGCGCTGTGAATGTCGGCGTCGACGTGACGAAGGGCGTGCGCATCCAAAGCGAGACGCGCGCGGACGGCAAGACCTCGGTCGGCGTCGGACTTGAATGGGAATATTGAGTGAGCGCGGGAGTTTCGCGGCTGTGGGCGTTGCGACCGTCCCGCGTTCAGCAATCAGCTCGAAGCAGCCGGCGTCGCGTGCTCAATTCCGACCATCCCAGTCGCCGCGCTGCTGGGCGCCATAGCCGCCATTCCAGCCGCCATAAGCGCCGGTCCAGCCGCGAAAGCCTCCTTCGCCGGAGCGATCTCCGTGATCGCCCCCGCCGTCGCGGCACCGTCGCTGCGGCCGCCACGGATCGGCGTCCGTCCGGCATCGCTGAGAGTCGTCGCTCGCCAATTCGATTGGCGCATCGGACCCAGGCGTCGGCAAGATCGGACCGGCGATTGCGATAGAGGCGATGGACGCGAAAGAAACAAAACCGGAGATCGTGCGACGACGCATGTCAGTGCGCCTCCAACCGCTGCATTGAGCCACGATGCGGAAGATCTGTTGAATGAGGCGGGCGTCGCTTCAGTAGTAAGCCACGCACATGGCGTTGCCGTAATAGTCATAATCCCACTGCGCGCATGCCGGCGGAGGCGGAGGGGGCGGCGGCAGGCCCGGAGGCGGCGCCGTCAATGCGCCGACCGCCGCGCCGCTTGCCGCTCCGATCGCAGCGCCCGCGAGAGTCCCGCCCGCGCGGCCGCCAGATGCGAGAGCCCCTATTCCAGCTCCGCCAAGTCCGCCAATCGCCGCGCCGCCCAGCGCTCGGTCCTGGGGCGTGTAACAACCGGCAAGGGAAAGGACGGCCGCGGCGACGGCGACGCAAGCAAAGAATTTCATCGGAGTTCCTCACTGGAGCAAACCGAATGAAGGAGAGATGATCAATCAGGCTAAAAGTTGTTTAGGCCACAGCCCGGCGATGGCGTCTTCGCTGGCGGTCGCCATCGATGGTCGTCAGTCCAACATCGGTTGATCTCGCCATCGTGTGGGGGACAGCCCAAACTCCCGTTTGAACGCTCGACTGAAGGCTTCCTCCGACTCGTAGCCGACGGAACGCGCGAGTTGAGCGATCGTCGTTTGCGTCTCCCGCAAATTCAGCTTGGCGGTTTGGAGCCGCCAGAGCGTGAGATATCGAATGGGAGGCATGCCGACCAATGCGGTGAAGCGAGCGACGAATGCGCTGCGGGACAGCCCAACCTCCTTCGCCAGGCCTTCCACCGACCAGCCGTCGCTGATGTTGCGGTGGATAAGCGCCAGAGCGCGGCCGACATGCTGATCCGCGAGGCCCCTCAACCAGCCGACTTCCTGATCTCCGCGCGTCGCCGCATAATTGCGCACTGCCTCGACCAGAAGCAATTCGGACAGCCGCGACACGACGCTCGACGAAGCCTGTCTTCCCTCGATCAGCTCATTGGCGGCAAACCGGACCGAGGATTCCACCCAGTCGCGCGATGTGCTTTGCCGGACGTCGACCTTGAGGATTCTTGGCAGGCCGGCGATCAGAGGGTTGTAGAGTTGTTCGCTTGCGAGAAAGCCACATATGAGATGAGCGCCGTCGCCGCCTCCGCCATGGGAAATTCGGGCGAGTCCGCCGCTCACGGCCGGTTGGATCAGGTCGCGCGCATTCTTCGGCTCAAGACCGGCGCCGCTGGCCAAAATGTGCGCATCGTTGCGGGGCAGAAGGACAATTTCGCCGGCGTGGGCCTGGAGCGCAGGCGCGCCTTCGACGCTAACGAAGAGGGCGCCTTCGATGATGAAGTGATATGCGATGATCTGCGCCGGGGCCGCAAGGAACGCCTGGCAGTCCTCGTTGCAGACCCGTGTGTAAACGGACCAGGGCGCTGTAAAGCGGGTGTCGAGGAAAATGCCGCCTTGCAGGCGAACCGAACGAAGCACGTCATTCAGCGGATCCGCCATTTCAGTTGCTCCGCAAGTTTGGACGAACAGTCATATAATGCGGTCGAACGATCATTCATGCGGACATTGCTACTCGCTAGATATCGCACAGTCGGTTGATCGGCTTCCAGCAAGCCCAACCGGTCTCTTGCAACAATGAGGTTCGCCATGGGCAGCGCCACACGAGAAAAATTCCTTAAGATCGCCTTGGTCGCATTCGGCGTAGTTTTCCTGACGGTCTACCCCCTCAGCCTGATCTGGCCGTCGGGATGGCGGTGGCATGGCGGTCAGGGCCAATATTACTTTCAGATGATCTGCGGAATCTACGCGGTCCTTGGAGTCTATTTGATTGCCGCTGCGCGCAATCCTTTGGAAAATAAGAGCCTGATCTCCTTCACGATCTGGTCGAGCGTCGTACATTCCGGCATCATGGCGGCGCAAGCGATTTCAGACGCGCACGAGACGGGTCATCTCATTGGCGACGTGCCGGCGCTTCTAGTGGCCGCCGGCGTGCTCTGGTACCTCTCCTCGGAGCGGCGGCTCGGCGTTGTCGCGACATAGAAGCGCGATCGTCCGGATGTCGTCGGCGTCGCCGACACGCCCGGCGCATGATTCATTCCTGCGGCGGGTCATCCGCGTCGGCCGCAGATACGCGTCGGCGTCGTCGTTCAGCGCCAGCGGGTCTTCGGCGTTCACTCGCTCAGCGCCTTGTAGCCGTCCTTAAACCCGTTGAGCGCAACGAGGTGGCGAAGCCCCTCGCCAGGATTGAGATAGATCGTCACCAGCAGCGTTCTGCCGTTGAGCATCTTGTTGAGCAGGTCGTCGCTGATCGGGCCTTCGGCGGCGCAGGTGATCTCCGTGCATCTGAAGAACGGCAGCTTTCCGAATTCATGCGAGTCGACTTTGATCCCCACGCCTTCCAGCAAGAACGTCTTCGGCGGAGCGAAAATCTGGATCGCTCCATTCGGCATGGTTGGCGCTTTTCTGATCGCCACCATGATGCCGACGCTCGGCTGCTCCTCCGACACCTTCTTTTGGACCAGGGCGCACGCCTTGCCATTGGACTGCGATGCGCATTGAATTTCCCAAGCGCCATATTTCTTGACGTCAGGTTGCTGCGCGATCGCGACGCTCACTGAAAAATGAGCAAATGCGAAACAAGCAAGGCCGATAAATAATGATCTTCCACGAAATTGCATTCGAGCGCCTTGATGAAGTTATGGTTTCTGTTGTGGGCGATGTGTTTGCGCAGCAATTTTAAGTTCGGGCGAGTCTCCTAACAGGGGCGCCACGCGGCGTGTCCCGGCATAATACCCCCGGATGACTTAACCAAGCTGCGCTTCTGAATTCTTGCTGAATGGTTTCCGCAAGGTTGTGCCGGCGCGCTCGGCGAATTTTTCGAAAATCGCCGCTGTTTGCGGCGTTTCGGGGTATTACGGCACATATAGAATCAATGGGTTAAGAAGGAAGAGACCCAGTCGGGCCCTATCGCACGATCGGCGCCCGGGCCCACGCCGATTTGCACAATTCAGTTATGCGGGAACGGATGATCTACGAACCGGCTTTGTCCGTCCGTTCATTCGCCCAGAAGGACAATGACGAGCGGCACGCACACGATCATCGCCAACGTCGTCAGGATCAGCGTTGAGGCGCTCTCGCTTTCGTAGCGCCCGTAATGCGGCGCGAGCAGCGCCGCGAAGGCGGCGGTCGGCAGCGCGAACATCAGGATCGACTCATGGGCCAGCGTTTGCGGCAGCGCAAATGCGAAGGCGAGGAGCGCGACGCCGATCGGCTGGATGATCATCTTGGCGACGACGTTGCCGATGACCTCTGCGGTGAGCGTGAGCCTATAGGCGGCGAGAACGAGTCCCGCCGCGAACAGCGCGACGCCGGACGTTGTCTGGCCGATCAGCTTCGCCATGTCGACCATTTCATTCGGCAGTCGGATGTCCAGCAGGATCAAGCCGAATGAGGCGAGCGGCACCCAGACGACCGGCTTGGTTAGGCTGCGAATCAGCGCAGCGCCGATGGTCCGGGCGATAGAGATGTTCGGCCGCGCTGCGCCGGCCGGTCCGCAGCCCGACCGAAGCGCATCGATTTCGAGCAGAACGACCGTCGCCGGGATAATGACGAGCACGCCAATCACATTCGCGCTCGAGACCGGCTCGAGGCTCGTGCGGCCGAATAGACCATCGAAAATTGGAAAGCCCATGAAGGCGACCGACGGAAAGCTCACCGAGCTCGCCTGCAGCGCCGCTTCGCCAAGCGAGCGGCGCAACAGGCCGACGCTGACGAGCAGCGTGAGGAGAAAGGATCCGGCGAAGCCTAAAAACAGCATGAACAGGAACGACCATTGCGCGAGCAATGCGTCCACCGTCATCGTGGCGATGCCGACGAACATCAGCGCCGGCAGGGTGAACTCCACGACAAGATTATTGACTCCCTTCACCTGGTCCATATCGAATTGCTTGGAACGGCCAGCCCAATAGCCGAGCGCAATTACGAAAAAGACCGGCAGAAGAACCGTAATCGACGAACCAAGCATCGAGATTTTCGCTTTACCCGCGGCCGACGCTGGCGAGCGCAGCCGCAAGCAGCGCGTCGATCCGCTTTTCCGCCTTGAGCGCATCGATCGACGCGTTCAGGCGCTCCAGCAGCTCGGCCTCGCCTTACTTGACCGCCATGCCGAACGGCTTGGGATCGAAGCGGTCGCCGATGTCGATGATCTAGTAACGATCGGGGTCCGCAGCGCCTTTGCGCAGCAGCGTCAGGTTGATCATGTCGTTCGACGCCGCATCGGCGTCGCCCTTCTCGATCGCCTCGAGATTTCCCGAACTGAGCGGTGTGACCACGAGCGTCGCGCCGGGCAGAGAGGGAAGCGCCGCGCGCATTCTAATCCCGGACACCGAGCCGGCGGTCACCGCAATGCGTTTCCCTTTGAGATCCTCGAACTGCTTGATGTCGCTGTCGCATGGAACAAGAATCGCCTCATGCGTCACGTAATAGGGCGTCGTGAAATCGACCTCGCGCGCGCGCGCCGGCGTGATGGTGAGCTGCGATATGACGACATCGACCTGGTCTCGCTGCAGCGCCTCGATGCGCCCCTCGTCCGTTACCTGATGGAGATCGACGCGATCCGAATCTCCGAGCAAAGCCTGCGCCATGGCCCGCGCAAGATCGGCCTCGAAGCCTTCGATCCGGCCTGTCTTCGGATTTTTGTAGCCCATGCCGGGAATGTCGTACGACACGCCGGCGATGAGGCGTCCCCGCGATTGAATCTTGTCCAAACCTGCCTCCCGCCGCGTCTCACAACCCAACGCTGCTTTGCATCAATCCGCCATCCGCGAAAATGGTCGTCGCCGTCAGATAGCTCGCGCCGTCGCCCGCCAGAAAGGCGACAAGCGTGGCGATTTCCTCGGGCCGCGCCATGCGTCCGAGCGGAATCGCGGCGTCGAGCTTAGCGAGCAGACCCGGATTGTTCATCGTCGAGGCGTTGATCGGCGTTGCGACCGCGCCGGGGCCGACGCCGACGACCGATACGCCATGTGGCCCGAGTTCGACTCCGGCGGTGCGGTTGAGCATGCGCATGCCGCCCTTGGAGAGACAGTACGGCGTATTGCCTGGCATCGGCCAGTCCTCATGCACCGAGGTGATGTTGATGATCCGGCCCCCGCCGCCCTGGCCAATCATCTGCTTGGCGGCGATCTGCGTGCCGAAGAACGCGCTTTTGAGATTGACGTCCATCACGCGATCATATTGCGCCTCGGTCGTGTCGAGGATCGAGGAGCGCGTTTCGACGCCGGCGTTGTTGACCATGATGTCCAGCCGGCCGAACGCCTGCACCGCGGCGTCGACCAGCTTTTGAATTTCCGCCGGTTTCGAGACGTCTGCATCGACGCCGATCGCCTGTCCGCCAAGTTTGGCGATCTCCGCTTCGAGGCCCTCGACCGCCTGCTCGTCGACGATATAATCGATGACGATTTTCGCTCCCTGGCCTGCAAGCGCAAGCACGATGGCCTGGCCGATTCCGCTGTTGCCGCCTGTGACGATCGCGACCTTGTTGCGCAAGGGCATGTGGTATGCTCCATCTGACGAGTCTGGCTGCGCCAAAGCGACGATTCTAATCCCATGGCGCAGATCGGTGTCCGAATGGACGCTGGCTGCCGGCGAGCCTAGACATCGTCGCCGGCAAGCGCAACGTTGCTGCGCGCAGGTTCGGACGTATTGACATCTGGGAGGCGCAAATCGCTACGGAGACGCATCATGTCATCGTCATCGGCAGCGGCGCAGGCGGCGCAGCGGCCGCCTATAGGCTCGCAAAGGCCGGCAAACGCGTGCTCGTTGTCGAAAAGGGCCCGTTTCTCCCGCGCGACGCCTCCACGCTGGACGTCCGCGAGGTGTTCGTCAACGGCGCGTTCAAGAATCATGACGCCTGGAGCGACGGCCACGGGCATGCGTTCACGCCTTCCGAATTTTATAACGTCGGCGGCAAGACGAAGTGGTACGGCGCGGCGCTGTTTCGCTTTCGCCCGGAGGAATTCGAGGCGGAACCGAATTTCAGCTTGCTCGGCTGGCCATTCGGCTACGAGGAGCTCGCGCCGTTTTACGACGAGGCGAGCGCTCTCCTCGAAATTACGACGTTCGCCAACGAGCCCGAACTCCAGTCCATCATCGACAGGATCGTCGCGGCCGACTCGCGCTGGAAGCCCGAATCGCTGCCGCTCGGATTGTCGAAGGCCATCCTGTCCAGCCCCGAAGAGGCCAAACATTTCGACGGCTTCGCCTCGCCATCCGGCTACAAATCTGACGCCGAGCGCAACCTCATCGATCGCGTTCTGGATTTGCCGAACTTCACGCTCATCGCCGGCGATCCCGTCATCCGTCTCATTGCTGCGTCGGACGATCCGAATCGGATCGTCGGCGTCGAATGCGTGAGCGGCGCGCGCCATGAGGCGGACAGGATCGTGCTCGCCGCCGGCGCGATGACGAGCCCGCGCATTCTTCAAGATTACCTGCGCGCGAATGGGCTGCGCCTCCCCTGCGACCAGCTGATCGGCGGCAATTTCAAAATGCACATTAATTCGGCGATCATGGGCTTTTCGCCTTTCGCGGATCATGACGTGCTGCGTAAGACCGCCGTGTTCTTCAACGAGCGCTATCCCCACTCCTCCATGCAATGTCTCGGCTGGATGGACGGCGACATGCTCGCCGCGCTCGAACCGTCGCATCTGCCGCAGTTCCTCGACCGGTTCTTTGGCAGGCGCGCCATCGGGTTCTGGGCGACGACCGAGGACGGCTCGTCGCCGGAGAACCGAATCATATCCGGCGGATCAGGAGAGCCTCCGACGCTCGATTATCGTCTCGATCGGATCATACAATCGCAGCGCGAGCATGAGGCGATGGTCGAGGACTGGCGGCTTCGCCTGTTGGAGGCCGGCCTCATTGGCTTCGATAAATATACGGGGATCGCAACCACCTCTCATGCGCTCGGCAGCATGGTCATGGGCGCCGATCCTACCGCCTCCGTGGTCGATGCGCATGGCAAGGTGCACGGTCTGGAAGGGCTTTATGTCGGCGACGGCTCGCCCTTGCCGCGCTCGAGCCGCGTCAACCCTTCGCTTACCATCTATGCCTGGGGGCTACGGCTGGGCCAGCACCTCGCCGCGGCGTGAACCGCCGGATCACGCTGCATTCGGGCGGAATCGCCCAATGCAGATAACGTGATCGATTCCAAAATTGAGAGCGCGCTCTGCGCAAAAAGCCGGTTCCCGCTTCTTTGGCGGCGCGCTCTAAACGGCGCCCGCGACTGTCAGCGCGGCCTGCCAGATCCGCGTATCAGCGAGGATAAACAGCACATCGTTATTGGGCCCGCCGAACGTGAAGTTCGCGACGCCGGGAGCCATGATCTCGCCCAGCAATTCGCCCTCCGCCGAGAACGCCTGCACGCCTGTCGCGGACGAGACATAGACGCGGCCATGCGCGTCGCATTTGATCCCGTCCGGTATGCCGGGACTGACGACGGCGAACAGACGGGAGTTGCACAGACGCCGCCCGCCGGCGACGTCGAATGCGCGGATATGATGCGGCAGGCTGGGGACAAGCGCGCCGCTCGCCTGATCCGCGCCGCTGTCGGTGACGTAAAGCGCCGATCTGTCGGGAGAAAAGGCGAGACCGTTCGGCTTGTTGAAATCATCCGCGACGACGCTTGTCTCGCCCGAGACGGGATCGTGACGATAGACATAGGCCCCAATTTCCGCGGGCCCTTTGAATCCTTGAAGTTGGCCGTAATCGGGATCGGTGAACCAGATCGCGCCGTCGCTTGCGATTGCCACGTCATTGGGGGAATTGAAGCGCAGGCCTCGCCAATGATCGACAATTGTTTCGATCGCTCCGGAACGGGGATCGAACCGGCTGATTCGCGCCGGAGTTTCACGCGTTCCCTGCTCGCAGACGACAAGGCGGCCGTCGCTGCCGAGCGTCATGCCGTTCGCCATATTGGCGTTTTCCAGCACGGTTTCGATCGCGCCCGATCGGAAGGGAAAGGCGTCGCCCGAAAGCCGGACGCGCCGCACATGGACGTTCTTGAATCCCGCCTCGGGCGTCGTCGTGAAATAGAGCGCGTGATCGGCCGCCACATAGACCGGCCCCTCATGCGCGTTCGTCTCCGCCAGCAGGAGCCGCTGAAAGCGCGCACCGATGACGCCATGAAAGGCGTCCGCCCAGGCGACGAAGCCGGCCTCTTCGCTCACGTTTGTCGACTCGCTCATCGCCGCTCTCCCGTATTTGTCTATCGGCCACGACTTGCGCCGCGCGCGCGCTTCGTCGAAGACTGAGGTCCCAGATCATAGCGGGAACGAGGAGGCTGGCGAATGGACTGGCTCGTGAACGACGTTGCGCCGACTCTGGCGCGCATTTTCATCGTATGGATTTTTCCGTTCAGCTGCCTGGACAAGATCATTAACTGGGACGGCGCGCTCAAACAGGCGACGTCGAGCTGGCTGCCTGGCGGACCGATTCTCCTCATCCTGGCGATGATCGTCGAGGCGCTGACGCCGCCGATGATCGTGTTCGGCTTTTACGACGGCCTCGCGGCCTTCGTGCTGGCCGGCTATTGCGCCGTTACAGGCCTCGTCTATCACGCGTTCTGGACCTATCCGCGCTTCTGGTCGCCTCAGAGCGCGGGCTATCCTCACATCTGGGATTTCTTCAAGAATTTCGGCCTCGTCGGCGGGCTGATCTTCGTGATGACGGCCAGCGGATTTTTGCCGACCGCGACCGCATCGATCAAGGGCGCGCGGGTTGCGGCCTGTGGCGTCGAGGCGTCGTCGTCATGCCGGTGACGCGGCTGCTCAACGTCAGCCTCACCGTCGAACATCTGCCGCAGGCGGCGGCGTATTTTCGCGATTCGCTCGGTTTCGAAGCCGGGCCGGAGCGGACGCTTGACGATCCCGCCCATCGCCGCCTGCTCGGACTTCGGCCAGAGACGACGGCGCGCGCGTGCGACATGCGCGTCGGCGCGCAGACGCTCGAAATCGTCGCGTTCGATCCGCCGGGCGCCCCCTACCCCGCCGAACGCGCCGCCAACGATCAATGGTTCCAGCATGTCGCGCTCGTCTGCCGCGCCATCGAGATGGCGGCGCAACCGCTTCTTTCAGGCGGCGCGGACAGGGTCAGCCGCGGCGGACCGGTCCTGCTGCCGCCAAGCACAGGAAGCGTGACCGCCTTCAAATTTCGCGATCCGGAAGGCCATCCGCTCGAACTCATAGAATTTCCTGACGGAGTCGGCGCGACAATCTGGCGGGAACGGACCGGATCAGGCGTAATCGGCTACGACCACACAGCGATTTCGACGCTCGATCTCGACCGCAGCCTCGCCTTCTATGTCGGACTGCTCGGCCTGCGCGTCGGCGGGCGCACGCTCAATCGCGGCGAGACGCAGGACCGGCTCGACGGCCTCGACGGCGTGGAGGTGGATGTCGTGGCCCTGGAGCCGGCCAGCGTCGCGACGCCACATGTGGAGCTGCTGCATTATCGCGCGCCGCGCGGCCGTGCCCTTGCCGCGCCGCTTTGCGCCCAGGACGCAGCGTCCGTCCGGCAGGTTCACGAGGTCGATGACCTCGATGCGCTCGTTGCGCGGCTCGGCGCAGCGGGAGCACATTTCGTTTCCGAGCGCGTCGTCGCGCTTGCGGACGGCCGACGCGCCGCCTGCGTCCGCGACCCCGATGGCCATATGCTCATATTGATGAGCAAAGACGCCGCCGCCTGATCACGGCTCATGCGCCTGCCGATGAACGCGTGCGCGCCGACGCCCGATCGACATTCGACGCAAACGGTTGCGTTTCAGCGATCATCGACAGGCGGCAACGGACGCATGAGCGCGAACGCCGTCTTCGAAGACGTTGGTCCGATCATCGAAGAGCTTGCGCCAGAGTCGTCGTCGACTTTGCTCCTGAACAATGGCCGGCGCGCTGTTTGAGCGAATTTTCCGCGAGAAACAGATTGTGAGCGCTATTGACCAAGGCGATGTGCGACAGAGCTTGAGGGAAGTTGCCGATCAGGCGCTTCGCGCGCGGATCATATTCCTCGGAGAGCAATCCGACGTCGTTGCAGAGTCCGCAGAGTCGCTCGAACATCTGCTCCGCTTCCTTCTGGCGGCCCGCCAGCACGAGATTGTCGACGAACCAAAAGCTGCAGGCGAGGAAAGCGCCTTCCCCTGGCGGCAATCCATCCTTGCTTGCCTGCGTGTCGTAGCGCATGACAAAACCATCGGCCATCAGGTTGCGCTCGATCGCGGCGAGCGTTCCTTTCACGCGCGGATCGCTTGCCGGCAAAAAGCCTACCAGCGGCATTAGCAGCACGCTCGCATCGAGCGTGTCGGCGCCATAGGACTGAGCGAAGGCGCCGATTTTGGCGTTGAACGCCTTTTGACAGATATCGTCATGGATCTCCTGCCGCAGCTGTTTCCAGCGATCGACGGGACCCGTAAGGCCGAACCCCTCAGACAGCTTGACGGCGCGATCGAATGCGACCCAGGCCATGACCTTGGAATAGGCGAAGTGCTGGCGCCCGCCCCGGACTTCCCAAATCCCGTCATCCGGGTCGCTCCAGATCGTCGCGAGATGGTCGAGTATCGCGCGTTGCAGGTCGAAAGAGGCCTTGAGCGGGCCGAGTTCCCCTTGGCGCGCTTGATAGAGCGCATCCATGACCTCGCCATAGACGTCCAGCTGCACTTGACCTGACGCCGCATTGCCAATCCGCACCGGCGATGCGCCTTCATAGCCGGGCAGCCAGGGCAGCTCCAATTCGGTCAGCCGCCGTTCGCCCTCGATGCCATACATGATCTGCAATTGCTGCGGGCTGCCGGCGACGGCGCGCAGCAGCCATTCCCGCCAGTCCCGCGCTTCCTGATAGAAGCCGCCATTCATCAAACTCAACAAGGTGAAGGTGGCGTCTCTCAACCAACAATAGCGATAGTCCCAATTGCGCGATCCGCCGAGCTGTTCGGGCAGCGAGGTCGTCGGCGCCGCGACAATGCCGCCGGTCGGACGAAAAGCGAGCGCCTTAAGCGTGATCAGAGAACGACGCACTGTGTGAGACCACTTGCCAGTGTCCTGGCAGCTTGCCGACCATTTGCGCCAGAACTTCTCAGTGTCGTCGAGCGCCAGGATTGGATCGATCGGCTCCGCCGGCGCGTCCCGGTAGGACCGGCCATAGCTCAGGACGAAGGGCGTCGTCTCTCCTTCCGAAACGACGAATTTGCCTACTGTCTTGAGATCGGCGCCGTGCAATTTGACGGGCGTGTGCAGCACCGCCATGTCTGGCCCGGCGATGGCGCGCAATCCGCCGCCTTTCAGACGCGTCACCCATGGCACGGACGAGCCGTAGCTGAAGCGCAAGATAAGCTCGCACGACATGGCGACCTGGCCACGGCGCCCCTCGACGAGCCGGACAATCTGCGAGGGCTCGCCGTCGTCGCGAAGCGGCATGAAGTCGATGAGCGCGACGACGCCGGCGTCGGTCGTGAACTCAGTCTCAAGGATCAATGTGTCGTCGCGATAGCGCCGCGTGATCTTTGCCGCCGGATCGGCGGGCGCAATCCGCCATCGACCATGCTCAGGCGCGCCCAGCAGCGCGGCGAAACAGGCGTCGCTGTCGAAACGCGGCCAGCACAGCCAGTCGATCGAGCCGTCGCGGGCGACCAGCGCCGCCGTTTCACAATTGCCGATGAGCGCGTAGTCTTCGATCGGATGCGCCATGGTCGTCGCTACGCCCCGCGATCTGGTGAGTCCGATTGCGCCAGTTCGTGCCGATGCAATTTGGATTTAAAGCGGCGAAAGGTTCACTGTAAACAGGATTTCATCCCTGCGGTAGGTATTGGTGAGCGGCGACGCCTACAGGCGCGTCGCTCTGGCGCTGGCGGAACAGATTTACGCAAAGATCGGCTCGCTGCGCGAATGTCTGCCGCGTTGCGGCGCGGTAGACGCGCATCGTCGCTCTGGCGAGCGCGCTCACGCCGCAACGATGGCCGAACGCCGAACCTCGAACAGCGCGAAGCGTCGGCGCCGAAATCTTCGTGATGACGACGAACCGGCGCCCCGATCATGGTTTCCGCGTCTCACGGTGCACAAGCGTGTGCGCCTGCGGCCCGTCGACAAATTCGACGCAGTGATCCCGTCCCTCCCACCTTTCGCCATAGCGACGCGTAAAGTCGAGCCGCGCCCGCCCTTGATAACGGTCGGGGTCGATCGCCACGCCCCAGAGATCGAAGGGAAGCGGCTCCGATTCCATATCCTCGACGTCGCTCCAGCCGTCCCAGCCGATATGGAGGGTGAACGGGCGACGGTCCTCGATCAGCAGCGTGCGGCCCTTTTCAAGGCTCGCGACCGGCGTCTCGTTGCGCCAGCGCGTTCGGCGCGCGCGCCGCGCGCCTGCGCCGTAACGCTGCTCGACGCAGGCGAGCCGCTCCACCGGACGCTTCTGCTGACGAGCAATCAGCAGTTTCAAGAACTCCGCATGCGCCCAGACGAGCGGCATGGCGCCGCCGGTCGGCCGTCCAGGAAACAGGCCCCGTTCCGGGATCGGCGGCGCATCCCATATCTGTTCGGGCAGAAGTCCGCCGGAACTGGCGCTTCGGCTGATCGTTCGCAGATATTCGATCGGATCCTCTCCGGCCGCCAGCGCGAGATGGCCGCGCTCGCCGGCGAGAAGCGGCCAGGCGCGCCCGACGCCATTGCCGTCATAGGGGCGACCGTCGTCATATTCGCCATACCCATCGTCATTATAGCGGCGATATGCGGCGCCGGCAGGCGTCTCCGTCTTCAGGACCGCATCGACCACCTTGATCGTGTCGAGGATCCGGCTGTCGGTTCCCGCACGCAGCCCGAGCCGCGCCAGCCAGGAAAAGTCGAGTGCGACGAGCGCGCTGGCGTCGATGGTTTCGCCCTCGCGGTTGCGCAGCTGAACCCGGCCAGTCAGGCCGCCGTCCTTCTCCGGCGGCGCCAAACGCACGTAATAGCCGGCGACGCCTGTCCTTATCGCCATAGGCGCCCCGGACACGTAGCACCAGTGCTCGATGCGTTCGTTCCAGTCGTCGGCGAGGTCGAGCGCATAGTCGCGCTCGCTGTCATCGAGCCAGGGGGCCGCGGCGACGAGCGCAGCGATCACGACCGCGAGCGTGAAAGCGCTGATCCCCGGGTTCTCCTCCCACCGGTCCTGCTCGCTCGACGGGCCCCATTTCGCCATCGCGCCGGCCGCCCGACGCGCCATCTCCCCGACGCCCGGCAAGTCCTGGCGTCCGGATTCCCGCAGCTTCGCCGCAAGCAGAATCGGAAAGCCGGTCTCATCGAGCTGAAATCCCGTCCAGAACGGCCTGCCGCTGGGAAAATAGTTCTGCGGCCAACGTCCGTCCTGCATCTGGACCGCGATCATATGGGCGAGAATGCGCCGCGCGTCCTCGATCTGCCCCGCGGCGATGAGGGCGAAAGCGGCCAATGTCGCATCCCGCGTCCAGACCAAATGATAGCCGCCGAGCGTATCCGTGTGATTGCCCCAGGGCGTGCTCATGCTGGCGACGACGGCGCCAGGAAACATCCTGTCCTCATGGCATTTGAGCACCGTGGCTGAAATCAGCGCCTCCTCGCCGAGGCCGGCGTCCGGCGCCGGAAGATCAAGTCGGCTTCCCCATCGCTGCCAACCGTCGAGGAACTCGTTTTTTATCGGTTCGTAGCCCTCTGAGAGCGCCGACAGCGCAAGCGTGCGCGCGCCGTTTACGCCCGGCGCAAAGCCCAGCGCAATGACGCCCTTCGCATCGGCGAAAGAGCCCGACATGGCGACATTGCCATGTGGCGCAGCGGAAAAGTCGAATGTGAGCCGGCCGTGACGCGCGAGGTCCTGCCATCCGTCGGTCGCGCCGACGTATCCGACGCTCAGATCGACCATCGGCGCATCAGCCGCGACGCAGAGCGACGCGCCTGCGGCGGTTGCGACGAGCGCGCCATCTTCGACCCAGGCGCTGTTGTCGATTCCATTCTCACCCAGGTGGGGGGCGGCGACGATCGCCAAACGATAGGGGCCCTCGACGTCGAAGCGGATCAGCAGAACGTCGCGGCGCGGGTCGGGCAGAAGTTCCAAGGTGAGCCGATAGTCATCGCCCGAGTGCGCGATCGTCAGAAGCGGCACATAAGGCTTGGGCCGGGACAGTCGATAGCGATTGATGCGCTTGAGATCCGCCCAGCTGTTCTCGCCGAGAAGATAAAAGCCGAGGTCGCGAAGTTGCGGCTGGCCTGTCGATGGCCAGTAGACCTCATTGATGATCCCATGGCCAACAGTCGCCCAGAGCCGCGCAGCGCCATGCGCCGTTGTCACGAAGTCCTTGTCGCTTGACGACCAGGTGGGCGCCAGTCCTGGCGCTCCCCATGCGACCCCGCCCATTTTGACGCCTCCCGGAAAAACGCCGCCGGCCGTTCCGTCGCCATCGCGGCCAAGCGAACCGGCGTGGAACGTCGCTCGGGAGAGCTATTCACATCGGCGACGATCAATGCGCAAGGCCTTGCCGCGCGACCGGCGCCAACAACGGCGCTTTCTCGAATGCGTCGGGTAGCTTCGCTTCGAGGTCGAGGCGGGATCGGCCAACGCCACCGCGGTCATTGCGTCCGCGGTCAGGGCGGTCGTCAGTTGACAAGGCCTAGCTGGCTTTGAATACTCCGCCTTTGGCGATGGAGTTCGCCATGTAACCGCCCTCCGGGCTGATGACTCCTGCTTGCGCTTGCACGTCAGGAGTCTGTGTTGAATCCGCCCTTATTTCTCGATTTTCCGACCCAAGCCTGTCGCCGAGCGCGCGTCGGAAAGGTCCGAGCATGGTGACGCTCGCCATCGGCCATTCTGCTTGCCGACGCGTTCCGCCCTCTTCTTCGGCAAGCGTCGCGGGCGATGTCGGCCATCGGCGCCGCACCGCAAAACCGATCGTTGCGCTCAGTTCTCGGGTGAGTTCGCGCGGCGGCGATGGCGCGCAAGCGCAGACGCGACTGAAGAGTCCTGGATACGGCGCGCAACGAAGCAATGAGAACGAACGAGCGTCGGCGCATCGTCGAAAGCTGCTGAAAGAGGAGGTTGGGGCATGAGCCAGGTCCTGGGTTCTTGGCAGTTCTGGGCGTTTTTGTCGGCGACGTTCGCCGCGCTCACGGCGATCTTCGCGAAAATCGGAATCGAAAACGTCAATTCTGACTTCGCGACATTCATCCGCACGATTGTCATCCTTTGCGCGCTCGCCGCTTTCCTTGGAGCGACGAGCCAGTGGCAACGCTTCGACTCGATCTCCGCCCGCAGCTACGCGTTCCTGCTTCTCTCGGGCCTCGCGACGGGCGCGTCTTGGGTTTGCTATTTTCGCGCATTGAAACTCGGGAATGCATCCCAGGTTGCGCCGATCGACAAATTGAGCGTGGTGCTGGTGGCGATATTCGGAGCGCTGTTGCTTCGAGAGCGACTGTCCCTCGGAAACTGGCTCGGCGTTGGCCTCATCGGGATCGGCGCGATCCTTGTGGCGCACAAGACCTGAGTGGAACGCCGTCCGCAATCTATTGACTATGGCCCACACTCATAAAGCGAATAAAAATCGGGAAGGAACGAACATGGCGGAGATTTGGGCCCAAGTCGCGATGGTGTTTGGTCTGGCGCTGATCGCCAGTCTGATCGCGCATCGCTATCGCTTTTCGACGGCGTTGGTGGAAATTATCGTCGGCATGGTGGCGGGCTCGATCCTCGCCGCCGTTGGCGGCTACGCGGCTTTCTCCGTTCAAGAGCCGTGGGTGAAAGCGCTCGCCGGCATTGGCGCGATATTCCTCACCTTCCTTGCTGGCGCGGAACTCGACCCTGATGTTTTTCGGATGAAGTGGAAAGAAGCCGCCGCCATTGGCGTCGCGAGCTTCCTGCTGCCGGCGATCGGGTGCTGGGCGGCGGCGCATTATCTGCTCGGCTGGGAAAGTTCCCCCGCGCTTCTCGCCGGCATCGCGCTCGCAGCCACATCGGTCGCGGTCGTCTACACGGTCATGATGGAATACGGCTTCAATCGCGTCGGGTTTGGCAAGACGATTCTCGCCGCCTGCTTCATTACCGACCTTGGCACTGTCGTGACTCTCGGGCTCGTCTTTGCGCCCTTCACCTGGAAGACGCTATTGCTCGTGGTCGCGCTCGCGGCCGCATTCTTCGGCCTGCCGATCCTTACGCCGCGCGCCTACGCGCGCTTTGGCGGCAAGCCTTCGGAATTCGAAGCGAAATTCTTGCTTTTCTGGTTGATGGCGCTCGGCGCTCTGGCCGTCTGGGCAGGGAGCGAAGCCGTTCTGCCAGCCTATCTCGTCGGCATGGCGCTCGCCGGAAGCGTCGGGCGCGATGCCGCGCTGGTCAAGCGCCTCCGCGCGATCACCATTGGCCTGCTCACGCCGTTCTACTTCATCCGCGCAGGCTATTTCGTGTCGATTCCCGCCGTCGTGATGGCGCCCTTCGGCGTGTTCGCTCTCATCGCCGTCGAGATCGCGACCAAGATCGTCAGCGTCTATCCCGTCGCCAGAGCCTTTAAGTCGCCGCACAAGGACGCGATGTACACGACTCTGCTGATGGCGTCCGGTCTGACCTTCGGCACGATTTCAGCGCTCTTCGGACTCTCCAACAAGATCATCGACGAGGGGCAGTATTCGACGCTCGTCGCAGCGATCATCGGCACGGCGATCATTCCGACTTTGATCGCCAACAGATTTTTTCTGCCGCGTCATCTGCTGCCGAAAGACGAGGCCGAACTGCACACGCCGGCGCACGAAGCCGAAGTCGAGAAAGCGTTGGACGATTCCGAAGTGCGTTCGTAGCACGGGCGCCCACGCAGCGACATGAGGCGCGTTCCGCTTTCGAAGGAGATGCCATGCTGACCTGTCTTCGCGGTGGTCACGTCATCGATCCCGTCAACGGAACCGACGCTTTAGGCGACCTCTGGTTCGAGGACGGCCACATCATTGCGCCGCCACAAGGCCGCGAGGCGGACCAGGAATATGACATCGCCGGGCATATCGTCATGGCCGGCGCGATCGATGTCCATTCGCATATCGCCGGCGGGGGCGTGAACACGGCGCGGCTCTTGATGCCGGAGTCGCACCGCGCGCATCGTCCCCGTCCGCGGGGAACGCCGCTTTCCGAAGCTGGTTGGACGGCTTTTGAGACCGGCCGCCTGTACGCTCAGTTAGGCTACACCACAGCCATTGAACCCGCCGTCCTGCCCCACCACGCTTTGCATGCGCATCTCGAGCTCGCGGACATTCCGATCATCGACAAAGGCTTTCTGACCGTTCTCGGCAATGACGATTTTCTTTTGAGCATCCTTCGCGATCGGGAAGGCGACACAGCCATTGTCGATTACATCGGCGCGACGCTCGAATCGACGCGGGCGATTGGCGTCAAATGCGCAAATCCCGGCGGGGTTTGCGCCTGCAAGCAAAATCTTCGCTCTTTCTCGCTGGACGACAAGGTGCCGGAATATGGCGTCTCTGCGCGCGAGATTTTTACGCGCTTGCAGCGCGCGGTGGCGGCCACCGGGATACCTCACCCGCTGCATTTGCACATGAGCAATCTCGGGCTTGCGGGAAACATCGAAACCGCGCTTGGCACCATCGACGCGGCGCAGGGCGCGCCGCTCCATCTCGCGCACGCGCAGTTCTACGCCTATGGCAAAGACGGAAAGAACGGTTTCTCGTCCGCTGCCGCGCAATTCGCGGAGAAGATCAACGCCAACAAGAATGTCACCATGGACGTCGGCCAAGTGATGTTTGCCGACACGGTGACGATCTCCACCGACGTCATGAAACAGTTGAACAGCCTGCCCGCCGGTCGTCCGAAGAAAGGCGTGATCTTCGACGGCGACGCCAACGGCTTGGGCGTGGTGCCCTATTCCTATCGCGTCTCGGATTTTTATAACGCGGTGCAATGGGCTGCGGGTCTAGAATTATTCCTGCTGACCGAAGATCCGATGCGCGTGTTCTTTACGACGGATCATCCAAACGGCGCGCCCTTTACGACCTACCCGGAAGTTTTCGCCTTGCTGATGGGCGCCGACAAACGTGCGCAGTGGATGTCGCGCTTGCCGGCGGAGGTGTTGGAAATGACCAGCTTGCCGTCGATCAAGCGGGAATACACTTTATATGAAATCGCCGTGATGACGCGCGCCGCGCCACGCAAGCTCTACGGATTCACCGATCGCGGAGAACTCGGGGCGGGCGCGGTCGCCGATATCGCGGTGTATAAGCCGCAACGGGACAAAGCGGCGATGTTCCGCAACGCAGCCTATGTCTTCAAGGACGGCCAGCTCGTCGTGCGCGACGGCGAAGCGCAGCGCTTTACGCGCGGAAAAACATTGTTTGTCCGCCCGGACTACAACCGTCAGATCAACAAGCGCCTCGACGCCTATTACGACGACCTTTACGGCCTTCCGCGTTCGATGTTCGAGGCGCCGGACAGGGCGCTTCCAAACAGGAATTTTTTTGCTGAAATTCTCTGCCGCAACTGACGGCGTCTCTCGGCCTCAGCGATCGCCGCTGTCCGTGGCCCGGAGCGGCACGCGCGCCATGATCGCCGACGAAACATTCGCGTCCGGCGCTCGACACGCCGTCAAAGCCCAACGGATTCTTTCATATCCGGTTCAGAAAACCCTAGGTCAGTCACTTCTCGCTTTGGACGTCGGCGGAATAACCGTTGATCGCCTTCGCCGTATCGATCATCGGCTGCTGGCTGACGGTCACAAAGCCGATGCCCCAGCGATCGATATCCTGGATCAGCAGGATCACGCCGGCGATGAGCAGCGACATCAGATATACCGGAAATCGTGGCCGCCGCCGCTCGATTCCGCTGGCGTATCCGGTGAAGGCCAACGCCACCATGGCGATGCCGTAAAGCGAAAACACGACGACGATCGGCACATGATTTCGAACCGCCGTCAGTCGAATTTCTTGGACGTCGAACATTTCGTTCAGCGCCTGAATATAAAGGCCGGTGGGGACCATCGCGTTATCCTTCGCCGAGGCCGCTTTGATCTGCCGCCAGAGACCCTCCTGGATCCTGTTTGAACGGGCGATCGCGGCGGCGAGTTCGGCGGGAGTCGGCACACGGGTCGCGAGGTCCAGTCGAATCTGCACATAATCGTGAAACAATCTCAGGCTCTCGGCGCCATATGGCGCGGGCAATAGACGCGCGCGTAGCGCGGCGGTGCCGATGGCGTTCGCCTCATGCAAGATGGCGTCGCGCCGCGCGTCGAAACGCGACAACGCCATAGCGAACGTAAAGCCCAACATCAGCGCGAGAAGCCCCAACATCGCCGCCTCCAGTGTCGCGATGCTGGCGCCGGCTCCCTCTGGCGAACGCGCGCCGAAACGGCGGCCAATTTCACTCGCGCCGACGAGAAGGATCAGGCTTGTCAAGAAAATGACGCTGAGCGGGTAATCAATGAAGGCTTCCATGTGTCCGAAATTCCGTTGAGCGGGGCCCCCACCGTAGAGCCAATCCCGCGGCGTTGCCACGTGGCGCCAACGT
This sequence comes from Methylocystis sp., assembly GCF_050251305.1. GTDB lineage: Bacteria > Pseudomonadota > Alphaproteobacteria > Rhizobiales > Beijerinckiaceae > Methylocystis. Next base: position 27,625 of record NZ_JBFWNB010000025.1, on the reverse strand, counting down.
CTTTGAAAAGGACGTCAACGCCAAACGGCGCGTGCAGCGCATACGCCGGGCTGTTCACTGCGGGGATGGAAACGGCTCGCCAAAGCGACGGAGGAACGAGCCAATCCGAAGGTTGTATGGCGCCCAGTCTTCGTCCGGCGAAAACCGGCGGGACATAGTGCAGAAACGCGCATGTATCGCATGAACGTTACTCTCGAGGGGCGCTGAAGAGAAAATCGAAGATACCGGACTCTTCTATCGTTCATGCTGATTCGACGAACGCCTAAGTTCGAGTCTCCGGCAAAATGCAAGAACGACATGGGGGCGGAAGGCAACGTCAGCACAGCTGTGCGCTTCGAGGACGCCGATGGACACGAATTTCGCAATCGGACGCAACGCCACCCGAGACAGAGGCGCGCCGGAGGCGTGGGTGTGGCGCCATTACACCGGAGAGCTCCCGCAAAGCCAGCACGCGCATGCGGCTTTACGTGAAGGGGATTCGCAGCCCAACGTCGAGAAGGGCATGCATCCCGTTGCGATAACGCTCGGCGTTGCAGTCAGCTTCGCCGTCGTGTGTGGACTTTCCTGGTTGTTCACGCCGGGCGCTCCACCAAACCTCGGCGGCGGTTCTGTATCTGATCAGCAATCCTACACGCCGCCGCCTGTCAGTATGGCGGAGCCATCCACTCGCGAAGCGAACTCAGCTGAAGAAGCCCCGGCGCCCCCGCCTGTCAGCGTGGCGGAGCCTCGCGAAGCGAACTCAGCTGAAGAAGCCCCGGCGCCGCCGCCGGCGGAGAATCCGGAAAGAGACGGCGCGACGACGAAAAATTCCATGGCGCCAGGCATTGAGGATCGGCTGCGCGCGTTTCTTGAACACGGTCCCGCCAAGGGGGCGCAATTCGATCTCGCTGGGGTAGCTTTTGCTGCCGGCACTGCGGCGCTGAGCTCGACGGCGCGCGAAGAACTGCAACGCGTTGCGCGAGTAGTGAAAGCCTATCCGGGAGTGCATGTTTCGATCGGGGCGCATAGCGCCGCTGGAGAACGCTCGGCAAAGTCTGAAAAGCTGTCCGCCAAACGTGTGCGAAAGGTGCGGAGCGAACTCATGCGATTGGGACTTTGGCGCTCCTCGCTCACACTGGCAAGGGACCGAGCCCGGTCTGACTCCGCCATCGCCGACGCGTGCCCCGGCTGCGTGTGGATTTACGTCAGAAAGAAATGACGGCGTTTTACGGCGTGGCCGGAGCGATCGGTTCGCACGCCGGGCTGGCGAGCGACGCCCTTCGCCCCTCGACAAATGTTGTTGTTTCGCCGAAGAACGCCAGAAGCGCCGCTGTGTCAGCTGAGGCGGCGCCCCATTACAGCGGGGAGCAAATTCCCTCAGCCGCAAGCAGAAAACTATTTTGACGGAACAGGGAGCCTAACGTGGCAAATGGGGAATTGGGCCACTCTCTAGCCATCGCTTCCGGACGAAACGCTTACGCTTGAGATCGCGCAGGATTTCGCGAGCAGCATTATGTCCTGGCGCGCCTGTGACTCCGCCTCCCGGATGAGCTCCCGAGCCACACAAATAAAGACCCTCGATTGGCCCCCGATAATTCGCATGGCCCAACATCGGGCGCGCCGAGAAAATCTGGCGCAGATCGAGAGATCCATGGAATATGTCACCGCCGACGAGGCCGAACGAACGTTCGAGGTCAAGAGGCGACAATATCTGGCGCGCCAATACCGAGCGCCGAAAATTCGGCGCATATTTATCGACCGTCTCGATCATCAGATCGGCGACCGTTTCGCGGTGATCGTCCCATGATGAACCATCGGGCAGCTTCGGCGCGACATGCTGGCCGAAAAGGCTCGCCACGTGCTGTCCCCGCGGCGCGAGCGTGCCGTCGAGCGTGGAAGGGATGACCAATTCGACGATCGGGCGGCGCGACCACCCAAATGAACGGGCGTCAAAATAGGCGCGCTCCATGTAGCCCAGACTGGGCGCGATGATGATTCCTGAAGCGTGGTGCTCCGCACATGCGCGTCCAGGCAAGGCGCTAAAGTCCGGTAGTTCGGAAAGCGCGACGTTCATGCGAAACGTGCCCGAACCACAACGCCATTTTTCCATCCCCTGCCGAAATCCATCAGGCAAGGTGAACGACTCTACGAGGTCGAGGTAAAGCAGCTTAGGATTAATTCCTGCGGCGATCGCCGTGGCGCGAATCGCTTCGCCCCCTTCTGTCTCAACGCCGACCGCGCGTCCATTTTCGATAATCACCCGGCGGACCCGAGTCGAAAGCTTGATTTCCACGCCATGGGCGACGGCGGCCTTAGCCATGGCTTGCGTGATGGAGCCCATCCCGCCGATAGCATGGCCCCAGACGCCCTTCTTGCCGTTTACCTCGCCGAAACAATGATGCAGGAGAACATAGGCCGAGCCTGACGCATAGGGACTCGCATAATTTCCGACGACGCTGTCGAAGCCGAACGCCGCCTTGATGGGTGCGCTTTCGAACCAACCGTCGAGAAAATCGCCGGCGGAGCCCATGAAGAGATCTAAAAGATCCCGCTGCAGGTCGAGTCCAAGGGCCCGAATTCTGTTGCCGATCCTGCCGGCTTTGATCCATTCGGCGATCGCGGACAATGGGCGGCCCTCAACGACATTCGGGGGCGTTTCGAGCACAGTGGCGCGCAGGACATCGGCGACAGCCGTCAGGCGGGCTTGATAATCGTCGAGACGATCTGCATCTCGCGTCGAGAACTTCGCGACCTCCCGTTTGGTCTGGCCTCCCCCAACCTTCAGGAAGCCGCCATCGTCCAATGGTAAGAAGTTTGATATCGGACGTTCGACAATGCGCAGACCATGACCGGCAAGATCGAGATCGCGAATGATCTTCGGGTTCAACAGAGAAACAGCGTACGATGCGACCGAATTGAAAAAGCCGGGGCTGAACTCTTCCGTGACGGCGGCGCCACCAACGACCGCGCGTTGTTCGAGCACGACTACCCTGAATCCTGCCATCGCCAAATAGGCGGAGCAAACGAGACTGTTATGCCCGCCGCCGATGATGGCCATGTCGTACATCATTCACGTTTCCCTGATGCGATCGACTGTTTGATGCTTGACGTTCCCGACGCTGTTCCAAAAAGGTGATGAATAGCAACTCAAGAGCAACAAAGCCGGGCGCACAATCGACTTTTATGTCGCGAGTCAACAGCGAAGCGGTAAACCTCGCGATAGTACGCAAATTATGAAATGTGCGACGTTAGCAAAATGGCTCTGTTGAGCCATTCTCTGTCAATTTCAATGCCGGAAAACTCAGCATTGTAACATAGCAGCTGCGGAAGCAAGAGTGGTTGGCGTATCACGAGGCCGACCACTGTCGGCCGTCTACCTCCCTGCGCTCACGCGGCGGTTTTTGCGACAGCGCGGTCTTGTCGAACGCGGCAAATTCGGGAAGAGTCGGACCCGAACTGGCGCCCATCCGGCCAATCCCAGCTAAAGCGGGAGTCAGGGCATGACTACAGATTACAATGAAGGCGAAGTCGCACAGCAGTATCAGCAAGCCAAGAAGCAGCCGTGGCGGGAACGAATTGAAGCGTATTCGTTCCTCAGGTTCATCGGCGACCTCACTAACAAGACCGTCGTCGACATGGCGTGCGGTGAAGGTTACTTCACTCGTCGGCTGCGCCAGGGAGGAGCCGCGAAGGTCGTGGGATTCGATGTCTCCGATCGGATGATCGAATTGGCTCGCGCGCAGGAGGCGTCCAACCCGCTAGGCATCGAATATATTGTTCATGACGCGCGTGAAGTAGCGCTAGGCAAAGACTTCGATCTGGGGGTCGCTGCATGGCTCTTGGTCTACGTGCGCGAACGTCAGGAACTCGCGCAGATGTGCCGCGGCATCGCCTCGTGGCTGAGACCGGGTGGCCGATTTGTCACCTTTACCACAAATCCGGATCTGTACTCGTTTCAGCCCCGTGGCGACTATCGTCGATACGGTTTCGAGATTCTTTTGGAAGACCGCGTTTATGAAGGCGCCCCGATTCAGTGGCGCGCCCACCTGGACGACGCCACGCTGGAAGTCGAGAATTATTACCTGCCGATTTCGACTTATGAGTCGGCGTTTCGCGCGGCGGGCTTTCGAGATTTCCAGGTGCGCGCATTAGAGCTGTCACCCGCTGATGACGGGGTCGATGATCGCGAGTATTGGGCCGAGTTCATGCGAGCGCCGCCGGCAGTCATCGTGGAAACTATCAAGGGATGATCTCATCGAAGGGGTTCGCGCCGGAACTGCGGCGCGACCACGCTCGATGCCGGTTGTCGGGCATCAAACGTCGCGCCGCATCTTCATGGTCGCCGATCACGAAGCTTTGGCGAGTGCGGAAGGCTCCGCCGCGTCAACTTGCACGGTCGCCGAGTGATCCGCCGCCAGCACCAGGTAGACGGCGGGAAGAACGAACAGCGTGAAGAGCGTGCCGATGGAAAGGCCTGAGGCGATCACAAGACCCATATTGTAGCGCGAGGCTGCGCCTGCGCCGCTGGCCAAGATGAGCGGCGCCACGCCAAGGACCATGGCGGCGGTGGTCATCAGAATGGGGCGCAGTCGAATGGCGGTCGCCTTGAGAATCGCTTCGCGTTTCGACGCGCCGGCATGCTGAAGCTCATTGGCGAATTCGACGATCAATATGCCATGTTTGCTGATCAGCCCCATCAGCGTCACCAGGCCGACTTGCGTGTAGATGTTGATGCTCGCGCCGCCGAAGCCAAGCAGGATGAACGCCAGCGCGCCGGCGATCGACATCGGAACGGACACGAGGATGATCAGCGGATCGCGAAAGCTCTCGAACTGAGCCGCGAGCGCGAGGAAGATAATGATCAGCGCGAAACCGAAGGTCACCAGGAAGCCGCCTGACTCCTGCACGAATTGGCGCGAGGGGCCGGCGTAGTCGATCGTATAGGTTGAAGGCAACACTTGGCGTGCGATCTCTCTCAACGCGTCGAGCGCCTCGCCGGCGATGACGCCAGGGGCGGCCACACCGGATATCGTCACCGAATTAATTTGCTGAAAATGGTTGAGCGACTCGGGAACGATGGTGGTCTCGAGCTTGGCGACGGTCGAAAGCGGCACCAAGGAGCCGCTCGCCGTCTTGATGTAGTAGTTCAGGATCTGATCCGGATTCAGCCGAAATCGCTGGGCGACCTGCGGAATGACCTTGTAGGAACGGCCGGCCAGTCCGAAATATTGCGTGTAGCCGCCGCTCAGCGCGGTGGTGAGCGCGCCGCCGACATCAATCATTCTCAATCCGAGTTGCGCTGTCTTTTCGCGGTCGATAACCAGCGACAATTGCGGCTGATCAATCTTGAGATCGGTGTCGAGGAACATGAACTTTCCCGTCGCCAGAGCTTTCGACAAGAACTCTCGAGAGAGATCGCTCATCTTCTCGAAAGGGTCGCTGCTCTGAAAGACGAATTGAATCGGCAAGCCCATCGAGCCAGGAAGCGGCGGCGGCTGGAAGGCGACGAAGCGCACGCCCGGCACGGCGCTCAGCTCCTGTTGGAGCATACGCTGTAAGTCCTCCGCCCCGACTTTGCGCTCCTCCGAAGGCTTCAGCACCATGCCCGCGAGGTTCATGGCCGGCGAATTGATCTGAAACACGCTATCAGTCTCAGGGTGCTTGGCGATGATCTTATACGCCTCATTAGCGTAGTACAGCTTTTGCTGAAGAGTCGCATTCGGCGCCGGCGTCGCTTGCGCCAAAATGATGCCCTGGTCCTCGTTTGGCGCGAGCTCGCTCTTGGCGTTGGCGTAGAGCCAATAGATGCTCGCAAGCACCAGTCCGCCGAAGACGAGCGTCACCGGGACGTAATTGAGCGAGGACTCCAGGAGCGCCTGATAGCGGTCACGAACGGCGTCCATCCGCGCGTCGATAAAGCCGACGATGCGGGACTCAAGCGTTTCCGCGCCTTGGTTCGGGGGCTTGAGCGCTAACGCGCAGCTCACCGGCGACAGGGTCAGCGCGACAATGCCGGACACGGTGACCGCCGCCGCGAGCGTGAAGGCGAATTCGACGAAGAGCGCGCCGGTGAGGCCGCCTTGGAATCCGATCGGCACATAGACGGCGATCAGCACGATCGTCATGGCGATGATCGGTCCGGCGAGTTCGCGCGCCGCCAGCAACGCGGCGTTGACCGGCGTAAGACCTTCGGCGAGATGGCGGTTGACGTTTTCGACGACGATGATCGCGTCGTCGACCACGAGGCCGATCGCCAGCACCAGCGCAAGCAGCGTCAGCAGATTGATCGAGAAGCCGAATGCGAGGAGAAACGTCAGCGAGCCGATCAGCGAAAGCGGGATCGCCATGATCGGGATCAGCACCGAGCGCCATGATCCCAAGAACACGAAGACGACGGCGGTGACGATGAGGACCGCTTCGATCAGTGTGTGAACCACCTCATCGATGGAGCTGTTCACGAAATTCGTCGTATCGTAGACGATTTCGCTGTTCAAGCCTTTGGGGAGCGCTTTTAAAATGTCGGGATAGGCGTCTTTGACGCCTTTGACGACATCGAGCAAATTCGCGTTCGGCGCCACCAGTATGCCGATATAAACCGCTTTCTTGCCGTCAAACGACACCGAGGATTCATAGTCGTCCGCGCCAAGCGTGACATTGGCGACGTCGCGCAGCTTCACATTGGCGCCGTTCGCGTGCTTGACGACAAGGTTGCGGAACTCCTCGAGCGAATGGAGCGAGGTCGCCGCCGAGAGATTGACCTGAACCCATTGGCCTTTGGTCGAGCCGAGGCCGGCAATATAGTCGTTGCCCTGGAGAGAGGCCGCCACCTCGGTGGCGGTGAGGCCATAGGCGGCGAGCCTCACCGGATCGAGCCATGCTCGGAGCGCAAAGGTCTTGCCGCCGATGAGCTCCGCCGTCTGCACGCCTGGCACGGATTGCAGACGCGGCTGCACGACGCGGATAAGATAATCCGTCACTTGGCTCGGCGTGAGGATGTCGCTGTTGAAGCCAAGATACATGGCGTCGGTCGTTTGGCCGATCTTGACCGTGATGACGGGGCGCTGCACGGCCTGCGGCAATTGGTTGATCACCGAATCGACCTTGGTGCTGATCTCGGTCAGCGCCTTGCCGGAATCATAGTTCAGCCGGAGATTGGCGGTGATCGTGCTCGCGCCGATCTGACTGGTCGAGGTGAGATAGTCGATGCCATTCGCCTGCGCGATGGCGTTTTCCAGCGGCGTCGTGACGAAGCCGGCGACGGTCGCCGGATCGGCGCCGAAATAGGACGTCGTCACCGTGACGACGGCGTTCTGCGTGCGCGGATATTGCAGCACGGGCAAAGTCGCTAGCGATCTCAGGCCAAGCACGAGGATCAGCAGGCTGATGACGCTGGCCAGCACCGGGCGACGCACGAAAATGTCAGTGAAACGCATATTGCGGAATCTCCGTTCACTGATCCACAGGCTTGGGATCGTCGTCGACAGGCGGCGGCGGATGTTGCGAAATGGCGAGCGGCGAGCCGTTGTGCAGCTTGACCTGACCGGCGGTGACGACCGTGGCGCCTTCCGGCACGCCTTCGAGCACCGATACTTCGTCGCCGCGCGACTCCCCGAGGCGAACGAAAGCCTGATGCGCCACGAGCCCGGAGCTTTGCGGAGGCTTCTTGCCCGCGCTCTCCTCGTCTTTTTGCGCTAGGAACACCGAATTGCCGAAAGGCGCATAGACGATCGCCGTTTGCGGCAGCGTGATGAGGCGCTGGGGTTTGCCGGTCGCGATGTCGACCGACGCGAACATGCCGGGCCGCAGCTTGCGTTCGGCATTGGCAAGGCTGGCGCGAATCTGGACGTTGCGGCTCGCGAGATCCACCTTGGAGCTGATCGCGTCGATCTTGCCCTTGAAGGTCTGGCCGGGAAAGGCGTCGACGGTCGCGGCGATCGCTTGTCCGACCGAGACGCCATTCAAATCCTGCTGCGGCAGCACAAAGTCGAGAAAGATCGGATCGAGCGCCTGCAACGTCACAATCGCCGTTCCGGCGCTGATATACTGGCCAAGATCAATCTGGCGGATGCCAAGCCGTCCCGCGAAAGGCGCAAGCAGAGTCTTTTGCGCGATCACCGCCTCCTGCTGCACGACTTGCGCGTTCGCGCTTCTCAGATTGGCGACGTCGGTGTCGACCGTCGCCTGGCTCACAGCGCGAATTTTCAACTGCGCCTGGTCGCGGCGCAGGTTGATGGCGTTGAGTTCCGCGGCGGCTTTCAATGATTCAAGCCGGGCGTTGTCGGTATCCTTGCGTAACTCGAGCAGAATTTGCCCCGCCTTTACGTCCTGGCCTGACTGGAAGTGGATCTTCTCGACAATGCCGGAGGTTTCGAGCGCCAGGTCCGCGCCATCGACGGCGCGAAACGTGCCTATCGCTGATAGTTTGGGACGCCATTCCCGATAGGTCGCCGTCGTCACCGACACGGTTTGTGGCGGATTGGCCATGGAGGCGAGGAACCGTCCGATCATCATCGAGCGGAAACTGACGAAGCCGTAAAGACCTCCGAATAGGAGGGCGACGCACGCCAACATGATCATCATTGGCTTGAACATCGATCCGAGACGGTCTTGCAAAAGCGTATTAACGGGCACGGGAGCGTTCCTCAGCCTCGGCGCGTATGGCCGCTGCGATCGGCAGGGTTGAAATGAGATCGGTGGGTTTGGGCAGCGACGCCGGAGTCTCGTCGAGACGATTCCACCAGCCGCCGCCGAGCGCCTGCATCAATGCAGCGGTATCGGAGAAGCGCGCCGCCTGCGCCTGGACGCGATTGATCCGAGCGTTGAGCAGCGTCTGCGCGGCGTTGAGCACCGTCGGATAGGTGGTCGAGCCTGCCGAATATTGAGCCTGCGAGATATTCAGGCTTTCGGCGGCGGCCTTTTCCGCCGCAACCTGCGAACGCAGCGTCTCCGCATCATGCTTGATCGCCTGCAGCGCGTCGGCGACATTTTGAAAGGCGCTGATCACTGTCGCGCGATATTGCGCTTCAGCCTGTTCCAGCGCGGCGAGCTTCGCCTCGCGCTGGTGGAACAATCTGCCGGCGTCGAACGCTTGTCCCGAGAGCTGCGCCGCAAGATTGTAGACTGAGGTCTGCGGCAAGAACAATTGCGAGAAATTCGAAGCCTGACTGCCGCCACTGCCCGTCAGCGTAATCTGCGGCAGCATATTTGCGGTGGCGACTCCAACATTGGCGCTCGCCTGATGCAATTGCGCCTCCGCCGAAAGCACGTCGGGACGCTGACGCACCAGATTGGACGGCAGGCTTAACGGCAGATCGCGCGGCAGATGCAGATGCTCTATGTCGATCGCTTCGCCCTTGTCGTCGTTGGGAAAACGGCCGAGATAGGCCATGAGCTGATTGCGCGTCTGCGCGCGCGCCTTTTCGAGCGGCGGCAGCGTTGCTTGCGCCTGAGCAACGAGCGCCTTTTCCGAGACCACGTCGGCCGCGCTCACGGCCCCGAGCTCGAAGCGCTTCTGCAATATGTCGAGTTGCTTCTGATAGGCGGTGATGAGATCGCGTGTGACCTTGATCTGCGAGGCATAAGAAGAATCGGCGATCGCCGCGGTCACCACATTGGCGGTCAGCGCGAGATAGGTCGCCTCAAGTTGAAATCGCTGATATTCGGCTGCGGCGAAATCGCTCTCAACCGTACGCATCGTCTTGCCGAAAACGTCGGGCGTGAACGACACCGCCACATTCGAATTATGAAGCGAGAAGAGCAGCGCCGTCGGCCCACTGGACGACGAGCTTTGCGCCAAACTGCCGAATTGCGCGGTCGTTATCTGCTGGCGCGTGACGCTCTGGCCTAACGTGGCTTGCGGAAGGAACGACGCCGCATCGGCTTCCGTGGTTTCTCTGGCCTGGCGCAACGCCGCTTCTGCGGCGGCGATGTTGGGATGATTCGTCACCGCCTCGGCGACAAGCGCCGAAATTTGCTTCGAGCGGAACAGTCGCCACCATTCGCCCGGAATGTCGCGGCCAGGCACGAGCCTTTGCGCGCCGCCTCCTGCGATGGGAGACGATTGCGTGACATTCGCAGGCTTGCCCACAGCGTAGCCCGCGCCCTGGGGCGCCGGGGGCGCGATAAAGTCGGGCCCGACGGCGCAACCGGAAAGAACTGGCGCCTGGAGCAGGCCGAGAACCATGACGCCAACCTTCGCTCCGCCCGAAGTCGGTTGGCGTCCCTGGCGCGCCGCAATCTGTGGCGCAACGAGCCGCTCCCGGCGAATCGGACGGCGATCCCGCGCAAGCGGAACGAGCAATGGCCGCGATTTTTGTGCCGTCCATTCCATTTCGCACCCAGAAAAAACTGAACAGTTTAGTTTTATTCTTGCCAAGGAATAGCTGTCAACGCTAAACTGAACCAAGCGGTTTAGTTTGGATGTTTTGCAACAAGGCGAAGGCGGCGCTTCGCCGTTTAAGACGGCCAACGACCGGGTCTGTCTCGACTTAATTGCGGAGGCTCACATGCGCCTGTTCTCGCTGGAGGCCATGACTTGACGGCAAGAAAAGACAGCGGCGCCTCGTCCCTGACGGCTGCAGCAGCGCAGCCCGCGCTGGCCGGTCGTTCCACGGAATGTTCATCGCCGGAGACATTGGCGGAAGCCCATGTTGCGGGACGGAAGGAATGTTCCGTCATTGCGGCCGCCCGGAAATTATTCCTCGAGCAGGGTTTCGTTGAGACAAGCATGGATGCGATCGCGCGATCCGCGTGCGTGTCGAAGGCGACGCTCTACGCTTACTTTCCGAGTAAGGAGGCATTGTTCGCCCATTTGATCGAAGCGGAATGCCGCCTGAAGGCCAGCCGTCTGCAGATGCCGGATCTCGATATCGGCCTTGTCGAGGCGCTTCGAAGCTTCGCCCGTCAGTTTGTCGAGGTGTATATGACGCCGGAGTCGATGGCGTTCTTTCAGGCGATATCCAGTGAGCGCTCGCGCTTCCCACAGCTCTGCCAGCTCTTTTTTGACAGCGGGCCGAAAAACGAACTCCTGCGTGTCGCAGCGCTGCTCGAAGAAGCCAAGGCCCGTGGTCTTTTGACGTTCTCAGACGCAACTGAGGCCGCAGGCCATTTTTTGAGTCTTATCCGCGGGGACCTGCCGCTTCACACGGCGCTTGGTCTCGAACCGAGAGACGAAGCCTCAGTCGCCGCGATGGTCGATGCCGGGATTGGCGCTTTTCTGAGAGCATACAGAGTGGAGGGAACTCCATGCGTCGGAGCAAAGCGTCACAAAAGAATTGCTTCAAACTGAATGTGCAATGCGGAGCAACGCTTGATCCAACCACGCGCTGCGTCCGAGGTCACAAAATATGCGCTCGACGAATGTGCGGACTTGGGCAATACGGTCGGCCTTGGCCGTGAAATCGCTGTGGTCGCTAATTTCGCTTGGAAGTAGCTAAGGCGACATCGCAGCGCTCTTCCGCGAGGCCGCGCGCGCTTGGACTCGGGGCGAATCGTATCGGGCTATATTCACAACCCAGACGGAGACATGGCGGGCTCGGAGGGCGCAGGAACAACCTGCGCGACGGAGCCCACGATAAACTATAACTAAGCTATAATAGTAATAGTAGATGCTCCCTTAAACGGAATAGAGATTGGATTGATTTTCGCTGTGCCACTGTTCCAGACGCACCTGCGACCCATTTGTTACCGGACCAATATTCTTCGGGAGACTGTGCGGAGAGTCCGGTTTGACGGAATTCCCGTCATAGCGCGTTAGCTGGCAGCCAAAATTGCCATCGAAAGCTAACACTGACTCTGGACCGTCTTTTCCAAGAACTTTAGTTGCTTTGCGCCTTACCACTCAGTGAGGACGGAGCGCGTAGCCAAACCAGGGCCGGAATCGTTGTTATGATGCTCAGCGATAATCCTTCCGCCTACAAATCTTTTCTAGCTTGTCCCATCAGCGGTTTCATGCGCTTCGGGCAGCTCAAGTTACCCCCACAGTTCGAACGCTTCATCCGCGGCATCTTCGCCGTGCTCAAGGAGGAAAGTGACGAAACGTTTCTTGCGCTCGCAAGAGAGCGCTGGGGCGCCGCCATCATGCAAGGCGACATTTGTACCCCGTTAGATTTCGAAGAAATGCGCCGCTGCGACCTAGTGGTCGCTTATCCTGGCACCTCGTGCGGCGTAGCGATAGAACTGGGGTGGGCGTCGGCCCTGGGTAAACCGATCATTCTGCTGCTCGACCCTATCGGCGATCACACCCCGATGATCCGGGGACTGGGCATGCTGCCCGGTTCCCGTGTCGAGACCGTGCCAGTTGAGATGGTCGACGGCTTCCCACTACTTGGAGATCCAAGTCACTTGCGAAGCAGCATTCGCGCAAATCGGGGACAGGCACGGCGCCGCGATGACGAACAAGCGGCGGAGAAAAACACCCGTAAGATCGATGGTGCGACGCATTAGCGTGCCCGCGAGAACGACGCGCTCGATCTCGTATCGAAAGCATCCGCGGCGATCAAAGCATTCGAGGCACAAGCGTCATGCGCTCCTTCGATAACGAGAGATCGCCAAAGAGGTCCAGGAAAAGTTCGGATAACGCTAGATCGGTTCACATTTTTTTAGAATCGGGAGGATTCCCCTTATGCAGGGCTTGTGATTCAAGATGCTGGCTGGGCTAGAGGCCAGCATCCGATGGCGCGACCTCTTTCCAATGATCTTCGCGAGCGTGTAGTTGCCGCAGCAGCGGCAGGCGAGAGCTGTCGTTCGGTTGCGAAGCGTTTCGGCGTTGCGGTTTCCTCGGTCGTGAAGTGGTCGCAGCGTCGTCGGACGACGGGGTCGGTTGCGCCCGGCAAGATGGGCGGGCATCGCAAGCGCGCGCTGGAACCGCACCGCGCCTTCATCATCGAGCGGATCGAACAGACGCCGCATCTGACGTTGCATGGGCTGAAGACCGAACTGGCGGCGCGCGGCGTGAGGTCTCGCACAATGCGGTGTGGCTGTTCCTGCGCCGCGAGGGGCTGCGGTTCAAAAAAACGCTGTTCACGCTTGAGCAAGGGCGCGCCGACGTCGCCCGCAGGCGGCGACGCTGGCGATCATGGCAGTCCCGCCTCGATCCTCGACGACTGGTTTTCATCGACGAGACCTGGATCAAGACCAACATGGCGCCGCTGCGCGGCTGGGGACCGAGAGGCAAGCGTCTGCGCGGCTTCGCGCCGCACGGCCGCTGGCGCACGCTCACCTTCCTCGGCGCGCTGCGCTGTGGCCGTCTCGCCGCGCCTTGCGTCTTCGACGGCCCGATCAACGGCCTGTGCTTTCGCGCTTATGTCGAGCAGCAACTCGCGCCAGTCCTTCAGCGCCGCGACATCGTCGTGATGGACAATCTCGGCAGTCACAAATCCGCCGCGGTGCGAAAGGCGATCCGGGCGGCCGGCGCGCGGCTCTGGTATCTCTCGCCCTACTCCCCCGACCTCAACCCGATCGAGCAAGCCTTCGCCAAGATTAAGGCACTGGATGCGACATGCGCAGAAACGAACGATCGAGGACACTTTGGCGGCACATCGGCCGCCGCGTCGAAGAGATCGAACCAAGCGAGTGCGCAAACTATTTTGCAAACGCCGGATACGCTTCCGTCAAATCGTGAACCGCTCTAACAGGAGTCCGCTTTGAAAATGAGCACGCGGAGACGATCGCGAAGGCCGCTCGCCTTTTCTACAGTCCATTTGGCGACAAAGCCTCAATGTCGCCCGGCGAATTCTCTGACCAACTAAACAGCATGCGAAGACGCATGTGGGGGCTCGTCGCCGCAATTGGAGGAGTCCTCGTCGACAGCGACGACGAAGCCGAGGCGAGGGGCGTCCTACAACTCGCGCATGACATCACACGAGAGATGAACAGATTGTCCGAAGCGTTCGACGCCGAGCGTTTGATCGAGCACAAGCAGGAGGCGCAGTCATGAGCAGCAATCCCCAAGGCTTCGACTGGGACGAACTCGATCATGTCCATGATCGCGCCTATGCACTTCATCTCGGTATTCTCGCAATCAAAGACGAGCTGGACGACTTTCGGGCGGGTCCCGCGCTCATCCAACTGTCGATGGACATTGCTGACCAGCTTGGCGCGATCCTCAAGCCGGGCCGCGCTAAAGGTGCGCAGGAGGGCGCGCAATGACGACCTTCTACGCCTCGAAAGCCACCATTCCGCAACTGTGGATCCGCATCCAGAGCATGCGGCTCTCGCGCCGTCGGCTTCAATCACGTCGCGCTGGAAGTAGGCGACATCGATGCAGCACTGTCATTCTATGCGCAAGTGTTCGAGTTCGAGCTTCGCGGCAAGAGCGAGGATATGGCCTTCATCGACCTGGGCGACCAATTCCTCGCTCTTCAGAAAGGTCGCCGCCAGTCCAGAGACGACAATCGTCACTTTGGGCTGGTGGTCGACGACAAGGACGCCGTCCGCCGGGCGCTGGCTGAAGCAGGCATCGAAGTACTGCCCGGGCCTTTCCTCGATTTTTACGATCCGTGGGGCAATCGCGTCGAGGTCGTCGGCTATGAGAACATTCAGTTCTCCAAGGCCCCGAACGTACTGCGTGGCATGGGTCTGACGCACATTTCCAAAAACGCGCAAGCACTCAAGGAGCTTGCCGCTAAGGGAATGTCGCCGCCCTAAGTTTTGCTCGGTCATAAATTCATTTTTCAAACGGTTCGTTGACAACAGGGACATCAAAACAATCGTCGCCCCAAGGCGCGCCAACCTAGTTGCGGGTGCTGGCGATTGACGACGCGACGTGGCGTTCTGGTCTGATTGACGGGTCCTCGTGGTTGACAATCCTCTGGCTGCGCAGTCGAGACCGGAACGTAGGTGAGGGTCGATAGGCAAGGATGAATGGCGTCCAAGAATTCCTGCTGGGGGCGGTTCTCGACGAAACGGACGGTCGGCGAAGCCGATGCGACGTGGACAAACGCGCAGCACATTGTGAACCGCGCCTGGGTTTGCGTCCAGCAAATGGACGATAAAATAAGGCTGGTGAGATCGATATCAGGACTCGATAATCAGCCGGTTGAAGTTCGGCGCCGAGATGACATCCCCATGCACATCGCACGGCCTGCCGTCTGCTCGCGCTTGCTTGGCTCCAGGAAATCGGCATGTGATCCGTTTTGGTTGTGGACCGCTCAACTTGAGGTCGATGACCGCCTGGGCTCGATCGCGACGAGCGCAAAGATTGGCGATTCCGAAAGCGGTCGGCATTTCATGCAGCGTAATGCCATCGCCCTCCCACCATGCATCGGGAACCGCGCGCAACAATTCCAAGGCGGCGCCGTTTTCGCACAGCAGCATCCGACGGATCGCTGTGGCGAACTCCGCTCCGATCCATGTGTGGGGCATGTCGCCAATATATTCGGGCGACTGCGGTTCGCCCCAGACGACCTCCGCCCAAGAGCGCCATCCGCTCGGTCGCCGCCAGATAAGGGCGGCGGAGAGCAGTCGGAAGGCGTCGTCGAAACGACCAAGCGACACGAAAGCGTTGAGGTTGCGAACGCCGTATGGCGTATAGCTTTCCACGAATTTCGGCTTTCCAACCACTTCGATCTGACGGGAAACGACGTCATAGGTCGCCGTTAGCAAATCTCTCGGAAGGACGTCATCCACCCGGCAAGGCTCGAAAGCGATCGACGTCGAACTCGGATCCAGGTCCTCGCGATCGGCCGATGCAGGTATATATTTGGAGCCCAATCGCTCCGCGGTCATCCGAAGAGAGCGCGCAAGATTGGCGGCGAACTCCTCGCCTTTCGCTTTCGCCTGGGCGGCAACGGCCGCATCGCCCGCCTCATTTGCAAGATACGCGCAGTTCCGCCACGCGCTCAGGGCAAAAAAGTTGTCCCAGTAGCTGTAGGAAGGTTTGCTGTAGCCCTCGTGACTTATGGACGGCGCCAACAGTCCGTGGAACGAACTCTGCGGGCCGTGCTGCGCATTGGTTCTTGCGGTCAGCGTCTCGATGAACCAGGTCGCCCGGACCACAGGCTCGTAAACGGCGTGCAGAAAGTCGCGATCTCTGGTCACGCGATATATATCCGCAGCGATGCCGACGAATTGGCCCTGCGCGTCAAATTCAATATCGCTTCCGTATCCTTTGTTGACGCTTCCGTCCCAATTCAGGATTGGCGGCACCATCCCATTTTTATAAATGCGTTTTGAATACCAAAGGACATAGTCCTTCGCCTCGTCGACCAAGCCAGCCCAGAGCAGCGCGAGCGCCTGCGACGAACCATCGCGAATCCATGTGCGGTCATAATTGCGGGGACCGGGTTTGAAGGCGTGTTGCGTAGCGTTCACGAGAATAAGCGCGGTCTGCGCCTCGACGGTGTCGCTGACTTCTCGATCACCGACTGTGATTTTCCGGGGTCCGATCTTCTTCCGCCAGCCCCGCGCGACTTCTTCGTGGACGGCGCAAAACGATATATCCGGGTGGGGCGTGACGCCATCCCACATCGGCGACGAGAGGACGAAGGCGGCGCTCCCCTCAGGCGCCAAGGAAAAGCGGAACTCGCAAGCGGCGCTAAGCAGGCCTGAAACTGAATGAAGTCTGCGAACGGTTTGTCGCGGCGCGTTCTCAATCAGTCTTATTACGTCTCCATTGTCAAAGTCCGCAACGGAGACGAAATCCGGTTCGCGCGAAAAAGCGGCGAAGATCTGATTATTGACCCACACTTGGCGCCCGTCGACACCGATGGCGTCGATGGCCGCATGGCCGCCGTGTTGCCAATAGGGATTGATTTGGACCGGCCGCACCGCGAGGACAAGCGCGCCGTCTTGCCGCCGACTATCCCTGTTTGTAATGCGGTATTCGACCAGTGCTTCGCCGGCATGAGCGATGGCGGTCGCCCTGAGTTCGACCCCTAGCATCGACCAAGTGACGCTCGGTATGGGCAGCGCGCCATCGAGCAGCGATTGACTGACGGCTGCGCTCGCCGGCGCTCCGCGAAGCACTCCGCCCAATCTGAGAAGAGGCGTGATCTGGGCGCTCTCCGCGCGCGGCTCGAGATTTCCGTATTCATCGAAAAGCGCGTCCTCCGGTCGCTCCCGCTCGCCGACGACCGTCCAATAGACTTGGCGACCCAGGAGCGACTGCGGGTAGAGCTCACCGCGCCCCGCCCGGGCGGCGCGCTCGAACTGTCCGAACGGCATCCGGTCTTTGTTCAAGAGTCGGATTTTGAGTTCGTTGACGACGGCTCCCTCTGGGGAACTCGCCTCATGCACCGTCAAGCGAAAATAACGGCTGGTGGTGGAGCGCCACCAAAAGTTGTCTATATCGCCATCGCCGGTCGAGATCCGGCCGACTTCGCGAAAGTTTGCGCCATCATCGGAGAGATGCACCGAAAATACGGTTCCGTAAGTCGCTCCCCATTTGATGAAGGCTCCAAGAGGCAATCTCTCATAGCCAAAATCTACCGTGATGCTCTCGCCAGGGGGAAGTTTGACCGGGGCGTTGCCGAGCGCCGCAATGCGACCCTCCTCCAACACCGACGCGGCATCGGCCGGGCCGTACAAGTTGATCTCGATGATCTCGGGCGTTCGCGCCGGCTCCAGGTTGTCGCATTTCCAGCGCACGAAGCGGGCCGCGACCGGCGGGAAAGCGAAAATCTCTTGTCCGCCTTCGCCGTGCAGAGTGCGGCAAAGATGCGTCCAGGTCTCACGGTCGAGCGAAGCCTCGAACCCATATCTTCTGGGAGTTTCTTTGCCCCAATAAATTTCCAGTCCGCCAAGCGTCGCAATCACCCCCAAGTCGATTTCCAGCCACGGCTCCGTCGAAGGATCGGATCGCCACGTCGTTGCATAATGGTCGTCGATCGCGAGACCAGGATCGCCGCTGTCGGCTGTTACATTCCACCGGCCTTTATGCGGCACGTCCACGAGCGCTCCTTATCTTGGCGTAAGTCATTGCGTGAATAGCGCGAGGCGAACACATCGAAGCTGTATTGCGCCGAGCCGCAAATTACACAAAAAGGCAGCCGTATCCCAAAAGCGCCGGCGATCAGTCGACGATCATCGATGCGAGGGCTCTGGCGCTCGGCGACGTCATTGCCGTTACGGCAAATATTTATCGACGCTACGACCCCGCAATCGATATCACGAGTTGGCTTCCGCAGCCGGGGCGCAGGCGGAACAGTCGCTCCAAACGGCTCGCGACGGCTTGTCTGGCGCGCGGCGCGCGTCCTTGTCGTGGACGATGGGTATTTTCACCGTCGCCTTCATCAGCGGCGCCAGCAACGCCTGCGGATTGGCCGCGCCCACGACCACAACATAGCTTTTTCCATCGGCCCCTGCGTCTGGCGACGGGTTGATGGTCTTCACCTCACCCTCGAAAACGCGGCCGGGAAGAGAGTCGATGGTGATGGAGACCGGTCGCCCGACCTCGACTTCTGCGACGTCTTTCTCCGTGACGCGCGCCTCTATGCGCGCCTCGGGCAAGGCCACCACGAAGAGCGGGGGTTGAGCCGCGCTCGCCTCGGCGCTCTCGCCCGTTTCACCGGCCAGCGCGACGATTTTTCCGTCGACGGGCGAATGAATGTTCGTCTTGTCGAGTTCGACTTCGGCGGCGCGTAACGCAGCTTCGCGCTTGGCGACCAGCGCTTCGTCGCTCTTCGATTTCGCCACGGCACGCGCATAGGCGTTTTTGTAACGATCCAACTTGCGGCGTATCGCGGCGTTGCGTTGCGCGAGCGCCTGGCGACGCTCCAGCGCCGCCTTGGCGCGCGTGGCTCGCGCGAGGCTCCTCTCGTATTTCTTCCTTGCGGCGTCGAGGTCGGCCTGCGCGCTTGCCGCCGCGGCGCGATAGGGCCCAGAGTCGATCCGGGCGCACAGCTGGCCGGCGTTCACTTGCGCGCCCGCCTCGCAGTAGATGGCTTCGATCGCGCCTGATACAGGGGCCGTCACCCGCGCAACGCTCTCTGCACTGACGAGCCCCTCGACCGTAACGCTTTGCGGCGCCGACTGTCGCGTTTCCCTCTCTGTGACAGATCGGATGCCGGGCGCGTCCCACCACGACCAATAGAGCCAGCTCCCCCCGACCGCGACGATCGCGAGCGCGCTGATCGCCGATGCGCGAATGATCTTCAGGTCGTTGGCCTCGCCCGCAGCGGATCGCAGAAATTTTAGAAACTCCAGCACGACAAGCGACGTGAAGGCGAAGGCCAGCAATCGGAACGCGTCCTCCCAGGGCACGCGCGCCGTCTTGAGAAGCCCGGCGAAAAATTCGCTCTGCTGGATCGACATCTGCACGGAAATTGACAGGACGATTACGACAAGCAGAGCGACGTTCGAAAACAGGCTTTCGCGCCAGATCGGGTTCCGGCTCCGCACGCTGAGCGAGGTGAAGAGTTGGGCGAAGACCATCGCCATGAAGGCGTATGTGCGGGCGAGTTCCAGGTTCCCATAGCGCAGGCCGTAGACGTAAGCGACGAACGACACGACGGCTGTCGGAACGGCAACGAGAAACATCGTCCAGAGAAACTCCTCGTCGGCGATTTCCTCATTTCGCTCCCGCGGACGCTTGTTCATCACCGAAGCGTCGACGCGATCCGCGGCCAGACACAGCGCCGGCGGACCATCGGTGATCAGATTGATCCACAGCAGATGGATGGGGAGCAGCGGCGCCGGCAAACCGATGATGATGCTAATCGCCATGACAAAAAGTTCTGCTGAATTGCAGGCGAGAAGGTAGAGGAGTGTCTTGCGGATATTCTCGTAGATGCCGCGCCCTTCCTCGATCGCGGCGACGATGGTAGCGAAATTGTCGTCGGTAATGATCATATCGGAGGCCTGCTTCGTCACCTCCGTGCCCGAGCGCCCCATCGCCACGCCAATATCGGCGCCCTTGATTGCGGGCGCATCGTTCACCCCGTCCCCCGTCATCGCGACGACCGCGTCGTTGGCCTGCCATGCTCTGACGATGCGCAGTTTGTGCGCCGCGTTCACACGGGCGTAGATGGTTGTATCCGTAACCTTCGTCTCGAGGTCTTCGTCCGTCAGCCTATCCATTTCCACGCCGGACAGGATGCGCCCGGTCGCGTCGATTCCGAGTTCGCGGCCAATGGCTTTGGCGGTATGGGGATGGTCGCCAGTGATGACTACGGCGCGCACGCCGGCGCTTCGACACTTCGCCAGAGCGTCTCTTGCTTCCGGTCTCGGCGGATCGTAGAGGCCCGAGAGACCGACGAAGACGAGGTCCTTTTCAATCGCCTCGGGCGCACGCTCCTCGCTCGACGTTGACTCGAGATCACGGAACGCCGAGCCGAGCACGCGCAGCGCGCGATCGGCGAATTCGCGGTTCTGGCTGGCGATCGCCTCCCGGTCTACGTCCGTCATCCGCCGCACGCCAGACGCGTCCAATATGTGTGAGCAGCGTTGGAGCAAGACGTCGGGCGCGCCATTGGTCAGGACGCGTCGCCGCCCCTCGGGCAGGCGGCGGACGATGGAATGCAGCTTGCGGTCCGAGTCGAAAGGTATCTCGAAGATTTTCGGCTGAGCCCGATCGAGCGCGTCGCGATGCGCTCCGGCCTTTCTTCCCGCAAGGAGGAGCGCGCCTTCCGTGGGATCGCCAATCACTCTCCATGTGTCGTCCTCTTGCTCGAAACGCGCATTATTGCAGCCTACAAGGATTTCGCTCAGTCGCGTCAGCGCGGCGTCGCGGCCCGGCTCAATCGTTCGGCCTTCGAATCGGATGTCGCCGTCGCCGCCATAGCCTTCGCCGGAGACCTCATACGCCCGCCCGGCGACGAGCAGCCTGCGCACGGTCATTTGACCGACCGTGAGCGTCCCAGTCTTGTCCGTACAGATCACATTGGCCGAACCGAGCGTTTCGACCGAGGCCAATCGTCTGATCAGCGCGCGACGCCTCGACATCCTCATCACGCCGAGCGATAGCGCTGCCGTGACGACAGCGGGCAAGCTCTCGGGTATGGCCGCGACCGCGAGACTGACCGAAGTCAGGAAGAGTTCCAAGACGTCCCCGCCCCGCCATAGTCCGAGCCCAAACAGCAGGGAGACGATCCCAAGAGACGCCCAGACCAGGATTCGCCCGAATGCTCCCAGGCGCTGCTGCAGCGGCGTTTCCGCCGCCGCGCCGGCTTCCTCGAGAAGGGTGGCGATTGAGCCGAATTCGGTCTGCATACCGGTCGCGACCACCACCGCCCGGCCAGAGCCGGTCGCGACGCTCGTGCCCATGAAAACCATGTTCCTACGGTCGCCGATCGGAAGTTCCGCCTGCGCCAGGACCTCCGCGTTTTTCTCGACGGCTTCCGATTCCCCAGTCAGGGCGGCTTCAACGCAGGAGAGGGAAACGGCGTCAAACAACCGGGCGTCGGCGGCGACCAGGTCGCCGGCGTCGAGTTCGAGTATGTCGCCAGGCGCCACTTCAGCCGAAGCGACCGTCGTCACCGCGCCGTCGCGCCAAACTTTCGCTTGCGGCGCGGTCATTCGCATCAGTGCGGCGATCGATTTCTCCGCGCTGTATTCCTGGTAAAAACCGACGATGGCGTTCAGGAAAACGATGGCGAGGATGGTGACCGCGTCGATCGCGTCCCCGAGAAAGCCGGAGACGACGCTCGCGGCGATCAGGATCCAGATGAGAATGCTGTTGAACTGGGCTAAAAAGATCGCCCAGGGCCGGAGCGGCTTCGTCTGCTTGAGAAGGACGTTTGGCCCGTGCGCGGCGAGCAACTTCGAGGCCTCCTGCGTCGATAGGCCGTTCGCCGAAACGCCTAGCCGCTGGAGAACCTCGTCGCGCGAGACGCAATGCCATGGCCTTTCAGTTCTCCGCTCGGCTGGAGCGCCTTGGGTCGCTTTCTCCGCCTCAACGTCGCTGGCGCGCCACAAGCCGAGAAGTGCGATCGTCACCGTCATCGCAACTGGCCCAAGAATCATGCCTGGCGTCCCAAAAAGGTTTAGCCCCCCCACCAGCGAGATAAAGACCATGAAGGCATGGATTTTGAGCCGCTCGCCCATCAGCAGCGGACGAAGCAAATTGTCGACGCTTCCGACGATCAGGCCGCCCCAGGCGGCGAGAATAATCGCCTTTCCCCAATTTCCATCCAGCGCCAGAACGATCGCGGCTGGAATCCAGACGATAAACGCGCCTAGAACCGGCACGATAGACAGGAGCCCCATGACGAGGCCCCAAAGCAGCGGAGCCGGGAGGTCGAGCCACCAAAACATCAAGCCCGCCAACGCACCTTGAATCGCTGCGACCGCCAAGGTTCCATAAACGATCGCGTAAATGGTTTCCGCGACGCGAGTTACGATGAGATCAGTTTCCGCCTCAGACAGCGGCGAGAGAGCTTTGACCATTGCGACTGCTTCGCGTCGATCGCGCAGCAAATAGAAAAGCGCATAGAAAGTAATGAGGACGCTAATGACCCCGGCGGTCGATCTCCGAAGAAATACGGCGCCCGCGTTCGTCAGCCAGGACGTCAGGCGGCTTACAATCGCCCCTGGATCAATCTCGTTCTGAATCCATTGGCTCAGCGTTGCAGTCCAAGGATGCTTGCCGATTAGCCGCCGCCAATCGCTCGACGCAAGCTGGCGTTGCATGTAATCAGCGTTATTCACCGCCTCGCTAATAAGTCTTTCCGTGACGAAAAACGTCGGCGCCACGACGATGACCGCGACAATTAGCACAGAAACGGCGGCTGAAAGATTCGAGCTTTTCAGCCTCTGCTCGATAAGTTCATGGGCTGGAGCAAACAAAATCGCGAGCGTGACCGCCAATGTTAAACTCGATAAGAAGGGCGCCCACAACAAAGAACAAACATAGATCCCGGCCAGAGTGGCGGCCAGACGAGCAAAAGCCTGAATGCGGTCCGTCGTGTCCATCGTTTTTTATCGCCGGAGGACTGGTCGGCGGGCTTGTCTAAAAAGCTGCGCCGTCGCATGGTTCACGTCGAGCCAACAGTCCGTGGCGACCACAGACGGAATTGCATTTTTTAGCGTCGCGACCCCTGATGGTGCAAGCATGTGTTGGAGTCTGGCTGCTTCAGTGACGGTGGGGGCAATTGGCGTCACGACAACTCTCTTTGCCGCACGTATGGGGGCGCCAAGGGCTATATGGGTCGCCGTCGGCTATTTCAGCATCATGGAAGGCCTGCAGGCAGCCGGCTATTTCGTGGCGGACGCATGTGGTTCGCCCGCCAATCGGCTGATTATCGCATTATCGTACCTTCATATTGTTTTTCAGCCTTTCGTCATCAACGCATTCGCAATGCAACTGGTGCCGGCCCCGGTCAGCCGGCGGGTACGCGTCATCGTGTATTGCTTGTGCACGGTTTCGGCAATGTTCATGCTGGCCCAAGTCTATCCTTTCGAATGGGCGGGGACATGTCGGATTGGCCAGGTTTTTTGCGGCAGAGAACTATGCTTGCGTTCAGGAGAGTGGCACATCGCCTGGGACATTCCCTACAATGGACTCGCCCGACCATTTGACGACGCGATTGGCGCGAATTGGGGGTTTCCAACTTATGTCCTGACTGTCCTTGTCTTGCCGTTTCTTTATGGATCGTGGCGCTTCGCGCTCTTCCATCTGCTCGCCGGGCCGGTACTCGCGAATTTTCTCACGAGTAATGTCAACGAATCACCGGCAATATGGTGTCTGTTCTCTATTGGGATCATTCTGATCGCGATGTTCCCAATATTGCTGCGACAGCTCCAAGTCGAACATTGGATTCTTTGGCCAAAAAGCTGGCGGGCCGATCTCGCTCCGCGATAGACGCGGCAGGGAATTACGTGACGCGTTCGATCATTTGGAGATTCGCAATGACCGATGTCGAAAAAATCGCGTCCGAACGCGCATCTGGCCGCTCAAGGACGTTCTCCGCGCAAAACAATGAAGCGAATCGCGAAGCACCATCATGGTCGAATCGGCATGCGCCTTATCGTATGCGCCATTTGATTTGACCGTCGCGCGGACCATCCGTAAAGAACCAATATGGTCGAAGACCTTGACGGCGCCGCGCGTTTGTGCGTAGCCCCCGCCACCTTATAACTGCTCGGTCGATGAAGCGTCCGGATGTGAGGACGAATATCATGACAAGCTGCGATCCAACGCCTGTTAATCCATATTATCAATGGTTGCGATTTTTATCGATGGCTTCGAAATATTGGATCGGCCCTGCGCGCGCCCGAGCCTTTATGTTGACTTTTCTGGTCTTGTTGTTCGTCCTCCTTCAGTTGGCGGCGCAGCCGCGGCTTTTTTGATGCGCGGGAATACAAGAATATCTCTGATCTTTGACGCGTCGTCCTACTTCTTCCGTTGCTCGTCGCATTCAGCGCATTCGCCGTAACTGGCGGACTGGTCTCGCGCATGACGATGCAAACGCGGTGGAGAGAGTTTTTGACCGAGACCCTGGCGGGTTGGTGGGTCCATGAACTGCGATAGCGCAGGAGCAGTCTTCGCCGGAATATCGCATCGCGAGGGACGTTCAACTCGCGATTGAGCCCTTAGTAGATTTTGCCGTTGGATTATTGACCGCGGCAGCAACCGCATCCGCCTTCGTTAGCATTCTTTGGATAATTGGCGGCCCTCTAACGTGACAGTCGCCCTCGGCGAGCGCGACGGTCGTCGCGCGCAATGTCGAAGCGGGCAAGAATCGAGGCCAGCGCGATCAACGCGTCGCTCCGCGCGACGTCCCGCAGCAACGTAAGGGAAAGAAGATCGGCAGCGCCGGTCGGCTCGATGGAGCCGGCAGCGACCCGAATCAGGGTGCCCCAACAGAACGATCACCGGGCATTCGACCGCTTCATAGACCCAGCGGCGGAATCACTCTCCGCGCCAAGCCACCGGAACGCCGGCGGCAAAGGAGATCGTGGCGAGTGCGAGACCGAGCGCGACGGCGGGCATTGTTCATGGACGCGGAGAGGAGCGCAGCCGGCTTCGCAGCGGCGCGCCGGGACCTCACCCTGCGCCTTGTCCTTCTCGCAGGCGCGGTCATCTCCACGGTGGGGGCGTTTTTCTGCTATGGTGTAGGCCGATGGATCGGAAAAGAGCGCCTGAAACGGTTCGCCGCGCGGCGAGGCCGCTAGCTAATGCTGGAGCCGACCGGGACCGACAGAGCGGAGGAATGGTTTCGCGGTTACATCGGCTGGGCGCGGTCTTTTTGGGACGCCTCGTTCCGGCAGTGCGGACGCCGATCTCCGCGCCGGCGGGCGCCGATGAAATGCCGTCGGGCCGATTCTTCGTCTATTCCGCCCCGGGAACCACGACCTGGTCCGGCGTTCTCGCCGACGCCGGCCATCTGCTGGAAAATCGCTATCGGCAGATCTCCACCGGAACGCGGCGTCTAACGCCGTCGTCGGCTCAATGCCGGCTTTGGTATATCTACCGCGTGGTCGCTTTCAAACAGGAAAAAAGCCTTGAGCCGCGCCGCCTCGAGACGATAAGGGAGGCCAAATGACAGTTATTGCCGAGGCGTGGACGAAATTCGCGATCTGCGTCGCGTTGATCGGGGTCGCGGGGCCGGCGCTGAGCTACCATGGCGATATTATCGCGCGGCGGACGGGACTGACCCGCAGCTGGGTCGGCCTGCTGTTGCTCGCGACCGCCACCTCACTGCCGGAGCTCCTAACCGGCGTCACCGCCGTCACCGCCGTCGGGGCGCCCAATATCGCGATCGGCGACGCCCTAGGGAGTTGCATTTTCAATCTGGCGATACTCGTTTTTCTCGACGCATTGAGCCGAGAGGGATCTGTGTTCACCCGCATGGACCAGGGGCATATTCTCACCGCCGGCTTCGGGGTGATCCTCATCGGCTTCGCTGGCGCGTCCTTGCTGCTCGGCGTCAATCAGTTCTGGCCCAAATTCTTTCACATCGGCATCTATACCCCGGTCCTGATCGCACTCTATCTCCTGGCAATGCGCGCCACATTTGGCTATGAGTCGCGGCGATCCGCCGCCGGCGCGGACTCCGCGCCCAAGCCCGACATAGGTCTTGCCCGGGCAATCGGCGGCTATCTTCTGGCGGCGGGGATCGTCGCCGCGGCAGGCGTCTGGCTCCCTTTCGTGGGTCTCGAGATTTCTGAGGCCATGAGTTGGCGCACGACTTTTGTTGGCACCCTATTCGTCGCGGCCGCCACATCTATCCCCGAATTCGTCGTCAGCATGGCGGCAATGCGCCTCGGCGCACTCGACATGGGCATCGCCAATCTGTTGGGCAGCAATCTCTTTAATATGCTCGTGCTCGCCGTCGACGACATCGCCTATGAGCCGGGATCGCTGTTCGCGGCGGCGTCGCCGACCCATGCGGTGACCGCCTTCGCCGCCGTCATTATGTCCGGCATCTTGATCGTCGCCCTCATCGACAGACCCTCAGTCCGCTTCTTCGGCGTCGTCGGCTGGACAAGCCTGTCACTCTCCATCGTCTATTTCCTCAGCACTTATCTCGCCTATCTGCACGGACATTGACCCCGCCACGGCGGCCGACGCTTGTGCGCCGACTCGACGGAGACCGTGT
Source organism: Methylocystis sp. (assembly GCF_050251305.1). Lineage (GTDB taxonomy): Bacteria > Pseudomonadota > Alphaproteobacteria > Rhizobiales > Beijerinckiaceae > Methylocystis. The sequence continues at coordinate 1,169 of NZ_JBFWNB010000025.1, read as the reverse complement.
CACTCGAATGGCGGCGCAAAATTCGGCCGCAGCGGCCCAACCCGGGACAGCCTGTCGAGGCTAGGGCCGCGACAGCAGTCGCAACGCGCGCTCCGAGTAATCTCTCGCCGCCGTGATGGTCTCCGCGCAGGCTATCCTGTACGCCGCGACCGCCTTCGATCTCGACCGGACTCAGAAGGACGATCCCCCGCTCGGTTTTTCCGGCTTCGTACAGCAGGCCGTCGAGCGCCCTGAGCGCGCTTGCGAATGACCGGGGGCGCTGTTCCGCGCCCGTCTGCTTCACGACCACGAATTTTGTGCCGCCGGTAAGCCGGAAGGCGCTTCGCCATCTATCTGATTTTAGTGTTTTCATGAAGTAGCCTCGCTGAAGGCTGAAACTTCAGCGAGGTGGATTTGTTCCTGAGGCATTTGGACTGGCCGCGCTGGCTTCACTGGCCCAGCAGCCTCAGATGACGTCCAACTGTCTTGCCGCCATACGTTGCGCGCGAATCCAGTTGTAGAGCGTCGGCATGCCCGCGCCGGTCCTGGCGGAGACTTCGACGATCTCAATGTCCGGATTGATGCGGAGCGCGTTCTCCCGCGCCTGCTCCATCGAGAAATCGAGATGCGGCAGAAGATCAATCTTGTTGAAGATGACGAGCTTCGCCGCGCTGAACATATGCGGATATTTGAGCGGCTTGTCTTCGCCTTCGGTCGTCGAAAAGATGACCGCCTTGGCGCGCTCGCCAAGATCGAACAGCGCCGGACAGACCAGATTGCCGACGTTCTCGATGAAGACGAGCGATCCGACGCTCGGCTTGAGTTCGGAGAGACCGCGCGCGATCATCTCGGCGTCGAGATGGCAGCCGGTGCCGGTATTGACCTGAACCACCGGCGCGCCCGCCGCGCGAATGCGCTCGCCGTCATTCGACGTCGCCTGATCGCCCTCGATGACGAACAGCGGCAGCTCGCCCGAAAGATCCGCGATGGCCCGTTCGAGCAGCGTCGTCTTTCCGGCGCCGGGCGAGCTGACGAAATTGAGCGCCACGATCTCTCGACCTGCGAGCCAGGCCCGGCATTTGGCGGCGATCGCGTCGTTCTTCGCGAGAATCCGCGATTCGAGTTCGAGGCGCCGGTGGGAATCCTCGTGAGCGTGATCATGGTCGCCGTGATCATGCCCATGCGCGTGG
>NZ_JBFWNB010000024.1:0-49520 GCF_050251305.1 Methylocystis sp. | reverse complement strand
GGCGAGATTGGGCTTGGGCTCCTCGACCCTGTAGGCAAGCCCGTTGCGCTCGGCGTAGGCGATCGCCTCCTCCTTGGTCGCAAATTTAAGCCTGACCTGCTGGCGCATGTCGCCGGAGCTCGTCCAGCCCATCAGCGGCTCGATGCTGCGCGGCAGCTCCGGCTCGAAATCCAGCCGCCACAGGTCTGACCCGGGACCGGATTGGGTGGCGCTCGGCGCCGGAAGATAGATGCGTGCGGTCATATGGCCTCATCATTGACGCTGCGCTCGAAGCGCTCGGCGAGAAAACGACGCTCGGCGGGCTGTGCGCTGGTCGGGGCAGCAGGATTCGAACCTGCGACCTGAAGTACCCAAAACTTCCGCGCTACCAGGCTGCGCCATACCCCGCCGGACGCACAGCGCCAATCCGGCGCCAGCTCGCTGGAATTTCGCTATCACGCAAGCCGGCTCCTCACAAGGGAATGCGCCTATCGCCTAAATATGCGGTGCCGCACCTGATCTCCGGGCGCCAGCGAGATGCGCCGGGCGGCGCCGGCGTTCAGTTCGAGAACCGCGGCGGCCGCCTCGGGCGAAGCAATGATCCGCTCCGAGAAAGGCTCCGTATCCGCGGCGACGCCCACGACCCGACCGTCGCGCGCGATGAAGACCATGTCGAGCGGGATATACGTGTTCTTCATCCACATCGAGACCGGGCCCTCGGCCTTGAATTCAAACAGCATGCCGTGATCGTCCGGCATCGATTTTCGATACATCAAGCCGCGGGCGCGCGCCTTGGGCGTGTTGACGACTTCGACTCTGAAGTCGTGCTCTCCCGTCGCGGTCAGGATGCGGACGGTTTCCACAGCGGGCTCGGCTCGCGCGGCGGCCGGCGCGAGCGCCAGCAGCACAGACAGTACCAGTAAGCGGAAGGAATGCGCAGCTCTCATCAGGAAGCGCTCCAAAGAGCCTCGCGCAGCACGGATGGGTCAGTGCGACGGCGCGCTCTTGGCCTCGAGCGGCCGCACCTCGGTCGCCATGAGGCCCTTGGGGCCGCCCCCGTAGCGCACAAGGACGCTTTCGCCGGGCTTGAGTTCGGTCATGCCGTAGCGGCGCACCGTCTCCATGTGCAGAAAAATGTCTTCGGTGCCTTCGCCGCGCGTGAGGAATCCGAATCCCTTCACGCGATTGAACCATTTGACGATCGCGATCTCATAGCCGCTCGTCGGAACGACCTGGACATGCGTGCGTCCGGCGGCCGACTGCGACGGGTGGACCGCCGTCGACTCGTCCATGGCGATGACGCGAAACACCTGCATGCCTTTCGAGCGCTTCTGCGCCTCGCAGACGACGCGCGCGCCCTCAAACGCGGTCTGCAGGCCGCTGCGGCGGAGAATGGTCACATGCAGGAGTATGTCGGCTGAGCCGTCGTCCGGCACCACAAAGCCATAGCCCTTGGCGACATCGAACCATTTAATCTGTCCCGCGACTTCGACCAACTCAAGACCGGACTCATCGGACTCTGTCGCGTTCGCTGTCAAATCATCCTGAAAAGTCACTTTGGCGCTCACCGACCAACTCCCCATGCTGATCCAGAGCATTCGACTGGCGCGCGCTGGCGATTTCTCCGAAGGCGCGAATCACCCCGCGTCGCTCATGAATCACTTCAAACAGGATAACATCCGCCGCGCGTCATCCAACCGCCAATTTTTATCGCTGGGCGGAATGTCTGTGGATACGCGCCGCGCGCCCGGTAAAATTCGCGAAGCCATTGTCGTTCATGCTGAAACCTGCATGCGTGCATTTCCTTGTGCGCACGATATTGCGCGACAAATGGCTCCCTCGACGCGAATGACATCGCCGAACGCGCAAAAATCTCGGGATCTGTGGCTCATGCGCCACATCGGCGGCGATTTGACAAACGCGCCCCGTGCGCGCAATCGGAAACCGGCGAGCGTCGCGCGCCCTGTCGCCTGGCCCGCCATTCCTCGGTTGGAGCGCCGCCAATGACCGACTCGACCATCGCGCCAACGAGCGCACCCGCCGCGTTCGCTCCGGAAAGCGCCTCCGCGCGGATCGATCCGCGCTACGACCTCGCCAAGCTCGTGACGGCCCGCGAGAATGAGCGCTTCTCGCTGCATTCGAAGCGCCTCAACGAAATGTGGGTGCGCGTACTTAAGACGATCGGCTACGACGTCGCGTTCGTGCGCGGTCTCGGCCCCTATCTGTGGGACCGCCAGGGCGACCGCTATCTCGACCTTCTCAGCGGCTGGGGCGTGTTCGCGCTCGGGCGCAACCATCCTGCCGTGCGCGACGCGCTCGTGAGCGTGCTCGACGGCGAACTCGCCAACCTTGTGCAACTGGACGTTTCGGTCCTCGCCGGCGTTCTCGCGGAAAAATTGCTCGCCTACGCGCCCTGGCTGGACAAGGCGTTTTTCGCCAACTCGGGCGCCGAGTCGGTTGAGGCTGCGATCAAATTCGCGCGCGCCGCGACGGGTCGCCCCGGCATCCTGCACTGCGCGCATTCGTTTCACGGCCTGACCTATGGTTCGTTGTCCATGAATGGCGACGAAATCTTCAAGAGGGGTTTTGGACCGCTGTTGCCAAACGCGAGCGAAGTCCCGTTCGACGATCTCGAAGCTCTCGAACGCGCTTTGGCGACGCGCGACGTAGCGGCCTTCTTCGTTGAGCCGATCCAGGGCAAAGGCGTCAACATTCCGCAAGAGGGCTACCTGCTCGGCGCTCAGACGCTCTGCCGCAAATACGGGACGCTGTTCGTCGCGGACGAAATTCAAACGGGTCTGGGACGGACGGGACGGTTTTTCGCGATCGATCACTACCCTGGCGTCGAACCCGACATGGTCGTCGTCGCAAAGGCGCTGTCCGGCGGACAGGTGCCGGTCGGCGCGGTGCTGGCGCGCAAGTGGATTTTCGACAAGGTCTTCGACCGCATGGATCGCGCCGTGGTGCATGGCTCGACCTTCAGCAAGAACGATCTCGCCATGGCCGCGGGAATCGCGACGCTGGACGCACTCAAGAATGAGCGGGTGATCGAGAACGCCGCCGAGAAAGGCGACCGCCTTCTCGCGTCATTCCAGAAAATGGCGGAAGGCTACGAGCTTGTCGCCGACGTGCGCGGCAAGGGCCTGATGATCGGAATCGAATTCGGGCCTCCGAAGTCCCTCAAGCTGAAGGCCGCCTGGAATCTTCTGGAGACGGTCAATTCGGGCCTGTTCTGCCAGCTCATCTCGATCCCGCTGTTTCGCGATCACAAGGTGCTGACGCAAGTGGCCGGGCACGGAAATCACACGATCAAGCTGCTGCCGCCGCTGACCATTTCCAACGAGGATTGCGACTGGATCGAGCAATCCTTCGACGCGGTGATCGCAGATGCGCACAAAGCGCCTTCCGCCGTCTGGTCGCTCGGCAAGACTTTGGCGGAACATGCGATCAAGGCGCGGATGAGCGGCTGATCGCCGATCGGGTTCGACGCCGCGTCGTCTCGGCGCGCAGCGTCGCCCTCAGACCGCCGGCGACGGCTGCTTCTCGACCTCGCGCGAATAGTCTTCGATCAACGCCCGCGACAGCTCGCCGGGCGTGAAGCGATAGTCGCCGACTTCAGAGACCGGCGTCACTTCGGCGCCGGTGCCGCAAATGAAGCATTCCGAAAACGACGCCATTTCCTCGGGCATGATTCGGCGCTCGACGACGTCAACGCCGCGTCTTTTCGCCAGGTCGATCACGGTGCGTCTGGTGATGCCGTCGAGGAAACAGTCCGCGATCGGCGTATGCAGCGCGCCATCCTGAACAAAAAAGACATTGGCGCCGGTGCATTCGGCGACCCGTCCCAGCCAGTCGTACATCAGCGCGTCGGCAAAGCCGCGCCGCTCGGCGCGATGCTTCGAAATGGTGCAGATCATGTAGAGGCCGGCGGCCTTCGCCATCGACGGAGCGGTCATCGGATCCGGCCGCCGATATTCGGCGATGTCGAGCTTGACGCCCTTCATCTTTGTCTCGACGTCAAACATGCTCGGCCAGTCCCAGACGGCGATCGCGACGTTGATCGTCGAATTCTGCGCCGCCACGGCCATCATTTCGCTGCCGCGCCAGGCGACCGGGCGCACGTAGCAATTCGACAGGCCGTTCGCCTTGACGGTTTCATGTTTTGCGGCGTCGAGCTCTTCGACGCTGTAGGGAATCTCGAAGTCGAGAATCCGCGCCGAGTTCTGGAATCGCTCGGAATGTTCGCGAGACTTGAAAATCGCCCCCCCGTAGGCGCGCTCCCCTTCGAAGACGCAAGACGCATAGTGCAGCCCGTGCGACAGCACGTGCAGCTTCGCCTCGCGCCATGGAACGAGCGCGCCGTTATACCAAATGAATCCGTCGCGCTGATCGAAGGGCGGAAGCGACATAGCGAACTCCGGGAAGACGCGATCGAGAGGCCAAACAAGGCGCTGCGACGCTTGGTCAGCACTAGCCATCGGTCAGATTTATGTCAATATAGTTGACGTAAATAGCTCGCGCCAAACGTCAGGCAAGAACCAGCGTGAATGAGCTCTTACCGGGAAAAATAACCGCGCCGGGGTCCGCAGTCGCGTGGCCGGACGCCACGACGCCCGCGGCGCCGACCAAGAGCGACGAAGACGCTCTCGAACTCGTGGAGCTGTTCTTCTTCGCCTACCGCGATTTCGTGGGCGACGCCGATCGACTGCTCGAAAACTACGGTTTCGGACGGGCGCACCACCGCGTTCTCCATTTCGTCAGCCGGCGTCCCGGCCTCACCATCGCGGCGCTTCTGGATATATTGAAGATCACCAAGCAGAGCCTCAACCGCGTGTTGAAGCAGCTTCTCGAGGCGGGCTTCGTCGAGGCGCGCGCCGGCGTCGTCGACCGGCGCCAGCGTCTTCTCTATCCGACGCCGAAAGGCGCCCAGCTGGCGCGCGATCTTGCTGCGCTGCAATCGGCGCGTCTTTTAAAGGTCATGGACCAACTGCCGCCTGCGGCGCGCGGCGCGGCCTCGAAATTCCTGTTCGCGATGATCGATTGCGACGAGCGCGAGCGCGTTCGCGCGCATCTTGCCGCCGCGAAATCGGCTGGCGGCGCGACATGACCGTCTCTTCGCAACGCGCCGCCGCGCCGAAGGCGAAAGCGGCCCATATTCTCGTCGTCGACGACGATCACCGTATCCGCACGCTGCTGTCCCGCTATTTGATGAACGAAGGCTATCTGGTCAGCGCCGCGGCCGACGCGAAGGAGGCGAACGCCAGACTCCGCGACTTCACATTCGATCTCATCGTTCTGGATGTGATGATGCCGGGGGAAAACGGCACCGCCTTCGCGGCGCGGCTGCGCAACAGTCCCGAACCCCTGCGGTCCGCGCCCATCCTGATGCTGACCGCGCTGACCGAGACGGCGAACCGCGTCGAAGGACTGGAAGCCGGCGTGGACGATTATCTCGCGAAACCTTTCGACCCGCGCGAATTGTCGCTGCGCATCGCCAGCATCTTGCGCCGGGCGCGACGCCCGGAGATTCCGGGACCGAAACGCTTCGGCGATTTCGTCTTCGATCCGTCGCGCGGCGAATTGCTGCGCGCCGGCGCGCCCATTCGGTTGACGACGCGCGAGCGCGATCTCTTGCGGGCGCTTGCCGAAAGCGACGGGGCCATCGTGTCGCGCCAGACTCTGGCGCAACGCGACGCCGAACGAAACGCGAGCGAGCGCAGCGTCGACGTCGAGATCGCCAGATTGAGACGTAAGATCGAAGCCGATCCGAATACGCCGCGCTATCTTCAAACCGTTCGCGGCCACGGCTATCGCCTGCTCGTCCAGCCGCTGCACGCCAACCGCCAAAGTGATATAGAGTGGTCACGATGACAGTTGTCCTGCCGGAAGTTCTCGCCGCGCCCCGTAATCTGTGGCGCCGCTTCGCCAATTGGCTGCATGATCGCATGCCCAAGGGGCTGTACGCCCGCGCGCTGCTGATCGTGATTCTGCCGGTCGTGCTGCTCCAGTCCGCCGTCGCCTATGTCTTCATGGAGCGGCACTGGGAAGTCGTGACCTATAGTCTGTCGGCGGGAATGGCCCGGCAGGTCGCGACGCTCGTCGATATCTACCAGACCTTCCCGGAAGACCCGGAGCACGCGCAACTTCGACGCATCGCCGCCTTCGATCTCAACATGGAGATCTCGGTTCTGCCTAAGGCGGATCTGCCCGCGCCTGCGCCAAAGTCGTCTCTGTTCTCGCTGCTCGACAAGGCGCTGACCAAAGCGCTCTCGCGCCGGTTGAAGGAGCCGTTCTGGATCAACACCGCCCTTCCCGGCAGTCTGATCGAAATTCGCGTCGCGCTCGACGACGCGACGCTTAGAATGTTCGCCACGCGCACACACGCCTACGCCACCAATTCTTATATTTTCTTCATGTGGATGGCGATCGCTTCGGTGATCATCCTCGCCATCGCGACGTCCTTCTTGCGAAACCAGATCCGGCCGATTTTGCGTCTCGCCCGCGCCGCCGAGGAGTTTGGCAAGGGCCGCAACGTCGAGTTCAGCCCGCGCGGCGCCCGGGAAGTGCGTCAGGCCGGCGCCGCCTTCCTCGGCATGAAGCGTCGCTTCGAACGCGCGATCGAACAGCGCACGACGATGCTCAATGGCGTTTCGCACGATTTGCGGACAATCATCACGCGTTTCAAACTTTCGCTCGCGCTCATGGGCGACTCCAACGAAGCCGTCGAGATGCGCAAGGATGTCGACGAGATGGAGCGAATGGTCGAGGCCTATCTCGCCTTTGCGCGCGGCGACGGCGACGGCACGTCGTCGCCGACGGACATTTCCGACATCCTCGCCGAACTCAAGGCGGACACCGAAAAGCGCGGCCTGGCGGCGGCCGTCAAGATCGAGGGCGATCCCAAGATCGTCGCCCGCCCGGCGGCGATCAAACGGCTGCTCGCCAATCTCGTCGGCAACGCGCAGCGCTACGGCAAACGTATCGAACTCTCGGCGATCAACGACGGCGTGACGATGACGCTGAACGTCGACGACGACGGTCCGGGCATTCCGGTGGAGCGCCGCGAGGACGCCTTCCGGCCATTTTACCGGCTGGAGGAATCGCGCAGCCAGAACGAGGGCAACTCGGGTCTCGGACTCGCGGTGGCGCGCGACATCGCGCGCGCCCACGGCGGCGACATCACCTTGGATCGCAGTCCGCTTGGCGGCTTGCGCGCGAAGGTCAGCCTGCCGCTCTGACCGCAGGATCGCGGCGCGTCACGCGCCGGCGTGCGGATAGCCGGCGTCGTCGTCGTAACCGCGCCCGCGCTTGGTCCGCCAGCCGAACAGGCTCTGCGCAAAGGAATAGAACGGCCGCGTCAGCCGGGCGAAATCCTCCGCGCGGTCGACATAGCGCTCGCCGCGCGTCAGTTCGCGATCGAGCGTCGACAATGCGTCATGGATGTCGCCGACGAACCACTCATCGAGCACGCGGCTCCACGCCAGCGCCAGTCCCTGCAGCTTGAGCGAGCCGACGGGGCCTTCGCTGTCGATATCCGCCGCCTCGAGCATGAAGCGCATCGAATTCACCGTTTCCCGATTGAGCGCCGCGGCGGTGAGCGGATCGCGCGCCGCCCAGCGACTCACGCTCGCCAGCGCTTCGCGATAGGGCCCGAGCGCATCGAGCCGACGCCGCAAGACGTCATAGAGCCGCTCGCGCGCCGGTTCGTGCGAGGCTTCCTTCGGCGCGGCGTCGAGCACTTCACGGTCGATGCGCCGGGAAAACGCTCCCATAACGGCGCCCTTCGAGGGGAAGAGCTCGCGCAGATCGGCGAGCGAGATGCCGGCCTCATGGGCGATATCGGTGAGAGTCACGTCATTGAACTCTCGCCGCGCCGCGAGCCGAAGCGTTGCGTCAATCACTCGGTCGCGGGGGCCGCCGCTGGTCATGTCTGTCTCCAGGTCAAAGAATTCCGCTAGCGTCTATTTACTGTCGCAGCGCCGTGCGACAAGGCGCGCCGTCTCAGCCGGAGAGTTCGCCCGCCCGGCGTTTCGCCGCCGCGACGGCGCGGCGCATCAGCCCGGCAAGACCGTCCGGCGCCTCCAGAACCTCAAGCGCCGCCGCCGTCGTGCCGCCGGGAGAGGTGACGCGCCGCCGCAATTCGTCTGGACTCGTCTCCGCCTGCCGGCGCATGAGTTCGCCGGCGCCCTCGATCGTGGCGCGCGCCAGACGCGCCGCGAGCGCTGCGGGAAGCCCCGCCTCCGCCCCGGCGGCGGCAAGGCACTCGGCGAAATAGAAGACATAGGCTGGACCCGATCCGGACACAGCCGTCACGGCGTCGATCAGCGCCTCGTCGTCAACCCATTCGACGGCGCCGACCGCGCCCAGCAATGCATCGGCGAGGGCCCGCTGGTCGGCGCTGACGCCTGCGCTTGGAAAGGCGCCGGTGACGCCGCGCCCGATCGCCGCCGGCGTATTCGGCATCGCGCGCACGATGGCTGGCGCCGGCAGAAGCGCGGCGATGTCGGCAATACGCTTGCCGGCCAGGATCGACGCCACAACGGTCTCGCGCCCCACGTAAGGCGCCGCGGCCGCAGCGCCCGCCTGAAGCGCTTGCGGCTTCACCGCGAGGACGACGGCGTCGCGCGGCGCAGCTGCGCCGTTCAGGGCGTAGCCATGCGCAGCGCATAACTCCTGAAGCCGCTGCGACGGTTGCGGCTCGACGATGGAAACGGCTCCGATCTCATTCTGCGCCGCCCAGCCTTCGAGCAGCGCCACGCCCATATTGCCGGCCCCGATCAGCGCGACCGACCGCCCGCGCAGCCCGGACCCTTCGGTCACGCCTCGCCTTTCGTTTCGAAGTTCGCGGTGGCGAGCGCCTCACGAGCGCTTTTTCCGGCCCACAACACGAACTGGAAGGCCTGGTAATGCCGCTCGCAGGACTGCAGCGCATTATCCAGCAGGGCCGCGCATTGCGTCGCCGAGGGTTGCGCGCCGCCGGTCAAGATGAGGCCATGACGGTGCATCGCCACGCCTTCCTGCGGCCAGAAGTCGAAATGTCCGATCCACATCTGCTCGTTGATCGCATTGACGAGCGACATCAGTTCGCCGCGCCTGCGCTCCGGCGCCTTAAGATCGAAGGCGCAACTGATGTGCAGCGTTTCAAGATGCGGAAGCCAAGTAAAGGCGACGTGATATTCCGTCCATGCGCCGGCGACGGAAATTGAAATCTCGTCTTCATCGTCTCGGTCGAAGGACCAATCGTTGGTGGCCGCCAGTTGCTCCACGACATCCACAGGATGTTCAGCGCGTTCCGTTTCGTTTTCTGTTGCGATCAGCATGTGCCAACCTTTTTTTCAATGTCAGCATAACGCGGCGACTAAAAGACAGGCGACGATGCGTCGTGGAGCATTCCGTTAGCGGCGCCTCCTTTTCAAGCACTTGATTCGAAGTCGAATCATCTCTTCCGATCACTATACTCCACACGTGAACTGTGACGCGAAAAAAGCGACCATCGGATTTTGTTCTGAGCGGACACTGCGGGATTCGCGCCCTGGCGTCCATGGCGCGGCGAGCCTCTTCCACAGGGAGTCGCGCCGGTCGAGATGCGCTGTGGAGAAGCGGCCCCGGCGACAAAAAGGCCTCGCCCGCGCGCTACCGTGGGCGAGGCCTTCGATTGAGGGCGCCGCGGGCGTTAGCGCGTCATCATGACCGGCGACCCGACGCTCACGCGTTCGTAAAGGTCGGAAACGTCCTCATTCAACATCCGGATGCAGCCGTAGGAGGCGGCCGTGCCGACGGACGCCCGCATCTTGCGCGTCGTGCCGTGGATCGCCACTTCGCCGCGCCCAAGCGTCAGCGCGCGCACGCCCATCGGATTGCGCGGCGAGCCGCCCGGAATGAAATTCGGCAGTTCGGGATGATCGGCCTTCACGACCGCCGGCGGAACCCAGTCCGGATTGACATATTTGCCTTCGACGGAGGTTTCACCCGCCCATTCCTTGCCGCGCTTGGGAACGGCCACCGGATAGCTTATGGCGACTCCGGTGTCGACGACGTAGAACAGCCGCCGCTTGCTGGCGCTGATGACGATGGTGCCGGGAGCGACGTCCGGAGAGATGGAAACGATGTTGCGCGCATTGGCGTCCTGTGGAAGCGTGGCAAGGCTGGCTCCCGCGACCGTCGCCAGAAGAAACGTCTGGAGCATCCCCATCCGCCTGGCGTTGCGGGATCGACGCAAGAGAACAAACAGATTACGCATGACGCTCACACCCTGTTTATTGAAGCCCCGACAGCGACTTCTCGAATGCGCGCAGTCTAACTTTCGCCTTGATCTTGTCGAAGAGTTTCACGTCTTCAGGTTATGGCTTAACCTTAAGATGTTCCAGGATGTTGTGATCATCGTCGCGCTTCGCTTCAGACCATCGCGTCGTAATTGCGCCATTCCTCCGTCGAAATTCATGCGCATTGCGCACTTGCCAAGCTATCTGGCGCAGGCGCGGTCGTAAGGCATGAGCGAGACAGGCGGACCGCCGAAAATTTTCGATCGCGCGCTGCTGCGCAGGCGCCTGCGCCGCGCCTGGTCGAAAGACGCGCCGGATTTCCTGATGGCGCGCGCCGCCGACGATCTGCTCGATCGTCTGCTGACGGTGAAGCGCGCGTTTCCGCGCGCGCTCGATCTCGGGTCGCCCAGCGCGCATTTCGCGCAGGCCGTCGTGGCGAGCGGCCGAGCGCCGCCTGTGCGCGCGAGCGGCTTCGCCGGCGACGTCATCATCGACGAAGAAGCCGCGCCCTTTGCGCCCGGCGCCTTCGATCTGATCGTCTCAGGCATGGCGTTGCAGTGGGTCAACGACCTGCCGGGCGCGCTAGTGCAGGCGCGACGCATGCTTTTCCCGGACGGACTGTTTGTCGCCTGCCTCGCCGGCGGCGCCAGCCTTGTCGAGCTTCGCGCCGCATTCGCGCAGGCGGAAGAGGAAATCGCCGGCGGCGCAAGTCCGCGCGTGTCGCCTTTCGTCGACGTGCGGGACATCGGCGCGCTGCTGCAGCGGACCGGTTTCGCCCTGCCCGTCGCCGACGTCGACAGTTTCACGCTGCGCTACGATTCGATGTTCGCCCTGATGGACGATCTGCGCGCCATGGGGGCCGCCAACATCCTCGCCAAGCGCGCGCGAAAGCCGTTGCGACGCGATGTCTTGGCGCGCGCCGCAGAAATTTACGCCGAGCGCTTCTCGGACGCCGACGGACGCGTGCGCGCGAGCTTCGAGATCGTCTGGGCCTCAGGCTGGGCGCCGCATGAGAGCCAGCAGAAGCCGGCGAAGCCGGGCTCGGCCACCATGCGGCTTGAAGATGCGATGAAAACCACGCGCGAGAGCGACGCTTAAGGCGCAACCTCCACCGCGACGCTGCGGGTTTTAACGGGCGCCGGCTCCCAGGGACGCTGATAGGCGAAGACGATTTCAGCGTGTCCGGGCTTGAGCGCGCGGATTTTCCAGTGGCGCACGCTGGGACTGCCGACCATGCGCCGACGACCGACGCTTCGCCCGCCATCCGAGATCGACAGAATGCCGAGATTGCGGCTGGCGTTCCGATCGATGCGCCAGGAATAGCCGGTCGTCGCATTCTCCTGCAGCGAGAAGTTCGCGCCGCGTCCCGGCGCGAGCCTGATGACGTCGCCGGCTTGCGCGGGAAAGGCGATGAACAGGCTGAACAGCAGCAGAACTGACCGCAGGCGCTTCATGATCTGGTTCCTTCGCGGCGCAACCTGGCGATGACGGGCCGGCTCGTCTGTATCCGAATCCGGCGATTCAATACACGCCGGGAATGAGCCTGGCGGTGCGCGCCCGATAGTCGTCATAGGCCGCGCCGAAAGTGGAGTTCAGCAAGCGCTCCTCGGCGTTCATCCGCGCGACGAGCGGCGGAAGATTCGCCAAGGCCAACAGAACGCCGACCACGGTGTTGAACGCCAGCCCCCAGCCGATCGCGGAGATCAACAGGCCGAGATAGCTCGGATGCCTGACGTGGCTATAAGGTCCCGTAGTCGCCAGTTCATGGCCGGGCTGGATGGCGACGAGGCCGCTGAAACGCGGCCCGAGAACGGCGACAGGCCACAGGCGCAACGCGCCGCCCGCCGCAAGCAACGCAACGCCGAGCCAGCGCACCGCGTTCCCGTCCAATGGCCAGATTCCTTCTCGGTCGGCCCAGGCGGGCAGATAAGCCGCGAGCAGACTGATGATCAGAAAGGCCGCGATGACCCATCGGTTGCCGCGGTCCTCCCGCAGACCGGGACTCAAATTGCCCCCGACGAAGAGCGACGCCGCCCCCAGCGCGAAGGTGACGACGACAAGCGCCGTCCGCGCCGAGTTGGAAAAGAAGGCGTCAACCCCGCCGCCGCCGATGATCGCGAGCGCGAGATACAATCCGATCGACAGCGCAACGGCCAGGGCGCGGATCAGCAGCGAATAGATCACGATCATGCGCCACCTCTGATCAGACGACGTTACAGGAACCGCGAAGACGAGCGCGCCACTGAGGCCTTCGCAGCCGCCTTTTTTTGCGCCGCGGAAATCTAGCTTACTTTTGCCGCTTCGAAACCGCCTGGCTGCGCGAAGCAAACCAGACCGCCGCTTTGGCTTGTCCCGGACATTTTCCGCAGGTTACGCGACCCTTCGTGTTGACGTAAGCGCACAGCCCGCGCGAGAGGCAATCATCTGTCGTCACCGGCCGCGCAATTGCCGCCGAGGAGAAAATAGCGACGCCGACGCAAAAGGCGACCCCAGGGGACCGAAGATTTCGCATAACAAACTCCTTTAAAAAATGAGAGAACGATCTGAGCCTCGCGCCGCTGCGCGTTCTGAACGTCAACCACAGTCCTTGTCAGCCGTGATCCCCTATTCATGCCTTGCGGCACGAGATCTTTGTCGATCGGCTGATCGAGCGATCAGCGCACATCTTCAACGGAATGCGCCACCGAGACACAAGGAATTCCTTCTGGCGCCCACTCCGCGTGGCGACCTTGTCATCCCCGAGCGAGGGCGACGCCGTCGGCGCAGGGCCTCCGAAATAGGCTAACGATTATCGTCCTGACGCCCTGTTCTATTCAAACGCGATTGCGCGCAACTGCGGAAAGGCGGTCGAGCCTAAATCCTCCGAGGTGAAATGACCGAGTTCTCGAAATCGGTGCACTCTGATCGGAGGTAACGCCGCGATGATCTGCTCAACGGATTTTTGAATGGAAGCATGGTCATCGTTCGAAACCAGAAGATCGATGGACTTTGCGCGACTGGCCAATGCGGAATCAATCTTGAAGTCGAAGAAGGCGTCGGTGCGCGCCCTTTCCGGATCCAGCCAGGGGGCGACAAGAATAAGCCTCGCGATGGGAACGACGCGTTCGCTCAGCCAGCGAAGCAAGAAGCCGGCGCCGCAGCTGTAGCCGATCAGCAGCGTCCTGGGACCGATATCAAAGCGCTCCAACTCTCGCTTCCACGAACCGTAATCCGGATCATAGGGGCTGGGCATTTCCGGCGTTTGCGTGGCGACTCCTCTGATCAGCAGCTGTTTTTGCATCCACGGCAGCCAATGACTATTCGACTGCGCCGGATGTTCGGAACTGAAATATTCAGCGCGTTCGCAAGCGCCGTGCAGGATAATGGCGTTATCCAGCGCCGACATCACCAGCTCATGCCGTGAAGGGTTTGAAACAGTTCGCGAACGGCCGGCCGAAGGTGCGCCGGCCCCAGTGCGAGCATCAAATCGTGCCAGCGATCTGCGCCGATCACCAGTTGATCGCTCAGCCAGCCGCCCGGCAGATCGCGTGCAAAGCTGCATAGGTCGCGCGAATTGAACACGCCCATCAGCGCAAACGCCATCGCCAGGATAAGGATGCACGCTTGGACATTTGCGCGCGTTTCCGAAATCCTGACTTTTGCCGGTGAGCGCAGGAACTGAATGCGCGGCAGCCCCAGCGGCAACCAGCGATATCCAGTGAGTCTGTCGTCCATGCGTTTCTTCCCTTGGTTCCGGCCTAAAACTGGAAATAGACGAACGGCGCGATGCCCTCGGGGCCGATAAACTTGATCAGCAGAAGTCCTCCGCCGAATAAAACGCCGAGCGCCATTGCCGGAGCGGCGCGGAGTTTTTCCGCTGTCTTCTCCAACATATTTCCTGGCAAGAACTGCATGCCGACTGCTCCAGCAGTCAGCAACAGCAGAAAGGGGGTGAACAATTGCACGCCGCCCGACAAGGAGAACATTTGTTCGAAGTAACTGAATGCGACATGGATGTCGGGCGAACGAAAAAAGACGCCAGCCAAAGTGAATACATGGAATGTGACGAACCAGCCCATAACCGCGAAACTCAACAGAAGAACCGGATTTGAACCGCCGGCGACGGATGACGCGGATTGCGCTCGCCATTGCGCATAGCGACTTTTGACGACGCGTTCGATAACGAGCGCAAAACCTAAAATGGAGCCCCAGACGACGAAGGTCCAATTGGCGCCGTGCCAAAGTCCGCCGAGCAGCATGGTCATGAGCGTGCTGCGATGCATATGCCATTCGGTCTTGTGCTTATCTCCGCGGAGCGCCCGGTAGAGATAATCGCGCAGCCAGGTCGACAGTGAAATGTGCCACCGCTGCCATAACTGCTGCAACGACGTGGCCGCGAGCGGGCGATCGAAATTCTTCTTGAAGCGCAGCCCCAGCAAAGCGGCCACGCCGATGGCGATATCGCTGTAGCCGGAGAAATCGCAATATACCTGCACCGCGTACGCATAATGCGCAGCGGCAAGATCGACGCTGCTCGCCGATGAGGGATTGTCGAACGCAGGGTCGACGAGATCGACGGCAAGATAATGCGCCACCACCGTCTTTTTCAGCATGCCGGCCATAATCAGGAGAAAGCCGTAGACTGCGGCGATTCGCGTGAGTTGTGGCGGTTTCGACAATTGGGGCAGAAAGTCCGATCCGCGCACGATCGGACCGGCCACGAGCTGAGGAAAAAACGAAATGTAGAGAAACAGATCGAGCGGCGACGACACGGGCTTCATGCGGTTGCGGTAGATGTCGACCACATAGGAAATGCCCTGAAACGTGAAGAAGGAAATGCCGATCGGCAGTATGATTTCCAGAAACGGCATGTCTCGTTGCAAGCCCAATCTCAATAAGAGATCGGTCAAGCTGTTGAGAAAGAAATCATAATATTTAAAGAAGCCCAATGCGGCGAGATTGACGCCGACCGCGCCGGCGACGATCCAGAAACGCGCGTTTTCGTCCTTGGTCTTTCCGAGCAGCGCCCCGCCCAGATAGTTGAACGCTGAACTTCCGGCGAGCAGAGCGGTAAAGCGCCAATCCCACCAGCCATAGAAAAAGTAGCTCGCGCCGAGCAGCAACGCCTTGCGCGATGTGGCGCGCGAGGCGAAGGCCCACGCAAGCGCGAAGACCAGCATGAAGAATATGGCGAATGCGAGCGTGGGAAAAAGCATGACGGCTCCCGACGGATCCCTGTTGCCGTTCTCCTAGGTCGACAGCCGCGCACATCAACAAAGATTCCTGCGACGGCAGTCAGCGGACGAGCGTCTGTTTTTCGCTCCTTACATTTCTCGCTTCGGCGTTACGGCCGGATTCCCTGCGCGCCGGACCGTCAGCGGGCGATCCTGACCTGGTTCACGTTCAGACCAATCGCCTGGGCGACGACATGCGCTAGCAGGAGTTCGCCGTCGAGCGTGAAATGCATCCCGTCCTCCTTGCGCAGACGACGTTTCACGCCATTGAGGCTACGACCGAAGGACGAATAATCGCCGCCCTCGTCGACAAAATCCTTCCAGGTGCTGACGTAGGCGAATTTGTGCTTTTCGGCCTGCTTGCGAAAAACTTGATTCAGCTCGCGATAGTCCTGGGTCATTTTTGCCGACCGGACCGCCGGCAAACCGATCCAATAGACCTTGGCGTTGGCGGTCGTCAGCGCATCCATGAACCGCGCCACGCGGCGTTCGTATTCGGCCCGCCACGCCGGCGAGCCGCGAGACAGGCGATGCCCGTCCACGAAGATCGATTGCCGGTCATTGCCGCCGATCATGACGACGATCAGATCGAGTTTGGTTTTTGCAAGGAATTGCTTCAACGCCGCTTGCCAATCGTAGACATCGTCCCGCATGAGACCTGTCGCGGGCTTGGCGAAGGTGACGACTGTGTGGTCGTCCGCCTCGCGGAGAAGCCGTTGCATGCCGTGGCCAAGCTCCTTCGCGAGCGAATCGCCGACAACCGCAATTTTCTGCGGCTGAGATGATTGTCGCTGGGCGACCTTGTCTATGAGAGCGTCTTGTTCGCGCGCTTGCGCCGGATCAATCTGATTGAGGCCCAGCACAACGCTCAAGATGCAGATCGCTTTGAACTGAACGGAAATGCCCTTACGGCAGTTGCGCGAAATCCAGCTCCTAAGAAGCATGTCGGATGTACTCCTAAGCTTGGAGAGGCTATTCGACGGCGCCCAGGTCACGAACCATGTCGGACAGTTTCGCGGGCCGCAGTTCATCGGCGCATTGGGCGGCGCAGCGCCCAGATTTTGCCGCAGAGTGGCTGGTAAATATGGCGAAAATCGCGCGTGCTGCGTTTCATTCACAGCAATGCGCAAGAATGTCCTTCAGATTCAGATAGCGCTACGCCGTCGCATCGTCAGCGATCGTGGCTGACGGCGTCATTCACTCCCACTCGATTGTGCCCGGCGGCTTGCTCGTCACATCATATACGACGCGGTTGACGCCATTCACTTCGTTGATGATCCGCGTCGCGGCGCGGCCGAGAAAACTCATGTCGAAGGGATAGAAATCCGCCGTCATGCCGTCGCTCGACGTCACCGCCCGCAGCGCGACGACATAGTCGTACGTGCGTCCATCGCCCATCACGCCGACCGAACGCACCGGCAAGAGCGCAGCGAACGCCTGCCAGATGTCGTCGTACAATCCCGCCTTGCGGATCTCGTCGAGATAGACCGCGTCGGCCTTGCGCAAAATCGCGAGCTTCTCGCGCGTAATGACGCCGGGGCAGCGGATCGCGAGTCCCGGCCCCGGAAAGGGATGGCGTCCGACGAACGCTTCCGGCAGTCCGAGCTCGCGGCCCAAAGCGCGCACTTCGTCCTTGAACAGTTCGCGCAACGGCTCGACGAGCCGCATGTTCATGCGCTCGGGCAGGCCGCCGACGTTATGATGCGATTTGATCGTCACCGACGGGCCGCCGGTGAATGAGACGCTCTCGATCACATCGGGATAGAGCGTGCCTTGCGCGAGAAACTGCGGCGCGCCGCGCCCGTCCAGCGCGATCTTCTTCGCCTCGGCTTCGAAGGTCTCGATGAAGAGCCGGCCGATCGTCTTGCGCTTCGTCTCCGGATCGTCGACGCCTTCGAGCGCGCCGAGAAACAGCTCCGCCGCTTCGACGTGATGCAGCGGAATATTGTAATGGTCGCGGAACAGCCGCACGACTTCTTCCGCCTCGCCCTGCCGCAGCAGGCCGTGATCGACGAAGACGCAGGTCAGCCGTTCGTCGATCGCTTCATGAATGAGCACCGCGGCGACGGCGCTGTCGACGCCGCCGGAGAGGCCGCAGAGCACGCGCCCCTCGCCGACCTGGCGACGGATCGCCGCGATCGCTTCGCCGCGGAACGCCGCCATCGTCCAGTCGGACTTCAGCCCCGCGACCTTATGCACGAAATTCGATAAGAGCCGCGCGCCGTCGGGCGTATGCGCCACCTCGAGGTGAAACTGCACGCCGTAATAGCCGCGCCGCTCATCCGCGATCGCCGCGAAAGGCGCGTTCTCGGAGGCGGCGACGACGCGAAAGCCGTCCGGCAGTTTCGTCACGCGGTCGCCATGGCTCATCCAGACCGGGAAACTGCCGCCCTTCTCCCATACGCCGTCGAACAGCGCGCTTGTCTCCAGCGCGGTGACGTCGGCGCGGCCGAATTCGCGGTGATGGCCGCCTTCGACCTTGCCGCCGAGCTGCATCGCCATCGTCTGCTCGCCATAGCAGATGCCGAGCACCGGCACGCCGGAGTCGAAGATGCTCTGCGGCGCGCGGGGCGAGCCTTCATCCGTCACCGAGCATGGCCCGCCCGACAGGATGACGGCCTTGGGGCTGATGTCGGCGAAGGCGCGTTCGGCGTTCTGGAACGGCGCGATCTCGCAATAGACTCCCGCCTCGCGCACGCGCCGCGCGATGAGCTGCGTCACCTGCGAGCCGAAGTCGACGATCAACACCTTGTCGTGGCGATCGGCGATGTCGTGATGGAAGGCGTCAGCGGCGGCGGTCATGAACAAACCTGCATGAACAAACCTGATGGAGTTCGCCGTCATCGCCGGGCGTGTGACGGCCCTCCACGCCAGGGGCTGCGAATGTCGGCGCGGACGCCCGCGACACGCGCGGGCATGACGCGAATTGGAGCGCTCGGACTGGTCTTAAGAGAGGGGCGCCGGGCGCGCAACTCAGCGCCGCGCCATGACGCACACATAAAACCCGTCGGCGCCGCTCGTCGCCGGCGACAGGCGGATGCCGGCGCCATGCGGCGACGCGAAGCGCGCGAGGTCGGGCAGGCCCGCCTGCCGCGCCATTTCCACGGCCGGGCGCGCCGTGAAATCAGGATGCGCCGCGAGAAACGCCGCAACCTGGTCTTCGTTCTCTTCGCGCAACACCGAACAGGTGACGTAAACGAGCCGTCCGCCGGGCTTCACGAAACGCGCGGCCTTCGCCAGCAGGTCGCTCTGCTCCTTCAGCCTCAGCTCGAGCGCGCCGGGCGCCAGCCGCCATTTGGCGTCGGGATGGCGCCGCCAGGCGCCGGTTCCCGTGCAGGGCGCGTCGATCAGCGCCAGATCGCAGCGCGCATCGAGATCGGCGAGCACGTCGGTCTTGCCGCGCGGCGCGCGCACCTGGACATTGCGCGCCCCGGCCCGCGCCAGCCGCTCATGGATCGGCGCGAGCCGGCGCGCATCCGAGTCATAAGCGTAAATCTGTCCGCGGTTATGCATCTGCGCCGCGAGCGCCAGCGTCTTGCCGCCGCCGCCGGCGCAGAGGTCGAGAACCTGCTCGCCGGGCACCGCGGCGCAGAGCAGCGCCGCCAGCTGAGAGGCTTCGTCCTGCAGTTCGACGAGGCCCTTCAGATAGGCGGTCTCGCTCGTCAGCGCCGGCCCCCTGCCGTGCCCCACGTCGATGCGCAGGCCGATCGGCGACAAGGGGGTCGGCGCCGGCGCGAGATGCGCGAGCTTGTCGAGCGCCTGTTCGCGCGAGCATTTCAGAATATTGACCCGTATATCCACCGGCGCGCGGGCGGCGAGCGCCCTGCCCGCATCGGCCGCGCCCGCGCCGAAGGCCGCCTCGAACCGCGCCGCCAGCCATTCAGGATAGTCGCCGCGCACATGGTCGGGCGCCGCGTCGAGCGAGGCTGTCGCGAGGCGCGCGCGCTCGTCGTCGGACAGCGGCGGCGGCGCATGGCCCGCGCCGGAGCAGAGCGCCGCGATCGCCGCGACGTCGAGCCCGCGCGCCTCGCGCAACGCGCCCAGCATGATCGCGCGGGGCGCGTCCGAGCCCATGACACAGGCCGCGGAAGCGCGCTTGCGCAGCGCGTCGAAGACAAGGCTCGCGATCGAGGCGCGATCCTTCGAGCCGGCGAAGCGGTGCCCGATGCCCCAGTCCTTCAGCGCGTCGGCGGCCGGACGTCGGCGCTGCGTCAGATCTTCGAGAACTTCGATGGCGGCGGCGACATGGGCAGCGGGAGTCATCGGCGCGCCATTCCGGCCGGCCGCGACGGACATAATTTGGTCGCCAAGCTCGCGCTTCTAAATTGAAGGCGCGTCGATGCGCGCCGTTCTGACAAACCCGGACGAAACTGATGCGGCGCCTTCATCTGATCTTTGCTTCATTCATCGCTTTGTCGCTCGCGGCCTGCGCCACGCAACCTCCGCCGCCGCCGGACTATCCTCCGCCGCCGCGGCGCAAACTTGACGCCAAGACTCAGCTCGAGACCGGCCGGACCTACTAGTCGGACGTCAATCGAACTTCCCTTCGGCGCGATGTATCGCGTGGATGCGGCGGATCGTGCCCGTCGCTGAGCGATAGACGATCGTCTCCGTGTCGATCGTCGTCCTGCCCAGCGCCACGCCGTCGACGAGGGGGCCGACGGTGACTCCGGTCACGCAGACGACGACGTCGCCGGCCGCCATGTCGCCGACGGCGTATTTGCGACGCCGCTCGAGCAGGCCCAGACGTTCGGCCTGCGCGATCTGGTCGCGCGTCTCGAGCGCCAGCCGCCCCTGCATCTGGCCGCCGGCGCAACGCAGCACGCAGGCGGCGAGCACGCCTTCCGAAGCGCCGCCGCGGCCCAGATACATGTCGACGCCCGTTTCCGAAGGATGGGTGGTGAGAATGATCGCCGCGACGTCGCCGTCGGTGATGAGGCGCACGGAGGCGCCCGCCTTGCGGCACGCCCGAATGATGTCGGCGTGGCGCGGTCGATCAAGAATGCTCACGGTGATTTCGTTTGGCCGAACCCCCTTGGCGATCGCCAGCGCTCTGACATTGTCGCCCGGATCGTGATCGAGATCGACCGTGCCTTCGGGATATCCCGGCCCGATCGCGATCTTGTCCATGTAAACGTCGGGCGCATGCAGGAGCGATCCGGCCGGAGCCATCGCGACGACGGCGATCGAGCCCGGCATGTCTTTCGCGCAAAGGGTTGAGCCCTCGAGCGCGGCGACCCCGAGGTCGACGCGCGGCCCGACGCCGGCGCCGATCTCTTCGCCGACATAGAGCAGCGGCGACGCGTCCCGGTCGCCCTCGCCGATCACGATGCGGCCACGCACCGGAAGCCGCGACAGTTCCTCGCGCATCGCTTGCGCCGCGGCGAGGTCGGCGGCCATTTCGTCGCCGCGCCCGCGCAGTCTCGCGGCCGCGACCGCGGCGCATTCGGACGCGCGCGCCAGCTCCAACGTCAGGTAGCGGTCAATCTGCGACGCGTCGGTTTCGAGCTGTTGCGTCATGTCGCGCTACTCACGTTCGATGCGGATGACCTGCGCGCGCGCGACGATGACGCCGTCCTGATAGATCAGATCCAGCGCCTCGCGCACGAGATGTTCGCTCGTCGCATGGGTGATGAGGATCACGTCTACGCAAGCGCCCGGCGCGCCGCGCGCGCCGCGCTGCACGATGCTTTCCAGCGAAATGCGGCGCTCGGCCATCCGCGTCGCGATCTTGGCGAAAGCGCCGGCCACGTCGCGCACCGACATGCGAATGTAATAGCCGCCCTCGTGGCGCTGCATCGGCGTGCGCTTGAGCGTCGCGAGCTTCGCGTTCGGCAGGCCGAACGGCGCCGAACGGACTCCCTTGGCGACGTCGGCGATGTCGGCGACGACGGCCGAGGCCGTGGCGTCGCCGCCCGCCCCCGGCCCGACAAGCGTCAGCTCATGCACGGCGTCGGCGTCGATGGTGACGGCGTTCAGCACGCCCATCACCTGAGCGACCGCGGATTTCTTGCTCACCATTGTCGGATGCACGCGCTGTTCGACGCCATCGGCGGTGCGCTGCGCGACGCCGAGCAGCTTGATGCGATAGCCAAGCTCAGCGGCCGCGTCGATGTCGGCGAGAGTCACGCGCTCGATGCCTTCGATGTCGATGGCGTCGGCGGCGATGCGCGTGCCGAACGCAAGCGACGTGAGAATCGCAAGCTTGTGGGCGGTGTCGAAACCGCCGATGTCGAAGGTCGGATCGGCCTCGGCGTAGCCGAGCCGCTGCGCCTCTTCCAAACATTGCTCGAACGACAGCTGCTCCTGCTCCATGCGCGACAGGATGTAATTGCAGGTGCCGTTCAGAATGCCGTAGACGCGCTCGATCGAATTGCCGGCGAGTCCTTCGCGCAGCGTCTTCACGATCGGAATGCCGCCGGCGACGGAAGCTTCGAACGCCAGCGCCGCGTGCTGCTCCTCGGCAAGCGCCGCGAGATGCAGGCCATGCGCGGCAAGCAGGGCCTTGTTCGCGGTGACGACCGGTTTGCCATGCGCGAGCGCCGTTTCGACGCTGGCGCGCGCCGGCCCTTCCGAGCCGCCGATCAATTCGACGAAAAGATCGATCGACGGCGAGGACGCGAGCTTCACCGGATCGTGGAAGAACTCCGCGCCGGAGAGGTCGGCGTCCCGCTCCTTCGCCGGGTCGCGCGCCGAAACGCCGGCCACGACGATTCGCCGGCCTGTCCGGGCCGTCAGCGCGTCGGCCTGCCGGCTGAGCAAGCGCGCCACCGCTGCGCCGACGGTGCCGAGCCCCGCGATGCCGACGCGCATGATCTCCGACATTACAACCTTTCCGGGAATAAATGATGGGCGTTCGAGCCCCGAGTCGTAGGGCCTTGTGCCTGATTTGGCGCCTTCAATCAAGAAATCGCGCACAGGCGCCGGATTGAGAAGCTTCCGCCGACGCCCTAACTCTTGGGGAAGCCGAAGCCAAGCCTCTGGCATCGATGGAGACGACTAATGACTCGCCGAATGAGCGTATTTGCAGTTCTGTCCGCCGCGATGCTGGCTCTATTCGCCTCTTATGCGATGGCCGGCATTGGCGTCCATGTTCAGGCGGCGATCGAGCACACGCAGGAGGCGATCGACGATGCGAAGAGCGATTCCAAAGAGGTCGTTACACATGTGATGAGCGCGCTCGGACATGCGCGCGAGGCGCTCCACGAGAAGGCCCGCGAAAGGGACCACGCCGCCAACAAGCTGCTGCATCGCGCAATCAGGCAACTGCGCCTCGCCGAAATGCGCGCGCGCTTTGGCGACACGGGGCGCGCGGCCAAGCATGCGACCCGCGCGCTCGCCGACCTCAAGAAGATAAAATAGGGTTCTCGCGCGAACGCCGCGGATTAGTGGGGCACGTTCGACCAGATCTTGCGCTTGGTGTAATAGAGCAGCCCGACGAAGACGAGCAGGAAGGCGACCACGCCGAGCCCGACCCGTTTGCGTGACTCAAGATGCGGCTCGGCGACCCACATCATGAACGCCGCGACGTCCTTGGCGTATTGGTCGATCGTCTGCGGCGCGCCATCGTCATATGTCACCACGCCGTCCGAGAGCGGCGGCGGCATGCCGATACGCCGACCCGGCATATAGGGATCATAGAACTGACCATCCGGCATCTTCACGTCGGGCGGCGTGTCCTCATACCCTTCCATCAGAGACACGATGTAGTCGACCCCATGCTCCTGGTAGGAAAAGCCCGGCAAGGCGTCCACCAGGAAGAGCGGGAAGCCGCGCGAATAACCGCGCGCCTTGGCGAGCACCGACATGTCCGGCGGATAATTGCCGGCAAGCGCGGCGCGCGCCGCCTGCTCATTGGCGAAAGGCGGCGGGAAGCGATCGCTCGGGCGCCCCGGCCGGTCGAAATAGTCGCCGGACTCGTTCGGCCCGTCCTTGACCTTGTAGCTCGCGGCGAGCGCTTCGACCTCTTTCTCGGAAAATTCCGGCCCGCCGGGCTGCGAAAGATTGCGGAACGCGAGCATTTTGATCGAATGGCAGGAGGAGCACACCTCCTTGTAAACTTTGAATCCTCTGCGCAACTGCGCCTTGTCGTAGCGGCCGAAAGCGCCGGCGAAACTCCAGTCGAAGCGCTTGGGCTTCTCCTCATGCCGCGCGCTCTCGTGATGCGCTTCCTTTTCCTTCTCGGCAGGCGCGGCGGCCTGTTCGGCAGCGTGAGGCGCTGCTCCCTGATCGGCCGCAGGAGGCGGCGCAGCCTGTTCGGCAGTCGGAGGCGCTGTTGTCTGGTCCGTCGCGGAAGGCGGCGCAGCCGGTTCGGCAGCGGGAGGCGCTGCTGTCTGATCGCTCGCAGGAGGCGCGGCGCCTTGCTCGTCGGCAGGCGGCGGCGCCTGATCGGAAGCGGGAGGCGTCGTTCCCTGATCGGGGGCCGACGTCGCGGCGCCATGATCGGGCGCGGAAGGCTCGGTGACCTGGTCGGCGGCGGGCGGCGGCGTCTCCTCCTGCGACCAGGCGGCGCCGGCCGCCAGCGCCATCGTCGCGGCGACCGCGACGGAAACCAACATTCGGCGCTTCATCGAAGACCGCCGCTGCGTGGATTTTGCGCGCGCCTCAGACATGGGAGGTATCCCCGCGCACGATCGAAGCGGCGATCGATTCAGGAACGGGCTCCGGTTTCTCGATCTTGCCGATGAGCGGCAAAATGACCAGGAAGTGCAGGAAATAATAGGCCGAGAACACCCGCGCGAACCAGAGATAGACGCCTTCGGCGGGCTGCGCGCCAAGATAGCCAAGGCCGACGCACACGACGAGAAAAACCCAGAACTCCTTGCGAAACAGCGGCCGATAAACAGCCGATTTGACCTTCGACGTGTCGAGCCACGGCAGCGCCGCGGTAATCAGAATCGACGTAAAGAGCGCGATGACGCCGAGCAGCTTGTTCGGGATGGCGCGCAGGATCGCGTAGAAGGGCAGGAAATACCACTCCGGCACGATGTGCGGCGGGGTCACGAGCGGATTGGCTTCGATGTAATTGTCGGGGTGCCCGAGATAGTTGGGCACGAAAAACGTCAGCCAGGCGTAGACCACGAGGAAGGCCACAATGCCGACCCCATCCTTCAGGGTCGCATTTGGCGTGAAGGGGACGGTGTCCCGCTTGATGTCCTTCACCTCGACGCCGGACGGGTTGTTCTGACCCGTCACATGCAGCGCCCAAACGTGGAGGATGACGAAGGCCACGATGATGAACGGCACCAGATAGTGCAGAGCGTAGAATCGGTTGAGCGTCGGATTGTCGACGGAATAGCCGCCGAGCAGCCAGGTGGTGATCGACGTGCCGACGACGGGAATGGCGGAGAACAGATTGGTGATGACCGTCGCCGCCCAGAAGGACATCTGCCCCCAGGGCAGGACATAGCCCAGAAAGCCCGTGGCCATCATCAGCATGAAAATGATCACGCCGAGAATCCATAGGACCTCGCGCGGCTCCTTATAGGAGCCGTAATACATGCCGCGAAAGATGTGGATGTAGACGGCGAGGAAGAACATCGACGCGCCATTGGCGTGCGCGTAGCGCAACACCGTTCCCCAATTCACGTCGCGCATGATCTTCTCGACGGAATCGAAGGCGAGCGTCGTCTCCGGGGTGTAATGCATCGCCAGAACGACGCCGGTCACAATCTGCGCGACGAGCATGAAGCTCAAAATCGCGCCGAACACCCACATGTAATTCAGGTTCTTCGGCGTCGGATATGCGACGAAGGAATCATGCACGAAGCTCAAAATCGGCAGACGGCGCTCCAACCAGCGCGCGAAGCCGCTCTTGGGCGTGTATTGGGAATGTCCTTCCATGGGCTCTATGCTCTCGGAATATCGCGCGGAAAAATGAACGGCGCCTCTGGCTAGCCGATCTTGATTTTGTTCTCGGCGATGAAGGCGTAAGGCGGCACCTCCAGATTGGTCGGCGCCGGGCCGCTGCGAATCCGTCCCGACAGGTCGTAGACCGAGCCGTGGCAGGGACAGAACCAGCCGTTGTATTCGCCTTCCTTGCCGGTCGGAATGCAGCCGAGATGCGTGCAGACGCCCACGACGACGAGCCACTCCGGCTTTTGAACGCGTTTGGAATCCGGCTCCGGGTCGGGCAGCGCCGACAAGGCGACGTCCTCGGCCGCCTTGATCTCGGCCGGCGTCCGATGACGCACGAAAACCGGCTTGCCACGCCATTTCACCGTGACAATCTGGCCTGCGGGAACTCCAGAAAGGTCGACTTCCGTTGAGGCCAGCGCGAGGGTGGAGGCGTCCGGATTCATCTGGGCGATCAGCGGCCAGACCATGGCGGCTGCGGCGCCCGCAGCGGCGACTCCCGTCGCGACATAGAGGATATCGCGCCGGCTCGGCTCCGACGGGTTCGCGGCGGCATCTTTGCTTGTCACGCTCGAACCTCTCCCAACGCTCTCAAGTCTTCGCGGCCGAGGCGGCGGCTGCGCCCAAGTCGATCCGTTTTACGCGAATCTCCGCCGCTGTCCACAAGCCGCGACAGGGAAATTTGGCTATTGCCCCTGCGACACAACACCGTGGCGCTATTCGCGGCGATATGCCGCAAATCCGCCATTTCTCCGAATGGAACGCGCGAATGGCTCCTCTCACGCTTGCCCTGTATCAGCCCGACATCCCGCAGAACGCGGGCACCATGCTGCGGACCTGCGCATGTCTCGGCGTCGGCGCGGCGATCATCGGGCCTTCCGGCTTTCCCGTCGGCGACCGCGATTTTCGTCGCGCCGGCATGGACTATCTCGACCACGTGACGATTGACCGACATGCGTCCTTCGCCGCCTTTCAAGACTGGCGCGCCGCGCGCCGCCGGGCGGGCGAGACGCGCCGGCTGCTGCTTCTGTCGACCCACGCCGCCGTCTCCTATCTCGACTGCGACTATCGCGACGGCGACATTCTGCTGGTCGGCCGCGAATCCGCCGGCGCGCCGGAAGAGGTCCACTCCGCCGCCGATCTGACGCTCTGCATCCCCATGCGCCAAGGCTTGCGCTCGCTGAACGTCGCCGTCGCCGCGGCGATGGCCATGGGCGAGGCGCTGCGGCAGCTGCGCGCCGCCTGATCAGGTGCGCCCTCGCACAGCGCAGCGCCAAAAATCCCTTTTAATTTGCGGCCATCGCTGCATTTTAACGCGATATTAATGAATTTCGGGAGGGCGATATGACCCATCAAACAATTCGCATCTCGCTCGTGATCTGGGAGCGGCTGCTCAAATCTCTCAACGCGGCTCTGTTTACAGCTCTTCTTTGCCTCGGCCTTTATGCGCTCCTGACCAATTTCTCGGAGGCGCGCGGCGCGCTCGGCAAGCTCTTCGTCAAACTCACCCAGATCGAGAGTTTCGAAGGATTCAACGTGAAAGCGGCGTTCAAGGTGGATCAGATCGCCCAGTCGACGCCGATCTATCAGGATCTTCCGGCGGAAATGAAGGACATGCTGCCCGAAGACATTCGCTCGCTCCGCGCGGCCTGGGTCGAGCGGCTTCTCTACGTCGGCGATCAGGGCAAGCTGTGCGTCTTCGAATTCGCCGATCAGAAAATGAGCGAGGGCTATCACGCCGACCAGCATCTGGCGGCCGACGGACTGATCTCGATGAAGGACTCGCGCGAAGTGAAGGCGCAGGTGCTCGAGGACATGCGGCAGGCGAAAGCGAAAAACGAAGCGTGGCCGAACGGCGAGCCCCGCTCCTGCTACGTCACCGAACTCACCAAGCGCGGCCGCAACGTCAAGACGGCGCTTGTGCAGTTCCTGCGCGCCGGCTTCGCGGCGGCGACCGCGACGCCGGCCGCGCAGCGCGACAACGCAAGGATGAAAGTCGCCGATATGGCGCGCTAGCGGTCAGGGCGAATTGACACCGAGCGGCGCGGGCGGGATGAAGCGGCGACAAGGAGACGCCCATGAACGCCGCGCCCGATGCGCTCGAAACCCGCAAGGACGCCGCGCGCGCCTGGTTCGAATCGTTACAATTGCGCGTCATCGCCGCCTTCGAGGCGCTGGAGGACGCTGCGCCCGGCCCCTTCGCGCCGGAGGCCGAGGAGCCGGGCCGGTTCGTTCTCACCGCCTGGAGCCGAACGGACCGTGGCGGCGCAACTTTGGGAGCCGACGCTGGAAACATCGGCGGCGCGCCGGGCGGCGGCGGGCGGATGGGGATGATCAGAGGCCGCGTATTCGAAAAGGCCGGCGTGCATTGCTCGACGGTGTTCGGAACCTTCGCGCCGGAATTCGCCAAACAGATTCCCGGCGCGGCGGAGGATCCGCGGTTTTTCGCGACCGGAATCTCGCTGATCGCGCATCCCTGGAATCCGAACGTTCCCGCCGTGCATATGAACACGCGCTTCGTCGTGACCACCAAGGCGTGGTTCGGCGGCGGCGCCGATCTGACGCCTGTTCTCGACGCGCGGCGCACGCAGGACGATCCCGACACGATCGCCTTCCACGCCGCGATGCGCGGCGCCTGCGAGCGCCATCCGGTCGCCGACTATGCGCGCTTCAAACAATGGTGCGACGAATATTTCTTCCTTGCCCACCGCAACGAGCCGCGGGGCATTGGCGGCATTTTCTACGACTATTTCAACAGCGCCGGAGACGCCGCAAATTCCGCCTGGGACGAGGATTTCGCCTTCACCCGCGACGTCGGCGAGAGTTTTCTCGAGATGTATCCGGAACTCGTGCGGCGCAACTTCGCCAAGCCCTGGAGCGAGGCGGAGCGCGACGAGCAGCTCGTGCGGCGCGGCCGCTATGTCGAATATAATCTGCTCTACGACCGCGGCACGATCTTCGGATTGAAGACCGGCGGCAATGTCGACTCGATCCTCTCCTCGATGCCGCCGCTGGTGAAGTGGCCGTAAAGACGGGCGACACGCCCGTCATGGTCGGGCTTGTCCCGGCTATTCGCGTGTGGCGCGCGCGGCTCGTCAATGAACGCGATGTCTTGGCGTGGATGCCCGCGACACGCGCGGGCATGACACCCTGAAGCCTTCATCGCCTCACCCGAACATCCACCGCCTTCGACCAATGCAATGAGAACGGCGTCATGTGCGAGCGTCGCGACGACGCCGACCGAAGCATAACGCGCAAGCCGACGCGTCGCGGACATGTTCAACGCGGCATAGCGGCGTAGTGTCGCGCGATCTCCCGCATCTCGGCCTCGGAGAGCTGACGGCTCATATAGCGCATCTCCTTATGGGTTCTCGCGCCGGAGCGGAAGGCTTTGATCTGGTTGAAGAGATATAGCTCCTGCTGCCCCGCGAGATGCGGGACGTCGGCGCTTTTCGCGATCCCATCGACTCCGTGACAGGCCGCGCATTGCGCCAGAACCTCGGAGAGATCGCCCGCATGCGCGCGTTCCGCGGCCGGGAAAAGCAAAAGGGACAGCACCAGGCAGGTGACGATGCGCATGGAGTCATTTCTGGGTTTTTGACGGATCGAAATGCGAGCCTAATGCGTCCCGGAAATGGCGTCGACCTGCGCCGCCGGATCCGCTCCGCGCGCCTCTTCACATAACCTTCAATCTCGTCTAGACAATCGACGACTTTCGAGCCGGGCGCGACCCGCTCGCCGCCCGCCTCGCCGGCGTCGCCGACAGATCGATGGGCAAGTTCGGGACGCGTTCCGGTCCAGAGGCCGGAATCGCGGCCTTTTTTTATGCGCGCTAGCCCGAGCGCAGGGAGCGCGAAGCGTAACATGAAAGGTTTCCTCATGCTTCGGACGCGCCTCACGGCGTTCGTCCGCATGGGGGCGAGAGAGCGCTGACGCGCGGATGAAAAGCTGAGCCTGCATGCCGAAAAGAACCGACATTTCCACGATCATGATCATCGGCGCCGGCCCCATCGTCATCGGCCAGGCCTGCGAATTCGATTATTCCGGCACCCAGGCCTGCAAGGCGCTGAAGGCCGAGGGCTACCGGATCGTCCTCGTCAACTCCAATCCGGCGACGATCATGACCGATCCGGATATGGCGGACCGCACCTATATCGAGCCAATTACGCCGGAGATCGTCGCCAAGATCATCGAAGCGGAGCGCTATGCGGCGCCCGGCGGCTTCGCGCTGTTGCCGACGATGGGCGGACAGACGGCGCTCAATTGCGCGCTCAGCCTCGAAAAAATGGGCGTGCTGAAAACGTTCGACGTCGAGATGATCGGCGCGACCGCCCATGCGATCGACAAGGCCGAGGATCGCGAATTGTTTCGCGAGGCGATGACGAAGATCGGCCTCGACACGCCGCGCTCGCACCACGTCAAGACGCTCGCGGCGGCGCTCGATGCGCTCGACGACATCGGCCTCCCCGCGATCATCCGTCCGTCCTTCACGCTCGGCGGCACCGGCGGCGGCATCGCCTACAACAAGGCGGAGTTCATCGAGATCGTCGAACGCGGCATCGACGCTTCGCCGACGAATGAAGTGCTGGTCGAAGAAAGCGTTCTCGGCTGGAAGGAATATGAGATGGAAGTCGTCCGCGACAAAGCGGACAACTGCATCATCGTCTGCTCCATCGAAAACGTCGATCCGATGGGCGTGCACACCGGCGACAGCATCACCGTTGCGCCGGCGCTGACGCTCACCGACAAAGAATATCAGATCATGCGCG
Organism: Methylocystis sp.; assembly: GCF_050251305.1. Taxonomy (GTDB): domain Bacteria; phylum Pseudomonadota; class Alphaproteobacteria; order Rhizobiales; family Beijerinckiaceae; genus Methylocystis. Next base: position 19,442 of record NZ_JBFWNB010000024.1, on the reverse strand, counting down.
ACGCCTCGATCGCGGTGTTGCGCGAGATCGGCGTCGAGACCGGCGGATCGAACGTGCAATTCGCGATCGATCCGAAAAACGGCCGGATGATCGTCATCGAGATGAATCCGCGCGTGTCGCGCTCGTCGGCGCTGGCGTCGAAGGCGACGGGCTTTCCGATCGCCAAGGTCGCGGCGCGGCTCGCCGTCGGCTACACGCTCGACGAGATCGCCAATGACATTACCGGCGGCGCCACGCCGGCGTCCTTCGAACCGACGATCGACTATGTCGTCACCAAAATCCCGCGCTTCGCCTTCGAGAAATTTCCCGGCTCCGAACCGGTTTTGACCACGGCCATGAAATCGGTCGGCGAAGCCATGGCGATCGGCCGCAATTTCGCCGAGTCGCTGCAGAAGGCGTTGCGCTCGCTGGAAACCGGTCTATGCGGCCTCGACGACATCGAAGTCGACGGCCTCGGCAAGGGCGACGACATGAATGTGCTGCGCGGCGCGCTCGGCACGCCGACGCCCGACCGGCTGCTCGTCGTCGGCCAGGCGCTGCGGCTCGGCATGACGACCGAAGCGATTCACGAGGCGAGCAAGATCGACGTCTGGTTCATCGAGCGCATCGCGGAGATCGTCGCGCTCGAAAAAAAGGTCCGGACATACGGCCTGCCCCAGGACGCCGAAAACTTTCGCAAGCTGAAATTCGCCGGCTTCTCGGACTCGCGCCTCGCGACGCTTGCCGGCCTCGAAGAAGACGCCGTGCGCGACATGCGCCATCGTCTCGGCGTGCGGCCCGTCTACAAGCGCATCGACACCTGCGCGGCCGAATTCGCGTCGCCCACAGCCTATATGTATTCGACCTATGAGACTCCGTTCCTCAACGTCCCTGCGAATGAGGCGCATCCATCGGACAGGAGCAAGATCGTCATTCTCGGCGGCGGCCCGAACCGCATCGGGCAAGGCATCGAATTCGACTATTGCTGCTGCCACGCCTGCTTCGCGCTCGCTGAATCGGGCTTCGAGACGATCATGATCAACTGCAATCCGGAGACGGTGTCGACGGATTACGATACGTCCGACCGGCTCTATTTCGAACCGCTGACGAATGAAGACGTCGCCGAAATTCTCGACGTCGAGAAGTCCAATGGCGCGCTCGTCGGCGTCATCGTGCAATATGGCGGGCAAACGCCGCTGAAGCTGGCGCATGGTTTGGAGCAAGCGGGCGCCCCGATCCTCGGCACGCCGGTCGATTCGATCGATCTGGCGGAGGATCGCGACCGCTTCAAGCGGCTTCTCGACAAGCTGGGACTGAAACAGCCCAAGAACGGCATCGCCTATTCGGTGGAGCAGTCGCGCATCGTCGCGCAGGAGCTCGGACTGCCGCTCGTGGTGCGACCGAGCTATGTGCTCGGCGGCCGCGCCATGGCGATCATCCGCGACCAGAGTGATCTCGACGATTACCTTCTCGGCACGCTGCCGAGCCTCGTGCCGTCCGAAGTCAAGGCGCGCTATCCGAACGACAAAACCGGGCAGATCAATACGGTGCTCGGCAAGAATCCGCTGCTGTTCGACCGCTATCTCACCGACGCGATCGAGGTAGACGTCGACTGTCTCGCCGACGGCGACGAGGCCGTGATCGCCGGCGTCATGGAGCATATCGAGGAGGCGGGCATTCATTCGGGCGATTCCGCCTGTTCGCTCCCGCCCCGATCGCTCGCGCCCGAGACGATCGCCGCGCTGGAGGCGCAGACAAAAAGCCTCGCCATGGCGCTCGGCGTGGTCGGGCTGATGAATGTGCAGTTCGCGCTCAAGGATGGCGAAATCTACGTGCTGGAGGTGAATCCCCGCGCGTCGCGAACGGTGCCCTTCGTCGCCAAGGTCATCGGCAGGCCGATCGCCAAGATCGCGGCGCAGGTGATGGCCGGCTCCAAGCTCGTCGACTTCGATCCGCTCGAGATCAGGCCGGCGCATGTCGGGGTCAAAGAGGCGGTCTTCCCCTTTGCGCGCTTCCCCGGCGTCGACACCGTCCTTGGGCCCGAAATGCGCTCGACCGGCGAAGTCATGGGGCTCGACAGCTCCTTCGACGCAGCCTTCGTCAAGAGCCAGCTCGGGGGCGGCACCAAGGCGCCGCGCGAGGGCGTCGTGTTCGTCTCGGTCAGGGACGCGGACAAGGGCCGGATCATTCCGGCGGTTCGGCTGCTGAAGGAAGTCGGGTTCTCGATCGTCGCCACGGGCGGCACGGCGCGCTATCTCGTCGAGCGGGGAATCGCCGCCCAAAAATTAAACAAGGTCTCAGAGGGACGGCCGCATATCGTCGACGCCATCAAGAACGGCTCCATCGCGTTGGTTTTCAACACGACAGAGGGGGCCCAGGCGTTGGCGGATTCGCGCTCCTTGCGCCGCGCCGCCCTTCTGCATAAGGTTCCGTATTACACGACCCTAGCGGGAGCGGTCGCGGCGGCCCAGGGGATACGCGCCTACGTGTCGGGGGACCTCAAGGTCCGAGCGCTGCAGGACTATTTTCTGCCGACTGCGACCAACTGAAATTTCGGGAGTTTGCCGCGACGCAGTCGGCGCTGCGCCAATATTGACCGTGGTTGATCGACCCAAGCCTGACCAATGGCCTGGACTTGGCGGCGCCCCATCGGCCCCGCCAATCGCCAATAATTGGCGAAACTCAAAGAGAGGCGAGAAGCGAGAGCAATGGACAAGGTGCCGATGACCGCCGGCGGCTACGCCGCGCTCACTGAAGAATTGCGCCGCAGACAGCAGGAAGACCGTCCCCGCATCATTCAGCAGATTGCTGAAGCGCGCGCGCATGGCGACCTTTCTGAAAACGCCGAATATCACGCGGCGAAGGAAGCGCAGTCGCTGAACGAGGGCCGTATCGCCGAACTCGAGGACAAGCTGTCGCGCGCCGAAGTCATCGACGTGTCGAAGCTGAACGGCGCCACGATCAAATTCGGCGCGACGGTCACGGTCGTCGACGAGGACACCGAGGAGGAGAAGGCCTATCAAATCGTCGGCGACGTCGAAGCCGACGTGAAGAGCGGCCGGGTCTCGATCTCGAGCCCCATCGCCCGCGCGCTCATCGGCAAGACGGTCGGCGACACAGTCGAGGTCACGACGCCGGGCGGCGGCAAGAGCTATGAGATCCTGAAGGTCGCCTTTGGGTGAGGCGCGCGGGCGCCGTGCGGCGTCGCTTCCTCTGTAAGGCAGGAGGGAGAACGCCGATGGACGGCGCGCGCAAATGGCGATGAAGGCGCGAGACCGCCTCGCCTCCCAGGAGGCGGCAGCGGGCGGGAGAGCAGGCGCTTCGAGCCGCTCCGCCCTTCTGCCGGGGGCGACGATCCGCATCATTTCGGACGGCCGCGCCGGCCATGAGGCGCAGACTCTCGGGATCACGGAAGCGCTGGGCGCGACGCCCGACATTCATCGCGTCACGCCGCGGGGGTTCTATGCCGCGCTTGCGCCCTTCGCGCCGCCCGATCCGCGCGACGCTCCCGCCTACGCGCCGCCCTACCCTGATATCGCCATCGCCGCCGGACGCCGGACGCTCCCCGTCCTGGAACGGTTGAAGCGCCAGTCTGGCGGACGGACCTTCACCATCTACGTGAACAAGCCCGCGAACGGGCTCGGCGCGGCCGATCTCATCATCGCGCCGCGCCACGACGGACTTTGCGGGGACAACGTCCTGTCGCCGCTGACGCCGGCGAATCGGTTGACGCCGGAGCGGCTCGCCGCGGCGCGCGCCGCGCCCGATCCGCGCGTCGCCGCCCTGCCCGGCCCGCGCGTGGCGATTCTGATCGGCGGCGATCGCCGCGGCGGCGCGTATGGCGCGAAAGACGTCGCCGCGCTCGTGGAGACCGTCGCCGCGCTTCGGGCGGCGGGGCGCTCGGTCATGGCGACGGCCTCCCGACGCACGCCCGCCGCGCTGCGCGACGCGCTGCGGACGGCGCTCGCGGCGCCTGGCGGTTTCCTGTGGGACGGCGCCGGAGACAATCCCTATCTCTCGCTGCTGGCGAACGCCGACGCGCTCGTCGTGACCGGCGACAGCGTCAATATGGTGGGAGAAGCGCTCGCGACCGCGGCGCCCGTCTATGTCGTGGAGCCGCCGGGCCGGCGCGGCAAGATCGACGCCTATCTCGCGGCGCTGGCGGGCGCCGGCGCCATCCGCATCTGGCGCGGCGCGCTCGAAGACTGGCGCAGAGCGCCGCTCAATGCGACCCCCGACGTCGCGCGCGCCGTCGCGCGCGCCTACAGCGCGTTTGCGTCGCGCCGCTGATTTGGAATCGAGCCGGCGCCAGGCTGCTTGATAAAGCCGCCGCGCGCCGATATGAGTGACGCGCCGCACGCCCGAAGGCGTCGCGCATGCGCCGCAATAGCTCAGCTGGTAGAGCACATCATTCGTAATGATGGGGTCGGGGGTTCGAATCCCTCTTGCGGCACCATAACTTCAATAAGTTAAGAAAAAATCCGAAAATTCTCAAATAATAGCGGACCCGGAGCGGATCCAAAAAATCCCGCCTCGCTCCCGACCCCCTGCCAGTCTTATCGCACTCCGGCGTCCGCGCCGCTATCCGCTCTTTTATGTGCTCAACCTCTTCGACGATGGCCTACATGCAAGTGTCGGCGTCCGCGCCGCGCGCATGGTGCTTGAACCGCGCCTGCCAGCACTAGGTCGTGTGGACTCTAAGGATTCCATTTTGGGCGCAAATCAGATTCAAGGCTGCCTTTGGGGAGGCGGCCTTGGGTGTGATGGATCGACTGGTTTTGACCGATGCGGCTTGGGAGCGGATGGCGCCGTTGATCATAGGCCGGCCCGACCAGAAGGTCTCGACCGGCCGCGACAACCGGATGTTTGTAGAGGGCGTATTGTGGATCGTGCGCACGGGCTCTCCCTGGCGTGATCTTCCAGAAGCGTTTGGGGATTGGAACAGCGTGTTCCGGCGTTTCAGTCGATGGAGCCTCAAGGGGGTCTGGTGGCGAATTTTCGAGGCGATGTCCGATGATCCGGACTTCGAATATCTCATCGTCGACTCCACCATCGTCCGGGCGCATCAGCATGCCGCCGGGGCGAAAAAGGGGGGCCTGAAGATCAGGCGATTGGTCGCTCGCGCGGCGGCTTGAGCACCAAGATACATATGGCCGTTCGCGGCTTGGGATGCCCTGTGCGGTTCACGCTGACCGCAGGTCAGAAGGGCGATGCGCCGCAAGCCGCCGCTTTAATCGAGGGATTGCCTGCGGAGGTCGTCATGGCCGATGCCGCCTATGACGCCGATCACTTGCGTCACGTCATCGCCGCCAAGGGCGCGCGCGCCGTCATCCCCAACAACCCGTCGCGTGCGATCAAATATCCGCTCGACAAGAATCTCTACGCCCAGCGACATCTCGTCGAATGTTGCTTCTCAAAGCTCAAGCAGTTCCGCCGCGTCGCAACCCGTTTCGAGAAGACCGCCCAAAATTATCGGGCAGTCATAACAATCGCCGCAATCGTCCTGTGGATGCGATAACTGTCCACACGACCTAAGGGGTCGTGCCCTTAGAAGCGATCGGCACGACGCCGGGATTCACGTTCATCGATCTTCCGAAAACGCGACGCTTCGTCTGCCGGGAGATCGGCGCGCGCGACCACGTCATACCGGACGGTAACACGCCGGTCGTCTAGGCACGCCGCCCTTTCACGGCGAAAACAGGGGTTCGATTCCCGTTGGGCGCGCCACCTTTAAAATCAGTAACTTACGCCGAAGTGCGACTGACCAATTTCTGCGTTTTGTCCAATATTTGGCCAATAAGCCGGGATGGATTGAAGCGTAGAAATGCACAGTTGCGTGGACAAGATTTCTGACACCACTCGCACGGCTTTCTCGCCTCGCGATATGCTCTCCGCGCGAGCCGACCGGTCAGCGGATCGGACCCACCCGACTGCGAACCGAGGAGACAGCCCATGCGCGTCATGGTTCTCGTGAAAGCGACGCTGGAAAGCGAGTCCGGTCTCCTGCCGTCGACCGAGCTCCTGGAGGCGATGACCAAGTTCAACGAGGAATTGGTGAGCGCCGGCGTCATGCTCGCCGGCGAGGGTCTCCAGCCCTCCTCAAGCGGTAAGCGCGTAGCGTTCAACGGGGCCGACCGAACCGTCTATGACGGCCCATTCGAAGAGACGACCGAGTTGGTTGCCGGCTATTGGCTATGGGAGGTCAAGGATATGGCGGAGGCGGTCGAATGGGTGAAGCGATGCCCCAACCCGATGCCAGGCCCTAGCGAGATCGAAATCCGTCCGCTCTATGAAGCGGCCGACTTCGGCGAGGCCATGACGCCCGAGATCACTGAAGCGGAGGACCGGATCCGCAAAAGGCTGTCAGACATCTAGCGCCGCGCCCGCCCCTCGCTCCCCACAAATGATCCACATAGGAGCGGGAAAAAGGCAACTGGCGCCGTGGTCGGACCTCGCCCAGCAATTTGCAACAGAAAACGACGCCTTCCGGACCGAGTGGGACCAGAAGGCGCCTGAGCTCGACAATTTTAGGGGGAGTCTAATTCGGGCCGCTGGTTCGTGGGAAAACCTGCGTTCCGACCGGACTCGATCAGGTTCCAGTCAGAAGTTCGACGCCTTCCTTGCCGATCACACGGTGAATGTTCAGCAACAGCTGTATGACGACGCCAAACACGCCGAGCGCCATCCAGCCGAAGAAAACGAAACCCCAGTGCAGCGGCGCAACGAACAGCTCTTCCATGAACCAGAAGGTATGGCCCCATTCATTCAGGCCAACGTTCGGAATGATCATGAAAGGTCCGATCGAGACGATCAGATAGGCAAGCGAATAGCCCTTAGAAAAGTATGGGATTCTCGTCTTTGCATGGAAGAAGCAGCCGATCGCGAGAATCGAATAGATCGGGTAGCTCATGTAGAACTCGATGATGTGCGACGGCGTGAAATCTGTGTCGCGTATCACCGTCATGTGCCAGGTGCCGTCCTGCTCCGTGAAGAAGGACGCGCCCCAGTAGATGCCGGCAGCATAGACCACGAGCCAAGCCGCATTGTCGGCGATGGCCTTCATCTCCTGACGCGGCGTCACGCTCGACATGTCGCGAACACGCGTTTTCCAAAGATAGCCGGCAAGTCCAAGGCCAGAGATCAGCTCAAGCGGGATCTCGGTCCAAAGGATCGACATCCAATACGTCTGGAACTCCGGCGCAAACGAGTCCAGGCCAGCGCGCCAGCCATAGATCTGCTCGTAGATGCGAACGACCAGATAGAAGCCGTTCAGCACCGCAAGCCCGATCCACATTCCCTTCAATTCGACGATCGGCTCAGCGCGATCTATTGCGCCTGCCGTCGACTGCGTCGTTACGCTCATTTTCTCTCCTCCGGTTCAACCGAAAAATGACGATGATTTCTCGGCTGCATTTAGAGTCGCGCTTCGGGACGCCCTTTACAGCTTGGCGAGTTCGCCATTACCCTTGCATAGTCTGACAGCTGGTTTGCCAATGTTGAGGCAAAATTCGCCAACAAGGATTGGGCGGAAATGGACATCGCAATTCTTGGCTTTGAGAGCTGTCTAGGTCTGGGGTTCATCGGCGCTGCGGACATGTTGACCCTGAGCCGGCGGATGCTGGCAAAGAATGGCGCGCCAGGGCCCTACAACGTGATGACCGTCAGCTATGACGGTCAAGCTGTGCGTGACGGAGCCGGAAGGCGCTTCGAGGTCGATGCGGGTTTCGACTCGGTCGACGGCTGCGCGGCAGTCATCGTCCCAGGCTATGTGTGCGACGGTAGCCATGCGCTACCGCCAACGCCCGCCATCGGCGCAGCAGCTGCATGGCTGCGCCGCCAGCATGCGCTCGGAGCGATCATCGCAGGCTCCTGCAATGGAGTGTTTCTACTTGGCGAAGCAGGGCTCTTGAACGGTCGCCGCTGCACCACAACCTGGTGGAGGCACAACGAGTTAAAAGCCCGGTATCCGCACGCAGACGCAGCCTGGGGCGCCTCGCTTATCGAGGACGGCAGAGTTGTTACAGCTGGCGGCCCGTTGTCTTGGATCGACCTTTCGCTCCATATCATCCGGGCACTGCTCGGAGCGGAAGCAGCAAAAAAAGCGGCGGACTTCACTGTCGTTGACACGGTTCCGTCGACACAGGCGATCTATGTTCCGCCGGGCCATCTATCTGCCTCCAATCCGTTCCTGTTGGAGGCAGAGCACTTCGTGCGCCAAGCTGGCGACGCACCATTCACGACTATCGACCTAGCGCGCGCGCTGAAGGTTTCGGACCGAACGTTACACCGGCGTCTCAAAGAGGCTTCTGGAGAAACGCCGAAAAACTTTCTTGACCGCGTTCGCTTTGAAACTGCGCGCACGCTGCTCGAAACGACGCGAAGTTCAGTAAAGCAGCTCGCCGCCGCCTCGGGATACTCCGACGAGACAAGCTTTCGTCGGGCCTTTCGGCGATATTCCGGAATGACGCCTGGAGCCTATCGCACATGGTCTCAGGCACGACGCGGAGCAAAGTAAAACCCTGCCGATCCTAGCGAGCGAAAGTACATGCTATGCTCCCCGCCATGTGCGGACGCTTCACACAGCATCTGTCTTGGGAGGAGCTTCGCCGGCTCGCCGATCTGATCGGACAGCCGCGCAACCTGGCGCCTCGCTACAACATCGCGCCGACGACACAGATCGAAGTCATCCGGCCTGCGGCGGCCGGCAATGAGCTTGTTCCGATGCGTTGGGGCCTTCTGCCATCTTGGTGGAAGAAGCCGCTCAGCGAGCTTCCCTCAACGTTCAACGCGCGCGCCGAGACTGTCGCCGAGAAGCCGATGTTCCGATCGGCCTTCAAGGCCCGCCGATGCATTATTCCGGCTTCCGGCTTCTATGAATGGACGGGCAAGGCGGGCTCCAAGACGCCCCACTATTTTAGCGCGCCAGGTGGCGAACCGCTGGCCCTAGCCGGTCTATGGGAGACGTGGCGTGACCCTGAAAGCGACGCGCAGGTCGACTCCGCCACGATCATCGTCGGCGCCGCGAACAATTGGATGGCGCGCTACCACGATCGGATGCCGGTCATTCTCGACTGGCGCGACGTGGGCGCGTGGATGGCGGGTGGCGATCCTGGCGCGCTTTTGGGCGCGCCCCCTGAGGATGTGTTGCAGGAATGGACCGTCTCGCCTCGGGTGAACCGCTCGGGCGTCGCTGACGCCGATCCGACGCTGATAGAGCCTCAACGACTGGACGCAGCGGTGACCGCTTAGCGCCAATTCCGGTCCTAATAAGCAGCGAGCGTCCTCGCAAAGTCGATGCCAAGGTCGCGAAAGATCACCTGGGCCGCATTTCGACCTGGGAGCATTGAGATGCCAGCACCCGGATGGCTTCCGGCCCCGCACAAGTAGACATTTGAGACTGGGGCCCTGTAACCGCTGAGTTCTGGGATCGGCCGCATTGCTCCCATCTGATAAGCAACCATGGATCCGTGCATAACGGTGCCTTGGTAACAGCTCGGCAGTAGGCGTTCGAAATCAACGGGCGTTTGGATAGCTTCGGCGACGATCCGCTGCCGAAGATCGGGAACAAAGTCGCGCTCGAGCCGTGCGATAAGGCGATTGACGAATGGTTCCTTCGCTTCATCCCAAGTTGTGGCCGAAATCGTGCCTACCGCATCTCCTTTGATCTTATAGGGGACAGGCGCAATGAAAAGTTTCAGCAGCCCTTTACCGGGAGGGATACGGCTCGGATCGATACTCCCTTCGTTCCAGAGAGCGCAAAAGGGCTCCGAAGGAAGCAGGCCACTGCGAACCTCAAGGAACACCTGACCAAGATATTCGAAGTTTGCCGGTGTACAGTGCACCGCAGGCGAACGCGCTGGCATTTCGCCCGCCGTGTAGTGACACGGGCGGTCAAGCGCGAGGAAAACAGACATCGCGGCAAGACCGTATTCGTACCTCCGGATGTTGGCGGCAACGTCTCCTCCAATCACGTCCTCACCTAGAAGATCCAATGCTAGGTGACGCGGATCCGCGCTCGAAGCGACGAGCGTACCCACCTCGATCTCTTCACCGTCACGAAGGCGAACCGCCACCGCCTTGCTATTTACGACGCAGATCTTTTCGACCTTTGTTCCCGTGCGCACTTTACCACCATGCGCCTGAATGACTGCGACCAGGGCGCGCGGCAGGTTGTGCATGCCTCCCTTGACGAGATTGTTGCCGCCGTCCTGGATCACCGTATTGAAGAGGGAAGCCAGGCTGGCACCACCACCATCATCAGGGGCGACACCCACGTGAGCTGCCCATGTGCCAACCAGCAGCTTGGTTTGAGGAGCCTCGAAGACTTCGTCCGCCCAAGCTCTAACCGATTGGAGCTGAAATCGGAAAAGGTCAAAGCCGCCCCGCGGAGACGAAAGACCCGCCGTTTGGTCGCTAAAGGAGATTGGAGGGTAGTTGACGGACGCCGTGATCGCTTCCTTCTGCGCTAGGTAGCCCTCAAAGAGGGTGCGCCAGGTTTGTGCATCCCTATTCGAGAACTTCCCGATGCTCTCACAGGTTTCGTCAATAGTTGCGAAGAGGCCGTTGCTGGTACCGTCCGGGAAAACGTGCACGATGTTCGGGTTGGAACGGATCAACTCAAAGCCATGCTCGGCAAGCTTCAGCTCGTCCGGCGTGGGGGATAGGTTAGCGAACTGGTAGCCGATAGCGTGGACGTCCGACTGGTAGCCTGGGAGGGTCAGCTCCTCCGATGTGCACTGCCCGCCAACCCGATCATACGCATCAAGCACCAGCACAGATAGGCCGGCCTTTGCGAGATAGGCCGCGCAGGTCAACCCATTGTGACCCGCTCCAATTACCACCGCATCGCAGGTACCATGCATGGCTCATCCCCAAATCGCCTCGTGCAAACTTCTACTCGATCGCGACAGCTTGCTCCCACCGCGTGAGCTTATAAAGCATACTCGCTTCATAAGCCTGCATGGGAACTGCCTTTCTTCGAAGGGTTTTCCTGCTTCGGTCGGGGGTATCGGCGACCTCGCCTGATCATTTCCTTTAAAGCTGAAATCTTGGGGATAGCTCCGGAAGACTCGTTATGCCGCGGCGGGAACGCGCTTTAGGCCGACTCTGTTCCAAGTAATCCCGTACTTCGTCTCGATGAATTCGAGAACATCGGAAGAGTACAGCGCGTATCTCATGCTGCACCTCCACGCACTGATGTGGCTCGCATCCACTGACTAGGATATCCGCTTCGGGTCATAACCGGACGCCTTCCTGCGGCAACTCAGCATATTTCATCTTTCGCGCTTTCGGCCCGATGACCCACCAGTCGCACTCTTGCGCCGAAGCTATCAGTCGCCCCCCGCAATTCCGCCAGCCGGCGCTCGGCAAGGGCGAGCACGTTCCGGGCCGCCTGCTCCTCACGCGGTCGCTTCGCCATGCGGGCGGCTATGGCGAGGGCCAAGAGCCGTTCGGCGATCGCCTGAAGCTGCTCTGGCGTCGCCACGCTGATGGCGCGCTCAGTGGCGGCGAGCGCTGCGGCGCGACGGCGTTCCTTCGCCGATGAGGCTTTTCCTTGTGGTTTGGCCGCGATCACTTCGGCGCCGCTCCTTTAGGTTGCTTGGATTCGATCGCCATGACGCCGAACTTCGCTGCATCAGCTGCGCCCGCGTTCGGACCCTCGGGCGTGCAGCGTGTCTCCGGCGGGCTCCCGCACTTGCGCCCGATATCGGCCCAACCGACGCAGCGCCCGTCAGGCGCGCGGTAGCCGGGTCCCCCGCGGCATCCGCACCCGCTGCAAGCCTCTGCCCGCGCCATGGCGAAGGCGACGAGAATGACAGCGAGGAAAAGCGCTCTGCGCATCCCATAACCCCCGGGATGGAGATTGGCACCCGACGCCGCACCGGCTCAAGTGAAGCTTATCCGCCCCTCCAAAGCGCGTAAGTGAATGCGGCCAGAAAGATCACGAACAGCGCGATGCTCGGCCAGTCATATCGCTCGCGCAGCGGCAGCTCTTGCCACTCGCGTTCCTCGTCGCGATCCCGGTTATGCTGCCCGCGCCAGCCCATGAGCGTTCTTAGGCCAAATCACAGAGGCCCGGAAGAGATGGCGCCGCCGCCCTACGCCCTGCCCCTGCGCATCCGCAAGGCCGCCGAGTCCTTCGTTGTCGAAGACGCGAACGACGTCGCGCTCGCGTGCGTCTACTTCGAGGAAGACCCGAGCCGGCGCGGGCTCATAAATCGGCTCTCCGGCGCCGACGCCAAGGCCGTCGCGCAGATGATCGCTAGGGCGCAGAGTCAGGACCGAGCGAGTCGATGCCCTTGCGTTCTATCATGTGCGTCGTCTGCCCTTCTGCAACGCATTCAGCCTGCCGTCGTTTCATCGTCGACAAAGTGCAGCAGCATTTCGATGCAAAGCGTGCCAGCGTCAGCGGCCGTTTCGGCCCGCTGCATAAGGTAGTAGTCGAACGCCATCATTGGCGTAATCATCTCGCCCCGCGCGGCAATCATTTCGGCGGCCTGCACGATCCGTAGCAACTCCGAAAGATCCAGCAGATGAGCGAAACCGCCCGTCGCGCCCATGAAATCCCGCATGAAATCGATCCCGTAGGCGGCGGGGTCTTCGACAAGTTTCAAATCAGGGATGACAACGATAGCGTGGGCGGGCTTCTCCCGTTCGACCGACAACGTATCTCCCTTCGGACTTGTCACTAGAAGGCCGGACTTAAGCGCCCTGATGGCACCGCGCAGTTGGGCGAACGCCTTGCCGATATGAGTCGAAACATCGCGCTTTAGCTTCGCCCTGTCTGGTAGCTTTTCGCGAGCGAATATCGAAAGCGTCTTGGATTCAATCAGGACTGAGCCGAACGCGTGGCTTAGCAGTATATCGGTCAGTTCGCGCGTTCCGGAGGCCTTAGATATTTTTGGGCTATGATACACACCCGAAGGCTGAAGATTGTCGGTAAGCCAAACGCCTAATTGCTCTTGCTGGTTGCCTTCGTCCGCGTCGAACAGGTCAATGAGACTGGACCAGGCACCCGCTGTAATAAAGTAGTTTTGGACGGCTTTCCAATCGGACCTGCTGCCGATTTCCAATACCAACCAATCGTGGTCGTCAGCGTGACGATGAAGACGGTCGAGTAATGGTTCTATCGTGACTTTTATTGCCGAGTGGTCAACTCGACCTAGTGCGACGCTATCTGCCCACATTGACAGGCGGTTTAGCGCGTGGGGCGTTGGCAAGTCATTCCAAGCGACATTTACGGCAAGTTCGTTGAATAGAAATCCCACAAGCGGTTCACCGGTCGCCAAGCCGCGAATGCCGTTCAATTCTTCTTCGCGCTCGACAACGGACCAAAGAATGCCGCCGTTGTCGCCGTCGTCGCATACCTTCAACGCGCAGAGTAGGCGACCCTCACACTTGGCAAAGCCAAGCTGCATGGGCGCGCCCAACACTACATATTTCAATAGAAGGGTGCTGCTCTTGATAAGCAGGGTCGGCTCAAATCCGTCGCGGCCCTCAACGTAGTCGAACCGGATTAGCTGCGGGCAAGCCAAGAACTCGGAGCGATTATGTGATGATAGCAAGTGCATCGAATACCTCGCAGGAGGACGCTGCGTATTTAACGGCCCGCTAAACGAGTTTCAAACTGCGGTCGCTGGATGTTTGCATTTGGTGCTATCGGACATTGGTTATTCGGGAGGACCATCCGTCTCGGGTCAAAACCGGACGGATTCAAGATGACTTTGTGTTTCGGCGTGCAAATTTGACCCCCTAAGCCGGGGGATCGGCGTCCAAAATTGACCCCCTTGAGAACCGCTTGCAGGTCTGCCCGCTTTGGCATCGAGCGGGCGGTGGGGGATGCTGGTTGTGGAGACGATTGGCCGGATTCGGCGGGAGCATTTTCAGAAGGGCAAGTCGATTAAGGAGATTGCCCGCGATCTGAAGATATCGCGCAATACGGTTCGCAAGGTTCTGCGATCAGGCGAGACGTCGTTTTCCTATGAACGGGAGGTCCAGCCGCGTCCCAAACTCGGCGCCTGGAAGGCTGAGATCGATCGAATGCTCGTGGCGAACGCAACCAAGCCGGCGCGCGAGCGGTTGACGCTGATCCGAGTGTTCGAAGAACTGCGGGCGCTTGGCTATAACGGCGGCTACGATGCGGTGCGGCGATACGCCCGGAGTTGGGCGCGCGAGCATGCGAGCGAGATGGCGAGCGCCTTTGTGCCGCTCAGTTTTGCGCCTGGCGAGGCTTATCAGTTCGACTGGAGCCACGAGATCGTTCTGATGAACGGCGTGACGATGACCGTGAAGGTCGCGCATCTACGTCTCTGTCACAGCCGGATGTTTATCGCCCGAGCCTATCTGCGCGAGACGCAGGAGATGGTTTTCGATGCGCATGAGCGCGCCTTCGCCTTCTTCAAGGGCGCCTGCGCACGTGGCGTCTACGATAATATGAAGACGGCGGTGGAAACGATCTTCATCGGCAAGGATCGGCAGTATAATCGCCGCTTCCTGCAAATGTGTTCGCATCATCTGATCGAGCCTGTGGCCTGCACGCCGGCGTCCGGCTGGGAGAAGGGTCAGGTCGAGAACCAGGTTGGTCTTGTTCGCGAACGCTTCTTCACGCCGCGCCTGCGGTTCAAAACTTTCGACGAGTTGAATGCGTGGTTGATGGATAAATGCATCGCCTACGCCAAGGCGCATGCGCATCCGGAATGCGCCGACAAAACGGTCTGGGAGGTCTTCGAGGAAGAGCGGCCCAGGCTCATTCCTTATCGCGGGCGCTTTGATGGCTTCCACGCGCTGCCGGCTTCCGTGTCGAAGACCTGCCTGGTTCGGTTCGACAACAACAAATACTCGGTGAACGCCGGCGCTGTCGGACGCCCCGTCGAGATCCACGCCTATGCCGATCGCATCGTCATCCGCCAGGATGGGCGCGTCGTCGCCGAACATGCGCGCTGCTTCGGACGCGGAGAGACGATCTACGACCCATGGCACTGTGCCGGTTCTGGCCAGAAAGCCGGGCGCGCTGAGGAACGGGGCGCCGTTCAAGGACTGGGTGTTGCCCGGAGCGCTGGAGCGCGTGCGCCGCAAGCTCGTCGGCTCCGACGACGGCGACCGCCAGATGGTCGCCATCCTCGCCGCCGTGCTCACCGACGGATTGCCGGCGGTCGACGCCGCCTGCGCCGAAGCGCTCGAAAACGGCGTCCATTCCGCCGACGTCATCCTCAACATCCTCGCGCGTCGCCGTGATCCCGAACCATCGGCAATCATAGCGACTCCGCAGGCGCTTCGACTGCGGCATGCGCCGATCGCCGACTGCGCCAGATACGATCAGCTCAGGAGCCCGTGACCATGGAAAGAACCGAAGTCCTCGACATGATGGGCAAACTCAAGCTCTATGGCATGCGCGGCGCCTACGACGAGACGCTCACTACGGCGCTCAAGCGTAAACACGAGCCCCAGCGCTTCGTCGGCGATCTGCTTAAGGCCGAGATATCGGAAAAGCAGGCGCGCTCGATCAAATACCAGCTCACGATCGCAAAACTGCCGCTCGCCAAGGACGTTGACGACTTCGCCTTCAAGGACACGCCGATCAATGAAGGATTGGTGCGCGATCTCGCCGGCGGCGCCTTCATCGCCCAGCAACGCAACGTCGTCCTTGTCGGCAGAACTGGGACGGGCAAAACGCATCTCGCGATCGCCGTCGCCCGCAGTTGCATTCGCGCCGGCTCGCGCGGGCGCTTCTTCACCACCGTCGATCTCGTCAATCGCCTCGAAGCCGAAGCGCGCGCCGGACGCCAGGGACGGCTCGCTGACTATCTGACTCGTCTTGACTTCGTCATTCTCGACGAACTCGGCTATCTGCCCTTCGCCCAGGCCGGCGGCCAGCTCCTGTTCCATCTCATCAGCCGGTTTTATGAGCGAACATCGATCATCGTCACGACCAATCTCGCCTTCGGCGAATGGCCGAGTGTCTTTGGTGATCCGAAGATGACGACAGCGCTGCTCGACCGTCTTACCCATCACTGCGACATCGTCGAAACTGGCAACGAAAGCTGGCGCTTCAAGAACCGCGCCTGATCACCCTGCCGCGCGCATCATAACTCCAGTCGGGCTACGCCCTCCTTCCGTCACGACGCGCGCAACAAAGGGGGCAATGTTGGACGCCGATACGGGGTCAAACTTCAACGCCGATTGACAGTGAGAGCATCGCTTCATTCTTCGCCGAGCGATACGCCGTGTCCGCATAGACCTCGCTCGCCGTGTTGGCGCGCTGAACTAGTGAGGCGTCTTGGAGCCGGCTTTGCCTGTCCATTCGTAGAAGCCGGATGCTGGAATGACGCAGCGGCGCGATTTGAACGCCCCTCGGAACATCGGCTTCTCGGCGACCGTCTCGGCGCGGGCGTTGAACGTCGAGGGAAGCTTGCGTCAACCGGGGGGAGGCGGTGGAGGAATAAGAAATGACAAGAAAACATGGAGCCAAGATAACAAAAATATAATCGCAGCAATGCGCCGCAATGCCTTACCAAACTTGCTTGCGTTGTGACGACCGAAAACAAGCTCATTTGTTTTGGACTCTATGCTCTTGTTTGCTAGATAAATTATCGCAATAAACTGTATAATAGTTAGCAATAGTACCGTTCGCAGATCAAATCTGCTAGGTTCGTCTCTATGATCACTAGCCATTCCAAGACGCTTGTTGAGAGCTTCTCTTTCGCGATTTTTCATTTCATATTGATAATGACGAAGGTTCCATGCCGTGGAGTTCTTGTAATCAAGCGCCAGCGTTTTATTATAGTCGGCAATCGCTTGGTCACGGTCACCCTTGCCAGCATATGCCTCGCCACGAGTTAGATAAGCCAATGCATTATTTTGATCTAATTCTATAGCTCTATCGCAATCTGCAATCGCAAGATCGTAAGCACCCTTAATAACATAGTTATAAGCTCTGTATATATATGCTAAAACGATATGCTTTTTATCTAATTCTATCGTCTTATTGTAATCAGCGATCGCTCTGTCGTTATCACGCCTTACGGTATAAGCGTAGCCACGGTATAAATATGCTGCCGCGTTATTTTTTGGATTAAGTTGAAGCGCCTTGCTGTAGTCGGCGATCGCCCGGTCGTAATCCCCTTTCGCGGCATGGGATAGCCCTCGGAAAATATACATCAATCCGTCTTGCGGGTTGATCTTAATTACTGTGTCATAATCTGCAATTGCGCGGGGGAAATTGCCCTTTTTTTTATAGGCGTTAGCGCGGGAACGATACGCCCAGGCGAGCGCAAATCGCGACTTGCTTCGTAACTCAATGAGAGCGGTGCACCCCTCGATTTGTTGGTCAAGCGTCCACCAACGTTCTGAATTTCGACAGGCAGACTCATCATCCGGTCTTGCGATTATTGGAGATGCGGCGAACACCCTAGTGGCGAACAGAGCAAGTAGGGCGAAACCAAGCCCTCTGCGCCAGACCGGTGCGCCAGCGACGCCCTCAGTGCGAAGGTCTGCGATTGTCGGCGGGGCAGGGCGACGCATAGGCGGGAAGGATATCAGTGAGCGTTTCGCCGGGCGAGGCTTTCAGGCTTCGAAAAAGGGAGTGCGTCTGTCGCACAAGCGCCCACCTCAGCGCCCAGTCGCGTGCGGATGCATTCCATTCCAGCCATGGTGCAAGCTCCGAACTCCGTCAGGAGCAATGTCCATGGCGCTGCAAATTGAAGAGTTGGTCACAACGGAAGAGGCCGCAAGAATCTTGAAGCTGTAGCCCAATACGCTCGCCAAATGGCGCGTTTCGGGCTACGGGCCGATCTTCGTGACTATGGGCCGTGCCGTGCGTTATCGCCTGTCCGATCTCAGGAACTTTGTCGAGCGCAACGCGCGTCGGTCGACGTCGCAGGCTTAGGTTGGTGCCTTCGCCGCCAGGTTTTCGCTCGCTAAGTTCAATCCGCCGCCTTCCATGATCTGAGAAGGTCATCGAATGTTGGGTGCAAGTTCATCGAGATGTCGCCCCCGACATCAGCCCCCGCAATCCAGCCCGCATGGCAGCCATCTACACCAACGACGATCATTTTTTTAAACGACCCCTCGAATGTTAATTTGAGGAGCAAGTAATGGCCCGACTCCTTCAAAAAACGGGCACGCTATGCAGTGACACTCGCTTGATGTGTTGCGTGGCGCGTGACAGAATTTAAAAGGCTTCAACCTAAAGCTCGTCGTTCTCGAAGCCTTCACGCTTCTCTGCCGGAGAGAGGACGAGGCGGGCGAAATAGGCGCGATAGCATTCGCGAGTTGAAGAGCCTTCTTCGAGCGGCGGGCGTCCGGTTCGGACAGACCAAGCTCTCGCGCGGCTTTACGGAAGATAGTGGCGCTCGCCGCCTCTGGGGCCCCTGATGAGGCTGAGCGTGCCGTGCGTGACAAGCCCGCCGCCGACCTGCTCTTTATTGCAAAGGAACTGGGAATCTCGCTCCCGAAGAGCAAGCCATCGCCCAACGCCGCACGTGAAGCGATTCTCGGCAAAGTACGGGAAAGCTTGCTGCTCTCACGGCACAACCCCCGAACCTCTTAGCTGTGTTCTGAAAGCTGCTTTGGGGACAAGGATGGGGCTAAAACTTAGCTGTTACACAAAAGTCTCCCCGAAAGGTAAAAAATGGATTTTACGCGCGCCGAACGCATTTCATTGAAATTTCATCCAGAGCTTAATGAGAAATGGGTGCAAGACTTGATTGCCGGAGACCCCGGCATTCTTGGTCTCGGTGAGCTGGTGCTACGCGATAAAGAGCGCGTTCAGCCGAGAGCAGGAAGGCTCGACCTTCTCCTTCAGGACCCGGAAACAAAGCGCCGTTACGAGGTCGAAATCCAGCTTGGCTCGACCGACGAGGCGCATATCATCCGCACGATCGAATACTGGGACATCGAACGGAAGCGTTACCCGCAGTATGAGCACTGCGCCGTGCTTATCGCCGAGGACATAACCAGCCGTTTCCTCAATGTCGTCTCGTTGTTCAACGGAACCATCCCGCTGGTTGCTATCCAAATGCAGGCGTTCAAGGTCGGCAATCACACGACCCTGGTTTTCACGAAAGTCATGGACGAATTAGCCCGTGGCTTGGTTGATGAAGACGAGGACGCCGAAGCAGCTCCGACCGATCGGGCCTATTGGGAAAAGCGCGGAACGAAGGCGACCGTCAAGTTTGCGGACGATTTGTTAGCTATTGCGCGGGAAATCGAACCTTCATTAGAGCTTAAATACAACAAGTTCTATATCGGACTATCAAAAGACGGCCAGCCCTTCAATTTCGTTGCGTTCCGCCCCAGAAAGAGCTGGATCAATGTTGAAGTTAAACTTCCCAGAAACGAAGAAACAGACGCAAAAATCGAAAAGGCCGGGATCGAAGCTCTCGAATATGCCGCGAGGTGGGGAGCTTATCGTCTGTCGATACATGAAGACGACATTGTCAAAAACCGCGAACTGCTCAAAGAAC
>NZ_JBFWNB010000023.1:0-51627 GCF_050251305.1 Methylocystis sp. | reverse complement strand
GTCGCAACGTTTCGCCGACCCGTGGAAACCCGCAGCGGCCGCGAACGGCCCATCGCATGCGTCCTCCGACTGAGTTTCAACCCCGATTACGAAAGAACATAAAATGAGCTCCCGATCGAAACTGATGCATGGAGCCGCGCTCGGCGCGCTCGCGCTCCTCTCCTCCGCCCCCATCGCCCATGCGCAGCAGACGCTTCCGACGATCGATATTGGCGGCCGGCTTCGCGCGGGCCCGGGCGTTCGCGGCGCGCCGCGCGGACCGACGGTCGGCGCGCCGATTCCGGCCGTAAGAGAGTCGACGGCGGGCGAAGGGGGATATGCGCCTGGCTTCAATCCGGCCCGCGCGAAGCTGCCGATCTACCGGGATCCGCCCGGCGAGACCGTCACGATCGTCGACACCAAATTCCTCAAGCCGACGCCGCTCGCGGATGTCCGGAGAGTGTTGGAATACAGCCCCGGCGTCTCCATACAGCAGGGCAATAATGCGCGGGATCTGTTTATTTCGATACGCGGCTCCGGCAATCGGCTTGGCGTCGGGTTCCCGACCGGCGTCCGCAACATCATGATGTACGAAGACGGATTCCCGATCACCACGGCCGACGGCAATGGCCGCACCGATATGCTCGATCCGCACTCCTATGCCGCCGTCGACGTCTATCGCGGACCATCCTCGGCGCTCTTCGGCAATTACGCCTATGGGGGCGCGATCAATTTTCGGTCCTTTTCCGGCGCCGAAATCGACGGCGTCCACACAGGTTCGGAATTTGGCAGCTTCGGCTATGTCAACAATTACGTGCGCGTCGGCAAGGCGGTGAAGGACAGCACGCTCGGCGACTTCGATCTGGCGTTTTTCGCGTCCGACGCCAATAGCAGCGGCTGGACCCGCAATTCTTTCTCAGGCAAGCAAGCCAAGTTTCTCGGCAGATGGGACGTGACCCCAACCGATCGCGTTATCGTGAAATATATCGCCAATAATCTGAGATCGGAGTTCATCAACCGAGAAAATATCAATGTGTACTATCTCAATCCATTTCAACAAAATTATGGATGCTCGATCGCGGTCTCTCAGAACCTCAACTTGTGCAACAATCTGAACGTGCCGGTGAACGGCATATCCGGCGCGCTCACGCGCCAAAGCGTCTGGCAGCTCGGCACGCATGCAAACTCCGTCAGACAGATTGGCGGCGTTCAGTTCGAGCATGATTTCGACAACGCCACCACCTGGCGGTCGCAATTTACTTACGACTATCTCGATATCATCAACGGCACTTGGCCGCCGCCGATCATTGGGCCGGGCGGACAGGGCGGCCCCGTGGCTTTGAGGGGTCCGACGGTGGGCATCACCGCGCAGACCGACATTACCAGTCACGTGCCGATCTTTGGATTTCCGGCGACGCATTTCCTGCAGTTCTTCTACAGCAACGCCAAAACCACCAACCCGCTCTTCAACCAGATCGCCAATAGATGGTATAGCGGCGCAATCGGCGCCCAGGTCGGCAAGATCGATTCCTACACGTCGAACATCGGTTTGCGCGCGCGCGAAGAGATTGCTCTTGCTCCGGGCCTGACGGGCGTCGTGGGGTTCAGCACCAACTGGAATCGCGTTTGGGGCGTCAACACCGCCTATAATTACCCCGCCAATCTGGCGCCCAGATTTCCCACTCAGGTCGCCGTCGACAATGATTACTGGAACACCGCGCCGGAAGCGTCGCTGACCTATCGCTATAGTCCCGAGTGGCAAGTGCGGGCGCGCTATTCGACCGGCTACAGCACGCCGACATTCGTGTTTCTCACCACTACCCGGAACGGCGTCGGGCAAAATCCGCTGAAGGCCCAGACCAACATGGGCGTCGATCTCGGAATCGACTGGACGCCCCGCCCCGATCTCACCCTCAGCGTCACCGGTTTCAACGAGTGGCATCGCAACGAACTCCTGACGCTGACAAACGGGTTCATTAATTATTCGCAAAATATCCCGTCCTCCATCCACCGCGGCGTCGAACTCAATGGCGATTGGCGGCCCTATGAGGGGTGGCGGATGATCATGGCCTATACGTTCAACGATCAGTTCTTCACCACTTATTGGGACGATCTCGGATCGGTGACGGCCGGCTTCCCGCCGGTTGCTCTGGCCGGCGGCGCGCCCGCTCTTTATAATCGCTCGGGCAACCGAATTCCCAATGTGCCGATGCATACGCTGACGACGCGCTTTGGATACGACCAGCCCTACGGCGACCTTTCGGGTCTCGGCGCTTACGTCGAATATGTTTTCAAAAGCGATTATACGATCGACAACGCCAATTTCACCACGCTGCCGAGCTACGGCCTGTTCAACGTGAACGCGCACTACAATCACGATCTCACAGACTTCTATTTCAAGAACATCGAGCTCTATTTCGACGTCTCGAACGTCTTCAATCGGACCTATGTCGCCGGCGCATTTGTCCTGGCCAATTCTCTCCTCTCCGGCACGCCGATCCAAACGCCGCTGGTCTGGCCGACCGGCGGCCTGGTCACCGCGCAAGGCTCAGGCATCCTCGCCGGCCAGCCGCGCGCGTTCTCGGCAGGCATAAAACTCAAGTTCTGACACAATGAGGCGTCGCTTCCTTTTTGAGGGGGCGACGCCCTCGAGCCGCGCAGGGAACAAAGTGGTTCAAGCCGGCGCGACGATTGAACGGTTCGACGGCCTCCGACTACCTTAGCGGGTGGGTCGATGGCTCCACGGGCAGGAAGAACGAAACGCGATTGCAATTTTCTGAAGCCGACTGGTCAAAGACAGGTTGATTTCGTGGCATTGCAGCCATTCTTTTCTAAGAGGAAGCTATGATTGAACTTCGTCGCGCAGCACATCCATTTCTCGATCGTTTGAGAAGGAGCCTGCCAGCGTCCGCACATGCAAGACAGCCGCTTCTTGGCTATCTGCAGTCGAGGCAAATCATCGGATCAACCTCGCCGACGTTGCGTATCGTCAACGTCTTCCACAACGGCCACAGTGAAAATATCATGTGCCAATTCACGATCGAGGGCGACGCGAGCACGCGCACTTTCGTTGCGCCGCTGACCCAGATCGCGCTCAAACGAACTCATCCCGCGGCGCGCGACGTCGCAAAGGCGATCGCTCCCAGCCGCGCGAGACCGAATATCAAGATTCCCCTTTGATTGTTCCCGCAACGCGCCGAGCCTCAGGCAGTGGCGTTGCAACTGTCGCCGTAATTAACAGAAGGCGCTCCTGCAGATCTCATTGCCGTCAAGGGAGATCCGCTGGGCAACTTTAAGTCTCTCGAATATCCGGATTTGGTTATCTCCGGCGGAACCGTCGTTCTCAACAATTTTCGTTGAACTTCACGGGAGCGCTTGGGTCAGCGTGGCCAATCAAGACCTTCGCTGACCCACGCACATTTCGCCGCTAAAAGCGATACTTCACGCCGGCATAGATCGACGCGCCATTGCCGGGATAGAACGCCTGTGGGTTGCCCGGCACCCAATCGTACAGGCCTGTTGCGATCGTGAACGGCGGTCGAAAGGCGTTCGCGACGCTGATGACGTCGCTGACGTAATGAACATTGCCAAGATTGCGCGCATCCACATACCATTCGAGGCCATTGGCCATCTTCAGACCCGCTTGCAGTCCGATCAGGGCATAGCCCGGCGCCCTTACCGTATTGGCGTAATCCACATATGCGCCTGAGGGGACCCAATCGACTTGCGGCGCGATATACAACCCGTCGTTCGTATTGTAGCTGACGGTCGTGCGCAGCACATGACGCGGAATCGCCGGGAGCCAATTGTTTCCATATGTCGGATCGCCGCTGAAGGCGAATAGATTCATGTTCCAGATCTGGGCGATCTTCAAAACGTCGCCAGCGCCCTCGCCCTGCAAATCGCGAAGCACTTCGACGCTGCCGCCCAGCTCGACGCCTTGATGGACCGTATTCGGCGCATTGCGCGTGACCGACACTGTGCCGGAAGCGGGACTGGTGTTGAACTTCAGCAATTCGTCCCAGATATTGGCGTAGTAATACGTAATATCCCAGGCGAAACGGTCGTATTTGCCTCGCGTGCCGATTTCGCCTGTCCAAGCTTTTTGCGCCTTGAGATTATTCAGCTGAAATCCAAATAGACCCTCCGAATTCGGAAGCCATGGCGGTCGTGGAGCAAAAAGCGTTTGCGTCAGATCGATCATGTCGGGCACGTCGCGCGACAGCGTGACATCGGAGAAGACCTGAATATCCGGAGTCGCCTGCCACATCATTCCGAACTTTGGCATCAAGCCGTGATAGGTCTTGGAAGCGCTACCGGTAAGAGGCTCAAAGGGAATTCCGCCCAGCGCCGCCGTGGCCCTGCGATCGGAAATGTATTTCAGCCCCACCATCGCGATAAGATTTTCGGTAAGGTGAAACCTGTCCTCGCCATAGAATTCGACATTGAACGCGTTGATCGTATTGTTCCGCAGCTGTGGATTTTGCCCGACCGGGACAAAGGGGACAAGCGGGCAGTCCTGCATGATCGCATAATTGACGAAACCGCACGCGTTGTTTCCGTTGTTGAATCCGAACTGCGACAGCGAGTTCCACGACCATGCCGGAAAGCCGGCGCCAATGACATTGCCAAACGGCGGCGCGCCAAGCGAATTGAAGAGCGTCGGGCGATCAGCCAAACCATAGGGGTTGGCGATCGCGCCATTGAAATTTGTCCACCACTTGTCGCTTCCGCTCTCGCCCCAGACGCGCGCGCCGGCGATCACTTCATTCTTGTGGCCGAGCAATTCATGCTTCGACGTAAAGCGCGGCGTGACTCCCCAATTATTGGTGTTCTGCTGAATGACGACAAAGACAGGGTGATACAGATATTGGCCGATGTACCAGCTATTGATGTCGAGCTGGCCGAAATCCGTGACATAGGTCGTCTTGTTGGCGATGCGGTAGTTTTGCTGATATCGGCCCTGATTGCCGCTAAATCCCCAGTCGCCGGACGCCGGATTGACGTAGTTGCCATAAAACGCGCCGAAGCCTTCGACGAAAGGCGGCAGCGTTAGCCTCGGATCCGCCGCGATCTGTCCCAGAGTGAGCGTTCCCGGCAATTGCTGATGCGTGTTGTAATAGCCGAAATACATGCGGGTTTCGAGATTGTTCGAGAACCTGTATCCGGCGTTGCCATTGATCAGCGAGTAATCAGACTTCTCATGGCCGCGAAAGCCGAGCGAATGCGTGAAGGATCCGTTGAGCAGGACATCGAAGTCTCCGATGATTCTGGACGCCTGCGCCTGGCCGCGTATGGTCTCGAAGCTTCCGCCCTCGAGATTAAGATAATTGGGCGAGATCGCGGTGTAGGCCGTCGGCGAAACAAAGTTGATGGCGCCGCCTAATGTCGACGCGCCGTAAGTCAATCCGTTGCCGCCCTTATAGACCTCGATGGCGCGGTAATAGTGAGGGTCTATCGAATAGGTGTCGCCGGCGCCGTCGGCGAACGTCATCGGAATGCCGTCCTGCAGAAGCTCCAGCCCTCGATTGTGATAGTCGCGCGTGAGATTCGATCCGCGCACCGAGAGACGAAGTTCCGCGCCATATCGCGATTCAGCGAAGACGCCGGGCGTATCCTTTAGCGCGTCCCTCAGATCTGCAATGTAGCGCGTCTGCTGTTCGGGCGTGTTGGAATCGACGAAGGCGACTGAACCGACAGTCCGGTTGAGTTGCGCGCGCAACGTAGGAATGGAGGGCGCCACAAGCGAGCCTCCGCCTCTCGTGAACAGCGCCGGTTGACTGGAGCCTTGTCCCCCTTCGATCGCAGGACCCGGTTCCGAGTCCCTGCCGGGGCCGTCCGAGTTTGCGGGGGTCGTTGTCTGGGGCGATTGTCTTCCCAGCTGCCTGGGCTTGCCAATCTCGATCGTTGGCAGCGCTTGCTGAGCCGCAGAATAATCTGAATCGGCGAGAGCCAAAGTGAGGACGGAGACGCCAAGAGCGAGATGTTTCCGTAGCATTCTTTTATTCCTGGTAAGAAGTCTGGGGCGCGCAGCCGCTCGTCGGCCGCGCCCTCGTCGAGCGGGCGTGGCGCAACGCGACTCCAAATCCTATGCGGTGGAGCGAATCTGACTGAGCGAAGCGCGTTCAGCGAATGTGTGCGACGCCTGAAACGCCGATCATGCTTGCTATGAATTGCGAGGCGGCGACGTCGCAGACCAATTTGCAATCAACCCGGGCGGCCGCGGCGCGCGCAGTTCGTCTGGATCAAGTTTCGACGGTGAAATCTTCGCGCGCGTCAGGAGTGAGATCGTTCCCTTGGAGTTCGAAGCGACGGGAACAGCCAGGTCCGGCGCTGCGGAAGCGCACAAGACACAGCAATCCGCGCAATCTTGGAGCGGCGCCTTGCGATCTGTTTCGCCATCCGCCCGGTCACAGTGTTCTTCGAGAAAGAAAGCTGAAAGAACAGGATCGACAAAGTTCGACAATTCCGCCAATGGCCCGGCAAACGCCAGAAGACTCAATCCCCGCAGAACAAGCAGCGACAACGCCGCCGCCGCAATGATCTTGCGGCCTTGAGAGCGTCTCAGTGTCTGATGGTTGACCATCGGAATTGCCGCCGCCCAGCTTGAAGAGGCGATCCGCGCGCTATGCGCGTCGCCATCCCGCCTCTCTCACGAACACTTTTTTGTTATCCTACCAAACTGGTCGAGGCAATGGCCCGGGAAGCGTCAAAGCGGCTGCGCGTTCAATTCCTGAGCGCTGTTGCAATTGAGACACATCGCGGCGATTTCGCTCCGATCTCCGGCGAAGATATGGGGAGCTTGCTATCGTAATTCCCGCGGCGACAGAACACGTTCGAGGCGTGAGAATTCGCCTATTGCTGGAGCGACACCGCAAAGCAGACCAAAAATTTGATCTAAAACGGTCGCACAGGACTGTGGACTCCGGGGTTCATCGAACGTCGTCGGCGCGCGGCCGTCTTGCCATCGATGGCAGCCGGTTTGCATGCGTCGTCACGATAACCGTTCCATGCGCGTTCCCCGACATTCTCCAGAGGCCCGATATGCCAGTGATCGTCGAAGGGCCTATAATCGCCGCGCTGTCCTGCGGCAAGCCCGCCTATCTCGTGGTGTTGCTGCATGGTCCGGGCAGCTCGGGCGCAGCGATCATCGATCAGGCGCTGAACTGGGCGCCCACCATGCCCAAGGCCGATTTCGTCGCCGCGGAGGCGCCTTTTCCGTGCGCCTCAGGCGGACGGCAATGGTTCGAAAACGCCGATGCGAGCCCTGCGGCGATCAATGACGGCATCAGGGCGACGGCGCCGCTTCTCGACGCCTTCCTCGACGACATGCTGGCGCAACGCCGACTCCCCGACAGTCACCTCGCGCTTGTTGGCTTTTCACATGGCGCAATGCTGGCGCTGCATGTCGGCCTCAGACGTCCGAAGCCGATGGCGGCGATCGTCGCTTTTTCCGGCGTGCTCTATGACGAACGAGCGCTTATAGAGGACATCGCCTCGAAGCCGCCTGTGCTGATGATTCATGGCGAAGCCGATCCGATCGTGCCTTTCAGCGCAATGACCGCGACGAAAGAACGGCTCAAGGCGCTCGGCGCGCCGGTGAAGAGCCTGCGCCGGCCCGGATTGGGTCACGCAATGGATGATGACGGCATCCTCGTCGCAGGCGATTTTCTCTCCGCATTCGTCGTCCACAAGCCTGCGGCCAGCGCGCAGGACCACGATCACGGCTGAGGCCGCGCGCCGCTCGCGCCCGCTTGCGCCGCGTCGACCTCTCGAAGCGTGGCGAGCAGGCCGGCCTCGTCCCATGCGGGCAGCGAGCAGGTTTCTCCGGCGCAGACAAAGGCGGCGGCGTCCCTGTCTCCGATCGATTGCGCCGCGCCGGCAAGCATCGGCGTCTGCAATCCTTCGCCGTCAACGACGATGCGGTCGATGGCGGGCAAGCGTAGCGCCGCTTCGTAGAGCGCCTGCCGCGCCGCGCCGACCGTGACGATCGTTTTCGCGCGAAGGCGCAGATCCAGAGCGTTGAGCGTCGCGAGATGGACGAAAATATTCGAGCCGATCATGGCGCCGAGCGCCGCGAACATGGCGTCGGCGCGCCGCCGCCACTTCTCGTCGCCCGTCTGCGCCGCAAGGCGGACCAAAGCCGACAGATAAACCGGATGCGCGTTCGGAATCGCGTCGTCGGCGGTCGGCGCAAGCCGCATGATCACATCTTTCGCATCGCGCGCCGCCATCTGCAGGAAGCCGGTCTGCGCGTCGAGATGCCAGGCGTCCAGGGCGTCGGCCCAGGCGATGGCGTCGGCGAGATAGTCGCGCCGCGCAAAATCCGCCTTGCGCCAGTTGCGCGCTTCATGGAGCGCGAGCGCGGCGCCGATCATGCCCGCGTGATCGAGCGCCATGCCCGGCTTGACGAGTGCGTCCGCGCGCCAGCTATGCGCCAGTCGCCGTCGTCCCTCGCCATCCTCGAACTGCATGGTTGCGACAATGAAATCATAGGCGCGCGCCGCCATCTCGACCCAACCCGGTTCGTCAAAGGCGGTCGCGGCCTCGACGAGGGCCATGATCATCAGCCCGTTCCAGTCCGCCATGATCTTGTCGTCTCGACCCGGACGCACGCGCCGCGCACGGGTCAGAAACAGCTTCTCGCGCATGGCGGCGAGACGCGCCTCCTCTTCGAGCGAACCCTGCGGCGCGACGAGGCGATTCAGGATCGTCACCATCTCGCCGCGCGACTCGTCATGCCAATTGCCGGCAGGCGAAGCATCGTAGAAACGCGCGAAGAAGGCGGCGTCTTCCGGGCCGAGACAGGCGACGATTTCGTCCCAGGTCCAGACATAGAAACGCCCCTCGGCGCCTTCGCTGTCCGCGTCGAGACTGGCGCAAAAGGCGCCGCCGGGGACGCCCTTTCCGATCTGTGACGCAAAATTACGCATCTGTGCGGGCGTCAGGTTGAGCGCGCCGGCGCCGGACGGCGCTTTGTCGGATTGCTCCAACCGGGCGCGCACAGCGTTCACATTCTGTGCGATCGTCTCAGGCTCTCCGGCGAAGACTTCGGCGACGCGCTTGAGCACGCTCACGAAGGCGGGCCGTCCATACTGGTCGGATTTGGGAAAATAGGTCCCGCCCCAGAACGCCTCGCCTCCCGGCGTCAGGAACATCGTCAGTGGCCAGCCGCCCCTCTGCCCGAGCGACTGCAGCGCCGTCATGTAGAGATGGTCGATGTCCGGACGCTCCTCGCGATCGACTTTGATATTGATGAAGAGTTCGTTCATGACCTGGGCGGTCGCCGGATCTTCGAAAGATTCATGGGCCATGACATGGCACCAGTGGCAGGCCGCGTAGCCGACCGACAGGAGGATCGGCTTTCGCAATCGGCGCGCTTCCTCGAGCGTTTCCTGCGTCCACAGCCGCCAATGGACCGGATTATCGGCGTGTTGCAGAAGGTAGGGGCTCGCCGCCCGGTAAAGTTCGTTGCGTGGCATCGGCTTCGTCGGTTTGAGGGCGCTTCCATCGCCGATAGGGCGATTGACTCGACATTCGGGCGACGCATGTAGCGCTGGTTTGCCTCACGCAAGCAAGCGGCTTGCCGGAACTTGCCGGAGCCGTAAGTAACATGCCGCCCCGGGGCGCTCGGACCGGTTCGCCATCCGGCCGAGAGCGTTGGCGCGACAGATTTTGTCTCATTGGGATCCGCGATCAGTGGATCGCGCGCCTCAAATGGCTGGATCGGAACATCCGTGTGGTTCGCGCCATCCGGGTGGCGGAAGCAGCGTGGACGCTTGCCGCTTGGGAGGGCGGCGCATAGCCGACGCCATCTTTCCGTCTGCGGGCGCGCCCGCTCCCAAACGAGGCTCCGCGCCAAGCTCGACCGAGCAGCCGCCTGCGGTTGATGACCGGCTTTGATGACGCCCGATCAGGCGGCCTCCTCCGACTCTTCCGCGCCATCGCCAATTTTCAGCGGGTCGACGCGAGCCAGATTGGTCTGGATGGGCGCAAGGTCGAGCGCCTTGCGGATCTTTTGCAACATCAGGATGGTGCGCGGCTCCATTTCTTCGATGGCGCCCGCGACGAATTCGATTGAGGCGACGGCTTTCTCTCGCTCGTCAAACGTCAGAAGATTTCGCAGCGTCTCGATCGCCTGCTCGCGCTCGAACTCCACAATGATCGACTGCTCGTGAATGAGTTGCGCGCGATGTTGCGCGCCGAGCGATACGAAAGGTTCATCGCAACTCAGCATATGCGCCGAGCGTTCAAGGCGGTCGCGGCGCACCGAGCCGCGCGCTTCGCTGAGCAGCAGCAGCATGCGGATGACGGCTTCGGCGAAACCGCCACGGCCAATATTGAGCAAAGCCGCCTGCGCCTCCGGCATGAGCCGCAATTCGCTCGGGTCCTTGTGCGTGCGCTGGAAGTCATGTCGGCGTCCGACCCAGCGCATGAACGGATGGCCGTAGATTGACAAGAAGGCCGCTTCGTAACAGGCGTCGCGCATGTCACGCCAAAGATCGAGCGTCTGCTCGACGCTGCTGGCCCAGAGGCGTTCGGCGAGAACGAACGGATTGTCCGCAGCGACCTTCGTTGGCTCCTTGCGCGCCGCCTCAGCGGCTGTGGAGACCCAGGCCATCGCCGGATTTTCACTGGAAAAGACCTGGCGCTGCAGTCGCGCCGGATGAACTTTCCTCATGGACGTCGCCGTCTGCGGCGTCACCATGGACTGTACAAAGGGGCGCATATAGAGATCATAGAAATCGGCGGCATGTTCGGAAAGGCGCGCGACTGCGGCGAAATCGGGCTCTTCGCTGCGATCGTTCTCGTCAACCTTGAGGATATCCGAGACGCGACGCTCGGCGAAGCTCACACGGAAGCGCTTGTGCACCCCTTCGCCAGTCTCCTCCTCGATCTTCATCTCATAGAGACCAGGCGCGAGCGCCTCAATCGTCTTCATCGTCGAGGTGACTTCGGCATGTTCCTTCTTCGCCACTGAGGATGAAACGAAAATGCCAAGATGGCCCACTTTCTCGTGGATCATATAGACGATGCGTTGGCCGCAGATCCTGATTTCATGTTCGTCGGCGTAGGTGTCGACGATCCAATTGAGCGCCTGCTGCGGCGGCGTGATATTGTCGCCCCAGCTCGCGAAGACGATGATGGGCGAGCGGATCGCCTTGAAGTCGAGCCGTCGGCCGCGTTCGATGCGCGCCTCTCCGCGCGACAGCTTGTTGCCGACGAAGAGCTGCTCGACGATCCAGCGGATTTCCGCTTCCGTCATATAATGAAAGCCGCCCCACCAGCGTTCGAATTCGAGGAATTTGTCGCGGCCGTTTTCGACGTCGGCGAAAAGATCGTAATATTTCGCGAAGAAATTTCGGCCGGGATTGAGCAGCTCGAAATTCGACACAAGATGCGCGCCGTCGAACTCGCCATGGCCGAGATCCGCCAGAAAGAGAACGCTCGCGAGGCCGCCCAAGAGACCGCCATTGTAGCGCATCGGGTTTTCGCCGATGCGGCCGGACCAGTAAGCGAGCGGAGAGCCATTGATCACAAGCGGCCCGGTAATGTCCGGATTGGCGGACGCAAGCACCATGGCGGCCCAGCCGCCCTGACAATTGCCGACGATGATCGGTTTCGGCGATTTGGGGTGGCGATGCGCGATCGTCTTCACGAAAGCGGCCTCGGCGCGCATGACGTCGGCGAGCGTCTGTCCTGGCTCCGGATGCGGCCGGAAGACAAGGAAATAGACCGGGTGGCCATCATGCAGCGCGACGCCCACCTGGCTGTCGGATTTGAAGCCGCCGATTCCGGCGCCGTGCCCCGCGCGGGGATCGATGATGAGATAGGGCCGCTTCCAGTCGAACGTCTGAACGCCCTGCGGAGGCGTGATGCGCAGCAGAATATAATTGACCGGACGCGGCAGGTCGCGGCCGTCGAGAACCACTTCCGACTCGTAGGAGAGAACCGGAGGCGACCCAGCGGCTTCATGCTTTGCGTCATTGTCCGCGCGCTCGCGCAAAATGTCGAGCGTGAGGAGCCCGCGGCGGATGACATCATTCGCATAGGA
The DNA here is from genome assembly GCF_050251305.1 of Methylocystis sp. Classification (GTDB taxonomy): domain Bacteria; phylum Pseudomonadota; class Alphaproteobacteria; order Rhizobiales; family Beijerinckiaceae; genus Methylocystis. The sequence goes on along the minus strand of NZ_JBFWNB010000023.1, from coordinate 39,593 downwards.
CGTCGCGTCGTCCTGAAGTTGATTCGCGCCATTGGCGGCGGCGAGCGCGGCGCTCGCCGCCGAGAATTTCCGCCAGAACGCCTGAGTCCGGGCCCCGTGCGTTCGCGCGATCTTCTCAAGGTGGCGCGCCGTCGCCGTCATCACCTGCTGCGTTTCCAAACCGGCGATCGACTGATCTTTGGCGAAACGCGTCGGGAAGTCGATGAGGCTGAAAGTCGGCTCCATTCTTATTCGCTCCATTCAAGCTGCGGCCGCGGGACTCAACCCTATGGCCTCTACGACGTGTTGCGCGATCATCGCCTCCTCGTCCGTGGCGAGCGCGTAGATCGACGCTGACGAAGCGGGCGTGGAGATGAGCTGAGCATGCGCCTCATTGGCGTCGCGGTCGCAAGCGAGGCCAAGCCAGCCAAGCTTTGCGACGACGTCGGCGCGTATGCGCGCCGAATGCTCGCCGATGCCGCCGGTGAAAACGAGCGAATCGACTCCTTCGATCGTCGCAGCAAGCGCGGCGATGTCCATTCCGACGCGGTGGACGAAATAGTCGATTGCTTCTTGCGCAAACGGCGCGCTCGACGCCTCGAGCGCGCGCATGTCCTGCGAGACGCCGGAAAGACCCAAAAGTCCCGACTCGCGATACAGCAGGCGCGAGAGCTCCGCCGTCGAGATCCCGTCGTGTTCGAGCAGATAGAGCAGCAGGCCAGGGTCGACCTGGCCGCAGCGCGTGCCCATCGGCAGGCCGTCAAGCGCCGAAAATCCCATCGTTGACGCGATGGAACGCCCGTCTTTCATTGCGCAGACCGACGCGCCATTGCCGAGATGCGCGACGATCACGCGCGCCTTGGCGCGCGGCGGATCGATCTCACGCAGCCGACGCGCGATGAACTCATAGGACAGCCCATGAAAACCGAAGCGCCGCAAGCCGCGGTCGTAAAGCGCGCGCGGGAGCGCATAGGCGTCATTGACGAACTGATGGCCGCGATGGAAGGCGGTGTCGAAACAGGCGATCTGCGGCACGCCCGGAAAGGCCGTGCGCGCTGCGGCGACCCCTGCGAGATTATGCGGCTGGTGCAGCGGCGCGAGCGGAATGAGCGCCTGAAGCGCCGCGATGATCGGGGCATCGAGAAGGACAGGCCCGGCATAATCGACGCCGCCGTGAACAATGCGGTGCCCGACCGCGCTGACATTGATGTCGGGAAAGGCGTCCCCGATCCAGTCGACGATGGCGCGTGTCGCAGCTTCATGGTCATTCGCGGCAAGCGACAGGCGATCCTCGTCACGGCCCAAAATGCGCGCCCGAAAGCTTGGCGTCGCGCCGAGTCCTTCGGCCTGGCCCTTGGCGATCAACATCGGCCGGTCCGCCTCAACGCGAAACAAGGCGAATTTGATCGACGAAGATCCGGCGTTCAGCGTCACAACGTGTTGGCGCACGCGTTTACTCCGCCGCCGCGGGCAGCGACTGAGTCGCCGGAACAGCCGCGCCGGTCTCGCGCCAGTGGTCGTAGAGCGCGGCGAGCGCGCTCGACGCAAGCCGCGCGCGGTCGTTGTCGGCGCGGCTCGTGAGCATCACCGGAACTTTGGCGCCGAGCACGAGGCCGGCGGCCTCGGCGCGCGCGACGAACGTCAATTCCTTCGCGAGCATATTGCCGGCTTCAATATTGGGCGCGACAAGAATATCCGCGCGCCCGGCGACGAAGGAGGTGATGCCCTTGGTGCGCGCGGCGCCGATATCGACGGCGTTGTCCATCGCCAGCGGACCGTCGACCACGCCGCCTTTGATCTGGCCGCGTTCCGCCATTTTCGACAGGATTGCGGCGTCGAGCGTCGATGGAATGGCGACATTGACCGTCTCGACCGCGGAGAGCACGCCGACTTTGGGCGCTTCAACGCCGCAGGCGTTGGCGAGATCGATGGCGTTTTGGACGATATCGACCTTCACCGAGAGATCCGGCGCAATATTGACGGCGGCGTCGGAAATGAAGAGCAGGCGATCCAGCGTCGGCGCGTCCATCGCAAAAACATGACTGATGCGCCTCGCCGTTCGCAGACCGGCGTCCTTTTTTACGATCGCGCCGAGGATTTCGTCGGAATGAACATTGCCCTTCATGATGGCGCGCGCCTCGCCGCGCTGGGTCAGCTCGACGGCGCGATGACAGGCGTCATACGCATTCGCGGCGTTGATGATCCAACTCTCGTCGACCGCTACGCCGGACGCCGCAGCGACGTCGAGAATCTTGGCCCGCGAACCGATCAGCAAAGGTTCGATGAGCCCGCGTTCGGCGGCGAGAACGGCCCCGGCGAGGGAATTCTGTTCATCGGGACATACGACTGCAGTGCGCAGCGGATTGAGCCCCGCGGCGCGATCGATCAATCGAGAAAAATGGTCATGCCTATCAAAAATAATCGCTGGCAGCTCTTCGCGCCTCGAAATGATCGATTCAAGCGGCGCGGCGACTTCCGCGACGCCCTCGCAGGCGATCGAACCATCGGTTTTGGTTACGCGCACATCGAACAATGCGACAGGCTTCTCCCGCTTCTCGGCGCAGCGCACGTCCACGACGAGTCTGTCGCCGGGCCGCACGCGCGCGCCGAAACGAAAATTCTGCGCGAGGTAGAGCGTGCCGGGTCCGGGCAAAAGATTGCCAAGCACCGCGGAAACGAGCGAACCGACCCACAGCGACGGCGCGATGGCGTCGGAGTCGTCGTCGCCCGGCAGCATCAGCGGATTGAGATTGCCCGAGGCGTGCGCGAAAAGCACCAGATCCTCGGTCGTACACGACCGCTCGATACGCGCGCTTGCGCCGATCTGCAGCTCGTCCCAGGTGGTATTGCGGATCGGAGTGTGAGTCATCGCCATGCCGCCTCCGCATGAAGCGATTGCGCGTCAAACATCTCGCGTCTGCGGGCGCATCCGATATGCTGGATCATCATCCGTGATCTTGGCGCTTGCCCTTGACAGCCAGATGAAACCGCAGAGCGTCAATTTGCCGTCGCAGCTTTTTCGAACGCTTCACCGAAACATCATGAAAGCTTCACATAGAAGTTGATCTGCCGGTCTACGCCGACGCGTGCTCAACCTTGTGAGTGGAAATTCAGATGATCCTGGGCAAGACGGCGCTCGTGACGGGCTCAACAAGCGGCATCGGTCTTGCCATTGCGCGAGCGTTTGCGGCGCAGGGCGCCAATGTCGTAATCAATGGCCTCGGCGTCGCCGAGGACATTGAGGAGGAGCGCCTCGGAATCGAGCACGAGTTTGGCGTCAAATCCATCTACTGCCCCGCGGATCTAGGGGCTCCGGCAGCGATCGCCGAGATGATCGTCGAGGCCGAAGAAGCCTTCGGGTCCGTCGATATTTTGGTCAACAACGCCGGCGTTCAGTATGTGGCGCCGCTGGAAGAGTTCCCGACCGAAAAATGGGACTCGATCATTGCGATCAATTTGTCAGCCGCCTTTCACACGATCCGCGCCGTCGCCCCAGGCATGAAGCGACGCAATTGGGGACGCATCGTCAACACCGCCTCAACCCATGCGCTCGTCGCTTCGCCTTTCAAATCCGCCTATGTCGCGGCGAAGCACGGCATTGCGGGACTGACCAAGACCGCGGCGCTCGAATTCGCGCGCGATCGCATCACGGTGAACGCCATCGCGCCGGGCTATGTCTGGACGCCTCTCGTGGAAAAGCAGATTCCAGCCACGATGGCGACGCGCCACATGACTCGCGAGGAAGTCGTTCACGACGTGCTTCTTGAAGCGCAGCCGACGAAACAATTCGTCACGTCGGAACAGGTCGCCGCGCTTGCGGTTTTCCTCGCGTCAGAGGACGCCAGCTCGATAACCGGCGCAATTCTGACGATGGACGGCGGCTGGACGGCGCACTAATTGCACGCTTTGCATCCTGCTCTGGAGCTCGTTCATCAAGCGGTCACTGCGCGACTCTAGAAGCCCGACGCCGAACAGTCCGCCTGCAAAGGAGCGACGTGATGACGCTTGCCGACGAAACCTGTCGAGCGGTCGACCCTCTTCCGAAAGTATGGGACCCGGACAGCCGCATCGGGGACATGTTGCGCGGCAAGCGCGGCCTCGTCGTCGGCGTCGCCAATGAGCACAGCATCGCCTTCGGTTGCGCGTCGAAGCTGCGCGCCTTCGGCGCGGAACTGGCGATAACCTACGCCAACGAAAAATCTGAAAAATACGTTCGGCCGCTCGCTGAGCAAATTCAGGCCAGTTTGATTATGCCGCTCAACGTCGAGCATCCAGGAGAGCTCGAGGCGGCGTTCGATCAAATCCGGGCCGAGTGGGGCCAGCTGGATTTCCTGATTCATTCCATCGCTTTTGCGCCGCGCGAGGATCTTCACGGCCGGGTGGTCGATTGCTCCCTCGCCGGCTTTCAGCAGGCGATGCATATCTCCTGCTACTCCTTCATCGAGATGGCGCGCCTCGCCGAGCCCCTGATGACGCAGGGCGGCGCGCTACTGACCATGAGCTATCATGGCGCCGACAAAGTCGTTAATCATTACAACGTCATGGGTCCGGTCAAAGCGGCGCTCCAGGCGACGGTGCGCTACCTTTCGGCCGAACTCGGGGAAAATGGCGTCCGCGTCTATGCGGTCTCTCCGGGTCCGCTGAAGACTCGCGCCGCCAGCGGCATCGCGCAGTTCGATGAACTGGTTGACGCAGCGGTTGCGCGGAGTCCGGAGCACCGTCTCGTCGACATCGCCGAAGTTGGACGGGTGGTCGCATTCCTTGTCGGCGGCGGCGCGTCCGGCATGACCGGCGACACGATCTATGTCGACGCCGGCCTTCACAACATCGGCTAGGCGAGTCTGATGAAAAAAGCGATCACCGTGCAGGAAGCCGTCGATCTCATCCCCGACGGCGCGAGCGTGATGTTCGGAGGTTTTCTAGGGGTCGGCTCGCCTGAACGCCTGTTCGACGCGCTGGCGGCGCGCGGCGCGAAGCGACTGACCGTCATCGGCAATGACACGGCGCGGCCTGGCGTTGGCGTCGGCAAGCTGATCGACGCTGGATGCGTCGCGCGCGTGATCGCGTCGCATATCGGCACAAATCCGACGACGCAGCAGAAGATGATCTCCGGCGAAATCGAGGTCGAGCTCGTTCCGCAGGGCACGCTCGCCGAGCGCATTCGCGCCGGCGGCAGCGGCCTCGGCGGCGTGCTGACGCCCACCGGCGTCGGGACGACGGTGGCCGAAGGCAAGCGTGTCCTCGAGATCGAAGGCGTAGAATATCTTCTCGAACTGCCGATTCACGCCGAGTTCGCGTTGCTGCACGCGCATGAGGCGGACTATTTCGGCAATCTCACCTATCGTCTGACCGCCGCAAATTTCAATCCGGTCATGGCTTTCGCCGCTGACTGCGTCATCGTCGAATCGGATCACATCGTGCCTGTCGGCGTGATTCCGCCGGACGCTGTGCGCACTCCTGGCGTGCTCGTCGATCATCTCGTCGCGAGGGCCTGCTGATGGATGCGAAAGAGGTTATCGCGCGCCGCGTCGCATTGGAATTGCGTGACGGCATGATGGTCAATCTGGGTATCGGCCTGCCGACGCTCGTCGCCAACTATGTTCCCCAGGGCATGCATGTCGCGTTTCAGGGCGAAAACGGCATTATCGGCTTCGGGGCGCCGCCGCCGCAAGGCATGGAGGATCCCAACCTGACCGACGCTGGAGGCGGCTTCATCTCGGCATTGCCCGGCGCAATGGCGTTTGACAGCGCGACGAGCTTCGCGCTCATTCGCGGCGGCCATCTGGACATGACGGTGCTTGGCGGATTGCAGGTCGATTCGAAGGGGCGCCTCGCCAATTGGATGGTTCCAGGAAAAATCGTGCCCGGCATGGGCGGCGCGATGGATCTTGTCTCCGGCGCCAAACGCGTGATCGTCGCCATGCAACATAGCGCCAAGGGCAATCCAAAGATTGTCGAGGAACTGACGCTGCCGCCAACTGCGGCGCGCCGCGTCAATTTGATAGTGACGGAATTGGCGGTGATCGAACCAACCGACGACGGTTTGGCGCTGCGCGAACGGGCGCCTGGCGTCAAGGTCCAAGACATCGTGGCGGTGACGGGCGCGAACCTGTTCATTCCTGCCGACGTGCCCGAAATGGCGCTGTCCGCCAACTCAGCTCCGATCGACCTCTGAGCATGGAATAGGCGCCAAAGCGAGCTGCTGGCGACCAACGGCCCATCTTTGTCAACCAGTGGGTCCGCACCCGCCGAAGCGCGCATGCCTCTCGAAAGGTCTGAACAGCGAGCGAGCCTCGCGTCAAAAGACCGTAACGGCGACGCGATAGAGGTCGGCTTTCAAAATCCGCAAATTTGGGCCTCGCCGGCGCGAGCCGGCGGGGCTCTTCGCTGAGCCGAGAAGGCGCAAGGAAATAGGAGCGGCGGCGCAAGGGCCTGAAAGCGCCCGCTAAGATCGCCCTCTGCGCGGTGGGAGCTCGTGGAGTCGGGCATCCAGCCAAGCCTTCGCCAAGCGCCCGTCTGCCGCCATGCGATTTAGTCTCTTGCGCAATCTACGCAGCAGGTCTGAATCAACCGACGCGGGCTTCTGCAACGCGGCCGATCACCTACATTTGGGAAGCGAAGACGGCATCCACGAAATTCATGAACGACGTTTTCGCGACGCGTTAGTGACGTTCGACGAACCCTGGTCTCCGAATGTTCAGTGCTGAGCGCCATTCAATCGCAGCGCGGTTTATTCACCGCGCTTCCGAAGGCTATCGTGGCGAGACCTTGATCGCTAACGTTCGTCAGGATTGCCCCGATGCGACGATACAAGATTTGGCTGCAGCGGCTTTTCTGGCGGTCACTCGGCGCCATGTCGACCAAGCATCAGCGTATGCGATTTATGACGTCGCAATCATGCTCCACAGGGCGAACAAGCTTTCTGCATGATCCAGGTTTGGGCGAGACCAACTAGCCACAGCGGCGTCCGTCGCCAAGGAAGGGAGAGCCCGATATGCCTCCGCGGCGCATCGTTATTTTTGGTTCAAGCACAATCTACGGAACAGCGGACAAAGACTGTGGCGGATTTGTAAATCGACTCAGGCTTTGGCGCGAATCGATTGACGCACGCAATCGCGTATACAATCTTGGGATTTGGGGAGAGCAAACGCCGAATTTGATTCAACGGCTCCCTTTGGAGGCCGCAGCGAGACGACCCCATCTGATCATGGCGTATCCCGGTTTTAACGACAGCCGCCGCGATGGCCGGCGAGACGCTCCAAACGCGGTTTCGCTGGGACAATTCCGAGTCATGATGGAGGAGCTGATCTCTTCCGCGAAGGCCATATCCGAGACCGTGGTGATGACAGGCATTCCCTTTGACGAATCTCGCACGACGCCATTGTCCGGAACCGACTCCTATTACTTGCTCCATGACGCTGAAGCCTATTCAAATGAGCTGGTTTCGGTCGCGCGCGCGCAAGGCGCCAGGATACTTGATTTTTTCTCCATTCTTCAAAATGAAGACATGAGCCCGCTGCTCGCCGACGACGGGCTTCATGGCAACGCAAAATGCCATGAGCGATTGTTCCACATGACCCGCGAATTCATGATGTCCGAATTCAGCATAAGCGCATGAAAAGCCGGCGCGGCGGATGACCGGAACGATGTTCCGGCCCGTATCGGAGATCGGCGCCGCCGACCGCCGTTGAGTTGCGTCGCATGACAGCGCTGGGGACTGGCTATGAGCAACGACAACAAAAACCCGAATCCGCTCTACGTTCTCGGTCACTCCGATCACGAGCTCAATCGCCTTCGCGCCCAGGCGCGTTTCCTTGAGCCCGTCACAAGGCGGTTCCTGAGCGAAGCGGGCGTCACGCAGGGCATGCGCGTGCTTGACGTCGGCAGCGGCGCCGGCGAAGTCGCCTTTCTCGCGGCCGAACTCGTTGGAGAGACAGGAAGCGTGCTTGGCGTCGACAAGGCGCCCGCAGCAGTTGCAGCAGCGATCACGGCGGCTCGGGAGCGTGGTCTTCGGAATGTTCAGTTCCGAGAAGGCGATCCTGGGGAGATCGAGTTCGACAGGCGCTTTCACGCAGCGATTGGCCGGTATGTGCTCCCGTTTCAGGCTGACCCCTCGGCGATGTTGCGTGGACTCGTCCGGCATTTGGTCCCGGGCGGTCTGCTCGCCTTTCATGAACCCGACTGGACGTTCGTTCGATCCTTCCCTCTCGCGCCGCTTTACGAACGAGCCTGTCGCTGGATCACTGACACGACATGGTTGAGCGGCCAGTCCTGGAACTTCTTGGACAGAACTCGCGCTGTTTTTGTCGGTGCGGACCTCCCTCCTCCCACGATGCGCATGCATACCTTCGTCGCAAGCGGCTCCGAGGCCCAAGAGTGGCTGGCTGGAGTGGGCGATATTGTCGAAAGCCTTCTGCCGACCATGGAGAAAGTGGGCGTGGCGACGGCCGACGAGGTCAATATCGAGACGTTCCGCGACCGCTTGCTCCAGGAGGCGCGATCGAACGGCAGCCTGATCGTCGGGCGCTCCGAGATCGGCATGTGGACCAAGGCTCGGCATGATGCAGTCGCGGGTCAAGCACCCGAAACGGAATAGCGTCGCGATGAGGCGCGGCGCATCCGCGACATAGAACAACCGGCGCGCCGCGTGAGTCGGCGCGCCGGCCGGTCCGCGGCCCCGCGCGTGAAAGCCAAATCCTCGCATCGTGCAACTATTTCGGCAGTCGCGCGTTTCCTGACTCGGCGAGAACGTTCAACGTCGGTCGATCCGTGCACTTCAACAAGACGATGTCGGGGAGGAAAAATATGAGGGCGTTAAGGGTCACTCGAAACGCAGCGGCCGCTGCCGGCGCAATAGCGATGATGCTCGTTATGTCCGCAACGGAAGCGCCCGCGCGAGATCGATGCAAGACACACTTTCATGTGGGGACGGCTCGCGGATGGTCCGTTTCGCGGGTTCGAAACAACGCAGTGCACGCGTGGGAACGGGAAGCGAGAACACATGACGGGGCGCATTGGGCGCATTTTGTTAAGGCCTGCGACAAGAGCCTGATCTGCCGGCGGTTTCCGGGACGAGTCCAATGCACCGCGCGAGGCAGGCCCGGCGCGTCTTGAGAGGCGCCTCGGCTCCAATTTCGGCGAAGCCTGACGCCGGAGGATATGCGGCGCCGGTTCTGAGCCCCAAATGATCATTCAGCGCGGTTTCTTCCTTCCCCCGCGCAAGAGAGCGCCCCGACCGTGGATGTCACGGCGGGGCGTTCTTGCCGGGTCTTGCGGCGAGACCGGCTGAACGCGCCGGGCGCGCCGAGCAATTCCTCGCCAATGTCTTGACGTCGCTTCGCCCTCTTCAGCGCTTCGATATCGAGCGGCTTCAGGCGGCGGCGCTCTATTGAAAATCCGTGGGGTGAGCGCTGGATCGCGGTCGCGCACGACATGCTTCCAGTCCCGGCGGCGAGGCGGGACCGGCGCGCGGCGCGCCTGTCGCGATCCGTTTGGGAGCCGATGGATGCGGGAGTCGGACGAGATAAATGACCGACTCCGCAAGCGCGTGACGGCGCATCCGAAGATCGTCATGCGCGACGGGCAAGTCCAGAAGCGATAAGCGTTACTGTCGCTCGATAGGTCGTGCGGTTCACGGTCGGGGGTCGATCGCGAAGGCGGACAGTTTGACGGCGCGCCCAAGAACATGTCGAATCGCCGATGCGCCAACCCAACGCACAGCGCGCTTGTTGGGGGCCGAATTCAAGCAGCCTGCCGCCAGCGGCGGGAGGCGTCTCGCGAAGCCCGGATCTGGAAATGACGAGCATCCCTGAGGTTTGCTGCGTTTGTGGAGCTTCTTCGAACTCTGACGTTGAAGCGGCGATGGCGCCGGCGAATGTAAGGTCGCTGGCAAAGGCCCGGTTTCGCGTGTGGCGCTGTTCGTCGTGCCGCTCGATTCACGCTGGCGATCACGTAGACCTTGATCGGGCGTATCAATCGTATCCTTTTTTCAAAATGAAGCTCGATTGGGTGCTGCGGCTGGCGTATCGCCGCCTGACGCAGCGGCTGACCCGAGAGGGTTTGAAGCGCGGCCAGCGCGTGCTCGATTACGGCTGCGGCGGCGGCTCGCTAACGCAATATCTGCGGGAAAGAGGTTACGACGCGGTCGGTTATGACGCATATTCGCCCGCCTTCAGCGATCCTGCGCCGCTTGCGGAACGCTACGATCTCGTCATCTCGCAAGACGTGATCGAGCATGTCGAAGATCCCATTGATACGATCGCGCGCTTGGAGGCTCTCTGTCGTCCAGGCGGACTGATCGCCATCGGCACGCCGAACGCGGCCGCGATCGATCTCGATGAAGTAGGTAAATATGTTCATTCCCTACACCAACCCTATCATCGCCATATCCTCGCTCTGCCTGCGCTGCAGGAAGCAGGCCGAAACATCGGCTTAAAACTCGAGCGCACATATTTGAACGGGTACATGAATTTGCCAATCATCTCGATGAAATTTCTGCATTTTTACATGGACTGTTTCGATGGGACGCTCGACGTGCTTTTCGAACGCCCGCTGAACAGCGCGCGATTGTGGTTGAGTCCACGGACAGGTTTTTATTTTATTTTCGGGTATTGGCTTGGGGACAGGACGGAGGTCTTCGTGATTTTCCGTAAGCCTTCGGCGCCGGCGCGCCGCGAGTGAAACGGCGCGGAGCGCATGAAACGCCCTTGGGCGCTATTGGGCGCGCGGTTTGGCGCGGCGGCGAGCGCGCAAATTTGCAGCCGCGCGGGGCTCAATGCCGATTTCTCAGACGGCCAATCTGAACAGCCTGACCGCGTTCAGGCGACCAATCTTCTCCCGGTCGTTTTCGGCGATGCTCGCCGCGTCGAACCAATGCGCCGCGTCGCCGAGTTCCTCGAAGGGATAGTCGGTCGAGAACAGCACCCGATCCGACCCGATCTCCGAAATGGAGTTGACCAGCGCTTGCGTCCGAAACGAGCCGGACGTCGTGACGTAGAAATTCTGGTGGAAATACGCCTGAAACGTCTTCTTGATCTGAATGCCTCTCGGCGCGGTCGCAACGCGATGATCGACGCGCCAGATCAGAAAGGGGAGACCTTCGCCATGGTGGCCGACGATCACCTGGAGGTCGGGATGCCGGTCGAATAGACCGCTCCCCATCAGCCTGAGAGCGTGCGTCGCCGTCTCCACGCCGAAGGCCCATGCAGAGCCGAGCAGCCAAGGGTGCCCGTCGTAGATGCGGGACCGCGACGCGATGGGATCACGCGGATGCAGATAGAATGGTCGGTCGAGCTTCGCAAATTCGGTCCAAAATTCTTCGTAACGGCCGTCATCCAGATAGACGACGGACTCTTCGTCTCCGACCTGCGAAAATCCGTTTACAAGCGCGCCGACGAAACCGAGGTCTGCGATGCATCTCTGCGCTTCGAGGACGGCCGCCTCCGGATCTTGCAGCGGCAAAGCCCCGAAGGCGCGGAACCGATCGGGTCGTTTGGCGACGTGTTCGGACAGCAGATCGTTTGCCCGCTTCGCCATCTCGATCGCGGTCGGAACGTCGCTTATCGCCTGGATCGCCGGCGAATTCAGCGAGACGATCATCATTTCCATCCCGTGCTGATCCATAAGCTTCAGGCGAATGTCGCCGACGTCCAGAAGACGTTTTTTCATCTCGCTCCATTTTCGCTCCAAAACATATTCTTGCGAGGAGCTAAGCGTCGCGGGATGCGCGAAATGCTCTTCAAGGCCGATTTTTCCCTTCATGCCGCCTCCTCTTGAAAACAAGATAAGTAAGATTTGAGCGTCGCCCGCGCGCCGGGACCGCGAGGGCGGAGCCAGCGCAGCCTGCGGCGCGCGCTTTCCCCCGCTGTAGCGGGGCGCCCCCCGCATCGCTGATCCTTGCGGCGATTCCTGCCTGCACGAAATCTGCAAGAAAATCCTTGAAATTTCGTCGCGGCCATCACCTCGGCTGCACAGGCGGCCTGCACCGTCTGCGCATGGCAGAGGTCGTCTCATTCCCCCTTCGCACACGCCTTCCGCGCCGGCTGCTCAACGACGGCTGGTGGCTGGCGCACGAACCGGCGAAGCGGGCGACGACCGGCCTGCCGCCAACCGGACAGCGCCGCGCGCGCGTCATTCCATTTCCCGCGCCAACTCCCGCGCCAAACCAACGGAAACTGCCCGATGAGCGATGAAGCCCATTGCCTTTCCCTTCGCCCGCCGACGCGCTGGCTGATCCGCCATGCGGCGATCGCGGCCGCGCTTGTCGCGCTCGGCGACTGGCTCTTCTACGACGCGGTGACGCCTGGCCTGTCGCTCGCCCTGTTTCTCGCGGCCTGCGGTCTTGCGGCGATGATCGCAAATCCGGTCCGCGCGCGGGGGCCGCTACGGCTCGTCGCTCTGTCCGCGTTCGCGCTTGCGGGGCTGGCGATCGTCGAAGACCTCTCATGGGTCTCATTTTTCCTCGCGTCCGGCGCGACTCTGCTCTTTGCGCTGATCATGGTTTCCGGCGACGTTTCCGCTTGGCCTCGTCAACTGCGTCGCGCGCTCAGCCTTCCTTTCGTCGGCGGTCTCTGGCTCCTGGGAGACCTCCTGCGGGCGCGGAAACTGTGGTTGCGCAACCGCCGGCGGGTGGGGCGTCTTGCCGCGCTGACCGCCTGGGTCGCGCCGGTTCTGCTGTCCATCACATTCCTATTTCTCTTCGCCTCGGCCAATCCGCTGATCGATGATTGGGCGCTCTTACTCGATCCGCGCCGACTGCTCGATTTTCTTTCCGTCGCACGTGCGGGTTTTTGGCTTATGATCGCCTGCCTTGTCTGGCCGTTCGTCCATATGCGGCGTGGACGCATTCCGCCGAACGCGACGCCGGACTCGCCTGCGACGGCCAACCGCGATCTCGACATTCTGTTCGGCGGCGCCGCTGTGCTCCGCTCGCTCGTGATGTTCAATGCGCTTTTCGCAGTGCAGACGTCGCTCGATATCGCCTATCTTTGGGGCGGCCTCACGCTGCCGCACGGACTGACCTACGCCGCCTACGCCCACCGCGGCGCCTATCCGCTGATCGCGACCGCCGTGCTCGCCGCAATCTTCGTGCTGATCGCCATGCGGCCAGGCGGCCCGACCGACTACTCCCCACGGATCCGGCCGCTCGTGCTCCTTTGGGTGGCGCAAAACGTCCTGCTGGTCCTGTCATCGATGTTTCGCACCAGCCTTTATGTCTCGGCCTATTCGATGAGCGAACTCAGACTCGCCGCCATGATCTGGATGGGTCTCGTCGCGATCGGGTTGATCCTCATCGTCGTCCAGATCGTCCAGCGGAAATCGAACAGATGGCTGCTCAACGCCAACGCCGCCGCTGCGGCGGCCGTCCTCTACGCCAGTTGTTTCGTGAATTTTCCCTACATCGTAGCGAATTATAATGTCGAGCATTGTCTGGAGGCGACAGGCGCGGGACCGGCGCTCGACCTGCAATATCTCTTCTCGCTCGGAGCGCAGGCCATGCCGGCCTATGACGCATTCCGCCGCGCGCAACGCGGAAGCTGGGAACGCCCGGATTGGGCGGCGATACGATCCGAGGCGCAGGAGTCGCTCGCCGCGATGGGCTGGCGCGACTGGTCGTTCCGCCAATGGCGTTTGAAGCGCTACTTCGATAATGATCAGGAGTTGCGCGAAGCTGCGGATAGCGGCGCGCCGGGCGACCATTAGGCAGGCATCCGTGGTCCATCTCATTCTGGTCGCCGACGACGACCCTCATATTCGCGACATCATCTGTTTCGCTTTGGAGAAAGCCGGCATGAAGACGGCGGCGGCGCGCGACGGCGCGGAGGCGCTGCGCCGGTTCGCCGAGGAAGCGCCCGACCTCGTCGTCCTCGACATCGGCATGCCGGAGATGGACGGCCTGGAAGTATGCCGGCGCATCCGCAAGACCTCGGACGCGCCCATCCTTTTCCTGTCGGCGCGCGACGAGGAGATCGATCGCGTGATCGGACTCGAAATCGGCGGCGACGACTATGTCACCAAGCCGTTCAGCCCGCGCGAACTCGTCGCCCGCGTCCATGTCATTTTGAAACGCGCGCAGACAGGACGTCCCCATGAGCCGTCTTCGCTCACGCGCGGCGATCTGGTTCTCGACGCAGGCGCGCACTCCGCGACATTCGGGCGGCGACCCGTCGCTCTGACGGCGCTCGAATTCGCCATCGTCAAGACGCTGCTCAGCCGTCCCAACATGGTTTTCAGCCGCGATCAGATCCTCGATTCGGCCTATGGCGGCTTGGTTCATGTCGCGGACCGAACGATCGACAGCCATGTGCGCAACATCCGCGCGAAATTCGCGGCGGCGGGATGCGACAATATCGTCGACACGGTTCATGGCGTCGGCTTCCGCATCGGCCACTGCGGGCAAACGGCGTGAGCCTGCGCGGATCGAAAGTGCGCGTCTCCCGCAAATGGCGGCCAAGCGTGGGGTTGATCGTCGCGCTCGTCATGCTCGCCGCCCTCGCCTTGCCGCTCGCCGGCCTGTTCTTCTTCCGGATCTATGAGAACCAGCTTGTTCACCAGACCGAGTCGGAGCTTATTGGCCAGAGCGCGGTCCTGGCGGCGGTCATGCGGCGGGACATGGAAGCGACCCTGCCCGTCGGCGTCTCTCTCGGCGTCGAAGCGCCGCAATCGCCGGCCGACGCCGATCCATACCGCCCCATCACGCCAACCCTGGATCTCACGCGCGACGACATGCTTGGACGCAGGCCGGAAGCCGCACCCGCCTCTGCGCCGGCCGATCCGGCGTTTGTGGCGCTGGGCGTGCGGCTCGCGCCGGACCTCATCGAGACGCAGAAGACGACGCTCGCCGGCTTTCGTCTGCTCGATCCGAAAGGAGTCGTTATCGCCGGAGGAGAGGACGTTGGACTTTCTCTGGCGCATGTCGAAGAAGTCGCCGAGGCGCTGCGTGGGCGCTTCCGCAGCGTGATGCGCTTGCGCATCTCCAAGCACGACCCGCCGCCGCTTTACTCCTGGAGCCGGGGAACGGCCGTTCGCGTCTTCACCGCCATGCCGGTGACGCTCCATGGCCGGGTGGCGGGCGTGGTCTATGCGTCGCGCACGCCGAGCAACGTCTTCAAGAATTTCTATGAAGAGCGCGGCAAGGTCGCCGCCGCCGGCGCAACGATTTTTGTTTTGGCCCTTTTGATCGGCTCCATCTTCCAGCGGGCGATCACGCTGCCGATGCGAGAGCTGATGTCCCGCACCGCCGCGATCGCGCGCGGCGACCGTGCGGCGCTCACGCCAGTGACCCACCATGGCACGGCCGAATTCGCACAACTGACGCAGAGCTTCTTCGATATGGCCGAGGCCTTGCAAAGCCGGTCCGACTTCATCGCCACCTTCGCCGCCCACGTTTCCCACGAACTCAAATCGCCGTTGACCGCGATCCAGGGCGCGGCGGAACTGCTGCGCGAAGACGTCGGGACGCCGGCCGGGGGCATGAGCGACGCAGAGCGGCGGCGCTTTCTGACCAACATCATCGCCGACACCGGCCGTCTGACGGCGATCGTGCAACGGCTACGCGAACTCGCCCGAGCCGAAGCGACGCCCATCGCCGGAGAGACGACTCTCGAGAAAGGCCTCGCCGAGCTGCGCTCGGCCTTTAGCGCCCTGCGGATCGAAGCGGAAGGCCCGCTGTCCGCCAGCGTGGGGATGTCGCTGGAAAATGTGAGCGTTGCGCTTTCGCATCTCGCCGACAACGCACAGCGCCACGGTGCGACGAAACTCACGATTTCATGCGCGCGCAAAGGCGACGATCTGATGATCGTGGTGCGCGACGACGGGCGCGGCGTTTCCCGCGCCAACCGCGACCGAATCTTTGACAGTTTCTTCACCACCCAACGCGAGGAAGGCGGCACGGGCATGGGGCTCGCGATCGTCCGCGCCATGCTGCAAGCCCACGGGGGCAGCATTGATTTTATTGAGGAAGGCGACGACGAAACTTCGCGCGGCGCCGCCTTCGCGATCGCCATCCCGCTGGCCCATCGATAACGCCGCGCTTGATCGCCATCGGCTCGGCGTCGGCGCAAGACAGGGCGAATAGATCAGTGTTTTCGTCGGCCGACCGCCGCGCTTTAAGACAGCAATATTCGAGAAACAAATCAGTTGCATCTAAGTCGCTTGGACCGCCCGGCCGTCACTATTCAGTCGCAGTTCACTGTGCTTTGAGTAGCCGTTATTGACCGGTAGCCGGCGCTCAGGGAACGATCGACAGACCCCAATGGCCATGAGTCTGCGGAGCGCCAAACTAAACGTGAAACGGATGTGGGGTCTGGGAAGCAATTTTGCTTTGAGCCAGCGTCAAACGCTTGCCGCGGCGATCACGGCGCTTAGCGCATTAGCCTTATTTGCGGCGCTTCTTTATCTCGTTGGGCCAGAAAGGATTTTTTCCGGCAAGGAGCCTGGCGCGTCGGACAGGCGACGCACGCCGCCCTTCGTGCGGAAAGGCGACACGGTTTTCATCCCGGACGGGTCTCCCTATCGGTCGCATATTGTGGTCGCGCCGGCCGAGCTCCGCAACGTGAGCCTCAGTCGCGTCGTGCCCGGAACAGTCGAGGCCGATCCGGCCCGCACCGTGAGAGTGCTGGCCCCCGTCAACGGACGCGTCAGCGAGCTGAACGTCGAGCTTGGCGACAATGTCAAAAAGGGGCAGCCGCTCGCGACGATCGACTCGGGCGATCTGGCGCAGGCCATCGCCGACGCCGAAAAGGCGCGCGCCGCGGCGAGGCTGACAAAAAGCGCGCTTGACCGCGCCACGGGCCTCAACAAGGCGGGCGGCCTCGCGATGCGGGATCTCGAGCAGGCGCAAAACGACTATCTGCAGGCGACGTCGGAGTTGAAGCGCGCCGAAGCCCGCCTCGAGGTGATTGGCGATAACAGCAAGCTCACGGGTCAGCGCAAGATCACCCTCAATGCGCCGATCGACGGCACCATCACCGCGCTCGACACTGCGCCCGGCGATTTCATCGACAATACGACGGCGCCGATGATGACGATCTCCAACCTCGATCGCGTATGGGTGACCGCGAGCGTGCGCGAAAAGGATTTGTCCTTCGTCAAGAAGGAGGAGCGAGTCGAGGTCTCGCTCGTCGCCTATCCGGACAAGAAATTTCCCGGCAAAGTCGAAATCATCAGTCAATTGCTCGAAGCCGACACGCGGCGCAACAAGGTCCGCATCGCGTTCGACAATCCGAACGGGATCTTCAAGCTGAACATGTTCGCGACGGTGCGCTTTTTCTCGCCGCCCTCGAAGCGCGTCGTCGTGCCGCCTTCAGCGCTGATGATGGTCAATGACGAGTCGAGCGTCTTCGTCGAGGTCGCGCCATGGACCTTCAAGCGCAAGCCGGTCGAGCCCGAGACCGATATCGAGGGCCTTACAGTCGTCTCGGGACTCAACGCCGGCCAAAAGATCGTCGTGCGCGGCGGGATTCTTCTGAATGATTGAGCGGATCGTCGAGTTCTGCCTCAAGAACCGCGCCAGCGTGATTCTGGCAACGGCGCTGGTCTTCGCCTTCGGCGTCTATTCCTGGACGCAGCTCAAGATCGAGGCCTATCCCGAGATCGGCGACGTGACGGTTGTCGTGTCCACGCGGGCGACCGGCCTCGCCGCCGAGGAAGTCGAACAGCAGATCACCATCCCGCTCGAACGCGTGCTCGCGAGCACGCCGGGCCTCATCACCATCCGTTCGACGAGCACCTTCGCGCTGTCGCTCATCACCATGGTGTTCAAGGATGGCGTGGAGGACTATTGGGCGCGCCAGCGGGTGTTGGAGCGCATCGCGCAAGTGACGCTGCCGCCGAACATTCAGCCTGCGCTCGGGCCGCTGACCGGCCCGACCGGCGAAATTCTCAGATATACGCTGGAGTCGGACGCCAAAAATATCGAGGAGCTCTCCGAAATCCAGCGCTGGATCGTGGTTCCGGCGCTCAATCAGGTGCCCGGCGTCGCGAGCGTCGCCAATTTCGGCGGCGTCACGCGCCAGTTTCAACTACAGCTCGATCCCGTTGCGATGCAACGCTACGGGCTCGGCCTCAATGACGTGACCAGCGCCATCGTCGCAAACAGCGCCAGCGCCGGCGGCAGCCGCATCACCCGCGGCGAACAATCCTACGTCATTCGCAGCATCGGTCTGGTCCGCACCAAGGAGGACCTCGGGAACATCGTCATCGCCCAGCATGGCGGCGTGCCCGTGCTGACGCGCGACGTCGGCACGCCCCGATACAGCCAGCAAGAACGCGAAGGCATGCTGGGCAAGGATTATAATTCGAACGCCATTCAGGGCGTCGTGCAGATGCTGAAGGGCGAGAACGCCACAGTGGTTCTGGAGGCGGTGCACGCCAGAATCAATGAACTGAATGCGCAGTTGGCCCCGCAAGAGGTGAAAATCGTCCCGTACATGGACCGCAATGAGCTGGTGCAGCTCACGGTTTCCAAAGTCGGGCATACGGTCGCCGAGGGAATTATCCTCGTCGTCGTCATCCTCATGCTTTTTCTGGGAAGCCCGCGCAGCTCGCTGGTGGTTGCGGCGACGATTCCGCTCTCGCTGAGCTTCGCCTTCATTCTCATGAATTTCACCAAGCTGCCCGCCAATCTGCTTTCGCTTGGCTCGATCGACTTCGGCATTATCGTCGACGGCGCAATCATCGTGACTGAAGCGATTCTCAGACTGCGGGAGCACAATCCCGACCGGGAGCTTCGGGTCGTCGACGTCCAATTTGTCGTCGGTCAGGTTGTCCGGCCGATCTTCTTCGCCACCATCATTATCATCGCCGGCTATGTGCCGCTGCTCGGTCTGGAGCGCGTTGAGGCGCGACTCTTCGCGCCGGTCGCTTATACGATCGCCTATGCGCTCATCGGCGCCCTGCTGTGCACGCTGACCGTCGTTCCGAGCCTCGCCTATCTGGCGTTGCGTTATCCATCGCGTCCCTTCCACAATCGTCCGCTCGAATGGCTGGAGCGTCGCTACAGGGACGGGCTCTTCTTCTGTCTGCAGCGGCCAGCCGTGATCTATGTCGCGACGGCGCTGACCGTGTCTGGCCTCGTGGTGGCGGGCAGCGCTGTCGGACGCGATTTCCTGCCAAATCTCGACGAAGGGTCGCTTTGGCTGCAAGTGCAGCTTCCAAGCGGCATCTCCTTCGAGAAAGCGTCGGAGATGGCGAGCGATTTGCGCCAGACCGTGATGGAATTTCCCGAGGTGTCCTACGTCATCACCCAGATCGGCAGAAACGACGATCGCACCGACCCCTGGACGACGAGCCATATCGAAGCGCCGATCGGTCTCACCCCTTACGGCTCCTGGCCCGGCCGGGAAACCAAAGAACAATTTATCGCCAAGCTGACCAAACGCCTGCGTCAGCTTCCCGGCATGGAGATCGGCGTCAGCCAGCCCATCATCGACAACGTCAATGATCTCGTTAGCGGCGCGCACAGCGCGATGGTGGTCAAGGTCTTCGGCGAAGACCTCAAGGAAACGCGCCGAATTGGCAATGAAATCGTCGCCGCGCTGAAGACGGTCAAGGGCACGACGCAGACGTCGATCGTGCAGGAGCCGCCGATTCCGCAAATCGCCTTCCATATCGACCGCGCGGCGGCCGCGCGCTATGGCATCAATGTCGCCGATGTCTCCAATCTAATTCAGATCGGCGTGGGCGGCGCTTCCATCGGGCAGATTTACGTTAACGACCGCAGCTACGATATGACGGTGCGCTTTCCCTTTCAGGCGCGCAACAGCCCGGAAGAACTCAGCGATCTTTTTGTGAAGACGTCGCTTGGCGCGCAAATTCCTTTGTCGGCGATCGCCAAAATCTCGTTGCAGAACGGCGAGAGCGCGATCTCCCACGAGAAGACGAAGCGGGTGCTGACCATTCGACTCGACTACGCCGACCGCGACCTCAGCTCCTATCTTGCGGAGGCGCAGAAAACGGTCGCCGACACGGTCGCCTATGACAAACAGGCAAATAACGTCGTCTGGAGCGGCAAATTCGAAAATCAGCAGCGCGCGCAGGCGCGGCTCATGATCATCGCCGGCGTGGTGTTTCTCCTGATGCTACTGATCCTCTACATCGGCTTTGCAAGAATACGGAATGCGCTGCTCATTCTCGGCGTCGTTCCGCTTTCGGCGCTCGGCGGACTCGTCGCGCTCATCATGACCAGAGAGACGCTGAACGTGGCCACCGGCGTCGGTTTTCTGGCGCTGTTCGGCGTCGCTGTGCAGAACGGCATCATCATGGTGTCGCAACTCAATCGCGTCACCGCGGTGCATGTCGCCGCCGCGCGCGTGCGTCGCGGCGCGACGGACGTTTCCACCGAGGCGATTATGGGCGACGAGCGCGCCGAATTTCGCGATCGGGTGCTCGACGGCGCGGCCGAGAGGTTCCGCTCGGTGCTCATGACGTCGACCGTGCCTTTGGTCGGCATGCTCCCCGCCGCGCTGGCGACGGGCGTCGGCAGCGACGTGCAGCGCGGTCTCGGCACGGTCATCGTCGGCGGATTGATCGCGGCGACGGGCCTGATCCTCTTCGTAATTCCAACGCTGCATTTCGTCATCGAACGCTTTATGGAAAGGCGTATGAGGGCTGCGGCGAGCGGGAGCCAGGCGGTCTGATATCGGCCCATGGTCAAGACAGGCGACACAGGCATGCGGAGTACGGGCGCAGCAGCGCGGATAATGCGCGCGGCATTGCCCGCGTTGCTCGCCGCATCGCTTTGCGGCTGTCTGGTCGGACCTGATTTTGTTCAGCCGCCGGCGCCCGATGCGCCGCATTTCACGCCGGAAAAAACGGCGTCCCCTGGATTGGGCCAGCGTTTTGCGCAAGGCCGCGACATTCCGGAAGACTGGTGGACGCTGTATCGCTCAAAGCCGCTCGACGCGCTGGTGCGCGAGTCGCTTGACCACAATCCTTCGCTCGAGGCGGCCGAGGCGGCGATTGGCGTCGCTTATTACAACGCCGAAGCGCAAAAGGGCATACTGCTTCCGCAGATCGCGCTCCTCTCTAACGAGAGCCAAAACCTTCAATCGAACAACCGGTCGTACGGCGCAATCAACCAGTCGCTGTTCAACCAATTCTATCCGAGCCCTTACAACCTCATCACCGGCCAAGCGACTCCGAGCCCGGTAACGACCAATCCGACGGCGCCTTACGGCCTCTTCTTAAAGCAGCTCACGATCAGCTATGCGCCGGATATCTGGGGCCTCAACCGGCGTGGCGTCGAAGCCGCCGAGGCGCAGGCGGACCAGGCGGCGTTTCAGATGGAGGCCGCGCGGCTGGCGCTCACCTCCAATGTCGTCGTCGCCGCCATCCAGGAGGCCTCGATCCGCGGACAGATCGAGGCGACGAAGAACATCATCGCGATTTTCAAGGACTCGCTGCAAATCCTCAATCGGCAATATTCGTTCGGCTCGATCGCCAAAGCCGATGTGGTTGCGCAGGAGGCGGCGCTTGCGCAGGCCGAGCAGGCGCTGCCGCCGCTGGAAAAGCAGCTTGCGCTCCAGCGCGATCTGCTGACCGCGCTCGCCGGGCGTCTGTCCTTCGATCAGATCGAGCAGCAATTCAAGCTGTCGCAACTCAAGCTGCCGATGACGGTGCCGGTGAGCGTGCCGTCGATGCTGGTCGAACAACGTCCGGACATTCGCGCCGCGGAAGCCAATCTTCATGCCGCCACCGCCGCCGTCGGCATCGCGCGCGCGTCTCGTTTGCCCAATATCACGCTCTCCGCCAATCTGGGCGCCAGCGCCTTTCATGTCGCGCAGCTCTTTGCGCCGGGCACCGGATTCTACACGCTCGCCGCGAACGCCGCGGAGCCGCTCTTCGACGGGATGACGCTCTTGAATAAAGAGCGTTCCGCCGTGGCGGCGCTGGAACAGGCCGACGCCCAATATCGCAGCACCGTCGTCAACGCGTTTCAGAATGTCGCCGACGCGTTGCGTTCCCTGCAATCGGACGCCAAGGCCGTCGAAACCGCCCGCAAGAGCGAAGACGCCTCGCGACGCAGCCTCGATATCGTACGCATGCAATTGAAATATGGCCAGGTCTCTCAGATCGCGGTGTTCACCGCGCAGCGAATCTATTTCTCTGCGGCCTTGTTGCGCGTGCAGGCCGAAGCAACGCGTCTCGCCGATACGGCGGCGCTCTTCATGGCGCTCGGCGGGGGCTGGTGGAACCGCGAGCCGGAGATGCGGCGCTGAGCTGTCCTGCGGATGCGGACGCGCGCGAGCGCGTATCGCTCGCCACCCGAGACGCCGCCTTATCGATAAAAAACCGAAATCGATAACAAGATCGCGAGCAGCAAACAGAGCGTCTGCCAGAATATGAGAGGATTGCGTTCGTAGAGCGACTTCCTGCGCAGCGTCAGCGGTTGAGCGCGCGCCGAGCCGTTCTCGAGTTCGAAGGCGAATTCCAGCACGTCGCCGAAGCGGTCGTCGCGTTCGACGGCGATCGCTTTGAGGATCGCGGCGTCGAGCCATGCCGGAAGGTCCGGTCTCTTGAACGCGAGCGACGCCGGTTTCGTGAAACGCGGCCTGCTGAAGGGCTCGATTTCGCCGTAAGGGTAGCAACGGCTGAACATGCGATACACCGTAACGCCGAACGCAAAGAGATCCGACGCTTCGTCGCCGGCGGCGCCATCGAAAAGCTCGGGGGCCATATAGCTCGGCGTGCCGGGCGCATGCGCTTCCGGCAAATTCTCGAGGTTCGGCGCGCGGCAGACGCCGAGATCGACCAGCCGCAGCCCGCCGACCTTCGTCAAAATGACATTTTCCGGCTTGATGTCGCGATGAATGACGCCGCAGCGATGCAATGTCGCGATCGCGCGCGATAATCGCGCGGCGATTGAAACGCCTTCGGCAAGATCGATCCGCGGTTCGCGGCCCAGGCGCCGTTCCAATGTCTCGCCTTCATAGAACGGCATCGCCGAATACAGGCGCGTTTGTCGGCCCGGGGGAAGTTCGATCACTTCGCCGATGAAGGGACTTCTGACGCGCGCGGCGACCCAGGCTTCGTTGACGAAGGCCAGTCGGTAGGCGGTGTCGTCGGCGACGCGCGGATGCGGAAATTTCAACGCGGCCTCTTTGCCGTTCCGCATATCCGTGGCGCGCATCAACCGACTGTAGCGCCCTTCGGAAAGAAGCGCGTCGATTCGAAAGTCATCGACGTGGTCTCCGATCGCCGGCAATTCGCGAATTGGCAGCGATTCCAGCGCGGCCGACAAGGCGCGCGCGTCGGCGGGCGGCACATCGACGATGTCGACGACGAGCGCCGTGACATTGTCGTTGCTGCCCATGTCGAGCGCGGTCTGAACAATTTTTTCCGCGGTCTCCTGCGGCGCGCGCCTTTCGGCAAGCAATGCGTGAAGGCTGTCGTCCGTCAGCGCGCCATGGACGCCATCCGAACACAGCAGAAATCGATCATGCAGAGCGAGACTATGCATTCCCTGATCAAACGGGAGCGCATCCTCGAAGCCGATCGCGCGAAGGAGCGCATGCGCGAAATCGCCGCGACCGAGGGTGTGATCCTTCGTCAATCTCTCGAAGTCGTCGCCGGCGAGGCGATAGACGCGGGTGTCGCCGACGTGAAGGATGAAGGCCGTGCGACGCGACAGAATGAGCGCGCTGAACGTCGTCGCCATTCCTTGCAGAGCAGGATCGACCCGCGACTGCGCGGCGATCCAGCCGTTCGCGGCTTCGAGCGAACGGGCGGCGGCGCGGCTGACGCCCAAGGTCTCCGGCTGCGCATAATAGCCGTCGATGAAGGCGCGCACGGCCGTCTCAGCCGCTGCGCGCCCGCCCTTGTGGCCGCCGACGCCGTCGGCCACGGCGGCGACGACGCCCTGCAAGGCGCCGGCGCCGCCCGGACCGAAGCAATAGGCGACATAGTCCTGATTGTCCGGCCGTCGGCCCTTTTGTGTGGAAAAGCCCGCTTCGACTCGAAGATCATGGACGATGCGGAACGACACGAGTGTTTCTCAGCTTCAGATTCGCGCGCCGGAAACCGCGCCCCAGGTGGTGCGCCAGCGCGTCCTGACGAACACCAAACCTACGAGCCCGAGAAGCGCAAGGAAACCGAAGAACATGAACCCCAAGGTGAAGCCTCCCGTCGCCCCTTTTGAGAAGGCCAGAGTCTTGGCGAGGAAGAACCCGCCGAAACCGCCAGCGGCGCCGACAAGTCCGGTCATTGCGCCGATCTCGCGACGGAACCGTTGTGGCAGCAGCTGAAACACCGCGCCATTGCCCATCCCGAGCGACAAGACGCCGACCGAAAACAGCGCCACCGCCGCAAAAGCGACCGGCGGCAGCTGCATCAGGCTCCATCCTGCGAGGCCCTTGGCTGGCGCAGGTCCGGCCGGAAGAAAGGCGACGGCGAAATAACAGGCCGAGACGACGACAAAGAGAAACGACAGGGTTTTTACGCCGCCGATGCGGTCCGCGATGTAGCCGCCGACCGGCCTGAACCCGGAGCCGAACGCGACGATCAACGCGACCATGAGGCCCGCGGCGACGCCCGTCGCGTGGTATTGCGTCGTGAAATAGAGCGGAAGCGCCGAGGCGAGACCGACAAAGCCGCCGAAAGTGATGAAGTAGAAGAACATGAACCAGCGGCTGTCGGAGTCGGCGAGCATTTTGCCATAGTCGGCGAATTCAATCGTCGTCTTGGCGCCTGGCGCATCCTTGGCGGCCAACACATAGACGAGCAGCACCAGAACCATCAGCGCCAGCAGAACGCCGTAGACAGTCTGCCAACCGTACGCCTCAGCGATCGTCGGCGCAAAAAGCGTGTCGAGCACGACGCCCATATTGCCGGCGCCCGCGATGCCCAAGACCAGGCCTTGATATTGCGGCGGATACCAGCGGCCGGCCTGCGGCAGCGCGACCGCGAAGGAGGCGCCGGCGAGCCCAAGCGACAAGCCGAATAGTCCGATGGCCAGCGGACTGCTCAATCCGAAAACGCAGACGAGAGAGACGGCGAACATCACGATCGCCTGGGCGACGACGCCGGTCATTTTCGGACCGATCGAGTCGGCAAGGAGGCCGAGCGGCACGCGAAAGAACGCGCCTCCAAGCACTGGAATCGCGACGAGAGAGAGCTTGTCTTCGACGGAAATCGGCATGCCTTTGGTGATGTAGATCATCAGCGGGCCGAGCGAGACCCAGGCCATGAAGCTGATGTCAAAATAGAGGAAGGCCGCAAGCAGCGTCGGCCAGTGACCCGCCTTCCTAAAATCCGCGAGATTCATCAGATGCTCCTTCTTTCATGTTTGGCTTGCTTTCACGCTTGGCTTGTCCTCTCGCGCCAAATCCGCCGCAGACGCGGCTGCAAGAGAAATCTTGATCAGACGTTCGATTTCCGGCCGACACGAACCGCAATTGGAACCCGCGCGCGTCGCCTTCCCAACATCGGAAGCGGAAATGCATCCCTGTTGGATCGCCGCTTCAATCTGTCTTTGGCCGACGCTGAAGCATGAACAAACGAGCGGACCGTCATTGTTCGCCGCGAGGGCCGAACGCCCCGACAACAGCGACAGTCGCTGCGACGCCTCGACGCGCTCCTGTTCAAAGAGCTCGAGCGCCAGATCCCAAGGCGGCGCGAGAGGCGCCAGAGACCAGACGAGCGCCGCACGGTCCTCGAAAAAGGCGGCGCCGGAGAAACGCCCCTTCTTTTCGTCGATCAGCTGAATAACGTCTTCGCTCGACGCCGAGGCCTGAATGACGGCCGTCCAATCATCATCAGAGAGATCGGCGCCGACGCGATAGCCGTAGCCCTCTACAACCGCCACCCGCGTCCACCAGACGCCCAGGGGCAGAGCCAACGGCTGACGGGAGAGGAGAAAACCGTGGCGCGCAAAGCGCAGCGGCGTGATCGCGGCGGGCGTCGCCTTCGATTCCGGCTGACCCGACAATGGATCGACGACCGGCGCCACAAGCGCGCCGACGCGCGCATCTGCGGCGGTCTCATCGGTCCAGTGAATCGGCGCGAAGACATGGCCGGCCGGCTGGCGATCGGTCGTCACGACGCGCAGGACGCAGTTCCCATATCGGGTGGCGACGCGGGCGAATCCGCCATCTTCTACGCCAAGCGCCAAGGCGTCCAGCGGATTGATTTCGACGAAGGGCTCCGGGAGATGCCGCGCGAGGCGCGGACTCACGCCGGTGCGCGTCATAGTATGCCATTGATCCCGAATGCGGCCGGTGTTGAGCCGAAGCGGGAAGTCGTCGGTCAATGCGATCGCCAAACTTGGTTTCGCTGGCGCAATGAACGCCGCTCGCCCGTCCTTCGAGCAGAAGCCGCCTTCGGCGAAAAGGCGTTCGCGGCCCTTCTCTTCTCCCTCGCGAATTGGCCATTGAACCGGTTCGAGCGCTTCATATTCGGCGTCGCTCACCCGCGCGAGCCCGCCGATGTCGAAGGCGCGCGCGCCTGCGTTCTCAAATGCCGATAGCGCGGCGTGTTCACGAAAGACATCTGCAGCCGAGCGGAAGTCGAAGCCGTCAAAGCCCATGCGTCGCGCGACGTCGGCGAAAATTGACCAATCAGCGCGCGTTTCTCCCGGGGGCGGAAGAAATGCGCGCTGACGAGAAATGCGACGCTCGGAATTTGTCACCGTGCCGCTCTTCTCGCCCCACGCCTGCGCCGGCAACAGCAGATGCGCGCCGCTGTTGATCGTATCGTTCGACGCCACATTGTCTGAAACGATGAAGAGTTCGAGCTTGCCGAGCGCGGCGCGCGCCGCATCGGCGTTCGGGAGAGACGCCGCCGGATTGGTTCCCACGACCCACAGCGCCTTGACGTCGCCGCGCGCGACGGCGTCGAACATCTGCACCGCTTTCAATCCCTCGCGCGGCGCGACGCACGGCGCATTCCAAAACCGGCGAACGCGATCGATGCTTTCAGCGTCGAATCCCATATGCGCCGCAAGGCTGTTCGCGAGCCCGCCGACTTCACGTCCGCCCATCGCATTCGGCTGGCCGGTGAGCGAGAAAGGCGACGCGCCTGGCTTGCCGACGCGCCCCGTCGCGAGATGGCAATTGATGATGGCGTTGACCTTATCGGCGCCCTGCGCCGACTGGTTGACGCCTTGCGAGAAGGCTGTGACGGTTCGGGGCGTCTGCGCGAACAATTCGAAGAAGGTCGCAATATCGACCTCGCGCAATCCGGTCGTCATGGCGGTCGCTTCAATCGAAGCCGCGATCTGCTGAGCGCCCTTCAGCGCTTGCTGCAAGCCCACCGTGTGACGACCGACATATTCTTCATCGAAGGCGGCGACCTTCGCAAGATGGACGAGCAGGCCGCAGAACAGCGCCTGGTCGGCGCCTGGCGCGATCTGCAGGAAAAGATCGGCGGATTCCGCCGTCGGCGTGCTGCGCGTGTCGATGACGACAAGCCTCGCGCCGCGCTCCTCCTTGTTGCGGATGATGCGCTGAAACAGAACCGGATGGCACCATGCGGCGTTGGAGCCGACGAGCACGATCAGGTCGGCTTCATCGAGATCTTCGTAACAGCCCGGCACGACATCGGCGCCGAAAGCGCGCTTCTGGCCGGCGACCGTCGACGCCATGCAGAGACGCGAATTGGTGTCGACATTCGGCGAGCCGATGAATCCTTTCATCAGCTTGTTGGCGACGTAATAGTCTTCGGTCAGCAGCTGGCCGGAGAGATAGACCGCGACCGCCTCGGGGCCATGCCGATCGACGATGCGGCGCAGGCCGTTCGCGGTTTCATCCAGAGCCGCATCCCAGCTTACACGCGCAAAGGCGCCGTCGGCCTGGCGGCGCAGCGGATGAAGAAGCCGTCCTTCGAGTCCGAGCGTTTCGCCAAGCGCCGATCCCTTTGAGCAGAGGCGGCCGAAACTTGCGGGATGGGCCGGATCGCCGACGACGTCTTTGCTGGCGGCCGAGGCGAGCACGCCGCAGCCGACGCCGCAATAGGGGCAGGTCGAACGCGTCGCAACCGCCTGGCGCGGCGGCTGCCCAGGCTGAGAGTTTTCATGAGGCGCCGGCGCCAGGATTCCGTCGAGCATGAGCGGCCTCAATAGACGTCCTGCTGGTAGCGCCCGCTCTTCTTGAGTTGGGCGACGAAGGCGACCGCTTCATCGACGCTGCGCGCGCCAAATTCGGCAACGACGTCGACAAGCGCGCGTTCGACATCCTTGGCCATGCGCTGCGCGTCGCCGCAGACATAAATATGCGCGCCTTCCGCAAGCCACGCCCATAGTTCGCGGCCGGACTGGCGCATGCGATCCTGCACATAGAATTTCTCCGCGCCGTCGCGCGACCAGGCGAGCGACAGGCGAGTGAGCAGATCCGTCGACTTCATGGCTTCGAATTCGTCGGCGTAGAAAAAATCGCAGGCGGAACGCTGATGGCCGAAGAACAGCCAGTTCTTTCCCTCCGCGCGCGTCGCCCCACGCTCCTGCAAAAAAGCGCGAAACGGCGCAACGCCGGTGCCGGGCCCGATCATGATGATCGGCGTCGCAGGATTGTCCGGCAGGGCGAAGCCATGCGCCACCTGAACATAGACCGAAACGCCGTCGCCCGGCGCGATGCGTTCGGCGAGAAACGTCGAAGCGACTCCAAGACGCTTGCGTTTGCCGACAGCGTAACGGACGGCGTCGACTGTCAAGGACAGGCGTCCTGGCGCCGCCTTCGGAGACGACGAGATGGAATAGAGGCGCGGCTGCAGAGGCTCCAGCGCTTCGACGAAAGCTTCCGGGTGGGGGCGCGCATTCGAAAACTTCTGCAGCACGGCGAGCACGTCGAGCGTCGTCGCGTCGCCGTCCGGATCCTCGCCTTGCGCGAGCAATCGCGCCTTTTCGCGCTGCGCGCCGCCGGTGATGAAGGAGATCAATTCAAACAGCGCATCGGGCGCCGGCGACAGCGAAACGTCGCTGAGCAAGGCGTCGCGCAGGGTTTTACCGCCCACCGGCGTCGTATGCGATGCGCCAAGCGTGGCGATGATCTGATCGACGAGGCCGAGATCATTTTTGGGAAACACGCCGAAACTATCGCCGGCCTTGTAGCTCAGATCGCTTGCGGCGAGATCGAATTCGATATGCCATGTCTCCTTTTCGGAGCCGTCCTTGTTGAGCCGACGGCGCGAAAGGAAGGTCGCGCAAGCGGGCGTGTCGCGCGATCGGCCAGGCGCGCAAGCGACGGCCGGTTCAGCCGGCGCAACATCCGCCGGCGCCGCTGTCGCCTGCTCCAGTTCCGTCGCCAGCGCCTTCAGCGTGCGCGCCGTGTCCTTGCCGCCGGGCGCGCACAAGTTCAGGCGTTCTTCTTTTCGAGCCGCGAGCGCGTCCGCATAAGTTTCACAATTGTAACCGCACTGGCCGCAGTCCTGTTGCGCCATGGCCGCCATCATGCGGCGACGTAGCGGACGGCCTTGCGCAAGCTGCATGCGCGCATCGAGCGCAAACGTCTGGTCATGCCAGGGCGCTTCGCCATCATCGCCATCGCCCGACGCGCTGGCCAGGACGGCGGCGTTGGCCTCCGGCGACAGCGGCGTGATGGAACCGTCGTCTGGGGCGGCGAAGCCGGCAAAGAATCCACTGAGCCAGGCGCGCTGTTCGGGCGTGAACGGCGCGTTCGGCGGAATGAGAAACGTCGGGGAGGACAGATGAGTCACGCCATGCTCTCCTCATTGGCGAGACGACGCAGCGTATCCATGTCGTGACGGCGCGCGAAGGCGACAAAGGTTTCGTCCGCATCCGCACGGTGCTTTCGATAGGCGCGCAGAATTCTCGCCACCACCTGCGGCGCGTCTTGCGCTTTCACATTCTGGTAGAACTCGGACGCGATGCGGGCGTCTTCTCCAAAGCCGCCGCCGACGAGGATGTGATAGCCTTCGACGGCGTCGTCCTCTTCGTTCACGGCTACGCGCGCGCCAATCAGCCCGATGTCGCCGATGTAATGCTGCGCGCATGAGTGATGGCAGCCGGTCAGGTGGATGTTGATCGGCGCATCGATCGGGGCAGCCTTTTCACAAAATGCAGCGATTTCTTCGGCATGCCGCTTCGTGTCGGCGGCGGCGAAGCGGCAGCCGGAATTCCCCGTGCAGGCGACGAGTCCGGCGCGAATCGGCGAGGCCTTTGTCGAAAGGCC
Source organism: Methylocystis sp. (assembly GCF_050251305.1). GTDB lineage: Bacteria > Pseudomonadota > Alphaproteobacteria > Rhizobiales > Beijerinckiaceae > Methylocystis. The sequence continues at coordinate 9,495 of NZ_JBFWNB010000023.1, read as the reverse complement.
GAGCGTCTCGATCATCGCGACAGCTTCGGCGACCAGGCGGTCGGCCACGCCGGTGATCAGCACATTCTGCCAGACCGTGAGACGCAGACCGCCGTCGCCGAATTGGCGCGCGATCTCGGAGAGACCGCGCGCCTGCTCGGGGGTGAAACGACCGACCGGCAGCGTAACGCCGATCCAATTCAGGCCCGGCTCCTTTTGCTGATGCACGCCAATATGGGCGGCGCGATCCTGGCGCGGGCGCGCGTCAATCGCGTCGGCTCCCACGCGAAGCAATTTGCGTCCGAGCTTGTCTTCGACGGCGCCGAGGAATCTGTCGAAGCCCCAGGCGTCGAGCACATATTTCAGGCGCGCTTTGGCGCGGTTGGTCCGATCGCCATGCTCGATGAAGACGCGCAGAACCTTGTCGGCGACCTCCACCGCTTCGTCCGGCGGGACGATCACGCCAGTGTCGCGAGCGAAATCCTTGTGACCGGTGACGCCGCCGAGCGCAAGACGAAAATAGACGCCCGGCGCGACGCCCTGCCCCTCTTTCACGACGACGGCCTGAAAGCCGATGTCGTTCGTGTCCTCGAGCGCGCCGATCAATCCCGCGCCGTCAAAGGCGATGTTGAATTTGCGCGGGAGGCCATAGAGCGAGCGGTCGTTGAGAATATGATGATGCATCGCGCGCGCGTAGGGGCGCGTGTCGATGAGTTCCTGCGGATCGACGCCCGCGGTCGGCGTGCCGGTGACGTTACGGATGTTGTCGGCGCCCGAGCCCCTGCTCCAGAGTCCGAGATCCTGAATCGCCTCGACGATGTTGGTCGCGTTCTTTGGCGCAATCTCGCGAATCTGGATGTTGGCGCGCGTCGTCACATGCAGATAGCCGCCGCCATAGGTCTCCGCGAGATCCGCGAGGCCGGCGAACTGCCAATGCGTGAGCGCGCCATTGGGAATGCGCAGCCGGCACATATAGGAGTCCTGCGCCGGCGCGACATAGAAGAGCCCGTAGTAGCGCCAACGGAAATTGTCGGCGGGCTTTGGCGGCGCATTCTCTTTCGCCTGCGCGACGAGCCGCGGCCAGGCGTCGAAAGGATGCTCTTCGCGCTTCCATTTCTCCTGATCGTTCAGCTTGCCGCCTGCGGCGACAACCCGATCCTGCGCCAAGACATGCGCGGCGTCGGGCCCCGTCGGCTGCGCTTGCGGAACCGGCGCCTTTTGTCCGCTGCGCGCCGAGAAACCGGCGGCAAAGCCTTCAAGATAGCGCTTCTGATCGAGCGTGAAATCGACGGACATCTCAGGCGGCCTCTTGGATCAGCGGACCGAACATCAAATCGTCGCACATGGACGAAATGTCCGCGCCGGAGCGGATGAGATCGAGGAGATCGGCAGCGCCGTTGGTGTCTCCGATCAGGATTGCGCCAATGAGTCTGTCGCGGCGGACGACGAGCTTGCGATAGATTCCCATGCGCGGGTCTTTGCAGACGATGCGGCGCGCACCGTCTTCGCCGAGATAATCGCCGGCCGAAAAAACACGCACGCCGGAGACTTTCAGATTGGTGGAGACGACGCTGCCGCAGTAGGAGGCGTCTTGTCCGGCGAGGCGCATGGCGAGAACGCGTCCCTGCTCATAGGCAGGCTCGACGAGTCCGTAACAGGCGCCGCGATGTTCGGCGCATTCGCCGATGGCGAAGACGCCTGGCGCGCGCGTCTCAAGACCGTCGTCGACGACGACCCCGCGCCCAACGTGAAGACCTGCTTCTCGCGCAAGGCCGGCGTTGGGCTGAATGCCGACGGCGAATATCACGTCGTCCGCTGGAATCGTTCGGCCGTCGATGAACGCTATTGTTTCAACGCGGCCTGCGCCGTCGATGCGCGTCGTCTGCGCGTTGAGCAGCACGCGCACGCCGCGTTCCTCGACGAGACGGCGAAGGATTTCCGCGCCCTCCGCATCGAGCTGACGCTCCATCAGCCGATCCATGACATGGACGAGCGTCACGTCGACGCCGCGCCGCGCGAGACCATAGGCGGCCTCGAGTCCGAGGAGGCCGCCGCCGATGACGACGGCGCGCGTGTTCTTCGCGAAGCGCGACAGCGCCTCGACGTCCTCTACGTCACGGAAGACGTGAACGCCCGGCAGATCGGCGCCGTCGATCGGCAGTCTCGCCGCGCGCGAGCCCGTGGCCAGCACAAGTTTCGAATAGCCGACGCTATCGCCATTATCGAGAATGAGGCGCCCTTCTGGGACGTAGATCTTGACGACCCTGCGGCCGCTCAGAGTTTCGACGCCGGCCGAGCGCCACCATTGGCTGGGCTTGAGCTCGATGTCGTCGACCGACAATTCTCCTGCCAGCACCGAAGACAGCAGCACACGGTTATAAGCCAGCCGCGACTCTTCCCCGATCACCAGGATATCGTATTGACCGGGCGCCCGGCTCGTCAGCTCCTCGACGAAGCGCGTGGCGGCCATGCCTGCGCCAACGACGACGAGGTTTTCGCGGCTTTTACACTTCTGCGATCCAGTCATGTGTCGACTCTGCTGAACGGCCGACGGTCCGGTCACAGGTCGCTTCGCCTAAGTCTGGCATGATTTGGCAAGACGACCGAAGCGCGACGCGATTGCGAAGCCGCTTCTGTGACGGAGCCCGTCCTTGGGCTCGTTCCGGCGGACCGGCGGTCGTCGTTGACCAAAGGGGGTGTTGCATGTTTCAGGCCAATGGCGGCCCGATCAGTTTTTCCCGCCAAATGCAGGACTTTAGCGCTTATCGAGGGAATTGGCCGGCGTTCGCGGCGCCGAATGCTTAGGCGGCAGGCGCCTAACTTCTGGCGCTTTCGGGCAGCGGTTCAGCGCTCACACGCGTCGTCCGATGACAAAACCGGCGAGATAGTCCTCATAGCTTTGACCATCGAAGGACGGACCCGCAAAGGCGCTGATTTCATGTTCAACATGCGCCTCCCCGAGCACGGCGTCGAATAGATCGGCGCGCAAGACGCGCTTCGCCTGATCAGCCATGGTTCGCGCATAGCGCGTCTGCCCCCAGCGCAGCATCTGCGCATAGATCCATTCGGCCTGACGCGGCTCCGGCCGCATCGCGCCGTCTCTTCCGATGAGGAGATAGTCGACGTCCTCCCGCTCGTCTCGCCCGTTGATGCGCAAATGGCCTGTCAGCACGCGGCGAATGAATTCGGCGTCGACGCCGACATATTCCGGACGCGACAGAATCTGCGAAACCTCATCCCGGTTTGGCGGATCGTCGACGAAGGCGGCGCCCTTCTCCAGGGCGCGGACCAGAGCGGCCACAAGATTGGGATCGTCGCCGGCGAAGCTCTCTCGCAACGCAAGGACCTTCTCGGGAGCGCGCGCAAAGATCTCGCAGCCGAAATGAAGAATGACGCCGATGCCTGCGTCGACCGCAAGAGAGCTCCACGGCGCGCCGACGCAAAAGCCGTCGAGCTGGCCGCGCGCGAGATTTTCCACCATGTAGGACGGCGGCAAGACGATCAGCCGCAGGTCTTCGTCAGGATCGATTCCGCCCTCCGCCATCCAATAGCGCAGCTGATAATTATGCGTCGAAAAAGGGAAGGTCATGCCGAAGGTCAACGGCTCTCGTCCCTCGGCGCGGCGGCGCGCGACGAGTTTCGCCAGGGCGCGCGCGGTCTGCGCCGGATGAGCGACCGCGTCTTCCGCCGACAGTTCCGCATGAAGCGCCGTCGACACCGTAATCGCGTTGCCGTTCATCGCAAGATTGATCGGCGCGACGAGCGGGACGCGCACATGGCCTAGACCAAGAGTGGATGCGACCGCCATCGGCGCCAGAAGATGCGCCGCGTCGAAACGGCCGATGGCGAGCTTGTCTCTCACATTCGCCCAGGACACTTCGCGGATCAGCTCGACGTCGAGCCCCTCCGCTCTGGCGAAACCTTTTTCGGTCGCGATCAACAGCGCCGCGGAGTCGACAAGCGGAATGAAGCCGATTCTCACATGCGCTTCTCCGGTCATTTGAACATCTCCGCCGCAGTGATGACCGAGCGGGCGATCTCGATGATTTTCTTGTTCTCGCGCATCGCCGCGCCACGCATCATCTTGTAAGCGTCCTCTTCGGACAGCTTCTTCGCCTTCATCAGAATGCCTTTGGCGCGTTCAATCGTCTTGCGCTCCTCCAGATCGGATTTGGCTTGCTCGAGATCGTCCTGAAGCTTGGAGAAGGCCCTGAATCGCGACACGCACAGATCGAGAATCGATTTGATGCGCTCCTTTTTCAATCCGTCCACGATATAGGCCGAAACGCCAGCGTCGACCGACGCCTGAATGGACGCCGTATCGCTCTGGTCGACGAACATTGCGATCGGACGGCGCACCGCGCGACTGACCTGAAACATCTGTTCGAGCGTGTCGCGCGAAGGATTTTCGAGATCGATCAGGATGACGTCAGGATCAATGGCGTAAATCTGCTTCAGCAGATTGTGCATTTCGCCGATGCGCTCCACTTTCGGGAAGCCGGCTTCACGCAGCCCTTCCTCGAGGATCAAGGAGCGAATGGGGCTTTCGTCGACGATGACGATCTTCAATTGGCGGCATCCGGTGGGCGCAAAATCGGTCGTGCATGCCGGTCGTTGCATCGTCAGTTGTCAGACTCGCGACGCCCGCCCGGCGCGATCCACGCGGTTATCTCTTGTACCGCAACGATATCCCGGCCTGCCAGTTTTTCATAATCTGCGGACCATTGAGGTTCTGATATACGGGAAGGCCTGCTTCGCCCGCGAGCGTCCAGTTGTCGTAACCGATGAACGCGCCGCTGATCGTCCCGCCGCCAAAGAGCTCCACCCGCTGTCCGCCGTAGAAGGCTGGATTGGCGGGCACGGCCGGTCCGCGGATCTCTGGGTCGAACCCCCGGATCGGGCCCTGCAGTGAGGCGTTCACACGTAGCGTCGTGGTAAAGCCCGGAATCCAAGAATATCCGCCCCATCCGCTGAAGTCATGAAGATCGCCCCACAGATAGCCTTGCGGATTGGGCGCGAGCGGGAAGCGCCCGCGATAAGAGGCGCCCCACGACCACGGCCCGCTAAAGCCGGCATAAACAACGCCCGGCATGACGTCGAACGTGCCCGTGCCGATCTGCATCCCATAGAAGCCGCGGATGTTCTGGCGGACCCCGGTCGGCAGCAGGAAGTTGTTGAACGTCGCGTAGTTGCTGCCGGTCGGGAAGGAAAACCCGAGATTGACCATGACGCGGTGGACGTCGTCATGATAGACGCGATACACCCCGGACAAGCTGAAGTCGGCGAGGCCTTCTGTTCCCGGATAGCTCCTGCCCAGCGGCAAAATGCCGGATGTTCCCTTGAAGGTGAGCGCTTCCAGGCTTTTCTCGGCGAAGCCAGCCGTGAGAACCGCCGCAAGATCGTCGGTCACGCCGTAACTGAGCCCGAGGATCTGCGTTCTGAACGATATATTTTGAGGAACGATCCGCACGGTTTGCTTGGGGTTAAGGAAGAACGGCACGGTCGTGACGATGTATTCGTTAGAAACCGTTCGCGTGCCCATTTTGATTCCGGCGAGATTGCCGAATGCGGAGTTGATCGAAACGACGAGTTTGCCGGCTCCAGGCACGGCGGCCCCGAAGACCCCCATCGGCGCGGGCGGCGGCGCGGGAGGCTTTGAGGCGGCGCGAGTCGAATCGGCCTGCATGGGCGGCGTCGCCGGTTGAGGCGGCTGTACCGACGCCCCCGCAGGGATCGGCTTCCGAGGCGCGGCGTTCGCGTCGGCGGCGACAAGCGCGGCCGCGACGGCCATCGCGAATGCGCCGCACGACCGCGGCTGTGGGAGCGTCGCTCCCTGTGGCTGTGCTCTCTTCATCGCAAACCTCATCTGCATCCGGGCGATGCGCAACGAAAAAAGCCGCTGCCTGAACGCCTGCGCAGCAGACGTTCAGGACAGCGGCAATGCTGGGGGCCCTTCGCTGGACCGGTCGACGTCGCGAACGACGTCCTCGCGCCGGCGGATGCAAGCGCGGCGCCATCTACGGCAAAAACTTGCTGAAATCATTCAACCACAAGGAACGGCAGGTTCTTGCGCGCACGAAAAACCCGCGCGAACGCAGCTCGCGTTAACGGCGCTCTGCTCGAATTGCAGCAGCGGACGCTGAAAAAATCCGCAGTCTGCCGCATTGGCGACAGCCGCGGCATTGGCGGCGCGCCAGCGACTCAGCTCAGCGTCGGAACGTCAGGAGCGCGGCTCCCGATCGGCGACGAAGAGCGCTTACGCCGCCGTCAGGCTGCGAGCGTCGCGCCGCCATCGACGACAAGATCCTGCAGCGTGATGTGGCTTGCGAGATCCGATGCAAGAAAGACGACGGCGCTCGCGATTTCCTCCGGAGTCGCGATCTTTCCGAGAGGAATGCCCAATTTATAGGATACGGGATCGCCGGCGATCACCTGCTTTTCTCCCTCGGCCGAACGCCACATCGACCGCTGCATCGCGGTGTCGGTTGAGCCGGGAGAGACGAGATTGCATCTCACGCCATAAGGCGCGAGCTCCAAGCCGACGCATTGAGTCAGACTGGTCAGCGCCGCCTTCGAGGCGCAATAGGCGCTCATTAGCATGCGCGGCGCATGCGCTGCGTTGGAGCCGACGCTGACGATGGCTCCCGAGCGCTGCCGTTTGAACTGCGGGATCGTCTGCTGAAAGAGGTGAAAAGGGCCGGCCGCGTTGACCGCCATGCAGGCGGCCCAATCATCCCCGCTCAGCTCTTCCGTCAACCCGAGCCGCAGGATTCCGGCGGCGCTCACCAGCACGTCCAATCGCAGACGCTCTTCCAGCAGGGTTCGGCAGAGGCCCTGCACCTCGTCGCGATCGCTGACGTCGACGCGCATCGTTGCAAAAGGGTAGTTCGAAGCCGAAAAGGCCTTGTCCAATCCGACGACGTCGCCGCCCAGCGCCGTAAAGCGAACCGCTGTCTGATAGCCAATTCCCTGGCCGGCGCCCGTCACCCAGATCCGCTTTCCTGAAAAATCCATTGGCGGCGGCTCTGTCGTCACGCTGCAACGTCCGCGGAGAGCCGACGGTCGATGATCTCCCACCAGCCGTTCAAAGTCGGATTTTTCGCCAGCTCCTCAAAGCCGACATCGACGCCGCGCCTGCGCCATTCCGTGACCAGCATCATCACTTGCACCGAATCGAGTCCGTAATCGATAAGGTTCTCGTCGGCGTCGAATTCCGCCTCCTCGACCTCGAGCGCCGACAGGAGCTGCTTCTTGATGTCTTCTCTGGTGAGCAAAGCGGCATGCCCCTTTCCTGCGGCGAGCACATCCTCGACGCCGATGGCCATGCCGCAGCGCCCGGCGACATAGTTCAGAGTCATGAGGTGATCTTCACGCGAAAAATCGCCGATCGCATCGGCGATCACAAAGGGCTTGATGTCCTGCATGAACGCGTCGAGCGCCGTGGTCAGGCAGCCAATGTGGCCGTAGACGCCGCAGATCGCGAGCTGATCCCTGCCCATATCCTTCATCATCTCAGCGAGAGTCGAGCGCTTGAAGGCGCTATAGCGCCACTTGGTCAGCACAATGTCGTCCGCTTCCGGCGCCAGCGGCGCGACGATTTTGTGCAGGTCCGGATGGGCGTTGAGACCCGGCCCCCACATATCGTTCAACAACCCTCGATCCTGATCGCTCTGCTCAATCGGCTGCGCGGTATAAATCACCGGCGCGCCGTGAGCCTTGAAAAAGGCGCGCAATTTTCGAATGTTCGAAACGAGCTGATCGACCAATGGACTCTCTGCGCCATAGAAACCGACGAAATAGTCTTGCATGTCATGTATGAGCAGCGCCGCCCGTTCGGGCGCAAGGCTCCAGCCGACTTTGTTTATTCGGAACGAATCCGCGCTCGGCATGGCGTAAGATGCAAGGGATTGTATGGCCATGATTCTTCCTATTCGCTTGGGATGTCGCGCTTCGTCTCGATGTTGCTGCGCAGAGTTTGTTTGTCGATTTTCCCGAAGGCCGTCAGCGGCATCTGATCGAGAAATTCGAAACGATCAGGGAGCTTGAATTCAGCGACTCCCTGGCTCCGCAGATGCTTCCGCAAGGCGATCGGACGGAGCGCGGCGTCGCTTGTGACAATGTACGCGCAACTTTTCTCGCCCATCAGCGAATCGGGAATGGAAATGAGCGCGGCGTGCAGGACGGCGTCGTGCCGCAGCAGGAGATTCTCGATCTCTTCCGCCGCGATCTTCTCGCCGCCGCGGTTGATCTGATCCTTCTTGCGGCCGACGACTTTCAAATATCCGTCCGGCGTCAGTTCGACGAGATCGCCCGTGCGATAGAAGCCCTCGTCATCGAAGGCGCGGGCGTTGTATTCGGGAGAGCGGTAATACCCGCGGATAGTGTAGGGACCGCGCGTCAACAGCTCCCCGATCTGGCCTGCGGCCGCCTCTCCGCCGCTTGCGTCGACGACTTTCACTTCATCGTCTGGACTCATCGGCCGGCCTTGCGTCGTGAAAACGCGCCCGGAATTGTCATCGAGATCCGTATAGTTCACGAGCCCTTCCGCCATGCCGAAGACCTGCTGCAGCCGGCAGCCGAAGACGGCGACGAGTCGTCTGGCGACTCCCTCATTGAGTCGCGCGCCGCCGACCTGCATCACCGTCAGCTGCGGCGCGCCAAGAGGTTCGTCGACTGCAGAGTCGAGCCATAGCGAAGCGATCGTCGGCACGATCGCCGTGAAATTCACCCTATGGCGTCGAATGAGCTCAAAGCAGAGGCTGGCGCTCGGGTTTTGCGCCATCACGACCGTTCCGCCAGAATGAAACACGCCGAGCGCCCCGGGCGAGCTGAGCGGAAAATTATGCGCCGCTGGAAGCGCGCACAGATAGCGGCTCTCCGGCGTCAGACGGCAAATCTCAGCGCTGCGCCGCACGCTGTAGGCGTAATCGTCATGCGTGCGCGGAATGAGCTTGGGCGCGCCGGTGCTGCCTCCCGACAATTGGAAGAACGCCACTTCATCGGGCGCAGAAGGGCGCAGATCGCCCACCGCGCCGATCGAGTCGCCCTCCCACAGCGACTCCAGACGTTCAGCATATTCAGTTGGTCCATGGATCAAGACGACCCTTAACGCTGGCGAGACGCTTTGCAGACGTCTCAGGTAGGCGTCATCGGGGAAAAGGCGATGTTCCGCGGATGCGATCAGAAGTTTCGGCTGAAGCTGTTCGGCATAGGCCGTCATCTCCAGCCGGTCATGATTGAACAGCGCATTCACCGGCGCCGCGCCGATCTTCAGCAACGCAAAAAAGACGATGTAAAATTCGGCCACATTCGGGAGTTGCACGAGCGCCTTATCGCCAGTCGCAATTCCACGCCGCGCGAGGCTGCACGCAAGCCGCGACGATCTGGCGTCGAGTTCCGCGTAAGTGAAATGTCGATCGCCGCAAATCAGCGCGATCGCGTCGGGGGCGCGCCGGCGCGCGGACAGCAAAAACTCCGTCAGCGGCGCGCCGCGCCAATAGCCCTGTTCGCGATATT
>NZ_JBFWNB010000022.1:0-56943 GCF_050251305.1 Methylocystis sp. | reverse complement strand
GGGCGCTTCGACGGTCGTTTGAATCGACAGCGGCGGCGCATCGCCGCCCAGGAAATCGCGAACGTTGCGGCGGAAAACGCCCTGATGCAGCACAAGCGCCGAATCTTCGGTCATCGCCGCGGCGGCCTCAAACGACTCTTCCTTGCCCAGATCAAGCGCCGAAAAGCTTGTCTGCCCGTCATCTCGCGCAGAGATGAACGCATAGGCGTGCCGATCGATCGTGACGTTGAGTATGGCTCCGCCATAGCGCTGACAATAAGGCGAAAGGTCGGTTCCGCCGCCTGCCAGGCCCAGCCGCAGCGGCGCGCGGGCGCGCGTAATGCTCGGCGCCGCGGCGCGTCGCCTATTCGTCAGATCGGCGGCGACAGTCTTCTGAACAGGGGCATGTGTTCTCAGCGAATCGTGATCTTGCATGGCGCAATCTTTGGTTGATGAAACTGGTTGAAACGCGTCCATCAATCGCTTTGACGAGCGCGCGCGGTTTACGCCACTGACCCATCGTTACGGCTTGCACAATCACGGCGCTCGCCGGCCCGCCAGACGTCCTGCGACGCAGTCGCCTTTAGAACGGCAATACGACTCTCGTGCGCGGCGAGCCTAACATATTTTAGACTTCTTTGAAGACTAACATTATGACATCATTTCGCTATTTTTGAGGAAGAATGGCTCTTACGCCCCATCTGCGTCGACTCGAAGCCGAGGCGATTTTTATTTTGCGAGAAGCGGTCGCCGAATTTCGGCGTCCGGTGATGCTCTATTCTATCGGCAAGGACTCGAGCGTGATGTTGCATCTCGCGCTCAAGGCGTTCTATCCGAGTCCGCCGCCCTTCCCGCTGCTGCATGTCGACACCACGTGGAAGTTTCGCGAAATGATAACGTTCCGCGATCAAACCGCAGCGCGCGTCGGAATGGATTTAATCGTTCATACGAATGAAGATGGGGTAAAGCGCGGCGTCTCTCCCTTCACCTGTTCTTCCTCCGCATATACGCAAGCGATGAAGACCGAGGCGCTGAGGCAGGCGCTGAATGAAGGCGGGTTCGACGCCGCCTTTGGCGGCGCGCGACGGGACGAAGAGAAAAGCCGGGCGAAGGAGCGCATCTTTTCGCATCGAACCGCGTCGCATGGTTGGGATCCCAAAACCCAGCGTCCCGAGCTCTGGCGGATTTTCAACGCCCGGCTCGCCGCCGGCGAAACGATGCGGGTCTTTCCCCTGTCGAATTGGACCGAGACCGACGTCTGGGATTACGTCGCCGCGGAAGAAATTCCGGTCGTCTCTCTCTATCTCGCAAAGGAACGGCCGGTGGTGCGTCGCGACGGCGCTTACATCATGGTCGACGATGAACGGTTTCCGCTCGCGCCCGACGAGATTGTCGAATCGCGGCGCGTGCGATTTCGGACGCTCGGCTGCTATCCGCTGACCGGCGCTATCGAATCGGAGGCGGACACGCTGGACCAGATCATTGCGGAAATGCGACACGCCTCGACCTCCGAACGTCAGGGAAGGCTGATCGATTTCGATGAGGCGGCGTCCATGGAGCGAAAGAAGCGCGAGGGCTATTTCTGATGACCGCGCCATTTATCGCAGACGCGCACGTCCTCGCCGAGGCGCAACCCAGTCGGCCGCGCCCGACGCTGCGGGTCTTGACGTGCGGATCGGTCGATGACGGCAAGTCGACGCTTGTCGGACGCCTTCTCTATGAGCGTCAGCTGATTTTCGACGATCAGCTCGCCGCTCTGCGCAGCGACTCGCTGCGCCACGGCACCACGGGCGAAGAGATCGATTTCGCACTGCTCGTCGATGGTCTCGAGGCCGAGCGCGAGCAGGGCATCACCATCGACGTCGCCTACCGCTATTTTTCCACTCCTGCGCGTTCCTTCATATTGGCCGATGCGCCCGGCCACGAGCAATATACGCGCAATATGGCGACGGGCGCGTCGAACGCGGAATTGGCCATTCTCCTCGTCGACGCGCGCAAAGGCCTGCTGACGCAGACCCGGCGACATGCGACGATCGTCTCCCTGCTCGGGGTTCGGCACATCGTGCTCGCCGTCAACAAGATGGATCTCGTTGACTACGACCAAGCCGTGTTCGAGAAAATCGTCGACGAATTTGAAAGCGCCGCCGCTTCGCTCACGTTTCACAGCGTCGAACCGATTCCCCTCTCAGCCCGTCATGGCGACAATGTCGTCTCCGGCTCGGCGAATATGCCGTGGCGCGCCGGCGCCAGTCTCCTGACATATCTCGAAAACGTCGACGTCGAGACCGATCGCGCCGACGCGGCGCTACGGCTGCCGGTGCAATGGGTCAATCGTCGCAGCGACGCTTTTCGCGGCTTCGCGGGCGCCATCGCCTCCGGACGTCTCCAGGTCGGCGACGAAATCGTGTCCGCCGCCTCCGGCCAGAAAACGAAGATCGCGCGCATCATCGCAATGGGCGGAGACCTGGTCAGCGCGTCCGCGCCGGACTCCGTCATGGTGACCTTCGCCGATGAGGTCGACGCGTCGCGCGGCGACGTTCTCTGTCATCCGACGGCCAGGCCAAACGTCGCCGATCAATTCGCGGCGCATCTGATCTGGATGGGCGACGACAGCCTGCTGCCGGGCCGCTCTTATCTCATGAAGATCAACGGACGCTCCCTTGCCGCGAGCGTGACGGAGATCAAGCACAAGCTCGATGTCGACTCCGGCGCGAAGACCGCCGCCAAAACCTTGAGCCTCAATGAGATCGGTTTCTGCAACATTGCGGCGGCCGCGCCCGTCGCCTTCGATTCGTACGATGAAAACCGCACCACTGGCGCTTTCATTCTGATCGACCGCTTCACCAATGCGACCGCCGCCGCCGGCATCATCGCCTTCCCTCTACGACGCGCGACCAATATCCATCTTCAGGAACAATCGGTCTCGAAGGCGGCGCGGGCCCGGCTCAAGCATCAGAGTCCTGCGATTCTTTGGTTCACGGGACTATCGGGCGCCGGTAAATCGACGATCGCCAATCTCGTCGAATCGAAGCTCGTCGAACGTCACGCCCATACGCTGATGCTCGACGGCGACAATGTGCGGCACGGCCTCAACAAGGATCTCGGCTTCACAGAAGCGGACCGCGTCGAAAACATCCGTCGCGTAGGAGAAGTCGCGAAGCTCATGGTTGACGCGGGCTTGATCGTGCTTTGCGCCTTCATCTCGCCCTTCCGCGCCGAACGACAAATGGTCCGGTCGCTCGTCGGTGAACGAGAATTCATTGAGATCTTCATCGATGCGCCGCTCGACGTTTGCAAGGAGCGCGACCCGAAGGGACTGTATAAACGCGCGCTCGCCGGCGAGATCAAGAATTTCACCGGCGTCGACCAGCCCTACGAAGCGCCGGAATCGCCCGAATTGCGACTCAGCTCGGCCGAGCGCTCCGCCGAAGCCATCGCCGATCAGATCATCGCTTATCTCGAGGCGCACGGGATGCTGGGGGTCTAGTCCATGCGGCGCAGCGCGGCACAGGGGTTTTCATCCCGCCAGGTCCATCAGATTCATGTCGCCTTTCTGGCCTTTCAGAACAGAGTGGCGGGCCTCGCTTCGCATTCGCTCGTCACCGAGCGCTTTGCAAAGCACGCGCAGAAGTTTGCGGAGTTTCGCCAAATCATGAGCGCGGTTCTCGTCCAGGACATGCGCTCGCGCTTTGGACACAGCCACATCGGCTATTTGATCGCGATCGCCTGGCCCTTGTCGCACATTGGCGTGATCACGGCGGCCTATCTCTTCCGGGTCTCGATTGCGCCTGTCGGCGACAGCCCAACGATGTTCGTCGGAACTGGCGTCGTGCCCTATATTCTATGCCTCTATCCTGCGCGCGTGTTGGCTATGGTGATTCCGCAGAATCGCCAGCTCTTGAACATTCCCGTGATCCAGCCTTTCCATCTCATTTTTAGCCGTTGCATCCTTGAAACGCTGAACGCTGTCATCGTGCTCGCGCTTTTTTTGTCAGTCGTCAGTTTATTTGACGTTGATATCCTGCCCGCGGACACCGCCGAGGCCGCCAAAGCGATCGGGGCCGCCGTTTTCCTCGGCATCGGTCTTGGATTTTTCAATGTCGTGATGTGTGCGCTTGTGGGGCATTTCTTCCTGGTGTTTTTCATCCTGATCATGATCGGCCTGTATCTGTTCTCGGGCATCTATTTGCCGCCGACGGCCATGCCGGAAACCGTCCGGGACTACATGGCGTATAATCCGCTGCTGCATCTGGTCGAATGGCTGCGTTCGGCCTATTACGCCAGCTACGATCCAGAGCTAATCAACAAGTCGCTGGTTTTGTGGGTCGCCGGCGTCAGCCTCACATTCGGCCTTATTGGCGAGCGGTTCCTGCGGGGCAGATTCTTCTCCTGATCCATTCTGCGTCGCCGATTGGGCCTCCGCCGGCGCGTCGTCGCGCCCCGACGCCTCGATTCGCTCCAAAGACAACGCCTCCTCATCGCACATGAGGCGCATCGCGGCGGCGATGGGATCTTCGGTCGAGACCGCGCGCGACGGAGCGAGGGCGCGCAGCGCGCCGCGCAAGGCTTCCCCCGCCGTGTTGCGCTTGATGAAATGCCGATCGAAGACGCGCATGACATGCGCCACCCCCTCCTGGGTGACGCTGCGACGATCGGGCGCGAAATAATCCGTCGACGCATAGCCGCCGGCGACAATCTCGTAAGACGGAAAATAAGCGACCTGGTCCTGCGCGCGCGCCAGCATATCGCAGGCGACGCGCAGCGCCGATTTCGAATACATGGTCGACATCAGCACATGCCGCGGCTCGGCGGTGGCGACGAGCGGCACCGGCGACACGGTCAAAATGATTCGCGCGCCGGGATTGACGCCGCGCAAGCGCTCAATGAAGGCGGTCATGTCGGACACGACGTCGTCGACGCCGAGGTTGACGAACTCATGACGCGCTGAAGAATATTCGCCGCCAGAGACGCCGGGGCAGAGCGGAAACGCCGCGCCATCCTCGCGTGAACGCCAGAGTTCGGTCAGTCCAAGCGTGAACACGAACACGTCGAGCGTCTCGAAGGCGCGGCGCACGGCGTCGAAGTGACGTTCGCGATCATATTCGAGTTCGCGCGCCGAATTGAATGCGCCCGGCTGAATTTGCGGCCGGAACGGATCGACCACATGCGCGGCGCCTTCGCGCCAGGCGTTCTCCTTCGGCGTGAACCGCCCATAGGCGCGCTCGAACAGCTGAAGCAATTGGCGGCTCGTGTAAATATTGCCGTAGCGCGCCGTATAGAGCCCGTAGTTGAGCGTTTCGGCCGCCTGCGGGCTGATAAATGAATGCGGCTCCTCGGTGAGGAGATAGTTGCAGCCGCTCGATCTCAGGTAGCGGCCGATATGCTGGGCGAAACAGCTGCCGGCGGTCGCGACTTTTTCGCGAACGCCAAGCCGGAAAGGCGCCTCCACAACCGGATCGAGTTCGCCGGGGGCGACATCGGCGACGGCGCGCCGCCAAAGCGCGTAGTCGGGACGTTTGGAATAGGGATGCGTCTTCATTGCGGTCGATCGCCCAGCCGAGGCTCAACAAGCTCTCCCGCGCGCTGAATCATCCGCCGGCCAAAGAGCGCATTTGCATGAGACGCGTCGGCGCCCCAGACGGCCTCCGCCAGCACGCGTGACGGCGCAATGAATTCGGCGGGAACGGGCGCAAAGAGAATATCCGCCCGCGCGCAAACGTCGCGATAGATCGCAGACTGCGTGCGCCACATCTTGTAACGAAAAATCTCTCCGGAGAGTTTGCGCGGATCGAAGGATTTGCGAAAAAATTCCTGCGGACATTCCAAAATCCGCGAATTGGGCAGAGGCGGCGGCGGCTCGAGGCAGACGATAGGCGCCGCGGTTTCGCTTCGGATCGCTTCGATGGTTGCAAGGGTCGGCGCCATTTTTTCCCGCAACGTCTCGCGAATCGCGGCTTCCGGCAGCACGATGGCGCCGGATTCGAGATCAAGATCCGGTTCGGCGCCCAGGATAAAGTCGAAGCGCTCCTTGGGCTGCGTCACCGACAGCGCAATATGCTCATTGCCGCCGATCGACAGCACGATGGCGTCCGGCCGCTCCTCGTCGAGAATTTGGCGCAGGCGCGGATTCAGTCGCGAAGCAGCGCCCTGCTCGGTCAACGTCGGCGTGATCTCAGGATCGTAGAGATAGAGAAAGCGCGACACGAGCGGCGCGCCGCCAAGCCGGAATCCCTCATGCTGCAACTCGTAGCACCCCTTGGCGATCGCCACGACATGGCTGTGGCCGAGGCCCAAGATCTTGGTCATGTTTCAAACGGCGGAGACGTCGGGCGTGTCTCCGGCGCGCAGTTCCACGCCGATCGGTTCGCCCAATTGGATCGGTCCCGAAATCTGGCGCGCGATCGAGACGACGACATAACGGCGGGCGTCGGCTTCAATGACGCGGCCGATGATTTCGGCGCCGTCGGCGTCCATGGCGAAGGGCGCGCGAATGGCGAGCATATCACGACCCTTGTAGCCGTATCGATAGAACGCCTCGACCATGATCGGAGCCTCGTCGGCGCGAGCAGGTTCATCGCAGGTAGAAGACATCGTGATTCCGAAACAGGGTTAAATCAATCGTTGCAGCCGTCGCGTCGAACGCCTTTACCTGTCTAATGCGTGTTTCCCCACTCCACAGCTTGTGCTAGAAAATGCGCGGGGCTGGCTGTCGAGTCGTATTTCGCCGTCTGCATGAATAATCCCTTTCAGTCGGCGGCGCTGCAAGAGACGCCGACGCCGCAAACATTCAACGAGCAAGCTTATCTCGCCGTCAACCCCGACGTCGCTGAGGCCGTTCGCGTCGGCAAGATCTCATCCGGCTGGAACCATTTCAAGAAATTCGGCCATATTGAGGGCCGTCGGCAAAAGGTCGTCGATGACGAGCCCGCGACCTCGGAGAATTTCGACGAGGGACGCTACCTTGCCGCGAATCCCGACGTGCGACAGGCTGTCGAGCTTGGCCAATGTGAATCAGGCCGCGCGCATTTCGACCTGCTCGGCCGCGCACAGGGGCGCCGTCAGCAGCGCGCGAGCGATATTCCCGCCATCCGCGCGCGCAAGCTCGCGGCGGTGCGGCCGCTGCTGCTCGACCCGGAAACGCCACTGTCGGCTTCGGGCAAATTCGTGTTCGCAGACGAGGAGTCGTTTGAAGCCCAGGACTCGACCGACGAGATGCCGATCAGCGAGAACGGCTATGACGACGAAACGATCGAATGGATCGAGCGCCACGCCGACGGTTTGATCCTCGACGTCGGCGCAGGCTACCGTCCCGTTTACTACAGCAATGTCGTCAATTTCGAGTTGATGGATTATGCAACGACCGACGTTGTCGGCCTGGCGCATCGGCTGCCGTTCAGGGATAACGTCTTTGACGGCGTCATATCGATCGCGGTTCTGGAGCATGTGAAGGATCCGTTTCGCTGCGCCGCTGAAATCGCGCGCGTGCTCAAGCCCGGTGGATGGCTGAAATGCTGCGTGCCCTTTCTTCAGCCCTTGCATGGCTATCCGCATCACTATTTCAACATGACGCATGAAGGGCTGCGCACGCTGTTCGAAGGCCGCCTAACGATCGAGCGCCAGGAGGTCACCAACCCCACCCATCCGATTTGGGCGATCGCCTGGCAGCTGCGT
This sequence comes from Methylocystis sp., assembly GCF_050251305.1. Lineage (GTDB taxonomy): Bacteria > Pseudomonadota > Alphaproteobacteria > Rhizobiales > Beijerinckiaceae > Methylocystis. The sequence goes on along the minus strand of NZ_JBFWNB010000022.1, from coordinate 49,293 downwards.
TCCTGGTCGCAAGGCCTCTCGCCCCGCGCGCGCAAGCAGTTCTTGCGCACGCGCGTCGAAGATCTGATCGCCTATCCCGGCCCGCTGCTCGAAAAGCCGTGGGCGCGGGAGCTGCCGCGCGAGAAATTGTTTGAACTTGCCGCGGCGACAATTCTTTACGCGCGCAAGCCGGAGTCGTCGGAACGCGCGGCGGACCCTATGACCGTTTTGCGCCGTGGCTGAACTCATCGTTCACGAGGGCCACGACGGATGGCTGTTTCTCACCGGCGGAACCAATTTCGTCACGACGCTCTATGACCGCGACGGCGGCCATTTGCCGGACGTCAATCTGCTCCGGTGGCGTGACGCGATCGTCGAACGAAAGCGACGTTGCGACGCGCTCGGCGCCGCCTACGCCCATGTCGTCGCGCCGGAAAAGCTGACAATTTACGAGCACAAGCAGGCGACGCCGCTCGTTGACGCCGATCTCGCGCCGGCGATCCGGCTGCAACAGCTGTTCAAGGGCGACGCGCGCGCGGCCGGATGGGTCGATCTCGTCTGGCCGATGCGCGCGCAGCGCGACGCGGTCGAGCTCTATTGGCGCAGCGACACCCATTGGACGCCGGAAGGCAGCCTGCTCGCCTACCACCGCCTGTGCGACGCGCTGCGGCTGACGCCGAACGCCGATCTTGCCGCCCGGCCGTGCACCGCCACGCACAAAATCATGGATCTCGGCGGCAAATTCGATCCGCCGCGCTGGGAGGAGATTCGCGAGATCGACTGGATCGCCGGCGCGCGACGGGTTTACGCAAACGCCGTTGTGCGCATCCTCGAGGATCCCGTTCACGGCGGCGACATTCACGTCGGCGCGCATGCGGTCTACAGAAATGAACACGCGCCGAATGACGTGCGCATCTTGCTTTTCGGCGATTCCTTCGCCGGCGTCGGCCCCGACCGTCTAACGGCGCAGCTCGCCGAAACGGCGCGCGAACTGATTTTTGTCTGGTCGTCGAACGTCGACTGGCGGCTCGTCAAGCGCGTGAAGCCCGATATCGTCATCACCGAAATCGCCGAACGCTACATGGCGCTTGCGCCGAACGACCGCTTCAATCTGCGCCGCATCCAGCTCATGCAGCTGTTCAAGGCGCGACGCCGGGACGTCGCGGCGCGATGGCGCCAAGCGCGCGCCGAATGGCGTCAGCGCGCCAGGAACGGCGCATAGGCCTCGAGCGCCTTGCGCCAATCCTTGGGGTCGCGAATTAAATCGGCCAGGGTCGCGCCGCGCCGCGTCAGCCGGCGAAACAGCCAGTCGCGCTCGCGATAGACGCCCGGACCTTCGATGAAATCCAACCCGGCGAGCGTGTTGAGGCCCTCGATGATCTCCGACCGCGACCTGTGCAGAAGCTGCGCCAGTTCGCCGACGGCGACGAAGATCGGCTCTGGCGGCGAGCGCTGGACGTCCTCCAGCGCCAGCAGCAGCGCGCGCAACGCTTCGAAATCGCCGCCATCGAATTTTCGCGTCATCGCCAACGACCGGCACGAGCGGTGAAAGAGAATGCTCCGATCCAGCCTTTCCGCCGCTCAGTCGAACGGACGCGCATGGACAGGCGGAGGAAGCGCTAAGCCGTCGGACGTAAATCTATAGACGGGATCAGTTTTGCCAAGGCGCCATCGAGGGGCGCCGGCAGGCGAGCCAGAACCCAGGCGGCATTTTCGCCGGGCGCCGCCGTTCTGGGCGCGCTGAGACATGACCCATGATCGATCACCGGATAGAGGCGTGATCGGCGGCGGCGAGGCGCTTGAGAACGGCGCGATCGACCTTGCCGGTCGCGTTCATCGGCATTTCGTCGAGGACGACGATCTGCTCGGGCGCCTTGTAGCCGACGCGCGTCTGCGCGAAGGCGATCAGCTCGCCCGCCGTCGGGACCGGCGCGTCCTCACGCAGCGTGACATAGGCCCGCACAGTCTCGCCATGCAGCGCATCGTGGATGCCAATGACGCCGGCGCCGGCGACAGCGGGGTGTTCGAGCAGCGCGTCCTCGACTTCCTGCGGGCTGATGTTCGAGCCGTCATGGACGATGATCTGCTTGGCGCGGCCGCAGAACCACAGCCGCCCCGCGGCGTCCGATCGCATCACGTCGCCCGTGTCGAACCAGCCGTCGCGCATCACCTCGCGGCTCGCCGCCTCGTCGCGCCAGTAGCCGCAGGACTGGGTGGCCGTCTTCGCCCATAGCCTGCCTTCGAGTTCGGGCGCGGCCTCGGCGCCCGTCGCGTCGCGGATCGAGAAGGAAAAGCCCGGGCTCGGTCGCCCGACCGAGCCGAGCGCGCCCGGCTCCTCGGGCGCATTGAGCGCGGCGAGGCCGAACTCGGTCATCCCGTACCCTTCGCTGATCCGTTTGCCGACGCGCGCGAATAACTCCTTTTCGAGCTCATCCGGAACCTTGTCGCCGGCCGAGCGGATGAGGCGCAGCGACGCAAAATCCGCCGCCTCCATGTCGTGCTCGCGGATCAGCGTCAAAAGCGTCGCCGGCAGCATCGACATCATGCTGGGCTGCGTCGCGCGCAGGAGTTGGCCGATCTCGAGATGATCGAAACTCCTTGCCACTGCGACGCTCGCGCCGACCGAAAGCCCCGCCATCGCGCAGCTGAAGCCGCCGATGTGCGAGCATGAGGAGGCTGGCAGCACCACATCCGAGGCCGTGAGCCCGAAGGATTGCACGGCGCTCGAGAAGATCGCGGCGAGCGAGGCGCGCGTGTGGGTGACGCCCTTGGCCGGTCCGGTGCTTCCCGAGGTGAAGAAGATCGCCGCCGGCGCGCTGTCGAACGCCGCGGGCGCGGCGTCGAGCGGCGCCCCCGCGGCGAGTCGCGCCAAGTCGCCGCCGCCCTCATCGTCGAAGCGGATGATCGGCAGCGCGCTTGCGCGGCTCGCCGCAAGATCGGCGTCGCGTTCGCGATGCGCGACGACCACACGGGCCTCGCTAACGGAGAGAGCGTGATCGATCTCAGGCGGCGTGTAGCGATAGTTGAGCGGCGTGGCGACAAGCCCGGCGCGTTGGCAGGCGAGATAATGAACGAACAGAAGAGCGCGGTTCGGCATCAGCGAGACGATGCGGTCTCCGGGCGCCAAGCCCTGCGCGAGATAGGCGCGCGCCAGCGCGCCGGCCTGACGGTCGATGTCGCGGTAGCTCGTTACGCCGGCGCGCGAGACAAGCGCCGGCGCGTCCGGCCGGGAAGCGAGTCCCGCGTCCAGAAGTTCGTCGAGACGTTTCATCGCTGCGACCGGCGCGCCGGACAGGACCATCGCCACTCCTCACATTGGCGGATCGCACGGCCGCGCTCGCCGATCGGCGCCGGCGTGCGCGACATGCGCGACGCCGGGCGCATCCGCGCCGCGGAACGTGACGAAAAACATGCGCATCATGATTTCCCGCCAAGCTCACGTCAACGGCGACGCCAGCGCATTCAATCGACGCCAAAACAATATTCCGTCGCGCTCCTGAACCGCTCTCCCGGGCGCAGCACAGTGGAGGGAAAGGCTGGCTGGTTCGGCGAATCCGGGAAATGCTGCGTTTCGAGAGCGAAGCCGGCATGCTTGCCGTAGATCTCCCCGTTCGACCCACGCAACGTCCCATCAAGATGGTTTCCGGTATAAAACTGGAGCCCGGGTTCTGTCGTGCGCACTTCGAGGACGCGCCCGCAGCCCGGCGCGCGCACGCGCGCGGCGAATTGCGGTTCGACCCTCGCTGAACCGGCGAGCACATAATTATGGTCATAGCCGAGGGCGGCGGCGAGTTGCTCATCCTTCTCGCCGATGCGGGCGCCGATCGCATGCGGCGCCCGAAAATCGAACGGCGTGTTCGCAACGGCGCGCATCTCGCCGGTCGGAATGAGCCGCGCATCGATCGGCATGAAGCGCTCGGCGGCGATCGTCACTTCGTGATCCAGGATATTGGCTGTCGTCGCGCCGCCCAGATTGAAATAGGCGTGATTGGTGAAATTGACGACGGTCGGGCGGTCAGACTCGGCGTGATAGGCGATCCGCAGAGTGTTTCCGCCCGACACGGAATAGGTGACGTCGACGGTGATTCCGCCCGGAAAGCCCTGATCTCCGTCCGGACTGAAATGGCGAAGGGCGAGGCGCGGCTCCGGCGCGTCCGCGTAATCGAGGACGCGCCAGACCGCCTTGTTGAACCCGACGCGCCCGCCATGCAGGCAGTTGCCGTTTTCATTCCTGGATAATCGATAGTCGACGCCGTCGAGCGCGAATGACGCGCCGCCAATCCGATTGGCGAATCGCCCGACCAGCGCGCCGAGATAGGCGTCTTGCGCCAGATAGTCCGCGAGCGAGGGCAAGGCGAGGACGACATTGGCGCGCACGCCATTGCGGTCGGGCGTTTCGATCCCGACGATGGCGCCGCCATAAGTTATGACATGCGCGCGAAGTCCCGATTCATCTCCCAGCGTGTAGAGATCGACCGTCGCGCCGTCCGGCGTCACGCCATATGATCGCACAGGCATTAGCGTCCCCTCGTTTGCGCGATGCGACGCGGGTTCACTCAAAACGTCTCATGCCCGTACGTAATTTGGCGGCGCCTACAGGTCAACGCGCGGCGCTGACGGCGACGGGGATGAAGCCGTCGCCCCTTCGGTCGTTGACCTCGCAACGAGACTGAATACTTTCCGTTTGCAGCGCAGCCCATGGGAGCGAGTTTCTATGTCCGAACATAGAGCCACGATCAGATGGTCACGAAATGACGCAGATTTCAGCTATAAGAACTATAGCCGCGATCACGTCTGGCTTTTCGATAATGGGTTCGAGGTGCCGAGCTCAGCTGCGCCCGCCTATTTGGGCAATCCGGAGCGCGTCGATCCGGAGTCCGCGTTCGTCGCGGCGCTGTCGAGCTGCCACATGCTCACCTTTCTCGCCCTAGCCTCCTACAAAGGCTTCGTCGTCGATCGCTATGAGGACGAGGCGGTCGGGTTTCTCGAGAAGAATGCGAACGGCAAACTTGCCGTGGTCCGGGTCGATCTGCATCCCAGCATTTTCTTCGGCGGGAATGCTCAGCCCACGCAGGCCGAACTCGATTGGCTTCACGACAAGGCGCATCGCGAATGCTTTATCGCCAATTCGGTCACGACACAGGTCAACGTCGCGCCGCCGAAATAATGGCGCCGGCGCAGGAGCGCAGAGTGGCCGAATTCGTGGCGTCTCCCACGATCTTGCCGGCTCTCATTCCCTGATATTGGCGGAGAGGGAGGGATTCGAACCCCCGATACAGTTGCCCGTATGCCGCATTTCGAGTGCGGTGCTTTCAACCACTCAGCCACCTCTCCGCGGCGCACACGTGGCGCGCCGCAGATAGCATGCGGTCGCGTGAGGGATCAAGCGCGAGACATGCGCGCGGACGCGATCATTTGTCGAGACGGCCAACGGCGGCGACTTGCACCATCCGCCGCAAGCGCCGCGTGTAAAATGGTCGGAAGTTATGGTCGGTCCGTGTGCATCGCGCGACGGCGGATCCGTCTGGCGTCCGATAGGCGCGCGAACTTGCTGGCCAAGCGCTCTGTCTCATTGAGGAGCCTCTGTGTGTGGCGGAGGTCCGGCGCGATGGCGCGCCGAGATCGACCCGGGGCGAACGCTCGAGTTAATCTTCATTGTGGGGAAACCCTCGTCCTGTAGTATATACCTAGATTGACAATATATGCCGCGCCGGCCACACTGGCGTCATGAGCGCGACTCGCATTTTCAAATCGGGCAACAGCCTGGCGGTGCGGCTGCCGCGCGGCATCGCCTTCGACGAGGGCACGGAAGTCCTCGTGCGGCGCCAGGGGAACAGTCTCGTGGTGACGCCGGCGCGTCTCGACATGGCGGGGCTTGTCACGCGGCTGAAAGCCGCGCCGGCTCCCGCGCCGATGACGCGCCCCGAGTTCAAGCCGCCGAAGCGGCTGTTCGACGCGCGCTGACCGGCATGGCGCGCTATCTGCTCGACACCAATGTCGTCGTCGCCGCGGCGCTCGGCCTGCCCGGCGTGCTTGAGCGGCTGTCAGCGCTTGAAATCGGCGACGTCGCGCTCTCGGCGATCAGCCTCGCCGAAACGCTCGCCGGCGCCGAGACTGACGTCCGGCTCTCCGAGAACATCGCGCTTCTCGCCGAAAATTTGGATGTGCTGCCCTTCGACCGAAGCGCGGCCGAGGCCTATGGCGCGTTGCTCCGCAAGGTGGACCCGAAGCGCCGCCGCACGCTCGACCGGATGATCGCGGCGCAGGCGCTCGACCTCAACCTCACGCTGATCGCGGCGAACACCGAGGATTTCGACGACATTCCCGGCCTGACGGTCGAGAAATGGGCGTGAGCGCGCGCTATTCGACGTCCTCGACCTCGTCCGGCCCGCCGCCGTAGATGCGCTGCGCCAGCGAGGCCTGCATGAAGTCGTCGAGTTCGCCGTCAAGAACCTCCGACGGCGTCCCGGAGGTGAAGCCGGTGCGCAGATCCTTCACCAGCTGATAGGGCTGCAGCACATAGCTGCGGATCTGGTGGCCCCAGCCGATGTCGGTCTTCGAGGCGGCGACCTTGTTGGCCTCCTCCTCGCGCTTTTCCAGCTCGAGTTCATAGAGTCGCGCGCGCAGCATGTTCCAGGCGGTCGCGCGGTTCTTGTGCTGCGAGCGCTCGGCCTGACAGGCGACGACGATGCCGGTCGGAATATGGGTGATGCGGATCGCGGAGTCGGTCGTATTGACGTGCTGGCCGCCGGCGCCTGATGATCTATACGTGTCTATACGACAATCCGATTCATTGACGTTCACTTCGATGCGGTCGTCGACCACCGGATAGACCCAGACCGACGCGAAGCTCGTATGCCGTCGGGCGTTGGAGTCGAACGGCGAAATGCGCACCAGACGATGCACGCCGGATTCGGTCTTGGCCCAGCCATGGGCGTTGTGGCCCTTGACGAGGATCGTGCCGGATTTGATGCCGGCCTCTTCCCCCGGCGTCTCCTCGATCACGTCGACCTTGAATTTGTGGCGTTCGCCCCAGCGCGCATACATGCGGAACAGCATGCGCGCCCAATCCTGGCTCTCGGTGCCGCCGGCGCCGGAATGAACCTCGATATAGGTGTCGTTGGCGTCGGCTTCGCCGGCGAAGAGCGCCTCGGTCTGGCGCGCGCGCGCCACCTTGAGGACGCTCTTCAGCGCCTCGACGCCTTCTTTTTCGGTTGCCGCGTCGTCTTCGGATTCGCCAAGCTCGACGAGCGTCAGCGCGTCCTCGAGCTCGCGTTCGAGGGTCGAGAGCGCGCCCATCTGCTCTTCGAGCTGCGTGCGCTCGCGCATCAGCTTTTGCGCGACGTCGGGATCGTTCCAGAGTTCGGGGTCTTCGGCCCTGACGTTCAGTTCGGCGAGGCGCCGTTGCGACGTATCGACGTCAAAGATGCCTCCTCAGCAGCCCTATGGACTGCTCGATGTCGGCTTTCAGCGCAAGCGGTTCGGCGCGCATGTTCTTCCCAATGGCGTTGATCATTGCGGCTCTGCCGCAGTCGGCCCGGAAATTAGGCGGCGGGCGCGCCCCTGTAAACCCCGCGGACCGAGACGCGATCGTCAAAAACTCCTGTCGGCGGGCCGATCCCGACGCTCCGCCGCGCCGGGCCGCTGATCCTCGTTTTCCGGCGCGCCGGCGAGGCCCCAGCGCCGCATCAGGAAAAGCGCGACCGCCGAGGCGAGCACGCAGAGGATCGTCGCGTAGATCGTGCCGTTCTCTTCTTCGGCGAACAGCAGATTCTTGGTGTTCATGCCGAAATAGCCGGTGACGAAGGTCGCCGGCAGCAGCAGCATCGTCGTCACGGTCAGCGCGTAGAGCCGGTCATTGGTCTCCAAATTGAGGATCGCGTTCAGCTCGTCCTGCAGCAGCCGGGCGCGCTCCTGAAGGCTTGCCACGTCCTGCGTCAGCGCGCCGGCGTGCTGGACGAGCCTCGACGCCGCGTCGCGCAGATCATTGTCCCGCTGCTCGCCGACCACGTCCTCGATCGATTCAAGCCGGGCGACGGTCGTCGACAGACCGCTGATCTGGCGCGCGAGCCGGACCGCGTCGCGCCGCGCGGCGCTGAGCGCCGGCCGCGCCTGGCGGCCGCGCTGATCGATGATGCGGTCCTCCACCCGATCGAAGGCCGCGCCGAGTTCGGCGGCCTTGCGCCCAAGCCCGTCGATCAGCGCGTCGGTCAGCATTTCGAACAGATCGATCGGCGAGGTCAGGCGCGCGCCGCGATCGATGGCGATGCGCGTCGCCTCGACGCTGTCCATCGGCAACCGGCGCGCGCTGACGAAAAAACCCGCGCCCGAGGCGAAGCGGACATAATCGGTGCGCGAGGTTGGCCCGCTCAGATCGCGCTCGTAATCGAGCAGCGCGCCGCTCAGCATGCCGTCCGAATATTCGAGATGCTGGTGGTCGACGGGATCGCAGAGCGAATTGCGCGCGTCTTCGGACAGCGCCGCGATGCGCGCAAGCAGCGGCCGCGTGCGCACGTCGGCGAGATCCATGTGGAGCCAGACGAAACCCTCGCGCGGCGCGCCGATGGTTTCGAAGTCCTCGAGCGTTCCGGGTTCGGCGTCGCCGGCCTCATTGAACCGCACGAACCAGAGACATCCGGGAATGTCGCAATTGGGCGGTTTGGCGAGGCGGTCAGGGATCATAGCGGCGCTCCCGGGACGTCTCGAACAGACAGCCCAACGAATTATGACAGGCTCACGACACGCGCGGCGTCAATCCTCGGATAGACGGGTCTTGCCCGGCCCGTGCGGCTCGACGAGCGCGCCGAAATCATGCGGCTCCTTGCGCGCGCGCCTGAGCGCCGCCACCAGGAACTGCGTGAACGCGTCGATGTCGCGCTCTTCGGTCCGGTGATTGATGATCGCGGCGCGGATCGCGGGAACCCCGTCCAGAATGGTCAGCGACGGGGCCGCTTCGCCGCGCTCATGCAGCTCCATCACGATTTCGCGCGCCAGCGAGCCGTCGTCGTCATCCTTGACGCCGAAGCAGACGATATTGAGCGTCACCGGCGCGCGCAGCGCGAAAGCGTCCGATTGCGCGATCCAGGCTTCGAGACGCTTCGCCATGCGGCAGGTCTGTTCGATGCACTGGCCGAGACGCTTGGCGCCGAAGGTTTCGATGGTGAACCAGGCTTTGAGCGCGCGGAAGCTACGCGACAGGTCTGGGCCGAGATCGCAGGGCCAGGTGTCGCCGGCCGCGAGGCCGCGCGGCGCGCGCGTCAGATAGGCGGCGTTGGCCGCGAAGGCGCGCTTATGGGCGTCCTTGTCGCGCACGAGAAAGAAGCCGGCGTCATAGGGAACGTGCAGCCATTTATGAAAGTCGAAGGCAACGCTGTCGGCGCGCTCCAGCCCCTTGACCATCGGCTTCAGCGTCGGCGAGAGCGCCGCCAGCGCGCCGAACGCTCCGTCGATGTGGAACCACATGTCTTCGGTGTGCGCGACGTCCGCGAGCCGGTCGAGCGGATCGATCGCGCCGGTGTCGACCGTCCCCGCCGTGCCGACGATCAGAAAGGGCCTGAAGCCGGCCGCGCGATCGGCGGCGATGGCGCGGCGAAGATCGCGCACTTTCATCGCCCGGCGCTCGTCGGACGGGATGAGGCGCAGATGCCTGGCGCCGAGCCCGGCGAGCTCCATGGCCTGCCGGACGCAATTATGCGCTTCGCGCGACGCATAGGCGATGAGCTGGCCCGACAGCGCACAAAGCCCGTTCAGCCGCACGTCCTTGTCGCCATAGGCCTGGTCGCGCGCCACGAGCAGGCATAGGAAGTTGGCGATCGACGTTCCGGTGACGAAAACGCCGCTGGCGTCCGGCGGAAAGCCGAAGGCCTCGGCCATCCAGGCGGCGATCTGGCGCTCGACGTCGATGGCGATATGGTTGCGTCCGCCGCAGTTCGAATTCATGCCGGCGGCGAGCATTTCGGCGATCATGCCCGCCGGCGTGCCCGCCCCCTGCGCCCAGCCCATGAACATCGGATGGGTGTTGCCGGTCGCGAAAGGCTTGATGTAGCGGTCGAAATCCTCGAGCACCGCGGCGAGGTCGCGCCCCTCCTGCGGCAATTCGCGCGTGAAGCGCGCCCGCGCCTCTTCGCTCGGCTCGGTCCAAACGGGGCGTTCGCGGATCCCGCGCAGATAGTCGAGCATCATGTCGAGCGCGCGATGGCTCTCGGCGCGAAACTCGTCCCAGTCTTCGGGGTCAAGATTGACCGGCATGTCCAGAGCCTCGCGCGCCGGCCGTTTGGCGGTGGCGCAACGACGGTTGCGAGAGATCGCGCGAAGGCGTTTCACGCTTCTGCAAATAGCCGGGTTTCCCTGTCTGGCGCAACCTGCCCTATTTTCCGATGCTTACGGTCACAGACCCGACCCCTTCGATCGCCCCGTCGACCTGCTCGCCGGGAAGGATGGGCCCGACGCCCGAAGGCGTGCCGGTGAAGATGAGATCGCCGGGCGCGAGCGCGACGTTGCGCGAGAGCGCGGCGATGATTTCGGGAACGCTCCAGATAAGATCGCTGAGATCGCCGTCCTGTCGAAGTCCGCCATTCACGGAGAGCGATATGCGCCCGCGCGTCGGATGGCCGATGACGGCCGCCGGGCTGATCGCGCCGATCGGCGCGGAATGGTCGAAGCCCTTCGACATGTCCCAGGGACGGCCGGCGTTGCGGGCCGCCGCCTGCAAATCACGCCGTGTCAGGTCGATTCCAGCGGCGTAGCCGAAGACGCAGTCGAGCGCCGCCGCCGCCGGGATATCTGCGCCGCCGCGGCCGAGCGCCGCGACCAGTTCGATTTCGTGGTGAAGATCATGCGTCAGCGTCGGATAGGGAATGGTCGCGCCGCTCTCGACGACGGCGTCTGCGGGCTTCGAGAAAAACACGGGCGGCTCCCCATCGCCGTTTGTCGCGGGCTCCTTGCCCATCTCGCGGGCGTGCGCGGCGTAATTGAGCGCGATGCAGAAAATGCGCCGCACGGGAAAACGGCGCGCGTCCTGCGCGATGGCGACGCTGGGGCAGAGCGGCGGCGGGAAGATAAATTCGGCGGACATCTGGCTTCGCGCTCGCGGGTCTCAGTCGAAATCGGCGGGATCGAACCCGCGCATCGCGCCGCAGAATTCGCAGGTGACGCCGATGCGGCCGTCGTCGCCGATCATGTCGCTGCGCTCCTGCGGCGAGAAGCTCCTCAAGAGCTTGTCGATGCGCTCGCGCGAGCACCGGCAGAATTCTTCGACCGCGCGCTCGGCGAAGACTTTGACGCCGCGCTCATGGAACAGACGGTAGAGCAGGCGCTCGCCGGAGAGCGCCGGATCGACAAGCTCGTGATCTTCGAGGGTCGCGGCGAGCGCCTGCCCTTCGGTCCAATGATCATTGTCGTCGTCGGGAAAGGCGTCCGCGCCATCGGGCGCGTCGCCCGGCGGAAGATCGCGGGCGCGGGCGTCGCCGGACGGCAAATATTGCAGCAGCAGTCCGCCGGCGCGCCAGCTGCGGCCCTGCGGCGTGACGCTTTCAGCGACCGCGAGGCGCACGAAAGACGGAATCTGCTCCGACTGGCGGAAATAGATATGCGCCGCCTCGGCGAGGCTTTCGCCCTCCAGCGGCACGACGCCCTGGTAGCGCGCGGCGTCTTCCTCGCGTTCGATCGTGAGCGCGAGATGGCCGCGTCCGAAGAGCGCCGCCGGCGACGCGTCGCGCCTTTCAGCGACGCGCGCGGCGTCGAAGCGGGCGAAGCCGCGCAGCTTCCCCGGCGCGTCATAATCGACGACGAGCATGTCGACGGGCCCGTCGCTGCGCGTCTGCAGCTGAAAGCGGCCATGCGATTCAAGGATAGAGCCGAGCAGCGTGGCCAGCGCCACGGCTTCGCCCAGCAGGCGCGCAACCTGCGGCGGATAGGCGTAGTGGCTGAGGATCGAGTTGACGGTCGGACCGAGGCGCACGACGCGGCCGCGCAGATCGAGCGCCTCGACGGCGAACGGCAGCACCCGATCGTCCTCGGAATGTAACGCGACCGGCCGGCTTGGCGCCGGGTCCCCGCCTTGCGGCATCAGACCTGCCCCGGCGCAAGACACCAGCACAGCACGCCCTTTTGCGCGTGAAGGCGGTTCTCGGCTTCGTCGAAAACGACCGACTGCGGGCCGTCGATCACTTCCGCCGTGACCTCCTCGCCGCGATGCGCCGGCAGACAATGCATGAAGAGCGCATGTTTCGCCGCCGCGCGCATCAGTCGCGAGTCGACCTGATAGGGCGTGAGCGCGGCGCGGCGCGCCTCCTCGTCGGCATCGCCCATCGACACCCAGCAATCGGTGATCACGGCGTCGACGCCCGCCACCGCCTCATATGCGTCGCGCGTCAAATTGATCTTCGCGCCATTGGCCTTCGCCCAGCCGAGAAGGTCGTCCGAGGGCGCAAATTCCGCCGGCGTCGCCACATTGATCATAAAGCCCAATCGGGCGGCGGCGTGCACCCAGCTCGTGAGCACGTTGTTGGCGTCGCCGCTCCAGGCGACCGTTCGCCCTTCGATCGGACCCAGATGCTCCTCGAAGGTCATGACGTCCGCCATCACCTGACAGGGATGCGACTGCTTGGTGAGCCCGTTGATCACCGGCAGATTGCCGAAATGCGCCAACTCTATGAGGTCTGGATGCGAGAGAATGCGCACCATGACCGCGTCGAGAAAGCGCGCAAGCACGCGCGCCGTGTCGGCGATGGTCTCGCCGCGGCCGAGCTGCATTTCGGCCCCGGTCAGCATGATCGTTTCGCCGCCGAGTTCGCGCATCGCGATATCGAACGAGACGCGCGTCCGGGTCGACGGCTTGTCGAACACCATGCCGAGATATTTGCCGGCGAGCGGCCGTTCGCTCGGCTCGGCGCCTTTGACGCGGCGCGCCTTGAGCGATTTGGCGAGATCGAGAATGCGGCGCAGCTCTTCGCCGGAGTGATCGGAGAGATCGAGGAAGCTGCGCGGCCGCGTCATGGCATGAGCGGTCATCACGCGGCTCCGCGCTTTTCCGCCGGCGCGGCGAGCCGGGCGCAGGCGGCCGAAAGGCGCGACGCCGCTTCCGCGATGTCGCTCTCGTCGACGATCAGCGGCGGCAACAGCCGCACGACATTGTCGCCGGCCAGCACGGTCAACAAGCCTTCAGCGCGGGCGGCGGCCCCGAAGTCGGCGTTCGGAACGCGCGTCTTGACGCCGTACATCAATCCCTCGCCGCGAATTTCCTCGATCACCGTCGGATAGCGGTCCTCGAGCTCGGCGAGCCGCTGGCGCAGCAGGGCGCCGAGCCGCGCGACGCGCGCCATGAAGCCTTCCGCGAGCACCACGTCGAGCACGGCGCCGCCGACCGCCGTCGCCAGCGGATTGCCGCCGAAGGTCGATCCATGCGCGCCGAGCGTCATCCCCTTGGCCGCCTCGCGCGTCGCGAGGCAGGCGCCCAGCGGAAAGCCTCCGCCAAGCCCCTTGGCGAGCGCGGCGATGTCGGGCGCGACGCCCGCATGTTCGCAGGCGAGGAACCTGCCGGTGCGGCCGACGCCGCACTGGACTTCGTCGACGACGAGCAGCAGCCCGCGCGCGTCGCAAAGCGCCCGCAGCCGCGTGAGGAAGGACGGCGCAAAGACGCGCAGGCCGCCTTCTCCCTGGATCGGCTCGAGCAGCACGCCGGCGGTTTGTTCCGTGATCGCCGCCTCGACGGCGTCGAAATCGCCGAACGGAACCTGATCGAAGCCCTCGACGGGCGGTCCGAAGCCGTCAAGATATTTCGCATTGCCGCCCGCCGCGATCGTAGCGAGCGTCCGGCCGTGGAAAGCGCCTTCGAAAGTGACCAGCCGGTAGCGTTCCGGGCGACCATTGACCGCATGGAATTTGCGCGCGGTCTTGATCGCGCATTCCACCGCCTCGGCGCCGGAATTGGTGAAAAAGACCAGATCGGCGAATGTGGCGTCGCAGAGCCGTTCGGCGAGGCGCTCGGCCTGCGGAATGCGAAAAAGATTGGAGACGTGCCAGGGTTCTTCGGCCGCGCGCTTCAGAGTCTCGACCAGATGCGGATGATTGTGGCCGAGCGACAGCACGGCGACGCCTGCGCTGAAATCGAGATAGCGGTCGCCGTTCTCCGCGATCAGCCACGCGCCCTCGCCATGTTTGAACGCGAGATCGGCGCGCGGATAGGTCGGATAAAGCGCTGACGTCAAAAGCCCTGCTCCATGCTGCCGTCGCTGGCCCCGCCAGAGGAAGCTCGAAAAACAAAGCGCCGCCCTTTTAAGGGCGGCAGTTCGGGTCGCGATTTTAAGCGCGCCGCCCGATGCGGTCAAATCCGTGACGACGCGCGATTCATTGGGGGAAGGCCGCAGCGCGCGCTCATAAAAGTGAGTCCCTTGGGCAACAGTCCCGGCGAAAGCCTGTTGAGAACGCCAGCGCGCGCTTGCCAGCGCGACTCGCGCATGATTCAAAGTAAACAGTTCGTTTCTAGTCAGCGCCCGTTTCGTTTGTTCGGGCGCGTTCTCTCGAGTGTTGATGCGCGTCACATCGCCGCTGGGCTTCAGGCCTGCGTTGCGGCCGGAAGCAGACTCCGGCCCGCGCTCGACCCGAAAGAATGGAGAAGCCTAATGTCATGGACCGACGAACGCGTCGAACTGCTCCGCAAGCTGTGGAGCGACGGCCTGAGCGCCAGCCAAGTGGCGGCCGAACTCGGACCGGGCATCACGCGCAACGCCGTGATCGGCAAGATCCACCGCCTCGGCCTGGCGGAGCGCGCCAAGACCGCCAACGCTCAGCGGCCGCGCGTCGCCAAGGCGCCGCGCCCGACGCAACCGCGCATGAACGGCGTCTCTTCGCATGGCAATCTCGCGCTCGCATTCGCGCCGCACGCGCTCGCGGCGCCGCGGCTTGCCCCTGAAGAAGAGGTGGTGATCCCGATTTCGGAGCGCGTCACGCTCATGGAGCTGCGCGAATCTATGTGCCGCTGGCCGATGGGCGACCCGACGTCGCCGGAGTTCCGCTTCTGCGGCGGCAAGTCGAGCGTCGGCGGCGGCCCTTATTGCGCCTATCACGCGCGCGTCGCCTATCAGCCTGTGCAGGATCGTCGCCGCGCGCGGGATCAGCTCAGAGCGCAGCGTTACGCCTGACCCCCGAGGCGGACGCCTCACTCGTGTCCGAAGGTTTCGTCGAAGGAATAGCCGGCGCCGCGCACCGTGCGGATCGGATCCTTTTCACGGCCGCGGATCAGCGCCTTGCGCAGCCTGCCGACATGGACGTCGACCGTCCGCTCGTCGATCTCGGCCGACATGCCCCAGACGCTGTCAAGCAATTGCGCGCGCGTGAACACGCGTCCGGGCTTCTCCATGAAATATTCGAGCAGCCGGAATTCGGTCGGGCCGAGATGGATCTCGCGGCCGGATCGCCGCACGCGACGGGTGTCGCGGTCGAGATCGATGTCGCCGAGCGTCAGCCTCGAGGCGACGCGCTCGGGCCGGGCCCGGCGCAACAAGGCGCGCACCCGCGCCATCAGCTCGGGCGTCGAAAACGGCTTGACGACATAATCGTCGGCGCCGACCGACAGGCCGCGCACGCGCTCGCCTTCCTCGCCGCGGGCGGTCAGCATGATCACCGGCATATCTCTGGCGCTGTCGCGCGCGCGCAGGCGCCGGCAGATTTCCAGTCCCGAGACGCCCGGGAGCATCCAGTCGAGAATGACGAGATCCGGCGGAGACTCGGCGAGCCGCAATTCGGCTTCGTCGCCATTGTCGACGTGCTCGACCTGATACCCTTCCGCTTCGAGATTATAAACGAGCAGGGTCGCGAGCGACGTTTCGTCTTCGACGACAAGAATGCGCGGCGCGCGATCGGTTTTTACGCTCCGCTGGACGATGGAAGTGACTTCGTTCATGGCGCCGCCTCTCTCATTGCGCCGCCTCGTCCTTCACGCCGAAGTCGGGGACGCGCGACTTCGGCCGCTCGGTGGGCATTGCCTCGCCGGTGACGAGATAGACGACGGTTTCCGAAATATTGGTCGTGTGATCGCCGATCCGCTCCAGATTTTTCGAGCAGAACAGCAGATGCGTGCAGAAGGAGATGTTGCGCGGGTCCTCCATCATGAAGGTGAGGAGATCGCGGAACACCGAATCCTCCAGCGCGTCCAGATCGGAATCATTATGCCATACCGCGCGCGCGCGTTCGGTGTCGCGCAAGGCGTAGGCGTCGAGCGCGTCCTTGAGCTGCATCGCGGCGACTTCATGCATCGACTTGAGGCCGACGATCGCGCGCGGCACGCGCGCCTCCGACACGATCTTGAGCGTTCGCTTGGCGATGTTCTTGGCAAGATCGCCGACGCGTTCGATATCGCCGGAAATGCGGATCGCGGCGATGCATTCGCGCAAATCCACCGCGAGCGGCTGCCGACGCGCGATCGTGAGGATGGCGTTCTCCTCGATCTCGCGCTGCAGCGCGTCGAGCCGCGGATCGCTGGAGACGACCCGGTGGGCGAGGTCGACGTCGAAGCTGGAGAGCGCATCCATCGCCTCGGCCAGCATCTTTTCCGCAACGCCGCCCATTTCAGCGATGCGCCGTCCAAGGGACTCGAGGTCCCGGTCGTAGGATTTGACAATATGATCGCTCATGAGCGCCGTCCCTGAATCGCTGGTTTAGCCAAAACGGCCGGTAATGTAGTCGAGCGTGCGCTTTTCTTTCGGCTTGTTGAACACATCATCCGTCTCGCCAAATTCGACGAGTTCGCCGAGATACATGAAGGCGGTAAAGTCGGAGACGCGCACCGCTTGCTGCATGTTGTGAGTGACGATCGCGATCGTGTAGCGGTTGGTGAGCTCGTCGATGAGTTCTTCGACCTTCGCCGTCGAAATCGGATCGAGCGCCGAGCAGGGTTCGTCGAACAGGATGACTTCCGGCTGCACGGCGACGCTGCGCGCGATGCAGAGCCGCTGCTGCTGTCCGCCGGACAGGCCGAGGCCGCTGGCGTGGAGCTTGTCCTTCACCTCATCCCAGAGCGCCGCGCCGCGCAGCGCCGCCTCGACGCGCGCGTCGAGATCGGCGCGCGGCAGTTTTTCATACAGCCGAATGCCGAAGGCGATGTTCTCGTAGATCGACATCGGGAAGGGCGTCGGCTTCTGGAAGATCATGCCGACCCGCGAGCGCAGGGCGTTGAGATCGATCGCCGGGTCGAGAATGTTCTCGCCGTCGAGCAGCACCTCTCCCTCGGCGCGCTGTCCCGGGTAGAGATCGTACATCCGGTTCAGCACGCGCAGCAAAGTCGACTTGCCGCAGCCCGAAGGGCCGATGAACGCCGTCACTTTGTTGGCGCGCAACGGCAGGTTGATGTTCTTCAGCGATCGATCGGCGCCGTAATAGAAATCCAGGCTATTGACCGAGATTTTCGTCGCTGGGTCTTTCGGGGCTTGGACAGCGGCGTTCATTTCGATTTCCTCCGGCCGGCGCTCAGGGTGCGCGCGACGATAGACAGGACGAGAACTGCGACGGTGATGAGCAGCGCGCCCGTCCAGGCGAGTTGCTGCCAGTCCTTGTAGGGCGAGAGCGCGAACTGGAAGATGACGACCGGCAGGCTCGCCATCGGCGCGGCAAGATCCGTGCTCCAGAACTGATTGTTGAGCGCGGTGAACAGCAGCGGCGCGGTCTCGCCGGAAACGCGCGCCACAGCGAGCAGGACGCCGGTGACGAGGCCCGCCTTGGCGGCGCGATAGGCGACGCTGGAGATGACATGCGCCCGCGGCGCGCCGAGCGCGGCGGCGGCCTCGCGCATCGATCCCGGCACGAGCAGCAGCATGTCCTCCGTCGTCCGCAGGACGACCGGAACGACGAGCAGCGCCAGCGCCGCGGCGCCGGAGATCGCCGAGAAATGCCCCATCGGGTGCACGAGGATCTCGTAGATGAACAGGCCGATGACGATCGACGGCGCGCTGAGCAGAATATCGTTGATGAAGCGCACGACGGTCGTAAGCTTGGAATAGCGCCCGTATTCGGCCATGTAAGTCCCGGCCAGCATGCCGAGCGGCGTGCCGATCGCGACGCCGATCACCGTCATGATCAACGAGCCGACAATCGCGTTGAGCAGTCCGCCGGCGCTGCCCGGGGGCGGCGTCATTTGGGTAAAGACCACCGGCGACAGTCCGCGGACGCCTTCATAGACAAGCGCCACAAGGATCAGGAACAGCCAGGCCAGGCCGAAAATCGCCGCCGCCCAGCAGAGCGTGGTGGCGATGGAGTTGGCGCTGCGCCGAGATGCGTAAAGCGACATTGAGCGTCTCCGTTACGCCGAATTCCGTTCGATGCGCATCAGCATGTATCGCGCGATCGCAAGAACGACGAAGGTGATGAAGAACAGGATCAGGCCCAGCTGGATCAGAGATGACGTGTAGAGATCGCCGACGGCTTCGGTGAATTCATTGGCGATGGTCGCCGAAATCGTGGTGCCTGGCGCGAGCAGCGATCCCGAAATCTTGTGGGCGTTGCCGATGACGAAGGTGACGGCCATCGTTTCGCCAAGCGCGCGCCCAAGCCCGAGCATGACGCCGCCAATCACGCCGACCCGCGTGTAGGGGATCACGACGTAGCGCATCACTTCCCAGGTCGTGCAGCCGATGCCCGTGGCCGCCTCCTTGAGAACGGACGGCACGGTTTCGAAGACGTCGCGGGAGATCGAGGCGACGAAGGGCAGCACCATGATCGCGAGGATGAAGCCGGCGGTCAGCATGCCGATTCCATAAGGCGGGCCTGCGAACAGCGTTGAGAACACCGGGATGTCGCCAAACGCCGCAATCAACGCCGGCTGGACATGCGTTTGGAGAAACGGCGCCAGAACGAAGAGACCCCAGATGCCGTAGATGATCGACGGGATTCCGGCGAGCAGCTCGATCGCCGTGCCGATCGGCCGGCGCAGCACATAGGGGCAGAGCTCGGTCAGGAACACCGCGACGCCAAGGCCGACGGGAACCGCGATCGCCATCGCGATGATCGACGTCATCACCGTGCCGTAGATCGCCGGAAGCGCGCCGAAATTCTCGGTGACGGGATTCCATGACTGCGAAACGAAAAAGCCGAGACCAAAGGCCTTCATCGATGGCCACGAGCCGTAGACGAGCGAGATGATGACGCCGCCGAGGATCGCCAGCACGATCACCGCCGAAGCGCGCGTCATCTCACGAAATATTCGGTCGACAAGCGCCATTCGTCCCAGGACGCGCGTTCGGTCGGGGGCGACTGACGTCGACGATGTCTGCTGCAAGACTACTTCCGACATATCCGAACCTGCTTCCTCGCCGGATCCGTTCGCGCTTCGCCGGCTCGGCTCGATTGAGAACATTTCGTTCAACTCCCGGCGTCGTTCATCGAGAACTGCGCCAATGAAATCGACGGCCGCATCGAGCGGCCGCCGGTTTTATCGAGCCGTCACTGCGGCCGCGTCGCGAGAGACAGCGGCTTGCCGTCACTCCCCTTGACGCTCGACCAGCTCTTTTTGATCAGCTCGACGACGGATTTCGGCATCGGAATGTAGTCGAGCTCTTCGGCCATTTTCCCGCCATGCGCGAAAGCCCAGCCAAAGAACTTCATGGCTTCGCCCGCAGCGGCTTCGTCCTTCGGCTCCTTGGGCAGAAGGATAAAGGTGGCGGCGGTGATCGGCCAGGCCTTGGCGCCAGGCTCATTGGTCAGGATTTCGTAGAATCCCGGCGCATGCGCCCAATCCGCGCCCGCGGCGGCCGCCTGGAAGGACTCCATGCTGGGCGCAACGGCCTTGCCGTCCTTGTTGACCATTTTCGTATGGCTCAACTTGTTCTGCTTGGCGTAGGCGTATTCGACGTAGCCGATCGACCCTTTGGTGTTGGCGACGTTGTTCGCGACGCCTTCATTGCCCTTGGCGCCAATGCCGACCGGCCATTCGACCGAAGTGTTCGCGCCAACTTTCGACTCCCAGTCGGGCGACGCCTTCGAGAGATAGTTGGTGAAGTTGAAGGTCGTTCCGGATCCGTCGGAACGATGCACGACGACGATCGGCGACGAAGACAGCTTCGCCTTCGGGTTGAGCTTCTTGATCGCCGGATCGTCCCACTTGGCGATCTCGCCCAGGAAGATCTTCGCCAGAGTCGGACCGTCGAGCGTGAGCTCCCCGCCCGACATGCCGGCGAGGTTGACGACCGGCACGATGCCGCCGATGACCTGCGGCCACTGGATCAGGCTGGCGGCCTCGAGGTCCTCGGGCTTCAGCGGCTGGTCGGTGGCGCCGAAGGTGACGGTCCGCGCCTTGATCTGCTTGATGCCGCCGCCGGAGCCGATCGACTGGTAGTTCAGCCCGCTGCCCGTCTCTTTCTTATAGGCTTCGGCCCATTTGGCGTAGATCGGATAGGGGAAGGTGGCGCCGGCGCCGGAGATGTCCAGCGCCGTCGCCGCGCCGACCATAGCGGCGAGAGCGAGCGCTGCGCCAGCGCCGCGCCTGAAAATCGTCGAGATCATTTGAAGGTCTCTTTCGCTCGAGAACAGACTAGCGGCGCGCGCCCCGCGTCGCCGCGCGCGAGAACCTATCGGGCCGACAATAGCGTTTCGTGACACAAATATTACAGTATAATGACAACAACAATATATTCAATTCATTGGCTTACCGTTGATTTCACGGGCCGGCCGACCTCACGCCGCTTCGCCCGCCGGCAGGATCACCCGAAACAGCGTTCCCTCGCCAATCGCGGACTCGATCGCGAGCCGGCCGCGGTGGCGCAGCACGATATGTTTGACGATGGCGAGCCCGAGCCCAGTCCCGCCTTTCGCGCGGCTTTTGCCGGCGTCGACGCGATAGAAGCGCTCCGTCAGTCGCGGAATATGCTCCGGCGCGACACCCGGTCCGTAGTCCCGCACCGAAAGCACGACGAGCGCGCCCTGCCTGGCGAGCGACACGTCGATCGGCTTGCAGGCGCCGTCGTCGCCGCAGCCATATTTGAGAGCGTTCTCGACGAGATTCTCAATGACGCGGGCAAGCTCGTCCCGATCGCCCGGCGCCACGACGTTCGGCTCAAGGTCAAGATTGATGGCGACGCCCCGCTCCTCGGCCATCTGCGACAGCGTATCGACGATATGCGTGACGAGCAGCGTCAGATCGACGGGCGTCGCCGGCCGCAGATGCATATGCTGCTCGATGCGCGACAGCGAGAGCAGATCATCGACGAGGCGCGCCATCCGTTCGGCCTGCTCGCGCATGATGCCGAGAAATTTGTTGCGCGTCACGGCGTCTTCGCGGGCCGGACCCTGCAGGGTCTCGACGAAGCCGAGCAGCGACGCAAGGGGCGTGCGCAGCTCATGGCTGGCGTTGGCCACGAAGTCGACGCGCATCCGCTCCACGCGCCGGGACTCGGTAAGATCGCGCAGGCTGACCATGGCGGCGGGCTCGAACCCCTCGATCTGCATCGGCGCGATATGGGCCTCGAACCAGCATTCCACCGGCAGCCGCTCGACCCACACGGTCTTTTCGGCCTCGCCGCCGGCGAGCACGCGGGCGACGGCGTCGAGCATGTCGGGCGAGCGGAGACTGCGCGACAGCGGTTCGCCCAGACGAACGGCCGGCGAGAGCGCCTGCGCCGCCGCATTGATCGCCGCGACATGGGTTTCGGAGTCGATGACGAAGATCGGCTCCGGAAGCGCATTGATCAGCGGCGCCAGGAGATCAATCGCCTGATCGCGCCATTTCCGCCTCACGTTCGACTGCGTCGTGGCGACGGTTCCGACGTGGGTCAATTTGACCGCTCCTCAACGATGCGCGCAATCGCGCCGCGCAACGTCGCCCAGCGGCGCGCCCCCTCGTCAGCGCCCAAGAGCGCGAGCGCGACGATGAAGGGAATGAAATAGTAGATCACCCGAAACAGCAGCAGCGACGCCAAAAGGCTCTCCTGCGAGGCCGCGGGAACGGCGTGGAGCATGGTCGCTTCGAAAACGCCGATGCCCCCCGGCGCATGGCTGATGACGCCGAGAATGCAGGCTACGATATAGACCGCGACAAAGGGAATGAAGTCCAGCGGGACGCCCTGGGGCAGCAGCACATAGAGCGCGCCCGAAGCGCAGCACAGATCGGCCACGCCGAGCGCGAACTGCGCCACCGTCGGAACGAAGCCCGGCAGCTCCAGCGCATGGCCGCGAAGCTTGATGCTGCGGCGCTCGATTGTCACCCAGACGAAATACAGGAGCACGCCGGCAAGTATGAGCACGCCCGGAATGACGTGAACGAAGGCCGGCGCGCCGTCGAGCGCGGCAAGCGCGCTCGCGCCGTAAACGAAGCCGACGCCCATCATCAAGGTCATGCCGAGCCAGAAGGTCACGCCGGCGAAAACAGTGATGTTGGCGACCTGCAGCGCCGACAGGGCCACGCGCGAATAGATCCAGTAGCGCACGGCCGCGGAGGTTATGACGGGAAATCCGAGATTGAAGGAAATGGCGTAGCTCGCGAAGGACGCGAGCGCAGCCACCCTGTACGGCGCACGCGCGCGCATGTGGCGCAGCGCGATGACGTCATAGCCTGTCAGGAAAAGGTAGGAGAGCGCAGAGAGCGCGAGCGCCTTCAGAATCTGCGCGGCGCTTGTCGCGCGAAAGGCGGTCAGCAGATCGGCGTAGCGGAGATTCGAGAGCGTCGTGCCGAGAACATATGCGGCAAGCCCGAAGACGGCGAGGCTCGCCGCCACGCCCAAGACACTGAGAGCGCCTTTCGGCAGCCGCTGCCGCAGCACATCGAAGAACCCGCCAGGGCTTTGACGCCGCACGACGGGCAGACCCGGCGGCGGGGCGTCCGTGAGATCGTTCACGAGTTCGTTCATGAGATCATTATCGCGCGGGGTCATATCGACCGCCGCCCTGCATCCGCCACTGGGAATTTGGAGCCCCTACCTAATGCGCACAGACGTTTGGTCGCCATGTCCTTGCAGAGTCGTCGTTCAAGGCTCGTCCCGTTCAATCCCTTAATCATGTCACAGCAATGACTAGCACAATCTCGGTCATTCGGATCCTCAAAAGGTTGGCGCTCCGGGGCGCGCCGTCAAGCCCTCAAGCCGAAGCGCAGCCGAACGCGTCCGCCGCGCAATCTTGACCTGCGAGTCTCGCGAACTAGCTGCCTGCGGAGCGGCGCAGAGCCCAAAGCCTTAGGAGGAACCGACAATCATGCGAACGATCTCGAAGGAAATGCAGGCTTGTATCGACGCCTGCCTGAGCTGTTACCAGATGTGCTTCGGCATGGCGATGAGCCATTGCCTCGAGCAGGGCGGAGCGCATGTGAAGCCCAAACATTTCAGGGCGATGATCGCCTGCGCCGAAATGTGCCGCGACAGCGCGCATATGATGCTGATGGATTGGACGCAGGCGAAGAGTCTCTGCGCGCTGTGCGCGGAAGCATGCGAAACCTGCGCAAAGGAATGCGAAGCGCTTCCCGACATGAAGGACTGCGTCGACGAATGCCGTCGCTGCGCCGACGCGTGCCGCAAAATGTCGGGACAGAAGATGGCGGCTTAGCCGCCGACGCCGAACCGCTTGGCGGCTATTTGCCGCCAAGCCCCAAAATATAGCTCGCAAGCGAGTCGATCTCTTCGCGCGAGAGAATGATGTTCGGCATGTTCTTGTGCGACGAGCGCAGGAACACTTTCAGCGACAATTCCGTCGTCGACGGCATCTTGGCGACGTCGACGAATCGCGGCGCCTTCCGATCGCGACTCTCGTCGTCGATCCCGATGGCGTGACATGACGCGCATTCGGCTTTGGCGATTTGTTCGCCGGTCGCCGGATCGGCGCTCGCGGCGAACGCCGGCGCGCCAACGAGGACCAGAGCTAAAGAGAGCGCTATTCGCATGGCCTCACTCCTCGCCGTTCAAATCCTCGGGACGAGGCTGCAACATGATGTTGTAGCCAGCGTCGACGAGATGAATTTCCCCGGTCACCCCGCCCGACAGCTCCGACAGGAGATAGAGCGCCGAACCGCCGATTTCATCAAGCGTGATCATCCGGCGCAACGGACAATGCTTCTTTTGGAACGCGCCCATCGCGCGCGCGCCGGTGATGCCGGCGCCCGCCATGGTCCGCACGGGGCCAGGCGACAGCGCATTGACGCGGATGCCGCGCGCGCCGAAGTCGGCGGCGAGATAGCGCACCGATGAATCGAGCGCCGCCTTCGCGACGCCCATGACGTTGTAATTCGGCATCACGTGGGTGCCGCCGCCAAAACTCACCGTGAGCAGCGATCCACCGTTCTTCATCAACGCCGCCGCGCGGCGCGCGGCTTCGGTGAAGGAGAAACAGGAGACGACGAGCGTGCGAATGAAATTCTCGCGCGAGGTGTCGGCGTAAAGCCCCTTCAATTCGCTCTTGTCGGAATAGGCGATCGAATGGACGAGAAAATCCATATCGCCCCAGTCATATTCAAGACGCGCGAACGTCTGGTCCACCGTCGCAATGTCTTCGACGTCGCAAGGCAGCACCAGATTCGATCCGAGCGCCTCCGCGAGCGGCTTGACGCGCTTGCCCAGCGCCTCGCCCTGATAGGTGAACGCGAGCGTCGCGCCGTGACGCGCAAGAACGCGCGCAATGCCGTAGGCGATCGAATGATCATTCGCGACGCCCATGACGAGGCCGCGCTTACCGTGCATGAGACCAGTTGCAACTGTCATCTTTGTGATTGTCGTCTTTGGTGAGATGGAAAGGATGGGCCTAAGCCCTGCCGAAGAAAGACACAAGCAAAGAACGGCGCAATCGCTGACCGCGTTTCTCGACACGTCACGGCCGGATTAATCCGGCCGCGACCGATCGGCGGGCCTGAGGGTCAGGCGTCCGGATGCTTGAACACCAGTGTGGCGTTGGTGCCGCCAAATCCGAAGGAGTTCGACAGAACCGCGCCGAGCTTCACATTGTCGCGCCGCTCGCGCAGGATCGGCATGTCGGCGAATTCAGGGTCGAGCTCTTCGATATGGGCGCTTTCGCAGATGAAGCCGTTCTGCATCATCAGCAGCGAATAGATCGCCTCCTGGACGCCGGTCGCGCCGAGCGAATGGCCGGTCAGCGACTTCGTCGCGGCGATCGGCGGGCATTTGTCGCCGACGCCGAAAACTTCGCGCAGCGCTTCGATCTCCTTGGCGTCGCCAACCGGCGTCGCGGTGGCGTGCGGATTGATGTAGTCGATCGGGCATTTCACGGTCGCAAGCGCCTGCTGCATGCAGCGCACGGCGCCTTCGCCGGACGGCGCCACCATGTCGTGGCCGTCCGACGTCGCGCCATAGCCGGCGACCTCGGCGTAGATTTTCGCGCCGCGCGCCTTTGCGTGTTCGAGTTCTTCGAGCACCAGCACGCCGGCGCCGCCGGCGATGACGAATCCATCGCGATTCTTGTCATAGGCGCGCGAGGCCGTCGCCGGACGATCATTATAGGCGGAGGACATCGCGCCCATGGCGTCGAACAGGACGGAAAGCTCCCACTCCAGCTCTTCGCAGCCGCCGGCGAAAATCATGTCCTGCTTGCCGTATTGGATCAGCTCATAGGCGTTGCCGATGCAATGATTGGACGTGGCGCAGGCCGACGAAATCGAATAGTTGACGCCCTTGATCTTGAACCAGACGGCGAGCGTCGCCGAAGCGGTCGACGACATGCATTTCGGCACGGCGAAGGGACCGACCCGCTTCGGCCCCTTGGTGCGGGTGATGTCCGCCGCTTCGACAAGCGTGTGCGTCGAGGGACCGCCGGATCCCATGATGATGCCCGTGCGCTCATTCGAGATTTCGGCTTCGCTCAGTCCCGCGTCGGCGATCGCCTGATCCATGGCGACATGGTTCCAGGCGGTGCCGGTCGCATGAAAGCGCATGGCGCGGCGATCGACGACCGTCGAAGGGTCGAGTGACGGCAGGCCGTGAACCTGCGAACGGAACCCCAGTTCGGCGTATTTTTCAGCGCGCACGATGCCCGACTTCGCCTCGCGCAGCGAAGCGATCACTTCCTGGGTCGTGTTGCCAATCGACGACACGATGCCCATGCCGGTGACGACGACTCGTCTCATTGCTCCAACTCCCATGGCGTCCGGGCCTCAAGCTCTCCGTCGCCTTTTGTGAACGGTCAGGCGGCCGGCGCCTCTTTGGCGAGGCAGACCTTGAGGTCCTTGGCCTCGTAAATGCGCTCGCCATCCGCCGCGACCCAGCCGTCGGCCAAACCGATTACGAGCTTGCCTGTGCGCAGGCGCGTGAAGTCGACGCCATAAGTGACGAGCTTGGTATGCGGCCGCACCTGGCCGGAGAATTTCACCTCGCCGACCCCGAGCGCCATGCCGCGTCCAGGATTGTCGAGCCAGGCCAGATAAAAGCCGACCATCTGCCACAGCGCGTCCAGACCCAGACAGCCGGGCATCACGGGATTTCCCTTGAAGTGGCAGTCAAAGAACCAAAGGCTCGGCTTAACGTCGAGTTCGGCGCGCATATAGCCTTTGCCATGCGCGCCTCCCTCTTCGAAAATCTCGGTGATGCGGTCGAACATCAGCATCGGCGGCAGCGGCAGCTGCGCATTGCCGGGGCCGAACAGCTTCTCCTCGCCGCACGCCAGTAAATCCTCGTAGCCGAATGAGGAGCGCCTCTCGCCCATCGTTCCCTGTTCCTCGCGTTGGAGCCTCATGGAGGCCCGTCTCCCTTGCGTCGCCACGGACGCGCCCTTTTGCTTATGTGCGCCGATGACGCCGTTCTTGGGCGAAGCGATCCGTAACATAGCCTTGCGCAGGCCGAAAGCGCCGCCGCGGACCGCTTCCAACAGCCGAACGGCGTTGAATTTCCCGCCGTTCCCCCTATGATGGCCCTAGAATGAACGCTGACCCGATCCCGACCCACCCGCCAGACGCCGCGCCGCGCAGATCGGTCAGCGAACTGCTGGCCGATGCCGGCCTGCGGCCGACCCGGCAGCGGCTGGCGCTCGGCGAACTGCTGTTCGGCGAGGGCGGCGATCGGCATGTGACGGCGGAGCGGCTCTACGAAGAAGCGCTCGCCGCCGATCTCTCG
The DNA here is from genome assembly GCF_050251305.1 of Methylocystis sp. GTDB lineage: Bacteria > Pseudomonadota > Alphaproteobacteria > Rhizobiales > Beijerinckiaceae > Methylocystis. The sequence goes on along the minus strand of NZ_JBFWNB010000022.1, from coordinate 22,291 downwards.
GTGTCGCTCGCAACAGTGTATAATGCGCTGCACCAATTCACCCAGGCGGGTCTGCTGCGGGAGATCGCCGTCGACGGCGAGCGGGTCTATTTCGACACCAACACTGCCGACCACCACCATTTCCTACTTGAGGACGACGGCGAGCTTTACGACATCGACGGCGCCAACATATCGGTGTCCGATCTTCCTCGCCCGCCGGACGGTTTGCGCGTCGCGCGCATAGATGTCGTCGTGCGCCTTCGCCGCGCCTAAGCCCGCTCTATATCTCCGGGAGAAGACAGATTTCCAGAGAGCTCGGCGTCGCCGCGGGGCGTCGACCACTCTTTGGAAAAAAGGTTTCGGGCGGGGAGCAATGTCGCAACGGACAGCCGAAAAAGAAACCGAAATCACCTACGCGCAATTCAAGGCGCTCGCCAACTCTATGCCCAACCTCGCCTGGATGGCGCGTCCGGACGGCTGGATCTTTTGGTATAATGATCGCTGGTATGACTACACCGGCACGACTCCCGAGGACATGGCGGGATGGGGCTGGCAATCCGTGCATCATCCGGACGTGCTGCCCAAAATGCTGGAGCGCTGGACGCATGCCATCCAGCACGGCGAATTCTTCCAGATGATCTTCCCGCTGAGAGGCGCAGACGGACTCTATCGGCCGTTTCTGACGCGCGTCGAACCCCTGCGCGAGAACGGCGCCATCGTCGGCTGGTACGGCACCAACACCGACGTGACCGAACAGGAGCGCGATCGCGAGCGCCTGCAGCTTCTGATCGACGAGCTCAATCATCGGGTCAAGAACACGCTTGCGACAGTGCATTCCCTCGCCATGCACTCCTTGCGGGAATTGAAGCCGGATTCCGCGGAGCTGTTCGAAAATCGCCTCCTGGCGCTCGCGGCGGTGCATGACGTTCTGACCCGCGAGAATTGGACGAAGGCGGACATCGGCGAACTCGCGCGCACGGCGATCGCGCCGGGCGGCTCAGAGAACTTCGACGTCTCGGGGCCGCCCGTCGACGTTTGCCCGCGCATCGCATCGGCGCTGGCGATGACGCTGCACGAATTGTGCGCCAACGCCGTGAGACATGGATCGCTGTCGGCGCCAGGCGGACGAGTCGCCGTCGACTGGAGCGTCGATTCTGCGCGGCGAACGCCGATGCTCCATCTCGTCTGGCGCGAGCATGACGGACCGAGCGTGTCGCCCCCGTCCGACAAGGGGTTCGGCATGCGGCTGATCGAACGGACGCTGGCGGCGGACGCCGGCGCTCACGTCGCGGTCGAAATCCCGCCCGAGGGATTGCGCTGCGCAATGGACATTCCGCTAACCATGGACGTGCTCAAATGAGCCAACCACGCATTCTCATCGTCGAAGACGAGGCCGTCATCGCCATGGCGCTCGAGATGTTTCTCGAGGAGCTTGGCGCTCAGGTCGTGGCCAGCGCCGGGAATATTCAGGACGCGCTGCAAAAGGCGACCAACGAAGATTTCGACCTCGCCTTTCTCGACGTCAACCTCAATGGCCAGAAGGCGCATGTTCTGCCCGGCGTCCTCGAGCGCCGGCGGAAGCCCTTCGCCTTCGTCACCGGTTATGGCGAACAGGGCGTGCTCGCGGCGCACGCCGACGCGCCGGTCGTCACCAAGCCGTTCAGTCGGGGCGCCATTTCCACGGCGCTGGAGACGCTCAAGAGCCGTCTGCCGGCAAAGCCGTCCGCCTGACTATTCGAATTTCTCGCCGGGATAGACGCCCCAGAGATTTTCCTGCTGCATGTAGCCGTCGAAGCCCTTGCCGGCGATGCGGCACCATTGGCCGTCGCAGCCGCGCAAATTTCCGATCACGCCCGGACCGAGCTTCGCCGTCGGCGTCGAATGATCGGCGGCGACGAGCAGCTGCGGCTCCTTTTTCCAGGGCGCGACCAAGGCGGTGCGCCTTCCGGACAGCAGCGAATGCAGCACCCAGCCCTCGGAGCCTTCGGAATCGCGGATCTTGCGCCAGGTTTCGAATTCCGCAGTGATCTCGACCGGAAGCGCCGCGCGTTCATAGACCCAGAGCGTCGGATGTTCCTTGCTCGGCCCCTCCCGAACATTGACGCGATCCGATTTGAGGCTGACATAACGGGGCAAGGGCAGACCGCTGACCGGACCTTTTTGCGGCTCCTGAGCGTCGGCGTGCGCTGCGCAAAAAAACGCCGTCAGACACGCCGCGAGCAGAGCGCGCCGATGCTTCCGGAAATGCTCCCGAGCCCCTGAGAAACCTGTCGAAATTGGCGCAAATTCTGCATTTATCCGCGGCATGATGAAGTGATCGCTCGCTTGTCTTTGGCCCGTCATCTGGTAGGAAAGTCGAATGCGTCCGCCGAAGGGCGTATTGGTTTTGTCGCCGACCGCCGTTAAGACCCGGTTGAAGCCGGCGCACCCCGCCGGCGTCTTTTCATCCGCCGCCGCCTGGCGGCGAAGATCATAGCGCGAATCGCAGAATCGCTGCTGCGACACAACATAAACGCGGAGGCGCGACCAAGGATATGCCGAAAAAGAAGCCGCTCGTTGTCGTGTCGCGCCGGCTGCCCGAGGTGATCGAGACCCGCATGTGCGAGTTGTTCGACACGCGGCTTAATGAAAGCGACAAGCCGCTCACTCATGACGAACTCGTTGAGGCCATGCGCACCGCCGACGTGCTGGTGCCGACGATCACCGATCGCATCGACTCGCATCTGATCGCACAGGCCGGCGAACAAATGAAGCTCATCGCCAATTTCGGCAATGGCGTCGACAATATCGACGTCGCCTCGGCGCTTGACCGCTCGATCACCGTCACCAACACGCCCGGCGTTCTCACCGAAGACACGGCCGACATGACCATGGCGCTGATCCTGTCGGTGGCGCGCCGGCTCGTCGAAGGCGCGAGCGCGATCCCCGACGACGCCTGGGCCGGCTGGTCGCCGACCTGGATGCTCGGCCATCGAATCACCGGCAAGAGGCTCGGCATCGTCGGCATGGGCCGGATCGGCCAGGCCCTGGCGCGTCGCGCAAAAAGCTTCGGCCTTTCAATTCACTACCACAATCGCCGGCGAGTCTCGGCGGATATCGAAGAGCAGCTGGAGGCGACCTATTGGGAGTCGCTCGACCAGATGCTGGCGCGCGTCGACGTCGTGTCGATCCACTGCCCGCACACGCCGGCGACCTATCATCTTCTCTCCGCCCGCAGGCTGTCCCATCTGCGCCCCCACGCCATTCTGGTGAATACGGCGCGCGGCGAAATCGTTGACGAGAACGCGCTGGTCCGGATGCTCGAAGCTGAGGAGATGGCCGGAGCCGGCCTCGATGTCTTTGAGCACGAGCCCGCCGTCTCTCCCAAACTGCTGAAGCTCGCGAAGGCCGGAAAGGTCACGCTGCTGCCGCATATGGGCTCCGCGACGATCGAAGGCCGGATCGATATGGGCGAGAAAGTGATCATCAACATCAAAACCTTCATGGACGGCCACCGCCCGCCTGACCGCGTCCTGCCAAGCATGCTATAAGGCCTGCGCAGCGGCCGCGGCCGCCTTCGGGCGCAGGCCGCCTTACGGGAGGATAACTGACGCGATGAACAGGATTTTGCTCGCCTTAACCGCCTCGCTCTGCGCCGTTGCGCTCGCCGCCGCGCCAGCCGACGCCAAGAGCCGCGCAAAGTCGCCTCAAGGGGCGGAGCAGCAGCAACCGGAGGACGAAAACAAGGAGACGGGCGGCATTCCGCGCTATCAGCCCTTCCCGCACAATGTGAATTTCGTGCTCAAGGAGATCAACGGCAAAGCGCCGCCGGTGGAGATGTGGATCTCGATCGACTCGACGGGCCGCGCCAATGGCTTTTCGGGCTGCAAGAACTGGTCTGGCATCTTCATCATCGGGCCCAATCGCCTCGGCCCGCGCACCATGCCGGCGATCAATGAGCGCAAATGCGAAGGCCCGCTCGCGGCGTTCGAACGCGATTATTGGGCGGTCCTGCTCTCTGGCCCCTATTGGGACACCAAGGGCGACGATCTTTTCCTGAAGGGCGCGCAGGGCGGCGTCCTGCATTTCCAGCGTTCGCTGTAACGCCTGCGATCGTCATAGCGCGCGAAGCAATCCAGCGCAGGACGCTTTGCTGGATCGCTTCGGCGCATGCGCCGCGCAACGACGACCTATCGTTATTTCACCGGCGAGGCGAGCAGCGGACAGGGCGCCTCATGCAGCACGCGCTGCGTCGTTGAACCGCGCAGCGCTTCGAGCAGGCTTCGACGCCCGCGCGTCGGCATGGCGATCATGTCCGCCTTGATCTCCTGGGCATAGGAGAGAATCGTCTCGACGACCGGCCCGCGGCGCAATTCGATATGCGGGAGCAGCCCTTCGAAAATCGGCAGCTCCTCGCCGACATGCAGCATCATGACGTCGGCGGACGGATTGAGACAATGCGCCAGATCGGCGACGTGGCGGAAGGCGTCGAGCGGCGAGACCGACGCCTCGACGGGCATCAGCACCGTGTTGAGCGAGACCGCGCCCGTCTCCCGATCGACGAACCCCTTCTGATCCTCGCGCAGGAACAGCGCCGGCACATGAGTCTCGCGCGCCGTTTCCTCTGCGATCGAGCCGTCCAGCAGGCGCTCCAGCACGCTGCGCGGCCGGGTCATCATCACCAGCAGATCGCTCAAATGCCGCTCGACATAGGCGGAGATGCCGGCGACGGGCGATTCCGATTCGACCGACGCCTTGACGAATTTGACGCCAAGCTGGGCGGCGACCTCCTCACGGGACGCGCTCGGCGAGATCATCTTCCAGCGCGCGAGCATTTCGCGCACATGCGGAAAGCGATCCCAATCGTCGTCCTCGGACGCAGGCGCCTCGATATGCAGGACGTGCAGCATGCTCTTGCAGTCGACGGCGATCCGTAACGCATGGGCGAATGCGTCCAGACTCGCGAAGGAGAGATCGGTCGGATGAACGATTGATTTGGGCGTGTCGCCATTCATATGCGTTTGCTCCTCTGTCTCTTCGCGAAACCTATATGCGCCAGCCTGTGAGGCAATGATCAGCTTCGCCGCAGGCTAGATGTGCTCTTTCAGCGCCTTTGCGACCTGCTCGACGAGCTCGGCCTCCGGAACGGCGAACTGGGCGGGGCGAAGCGCCTTCCATTCCTCATTGGTGGCGATATTGGCGGCCGCCCTTGCGCCGGCGACGAGATCCTTGAGGGTGACTTCCCCTCGCGCCTTTTCGTCGGAGCCCTGAATGACGGCCAGCGGGCTGTTGCGGCGGTCGGCGTATTTCATCTGCGCCTTCATGCCCGCCGCGCCGAGATAGATTTCGGCGGCGATGCCGGCGTTGCGCAGCTGCGCCGCGATCCGCTGATAGTCGGCGAGCCTGTCGCGATCGAGCACCAGCACCACCACCGGGCCGACATGCGGACGCGCCGAGACGATTGGGCTGCCGATGAGCTTGAGCGCCGCAAAGAGCCTGGACACGCCGATCGAGAAGCCGGTCGCCGGCGTATTCTCCGGCCTGAAGCGCCCGACGAGGCCGTCGTAGCGGCCGCCGCCGCCCACCGAGCCGAAGCGCACGGGATGTCCCTTCTCGTCGCGGGTCTCGAAGGTGAGGTCCGCCTCGAAAACGGGCCCGGTGTAATATTCGAGGCCGCGGACGATGCTGGGATCGATGCGGATGCGGTCGGGGCCGAAGCCGGCGTCGCGCGCGAGATCCTCGATCTCCAGGAGCTCCTCGGCGCCCTGCGCGCCGATCTCGCTCTTGCCGAGCAGGCCGAAGAGATCGAAGGCCGGCGCGCCGTCGCGATATTGGCCGCCGAGGCTGAACGACAGGACGGTGTCGATCGCCGGCAGATCGAGCCCCGCGCCTTTGGTGAAATCCCCGCTTTCGTCCTTGCGGCCCTCGCCGAGCAGCTGCCGGACGCCGTCGGGACCGAGCCGGTCGAGCTTGTCGATCGCGCGCAGCACGACGAGGCGTCGCGGCGCGTTTTCCTCGCCGGACAGGCCGATCGACTGCATCACGCCGTCGAGCACCTTACGGCTGTTGATCTTGATGACGTAATCGCCGCGCGCGATCCCCAGACGCTCCATCGCGTCGGCGGCCATCATGCAGATCTCGGCGTCGGCGGCGGGCGAGGCCGAGCCGACCGTGTCGGCGTCGAACTGCATGAACTGCCGAAACCGCCCGGGTCCCGGCTTTTCATTGCGATAGACCGGACCGACCCGATAGGAGCGATAGGGCTTGGGCAGCCGATCGAAATTCTGCGCGACGAAGCGCGCCAACGGCGCGGTCAGATCATAGCGCAGCGACAGCCATTGCTCGTCATCGTCCTGAAAGGAGAAAACCCCCTCATTGGGCCGATCCTGATCGGGCAGGAATTTGCCGAGCGCGTCAGTGTATTCGATCGCTGGCGTCTCCAGGGCCTCGAAGCCATAGAGTTCGTAGACCGAACGGATGACGTCGAGCATCCGGCCGGTGGCGGCGAGCTCCCCGGCTTCGCGGTCGGCGAGCCCACGCGGCGCGCGCGCTTCGACTTTGGTCGTTGTTTCGTCTTTGGACATCAGGACAGCTGCCTTGACCCTCTCCTTGACGGGGAGGGTCGGACTGCGACGCAGTCCGGGGTGGGGTGGCGATGCGCCGAGGGGTGAGGTTCGTCTCCGCTCGGCGTGCGCCTCCCTCAAGCGGGAGGCGGCGACTCGGCCGCCTTCCTAGCATTTTCCCACCGGGAAGGAAGCGCCGCGCCGGCCGGCCAATATCTCAAATGCGCAACGCAGCGCCGGCAATCCGAACTGCCGAAGCCGGCGACCGGGATCGGCAAATCGCCAAGGGCGGCGTTAAGGGCGCATTCGTCGCCCGCTTCCTCGACGAAGGCGCCAAGCACATGCGCCACGGCGGTGAGCCGATCGATATGCCAGTGGACGCGCTTTTTCGGCCGCATGTGCCGCGCGAGCCGCGCGCGCAATCCGCCGGGGCCGTTGGCGGAGCCGCAATACAGGTAATCGCCCGCGGGAAGCTGCGCCGCGATCTTTCCGAGGCGAATCTCGAGCGGCGCGTCGAGACGCAACGCCAGAGCATAAGCGCCGGAGGCGGCCGGAGCGGAGGCGGCCGAAGCGACAAAAATCATCTGCCCTTTCGGCGCTGACGCCCTCCCGCCGGGAGAGCGAAGGGCGCGCGTCCTCAGGCGATCATCACCCGCGCGGCGCCTTTTTCGTCGCCCAGGAGTTCAAGCGCCTTGCCGACGATCGCCTTGCTATCGAGCATCGCCTTGGCGACCATCAGCTCATGCTTGTCGTGGTCAATATAGGCGTCGGGCAGCGTCATGCTGCGGAACTTGAACGCGCCGCGCGCGCCGTCCAGCATGCCGTCTTCGGACAGCGCCTGGAAAACCTGCGCGCCAAAGCCGCCGATCGAGCCCTCCTCGATGACGATGAGGACCTCGTGGTTGGCGGCGAGCCGGCGCAGCAGGTCGCGGTCGATGGGCTTGGCGAAGCGGGCGTCGGCGACCGTCGTCGAGACGCCATAGCTCTCGAGCTCCGCCGCCGCCTTCATCGAGTCGGCGAGCCGCGTGCCGAGCGAAAGGATCGCGACCTTATCGCCCTCGCGCAGGATGCGCCCCTTGCCCAGCTCGAGAATTTCGCCGCGCGCCGGCAATTCTATGCCGACGCCCTCGCCGCGCGGATAGCGGAAGCCGATCGGCCCTTCGTCATACGACGACGCCGTCGCCACCATATGCATCAGTTCGCCTTCGTCGGAGGGCGCCATGATGACGAAGCCCGGCAAGCAGCCGAGATAGGCGAGATCGAACGCGCCGGCGTGTGTGGGGCCGTCGGCGCCGACGAGGCCGGCGCGATCCATGGCGAAGCGCACCGGCAGGTTCTGGATCGCGACGTCGTGCACGACCTGATCATAGCCGCGCTGCAGGAAGGTCGAATACAGCGCGCAGAACGGCTTGTAGCCCTCGCAGGCGAGGCCCGCGGCGAAGGTGACGGCGTGCTGCTCGGCGATCGCCACGTCGAAGGTCCGGTGCGGGAACGCTTTGCCGAAAATGTCGAGGCCGGTGCCCGACGGCATCGCCGCGGTGATGGCGACGATCTTGTCGTCGTGTTCGGCTTCGGCGATCAGCGCCTTGGCGAACACATTCGTGTAGGTCGGCGCATTGGCCTTGGGCTTGATCTGGATGCCGGTCGCGACGTCGAATTTATTGACGGCGTGGCACTTGTCGGCGGATTCCTCCGCCGGTCCGAAGCCCTTGCCCTTCTGGGTGACGACGTGAACGAGCACAGGGCCGTCGTCCTTGTCGCGGACGTTCTTGAGCACGGGCAGCAGATGATCGAGGTTGTGCCCGTCGATCGGGCCGACGTAGTAGAAGCCGAGCTCCTCGAACATCGTGCCGCCGGTGATGAAGCTGCGCGAGAATTCCTCGGCCTTGCGGGCCTTGTCGTAGATGAAGCGCGGCAAATGACTGGCGAGCTGTTTCGCGGCCTCGCGAATTGAGCGGTAGGCGCCGCCGGAGACGAGCCGGGCGAGATAGGCGGACATGGCGCCCGTCGGCGGGGCGATCGACATGTCGTTGTCGTTCAGGATGACGATCAGCCGGGAGTGCAAGGCGCCGGCGTTGTTCAGGGCCTCATAGGCCATGCCGGCGGACATCGAGCTGTCGCCGATCACCGCCACGACGTGATTGTCGCCGCCGGCGAGATCGCGCGCCACGGCCATGCCGAGCCCCGCCGATATCGACGTGGAGGAATGGCCGGCGCCGAAAGCGTCATATTGGCTTTCGGCCCGTTTGGTGAAGCCGGACAGGCCGCCGCCCATGCGCAGCGTGCGAATGCGGTCGCGTCTGCCGGTAAGGATTTTGTGGGGATAGGTCTGGTGGCCGACGTCCCAGATCACCTTGTCGCGCGGCGTGTCGAAAACATAATGCAGGGCGACCGTCAGCTCGACGACGCCGAGACCCGCCCCCAGATGGCCGCCGGTCACCGAGACGGCGTCGATCGTCTCGTGGCGCAATTCCTCTGCGAACTGCTTGAGCTCATTCGGGCGCAGCTTGCGCAGGTCTTCGGGAGTGGCGATCCGGTCGAGAAGGGGGGTCTTCGATGTCGTCAACGTCTCTACTCTGCTCGTCGTCAACAAGCGCCAGAAATCCGAGCATTACTCGCTAACAAGCAGCGCGGCAAACGCGCGGCAGCATCCATTGCGATTCTGTTTAAGACTGTTGCCAAGATGCAACGGCGGGCCGTTGCGGACGGGGCGGACGTCAGAAGAGGGAAAAGCTCTCCATGCTGGGATCATAAGCCGGTTGTTCATACGTAGGGCGCGGGCGGCGCGGCAGAGGAGCACGCTCGAGGGGGCGCTCGACCTCGGCCTCCTGGCGCCTGGAGGCGCGGGGGGAGCCCCTTCCGGAAATTTCGATCGTCGCCCCGCCGTGCTTTTCGACCCATTGGAACAGCTGGCGCGCGTTGGGAACCGCGAGGCGCACGCAGCCATGGGAGCGCGGACTGCCAAGGCCACGCTCGTAGCTGCCATGGATCGCAAGGCCTCGCGGCGAAAAGAAAATGGCGTAGGGCATGGGCGCCTGATCATATTCGTCCGAATAATGATCAGCCTCCATGCGCATCACGCTGAATGTGCCGGTCGGCGTTTCATAGCCCCGCCGACCGCTGGAAATTTTCCAGGACACGGCTTCGCCCTGAGGGGTCACCGCCTCGAGCCGTTGCGCCGAAAGATCGATGCGGATGCGCATCGCAGCGCCCGCCGGACCGGCCGCCAGGGGAATCACCATGAAGAGCGCCGCGACGACGGCGGCGAATAAACGCCGAACGCTGACCATGCCGGACCTAACCACGCCAAGGCCCAATCGTAAAGACTGAGCGCCGGATCATCAGCCTTTTCAGCATTTTTCGGTTAATCGGCGGGCGGCGGACGCGGTCTGAGCGGTCGCTGAACGGCCGCGCCGGCGAGTGGCCGGCGATCGGATTCGCTTCGGATTAGTCAAATTCTGCTCCCGCGCGCCAGGAAAGCGGAGGCCATTCTCCGGCGCCCTCGCCTTTTTCGACGTCATCGCTATAGTGCGCCGGCTTTCCCTTGGGACGAATCGCCGTGACGCCTTCCTCGCCGTTCCTCGCCCGCCGCCCGATGGCGGTTCTTGCGCTGGCGCTCCTCGCCGCGAGCCTCGGCGCCTGCGGCCGGCGCGGGCCTTTGGAGCTGCCGCCGGAAACCCAGGCGCGCGGGGCGGCGTTGCGCGCCGAGGCCGAGGCCAGATCGGCGCGAACGGCGCGCCAGCCGACGCCAGGCGCCCCTGAATCGTCTCTCCCGCCGCCGCCCATCCCCGGCACGATCGGCAATCGTCCGCCAGCGCAATACCCCTTCCCGCTCGATCCGCTGCTTTAAGCCGATGCATCTTTTCGACTATCGGGACGGCGCGCTCCACGCCGAGGACGTCGCCGTGGACACGCTCGCCGACGCGGTGGGCACCCCCTTTTATTGCTATTCGGCGGCGACGATCCGACGCCACTACCGGGTCTTTTCCCAGGCCTTTGCGGGGCTCGACGCGCTCGTCTGCTATGCGGTGAAGGCCAATTCCAACCAGGCCGTGCTGCGCCTCCTCGCACAGGAAGGCGCCGGCATGGACGTCGTTTCGGGAGGAGAGCTGGCGCGCGCGCGCGCCGCCGGCGTTGCGCCCGAAAAGATCACCTTTTCGGGCGTCGGCAAGACGCGCGAGGAGATCGCCGCGGCGCTCGAGGCGGGAATCTTCTGTTTCAACGTCGAATCGGAGCCTGAGCTCGAAAGCCTGTCGCAAGCGGCGGCGGCGCTCGGGCGCGCCGCCCGCGTATCGCTGCGCGTCAATCCGGACGTCGACGCCCGCACCCATAAGAAAATCTCGACCGGCCTCGCCGAAAACAAATTCGGCGTGCCGCTGTCGCGGGCGCGCGAAGTTTACGCCTTCGCCGCGAAGCTCAAAGGAATCGAAATCTCCGGCGCCGATATGCATATCGGTTCGCAGCTCACCGATCTCGCGCCCTTCGACGAGGCTTTTTCGCTGCTCGCCGAACTCGTGCGCGACCTGCGCGCGGACGGGCACAGGATTTCGCATGTCGATCTCGGCGGCGGACTGGGAATCCCCTATCACGAGGGCGACGACCCGCAGTCCTACCATCCCGAGAAATACGCCGAGATCGTGCGCCGGCATTTCGGCGCGCTCGACTGCAGGCTGGTGCTGGAGCCGGGACGCCTGATCGTCGGCAACGCCGGCATCCTCGTCACGCGCGTCATCTATGTGAAGCATGGCGACGCCAAGACGTTCGTGATCGTCGACGCCGGCATGAACGACCTTATCCGCCCGACGCTGTACGACGCCTGGCACGACATCATCCCCGTGCGCGAGAACGCCAATCGGCGCAAGATCGTGGCCGACGTCGTCGGACCGGTCTGCGAGACGGGCGATTATCTCGGGCATGGGCGCGAGATGGTCGAACCGCGCGCCGGCGAACTGCTGTGCGTGCTGACGGCGGGCGCTTACGGCGCCGTGCAGTCCGGCGCCTACAACACGCGGCCGCTCGTACCGGAAGTTTTGGTCGACGGCGAGCGCTTCGCCGTCATTCGCAAGCGTCAAAGCGTCGAGGAGATCATCGCGCTCGACCGCCTGCCGGACTGGCTTTAGATCGCATTGCGTCGCGGCGGATCGCCCAGACAAAAAACACGATCGATTTCATTTTTTTGTGAGCGCTTCGCGCGGAACGCCCGCGTCCGCTTTTTCGCAACCGGCGCCGGCGGCGCGCGCCTCGATCCAGTCGCGCACGCGCGGATAAACGCCCGGATCGAGCAGCGCCAGATGATTGCGGCCGGGCGCTGAAAGAAAAGTCTTCGGCTCATTGGCGAGATCGAAGAGCCGGCGCGCGAGGCGAATGGGAATGATGGAATCATTCTCGCCGTGGAGCATCAGGACCGGCGCCCGCGCCTTGCCGATCTCTCGATCCGAGCGAAACGGATCGCGCGCGAGATAATGGACTGGCGCCCAGGCGTATCGCTCCGCCGCCACGTCGGCGATGGAGGAATAGGGGGAATCGAGCACCAGTCCCGCGGCAGGATGCGCGGCCGCAAGATGAGCAGCGACGCCCGTTCCAAGCGACTCGCCCATGATGACGATCCGCTCGGGCGCATAGCCGAGCCTCAGCGCCTCGGCGTAGGCCGTCTCAGCGTCGAGGAAGAGGCCTTCCTGCGCCGGCGCGCCGGTCGAGCCGCCGTAGCCGCGATAGGAGACGGCGAGCATGCCGAATCGGTCTTCGACAAAGCGTCTGAACCGGGGAACGCGATCGCGAAGCGCGCCGCCATTGCCGTGAAAATAGAGAATGAACGGCCGGCCGCAGTCGCCGGGAATGCGCCAGGAGACGAGCGTCTCGCCGTCGCGCGTCTTGAGCGTCGTTTCCTGCGCCTCGGCAAGCCCAGCCGCGGCTGGATCGGCGCGCAGCGCGTCGGGACGAAAAAGGACGTCGCGCTGAAAGGCGGCGAGGGCGGCGAGGGCCAGGAGATAGGCGGCGCAAAAAGCTGCGAGCGCATATTTCAGATAGCGCGTCATGGCATTCCTAATCATCCGGCGCGCCAAGACGCCAAGGACGTCAATCGCGCAGCAGCTGGCCGCGACGCCAGTCGACGCGCGCAAAGAAAATATGCGCCGGCCTTCCCGAAAACAAATTGCGCGTGCCGCTGTCGCGCGCGGAGGTCGACGCCTTCGCCACGAGGCCGTATCGATGACGCATGGTGCGCCGTCATTCGCCAGCGCCAAAGCGCCGAGCCGCTCGGCTCAGGTTGTATGTGACGTCAGAGTCGGGCAGTTTGAGCGCCCGTCGCCCTCGCGAACACATGCATCTTCGAACAAGGGGAGGAACGGCCCATGTTGTTTGCAATCTATTATGAAATGACGCCCCAACATCGCGACGAGGTTCTCAAGCGTTTTCAGAAACTCGGCGACGCCGCTCCGAAGGGCATGAAAGTGATCGGAAACTGGCTTTCCGTCACCCTGCTCGAAGGCTGGAGCATCGTCGAAGCCAACGACGTCGCCGATCTCGGCAAGCTTTTTCAGTCGTGGACCGACCTCAATGTGAATCACGTCACGCCGGTCTTCGACGAAGCCGGGGCGCACAGCTTCCTCTCCGGGCACAAGAAATAGCGATCGCCGCTCAATAGGCCAGTTCGCCATGAGCGCGGCGATAGTCGCGATACCAGTCGACGAGCGCCGCGACGCCGTCGTCAAGCGACGTCTGCGGGCGATAGCCGGTCAAGCGCTCTAACAGATCGGCGCTGGCGAAGGTGCGCGGCACATCCCCCGGCTGCATGTCGAGATAATTGCGTTTCGCCTTTTTGCCGAGCGTTCTTTCGATCGTGTCGATGAAGTCGAGAAGCTTCACAGGCGCGCCACGGCCGATATTGACGATGCGAAACGGCGCGACGGGCGAAACGCTGTCGTCGCCCGAATCGCGCACGGGAACGCAGTCGATCAAGCGCGCGACGGCTTCGACAAGATCGGCGACATAGGTGAAATCGCGCGACATGTCGCCATGGTTATAGATATCGATCGCGCGGTCGTTCTCGATGGCGTCGACGAATTTCAACGGCGCCATGTCGGGCCGGCCCCACGGGCCATATACGGTGAAGAAGCGAAACATCGTCGTCGGGATCGACCACAGATGCGCATAGGAATGCGCCATCGCTTCGCCGGCCTTCTTCGTCGCCGCGTAAAGCGTCAAGGGAAAGTCGGTCCGATCGCTTTCGTGGAATGGCACGGTCGGACTCGCGCCATAGACCGAGCTCGTCGAAGCGAACAGAAAATGACGCGGCTTGAGCCGTCGCGCGATCTCCATGACATTGAAGGCGCCGACGAGATTGGCGTCGACATAGGCGCGCGGATTTTGCAGCGAGTAGCGCACGCCGGCCTGCGCCGCGAGATGGACGATAACGTCCGGCGCGGCCTGCTCGGCCGCGCTGGTCAGCGCCTCCATGTCTTCCAGCATCGCGATCGTGTCGCGATAGCCGTTGGTCCGCAGCAGAATGGCGCGACGCGCCTCTTTCAGGCTCGGATCGTAATAGGGCGTCATGCCGTCGTAGCCGTCGACGAGATGCCCGGCGTCGAGGAGACGCTTCGCCAGATGGAAGCCGATGAAGCCGGCCGTGCCGGTCACGAAGACGCGCATGAGCCGCCATATTCCCGCAGGTTGAAAGCTTCGCCGTCATGGGCGAAGGCGATCCGCCTGTCAACGCGGCGCGGCCGGCGGCCTTCGCTTTCGGACGCTCACGCCATATGTTTGCGCGCAAAGAGGAGAAACCGTCATGGTTTACGGCGCCGACAGGGCCAAAACGATTCACCCGCTCTTCGTTCGGGTGACGCACTGGCTGAACGCGCTTGCGATTTTCATCATGGTCCTGAGCGGCTGGCGCATTTACGACGCCGCCCCGTTCTTTGGCTTCGAATTCCCCAAGGACGCCACGCTCGGCGGATGGCTCGCCGGCGCGCTCGCCTGGCATTTCGCCGGCATGTGGCTCCTGGCCGTTAACGGCATGGCCTATCTCGCCTATGGCGTCGTTTCAGGTCATTTCCGAAAGCGCTTTCTGCCGATCTCGATCAAAGAGGCGCTCGCCGACGTCGTTCGCGCGCGCCGAGGCCGTTTGGATCATGCGCCCGGCCGCTACAACGCCGCGCAACGGCTGCTCTATGTCGGCGTCATCCTTGCCGTGATCGTCGCCATTCTGTCGGGCCTCGCGATCTGGAAGCCAGTGCAGTTGCAGGAGCTGACGGCCGTGATGGGCGGCTATGAGGCAGCGCGACGCGTGCATTTCTTCGCCATGGCGGCGATCGTCGCCTTCCTTGTCGTTCACATCGCGCTCGCCCTGACGGTCAAGGGCGCACTCACGCCGATGTTCACCGGCCGCGCGGAGGCGTCGCAATGAAGCCGCCCCGCAGCGCAGGCCTTACCGCCTTCCGGCCGCAGATCGCGAAGCTCGAGCGCCGTCTCTTCCTTAAGCAGGGGCTGTCGCTTGGGGCGCTGTCGCTTCTCTCAGGCTGCACCTTGAAGGACGATGACGTCGTCGATCGGCTGCTGTTCGCCATGTCGCGCTTCAACGACAAGATGCAGGCGGCGCTGTTCGATCCCACAAGGCTTGCGCCAACCTATTCCGAGGCCGACGTCACGACGCCCTTTCCCTTCAACGCCTATTATGAAGAGAAGGACGTCCCCCATATCGACCGCGAGAGCTACCGACTGCAGCTCTCCGGCCGCATCGCCGACAAGCGGCCCTGGAGTCTGGACGATTTGCGCGCGCTGCCGCAGACGAGCCAAATCACCCGTCTGGTCTGCGTCGAGGGCTGGAGCGCGATCGGCAAATGGCGCGGCGTCGCGCTCCGCCATTTTCTCGAACGAATCGGCGCCGACCTGACTGCGCGCTACGTCGGCTTCAACTGCGCCGACAAATATTATTCGAGCGTCGACATGCAGAGCGCGCTGCATCCGCAGACTCTGCTCGCTCTCGATTTTGCGGACGCCAAATACGGCTACCCGCTACGCCTGCGCATCCCGACGAAACTCGGCTTCAAGAATCCGAAATTCATCGGCGAGATTTTCGTGACGAACGAATATTCGGGCGGCTACTGGGAGGACAAGGGATACAATTGGTTCAGCGGGTCTTGATTTGAAATGGCGCCCGCATACCTAGTCTCGACGCTTTCTCGCCACTTTTTTGACGCTCAATGCGCAAGGCGGTGATTGAGTCGGCGCCGCGACATCATGCGAGAGACATATGACCAATCGTCGACCCTGCGTTAACGGCATTCTCGCTGCGGTCCTGTCCGCAAGCATCATCCCGCTTCACGGGGCGCTTGCGCAGGAAAAGACGCCGACCGCGCAGCGGCCCGTCGCCAGACTTCCCGCCAGTTTGCCGGTGAAGACCGAGTCTTCCATGGGCGAGGCCGTCAAGCCGGAAGAGATGGAAGCGGCTGAAGGCGGCGGCTGAAGGCGAATGACGCGCGTGATTTTTTTAAGCATTCATTAGCCAGTTCGACACGATTCCGCTAAGCGCGCGAATTGCGTCATGAAATAACCTCAGCGCAGGCGTGACGGCGGCCCAACTTCATCACCGTTGACCGGCTTGATGTCGATGGGGCGGGCCGGACGATTCGGCGGGGGCTCTCACATTTGAGGGAACCATCAAGCGATGAATCAGCGATCCTGCGCAAATGGAATATTGGCCGCTGTGTTGTCGGCAAGCTTTCTTCCTATTCACGGCGCGCTCGCCAAGGAAGCACGATCCCCGACTCCGCCAGGCGCCGCGAAACATGCGGCGAAGAAACCCGCCAAGCCGTCGGCGTTGAAGCAAGACGCGACGAAACCGTCGCCGGACGGCGACGCAGGAGCCGGCGACAAGCCGTAGCGGCCGTCGTCGCGCGTCCTGCGCTAATAATCGACAGCAACAAGGTAAAGACCGTGCGGCGGCGCGACCTGTCCGCAGCGCGCACGGTCTTTCGCCAAAAGCGCCAGCGCAAGATCCTCGACGCGCCACTTGCCGCTGCCGACATGCTCCAGCGAACCGGCCATGGAGCGCACCTGATTGTGCAGGAAGGAGCGCGCCGAAACGACGATCTCGATTCGTTCGCCGTCACGGCGCACGTCGAGGCGCTCCAGCGTGCGCATCGGCGAGTTCGCCTGGCATTCGGAGGCCCGAAAGGTCGTGAAGTCATGGCGTCCGACGAGCGACTGCGCCGCTTCATGCATCGCGCCGGCGTCAAGCGGCCGCTTGACGTGCCAGGCGCGGCCGAGGGTCAGGGTCAAGGGCGCGCGACGATTGTCGATGACATAGCGATAATGGCGGCGCACCGCCGAGAACCGCGCCTCGAAATCGTCGCCGACCGTTCGCGCCGACAGAACCGCGATCGGATCCGGCTTCAGATGCGCATTGATCGCGTCGCGCAGACGATCGACCCGCCAGTCGCGCGAAAGATCGACATGGGCGACTTGCCCCAGCGCATGCACGCCGGCGTCGGTGCGGCCGGCGCCATGCACGACGGCGCGCGCGCCGCCGGTGAGCGCCGCCAGGGCCTCTTCGAGGCGCTGCTGCACGGAAACGCCATTCGTCTGCCGCTGCCAGCCGACGTAAGGCGCGCCGTCATATTCAATGGTCAGGGCGAAGCGGGGCATGTCAGCCCAGCGAGACGCCGCGCGTCAGCTTGCGGCCGCGCGCGAATTCTTCGAAATCCATCTCGCCCTTGCCGGCGCGCTGCACGCGCAACAGCCGCAACGCGCCCGCGCCGCAGGCGATGAGGCCGTGATCGTCGAGCGCGGCGCCTGGCGCGCCCTCTCCCGCCTCGACCCGCGTGCGCAGAACCTTCACGCGCTCGACGCCATGGCCGAGATCGGCTTCGAAAAAAGCGCCCGGAAAGGGCGAGAGGCCGCGCGCGAGATCGTGCAGGTCCTGCGCCGAGCGGCGCCAATCCATCCGGGCTTCGGTCTTATCGATCTTTCGCGCATAGCAGGCGCCCTCTTCGCCTTGCGGCGTGTACTGCAGTTCGCCTTTCGCGAGCAGATCGAGCGCCTGCGCCATCAGCGGCGCGCCAAGCGCGGCGAGGCGGTCATGCAGCTCGCCCGCGGTCATGTCTGCGCCGATCGGCGTTTTCGCCGTCAGCGCCACGGGGCCGGTGTCGAGGCCCGCCTCCATCTTCATCACCATGACGCCGCTCTCCCGATCCCCCGCCATGATCGCGCGCTGGATCGGCGCGGCGCCGCGCCAGCGCGGCAGCAGCGATCCGTGAAGATTGAGGCAGCCATATCGCGGCGCGTCGAGGATCGGCTGAGGCAGCAGCAGACCATAGGCGGCGACGACGGCGACGTCCGCGTCAAGCGCGGCGAAATCCGCCTGGGCCTCGGCGCTCTTCAGGCTTTTTGGCGTGCGGACGGGAAGATTGAGGCGCTCCGCCAGAAGGTGGACGGCGGATTTCTTCTCCGCCATGCCGCGTCCGGCGGGGCGCGGCGGCTGCGTATAGACCGCGACGACCGCATGGCCGCGGGCGGCGATTTCCTCGAGGAGATGCGCCGCGAAATCCGGCGTGCCCATGAAGACGACGCGCATTCTGTCGCGCAATCGTCAGGCCCCGGCTTGTTCCGACTGGCGTTCCGCGGCGGCGCGACGCTCGGCGACGATCTCGTCATGGCGCGCTGCCTTGTTGAACTTCTTGACCACCCGTTCCCGCTTCAGGCGCGACAGATGGTCGATGAAGAGACCGCCTTCGAGATGATCCAGCTCATGCTGCACCACGGTCGCAAGCAACCCTTCGGCGTCGAATTCCTGAACAGCGCCCGCGCGGTCGAGATGGCGCACGCGCACCCGCGCCGGCCGCTTCACGTCCTCGAAATAGTCGGGCACCGAGAGGCAGCCCTCCTGATAGACGCTCAATTCCTCCGACGCCCAGATAATTTCCGGATTGATCAGGAACAGCGGCGCGCGGGTCTCCTCGGTCTTGCCGACGTCGAGGACGACGATGCGCTTGGCGACGGCGACCTGGATGGCCGCGAGCCCGATGCCCGGCGCCTCGTACATCGTCTCCAGCATGTCGTCGAGCAGACGCCGCACCTCCTCGTCGACCCGGTCGACCGGTTCGGAAACCTTTCGCAGCAGCGGATCCGGAAGCGTGATAATCGGCAGAATGGCCATCGTGTTTCGCCGTGTCTCTTTGCGTTTCCATGAGATAGGCGCGCCCGGCGCGTGCGTCAAATCTAAAGGGAGCGGCGCATCTTTGCCTAGCCGGGAATAGCGGCTAACATAGCGGCGCAAAAACGACGCCGCACGAAGCGGCGCGCCGCGGGAGAGCGCGCCATGTCTTTGCTGATTTTTCTAGGGCTGATCGCCGCCGTGGCCTTCTGGCTGGTCGGCGTTTACAACGGCCTGGTCACGCTGCGACAACGGAGCAAACAGGCGTTTTCCGACGTCAACGTGCAGCTCAAGCAGCGCCACGACCTCGTGCCCAACCTCGTCGAGACGGTCAAGGGTTACGCCACCCACGAGAAAACCACGCTCGAGGACGTGATCAAGGCGCGCAACGCCGCCATCGAGGCGCATGGCCCGGCGCAGCAGGGCGCCGCCGAGGGCGCGCTGACCGGCGCCCTGTCGCGGCTGATCGCTCTGTCAGAATCCTATCCGGATCTCAAAGCCAACCAGAATTTCCAGGACCTGCAGCGGGAACTGTCCGACATCGAGAACAAGATTTCCGCGGCGCGGCGTTTCCTCAACAATACGGTCGCGGAATATAACGCCACGCGCGAAGGCTTTCCGGGCTTCCTGATCGCGGACCGCTTCGGCTTCGAGCCGCTGGACTATTTCGAGCTGGACGAGGCGCAGCAGCGCGCGATCGAAGCCCCGCCGAAGGTGCAGTTTTAGGCGGACTGGCGAAGGCGCCGCGCAAAGTTGTCATTCCCGACAGGCCACAGGCCTGATCGGGAATCCAGCTCTAGCAAAGTCGTAGCGCCTGGATTCCCGATCGCGCGCGACGTGCGCGGGTCGGGAATGACAGCAGCGGGAGCATGATGTTCAAAGCCTACGGCCTCTATTCCCATATTCGCGCAAATGAGCTGCGCTCGGCCTTTCTGCTCGCGGGATTCGTCGTTCTGCTTCTCGCGCTGATGTTCTCATTCGCGCTGCTGATCGAAGCGATGAGCGCGCGGCCCGGCGCGCCATTCGACTATATTCTCGCGCTCGCCGTCGATGATTTGAAGCGCGGCTGGCCGATCGGAGTCGTCGCCGCCGGCGTCTGGTTCGTGATCGCCTATCTCTTCCATCAGAAGATGATCGACTTCGCCACCGGCGCGGCGAATCTGTCGCGCGCGGAGTCGCCGCGCGTCTACAACCTACTCGAAAATCTTTGCATCTCGCGCGGCGTGCCGATCCCCGCCCTGCAGCTCATCGAAAGCGACGCGCTCAACGCCTACGCCTCGGGACTGAAAGAAGGACAGTACAAGATCGCGGTGACGCGCGGTCTGACCCGGTATCTCACCGACGCCGAACTGGAGGCGGTGCTCGCGCATGAACTGACGCATATTCGCAACCGCGACGTTCAGCTTCTGGTGATCGCCGTGATCTTCGCGGGCATTTTTGCCTTCGTCGCCGATCTGACGATCCGTCGCTGGGATTTTCCGTTCGGCTTCTCGCCGCATCGTCCCGAGCGCGATGACAGCAGACGCGGCAATGGCGGCGCAGCCCTCGCCATTCTGATCGCGCTGTTTATCATCGCGCTGAGCTGGGGCGCGTCGGTGCTGATCCGCTTCGCGCTGTCGCGTTCGCGCGAATTCCTCGCCGACGCCGGCAGCGTCGAACTGACCAAGAATCCAGACGCGATGATCTCGGCGCTGCGCAAGATCGAAGCGCATGCGACGATGCCGACCATTCCGTCGCGCATGCAATATTTCTTCATCGAAAGCCCGGCGCTTCATCCGGAGTCGGGCTGGCTCGCGACGCATCCGAGCGTCGACGCCCGCATCGCGGCGCTGGTCAAATTCGCCGGCGGCCGGGACATCCCGGTCGCGCGCGCCGGGGACGAGCCTGGCGCGATCAATGCGCCGCGGCCGGGCGAAGCCTCGTTCCTGCCCAAGGACGGCAAACCCCCGCTCTGGCCGCCACGCGGCCCCTGGGGCGCCCCGCGCTGATCGCCCGTCGTCTTGAGCGGTCCCGCGCAGACGCTTGCGCGATCCACGACGTCAAAAAATCCGTCGCTTTGGCGCGCAAGGCGCGTCATTCGCCTGTCTCTATGGAATTCATGATCGCGCTTCGTAATTAAAATAAATCCAGAGTACATGCCTTTGTGATTACACTTCTTCCAGAAGATAGGCCCTTCATACGTAATAGAGATTATGTATATTTCGAGGAACGACAGCAGTTGCGCTCACAGCGAACTGTTTCAACTTTTCTCGGCGCTCGCTGAGTTCGACCTTCAAAATTCCGTGGAAGAGGCGGCATGAGCATTACGGTCATCTTCGGCTCCGACGGCGGAGCGACGAAAGGGGTTGCGTCCAAAATTTCGAAGAAGTGCCAGGGGCGGTCGGTCGACATCAAGAACGCCACGACGGACGACTTCGAAAACTGCCATCTGTTGATCCTTGGTTCGCCGACCTATGGCGACGGCACTCTGCAAACGGATTGGGAAGAGAACATCGACAAGCTGCGCGCCTCCGATCTGAAGGACAAGAAAGTCGCGCTGTTCGGCACCGGCGACCAGCAGACCTATCCGCTCTCCTTCGTAGACGCGATGGGCATCCTTTACGACGAAGTGTCGGCGCTCGGCGCCAAGGTGGTCGGCTTCACCGAAACCGCCGGCTACGACTATGTCGGCTCCACCGCCGAGCGCGACGGCAAATTCGTGGGCCTCGCCCTCGATCAGGACACCCAGTCCGGCATGACCGAAAAAAGAGTGACCGCATGGCTGAGCCAGTTACTTTGAGCGGCGAGAGCGTTCAAACGCTCTCGTCAACGCATTCTCGATGCATCGACGCAGCGCCGGTGCTGCGACTTTTTCATCACAACATCTACGAATGCGGCAGAGGCGTTCGCGGCCTGTTTCTGATGACCCTCAGCCGTCAGGAACTCGAATTGGTGCTCGGCAAGCTCGAGCGGCAAGGCGTCCATCACTTCGTTCAGGAGCTCAATCCGATCAAGGTGAACCTCTTCTTCGGCCGGCCCGCGTTCGTCGCCGTGGCGCGGTCCATCATCACGCGTCCGCTCAACGCGCTTACGCCGGAGGAAGACTTCATGCTCGGCACGCTGCTCGGATATGATCGCGAGCAGCAGTGCCGACGTTTTCTCACGCGTTCCGGACAGTGCATGCCGGAGGAGCCGCCGCTCGCGGCCGAATAATTTGCGGAGGCTTGAGTCTGTGCGGCGCTTGACCGAAAGCGCGCGCCGTCTCGTTCAGGCGTCCTGCGGCGCGTAATTTGGATTCTGTTCCGTCAGAACCACGTCAAACCCCTCGAACTCAGGACCGCCAAGATAGAGGTGACGGTTCTGGCCGGCGTTTTTATGGGACTCCCGAAAATGCTCGGAATGCGTCCAATCCACGAAATGTTGCCGGGTCTCCCACAGCGCATGCGACGCGTAGAGCGTATGGTCTTCGCGCTCGGGCCCTTTGAGCAGATGGAAGACGATGAACCCGGGCCTTTCGTGCAGCCGCGACTGACGCGACCGCCACACCTCTTCGAAATCCTGTTCCTTCCCTCTGACGATCCTGAAGCGGTTCATTGCAAAGAACATGATTCGGCTCCTGTCTTTGTCCCGGCCGTTCGACCAC
>NZ_JBFWNB010000021.1:0-60349 GCF_050251305.1 Methylocystis sp. | reverse complement strand
TCGCCGAAGCGCAGCGCGGCGACGCGCGAGTCCTCGAACGCGATCTCGCGCAGGCGCGCGCCGAAGCGCGGCTCGACGCCTTTGGCGCGCAGCGTGAGCAGCGCCGGTTCGATGACGGCGTCGCCGAGGCCGTCTTTCGCGACCAACGGCCGGCAGGCGGCGCCGCCCGCCGCGAGCGTCTCGCGCAGCACCGCGCCGGCGAGCCGCGCGGAGGCCTCTTCCGGTTCGATGTTCAACGCCGACAGCAGCACCGGGCGCCAGAGCTTTTCCCACAGCGGGCCTTCGCAGCGCATGGTCTCGCCGATCGTCGCGCCCTCCCGCGCGAAGAGCAGTCGTCCCGCGTCGAGATAATCGAGCGGCCCCGTCCCGGGAATGCGGCGTTCCGGCACGAATATCCACCAGGGAATGCGCGCGGCGTTGGGACGCAGCGTCCAGCGTTCGCCGGTCGTCGCGTCGAGAAAATCGAACGCGCAATCGTCCGGGCCGACGAGCGCGCCGTTTGCGCCGATGCGTTCGGCGTAATCCCGCGCCGCCCAATTGCCGGACAGCAGCAGGTGATTGCCATTGTCGATCGTCAGACCGAGCGAAGCGTCGAAATAGGAACGGCAGCGGCCTCCCGCCATGCGCGCGGCTTCATACAGCGCGACGCGACGACCGGACTCGGCAAGGCGTAGCGCGCAGGCGAGCCCGGCGAGGCCCGCGCCGACGACGTGAATCGTTCCGCTCACGTGAAGGCGTGTCGAAAAAAGGCGCTGACGAGCCTGAGGCGCGACGCCCGCACCGGCGCGCGCGGCGGCGCGAAGCCGCGGTCGGCAAGATTGTCGAGGATCGAACGGTAGCCGGCGGCCATCACATAGGGCGCTTTCACCGCACGCTTCGGCAGACCCGCCATCACCAGATCAGCCTGATCATAATGTTCGCGCGCGCGGCGGAGCACCGGCGCGCAGACCTCTTCAAGCGAGGGATGCGACAGCACCGCATGCGGCGCCAGGCTCGTCAGACCGGCGGATTCGATCGCCTCGCGCGGCAGATACAGCCGTCCCCGCGCGGCGTCCTCATCGAGGTCGCGCAGGATGTTGGTGAGCTGCAACGCGCGACCGAGGTGATAGGCGAGAAGCTTCGGGCCTGTCGGCAAATCACACTCGGCGCTCGGCTCGTCCTCCGCGAGTCCGAAGGCGCGCACGGACAGCCGTCCGACGGCACTCGCGACCCGGTCGCAATAAAGCTCGAGCGTTTCCCAGTCCGGCGCGCGAATATCCTCCTCGACGTCCATCGCCATGCCCTCGATGACCGACTCGAAATCGATGCGGTCGAGCCGGAAGCGGCGGATGGGTTCGGCGAGAAAGCTTACGCGCGCGCGGATGCGGCCGGCGTAAAGCTCGTCGAGGTCGGCGCGCCACTGGTCCAGCGCGGCGCGGCGCGCGGCGCGGTCGCCCTCGTCGTCGGCGATGTCGTCGACGGCGCGGCAGAAGGCGTAGATGGCGAACATCGCGTCGCGGCGCGGCGGCTCCAGGATGCGCATCGCAAGATAGAAGGAGCTCTTGGTCGCGATCGCGCGCGTGCGCAGCGTCGCGGGGTCGACAAGCGCGTCGTCGATGGTCATTGGCGCGTCCTCGCGACGGCGCCGGAAACCGCGCGGCGCGGACGCGAAATGCGGCGAAGGAGCGCGCCGACCGCGCCCATCGCGCCCTTCAGGGCGAAGCCGAACTTGCCCTCATGCACCTTGTCGCCGAGCGGGTCGGAGACCGTAAGCCGCGCAACGAGATGTTCGGCGAGAGTCTGGATGGCGCCGACCTCCATGGCGAGGCGCGCATCGTCGATGAGATCGGCGAAGGGACGCGATTTGGCCAGAAGCAGCGCGGTCTTGCCGTTGAGTTCGCGGATCGCCGCGAGCAGCGGCGGCGGCGCTTGCTCCAGCGCCAGCATCTCGACGGAGGCGGCATGCGCCGCAAGCGAGTCCTGCGGCAGATAGACCCGATCCAGATTGCGATAGTCCTTGCCGCAATCCTGCAGGTGGTTGATGACCTGCAGCGCGGCGCAGAGCGCGTCATTCGCGGCCCAGACCCGGCCGCGGTCCTCGCCATGCAGGTCGCAGACGAAGCGTCCGACGGGCATCGCCGAATAGCGGCAGTAGTCGATGAGATCGTCCCAGTCGCGATAGCGTAGTTGCGTCACGTCGCGTTTGAAGGCGACGATCAGGTCGCGCGCATGCTGCGGATCGAGGCCGCGCTCGCGGCAGGTTTCGCGCAGGCGGCGCGCCACGGGCGCCTCCTCTTCCGCATGTCCCATCAGCGCGGCGTCGAGCGCGTCCAGCAGATCGAGCTTCTCCTGGCTGG
Source organism: Methylocystis sp. (assembly GCF_050251305.1). Taxonomy (GTDB): domain Bacteria; phylum Pseudomonadota; class Alphaproteobacteria; order Rhizobiales; family Beijerinckiaceae; genus Methylocystis. Next base: position 58,013 of record NZ_JBFWNB010000021.1, on the reverse strand, counting down.
CGAGAGTCGGGTGGTCGGCGATGTCGTCGGCGGCGCGGACAAACTCATAGAAGGCGAGGATCGGCGCGCGGTTTCGCGGCGCGATGAGAAAGGAGGCGACGGGAAAATTCTCGTCGCGATGGGTCTTCCCCGAACTCGTCCGCGCAATATCCATGTGTCGCCGTTTTGCCGCTCCACGGCGCTCGCGCGCCTTCAAGCCTCGATTTCGCGGTTCGCCTCGATCTCGCCGGGCGTTTCGAGCCGCTGCGACGCCGATTGCGCGCGCGGCGCCTGATAGCGGCCTTTCCATTCGCCGCCGCGGCCCCTGAGATGCCGCCAGGCCGATTCAACCGTAAACCACGTATAGCACGCCGCGACGCCAGGCAAAGCGAAGGCGCGCAACCGCGACAGGCCATAGAATTTCAGCGTCGGCATATAGGCCTGCGCCATCAGAATCCAGGAAACGAGCGCCGCCTCGCGCGCCGGCGATTCGCCGAAAAGCGCCAGATAGGGCGGCGCGAGATAAGCGGCCGCCATGCCGAACAGCGCCCCGGCGAGACGCCAGGGAGAATAGCTGAGCTGAGCGTAGGCCGAGCGCACGATCATTCGCGAAATATCGGCGAGACGCGGATAGGCGCGAAGGCTTTGGACGTCTTCGGTCAGGCCCAGCCAGATCGGACCTTGGGCCTTCATCAGCGCGCCCAGCGCGCAATCGTCGATCAGCGCGCCGCGAATGGCGCGAAAGCCTCCCGCCGCCGCGAGCGCTTCGGGGCGCGCCAACATCACCCCGCCCGCTGCGCCCGCCGCTGCGTGCTCGGGATCATTGACGTGGCGGAACGGATAGAGCTTTTGGAAAAAGAAGATGAAGGCAGGAACGAGCCAGCGCTCTGCGACGCTTTCGCAGCGCAGCTTGACCATCAGCGACGTCAAAACCGCGCCGCGCGCCTTGGCGCCTGAAACGAGGCGGGCCAGCACGTTCGGCGAAAATTCGATGTCGGCGTCGCAGAACAGCACGAATTCGGGGCCGAGCGACAATCGCCGCACATGATCGAATCCGCGCTGCATCGCCGCGAGCTTTCCGGTCCAGCCCGCATCGGGCCCGCGCGAGGACAGAACCGTCAGGCGGTCGGCGGCGCCACGTGCGGCCGCGCAGCGTCGCGCCGCTTCGGCGGTGCCGTCGTCGCTCTCGTCATCCACCAGAACGACGTCGAATCGGCCGTTGAACTCTTGAGCGAACAGCGAGGACAGGCTTTTTTCGATGACGTCGGCTTCGTTACGGGCAGGGACGATCGCGACGACATAGGTCGCCGGGTCCGCGCCGCCTTTGCCGCTCAGGTTCCCGTCGTGTTCGGTCAGCCGCCAGAACGCGCCACGAAGGGCGATGAGGTAGAGCCAGGCGAACAGCCCAATGACGGAGATGAGAGTCGCGAGCATGGGGCGAATCGGGGTGATGGATTCGACGCAGTCGCGTTCTATCACTCACGCTCTAGTCTCGCCAGACTACCAGCGGTTGTTCATGGGGCGTTCTCGCAGCGTTTCGCCCAGCCCGTCGCGGTCTTGACGTAGCTTCGCTTGACGGCCGCCCAGGCGATGCGGCGCGCCGCCTCCTCCTGCCGGGGATCGCCGCGATGGGCGTCGAAGGCGTGGTTGAAGGCCTCGCGGTAAATGTCCTGCGCATGTTCAGGGAGGATGCGCTGGAGATTTGCGGGCAGGTCGGCGTTGTGGGCGTAAGGCACGCGGAGAACGCTCCTCAGCCCTCGGCGATCTCGTCGATCACTGCTTTCGCCGCCGCCGCGGGATCCATTGCGCGCGTGATCGGCCGGCCGACCACGATAAAGTCGGCGGAGGCGGCGACCGCCTGCCGCGGCGTCATGACGCGCTTCTGGTCGCCGACGTCGGCGCCCGCCGGCCGCACGCCCGGCGTGACGAGCAGCATGTCCGGACCGGCGATGGGACGAATGGCCGCAAGCTCCAGCGGCGACAGGATCAGCCCGTCGACGCGCTCCGCTCGCGCCTGCCGGGCTCGGCGCGCGACCAGGTCTTCGACGCCGCAGGCGTAGCCGGCCTCTTTCAGGTCGGCGTCGTCATAGGACGTCATCACCGTCACGGCGAGGAGCTTGAGCGCGCCGTCGGACGCGCCCTGACGCGCCGACGCCATCGTCTGCGCAAAGGCGTGAATGGTGAGGAAGTCGACGCCGAGCCGGGCGATCTGCCGCGTGGCGCGCTCCACCGTGACGCCGATGTCGTGCAGCTTCAAATCCAGAAAGACGCGCTTGCCCGCCGCCTTCAGCTCGCGGGCGAAGTCGAAGCCGCCCGGCGCATAGGCGAGCTCCATGCCGACCTTGAAGAAGGAGACCGCCTCGCCGAGAGTCGCCGTCATGGCGCGCGCGTCGGCGACGCTTTCCACGTCAAGCGCGACGATCAAGCGTTCCTGCGGCGTCACGCCTTGCGCTTTCCCGCGAAGCCGGCGTAGCCGGCCTTGCGGTAGCGCCAGACGCGCGCGGGCGGAATGTTGAGCACGATCGGCGGCGATCCCTTGCCGACATAGGCGCCGTGAACGCCATGGGCGTGCATCGGCATCGGCGATTTGGTCAGGCCGTAGGTGAACTGGATGAAAAGCCCCTCGTCGCCCATCAGCTCGAAGGCCTGATTGAGCAGTTCGACCCGATCGCGCTCCGGCCGCACCAGCAGCGGCAGGCTGGAGACGACGGTCGCCACATTCCCCGAAATCTTGCCGTCGAGCGTCGCCCTGAGTCCGTATGCGTCGCCTTGGACGATCTTCACGCCGGGGAAACGTTCGGCGAGCAGGTGGCAGAAGCGGCTCTCATATTCGACGAGCACGAGCCGCTCTGGCGCGACTCCGCGTGCGAGCAGCGCCTGGGTGACGGGACCCGTGCCGGGGCCGAGTTCGACGATGACCCCGTCCCTGTCCGGCTCCACGAAGCCGGCCATCGTCTTGGCCAGGGCGCGCCCCGACGGCGAAACGGCGCCGATGAGGCGCGGGTTTTCGATCCATTGGCGGATGAAGCGGGCGTTATCCACGAGCTTTGCGCGCCCATTGCCTTTTTGCGGTCTATGCGACACAGCGCCCCCTCCCGATCGACGCGCGTTAGAGACGCGCAAACGGCCCCCGATTTCGAGGGCCGTTTTGGCGGATGATAGGAGAGCCGCGCGTCAAAGACAACGCGGATTGGCGCCGGCGGCGCGACCTGCCGCCGGCTTCGAGACGCCCGCCGCGGTCAGCTGAAGCGCCGCCTCAGAGGCGTCAGCCGTCTGAAGCGTGGACTATCCTTCGCCCTTAGCGACGAGTTCGCCATAGGCGTCGACATCGATGACGCCGCCAGCGGCGTCGACGGCGGCGCGATCCTTGGGCGTCAGCGCCTCCTGGGCGACGTCGAGACGCTTCCAGCCCGGCAATGGCGCCTCGCCCGCAGCGTCCGGCAAATATTTGGAGTCGGCGATTTTCTGATAGCCGTGGATATATCGCGGGCAATTGACCCAGACGCTTTCCACCGTCACGCCGACAAGAAATTGCGCGCCCGGATAGGTCGCAAGAATCGCCGGGTCGCGCGAAATCGCCGCTGCGCCCTGCACGCGCAAGCGGTTCGGCCTCAGAAAGTCGATGAACAGCAGTCCGACATTCGCCGTCTCGACGAGATTGCCGGCCGAATAAAACATTCCATTGCCGTCGTACCACGGGAAGATCAGCGCATTGGGTCCGGCGACGCGCACAAATCCTGTCGCGCCGCCCTTGTAGGACACGGTCGGCCGCCCCTGTGGATCGACGGTGGCGAGGAAAAACATGTCGCGTGATTGGATGAAATCGATTTCGTGCGGCGCGAGTTCGGCGTGCATCACGCCGCCTTCCATCAGATCCGCGAGGCGGCGCGTGTCGAATTCATCCTGAAACGCGCGATGCGCCGCGCCGTAATAATTGGACATGGATTTTCTCCCGAGCCTGCCGCCGTTGCGCTCTTGACGCGCGGGCGAAAAATCGTCGAACCCCGCACGCCGCCGACATGTTTCGCGTCTCTCCCGATGAAGAACGAGCGATGAAGGACGAGCTCAGACTGTGTGCAAAGGCGCGACCGCGGCGCAAGTGGAGCGCGCCCGAAAGCGTTCGGGCAATTTGCCCGCGCAGCTGATCGCGCCCGGTCGTCCCAAAAGCGCGCAGCGCTCTTCGGGAAGATGCTACCCGCCGAACAGATCTTTCATCCGCGCGAAGAAGCCCGTCTCCTCGGGATGCGTGTCATGCGAAGATTCTTCCTCGAACTCGGCGAGGAGCTCCTTCTGGCGCTTGGTGAGCTTTTGCGGAGTCTCGACGCTGATCTGCACATGCAGATCGCCGTAGTCGCGTCCGCGCAGCACCGGCATGCCCTTGCCCTTGGCCTTGAGCTGACGCCCGGACTGCGTGCCCTCGGGCACTTTGAGCTTCACCTCGGAGCCGTCGAGCGCATGCACCTTGATCTCGCCGCCGAGCGCCGCCCGCACCATCGAGATCGGCACGCGGCAATAGAGGTCGGCGCCGTCGCGCTGGAAAAACGGATGCGGCTTCACCGACAGGAAGATGTAGAGGTCGCCGGCCGGCCCGCCCCGCAGGCCCGCCTCGCCTTCTCCGGCGAGCCTGATGCGCGTGCCGTCCTCGACGCCGGGCGGCACATTGACCGACAGCGACCGTTCGATCGTCTTGCGTCCGGTTCCGGAGCAGGAGGGGCAGGGGTTCTCGATGATCTCGCCGCGTCCCTGACAGGCCGGGCAGGTGCGCTCGATCGCGAAAAAGCCCTGCTGGGCGCGGACGCGGCCCATGCCGCCGCAGGTTGCGCATGTCTTGGGCTTGGAGCCTTTTTTTGCGCCAGTGCCCGAGCAGGCTTCGCAGGTCGCCGAGGTCGGGATATTCAGCGACGCGGCCTTGCCGTGATAGGCCTCGTCGAGCGTGATCTCCATGTTGTAGCGCAGGTCCGAGCCGCGCTCGCGGCCGCCGGAGCGGCCGCGCCGCCCCATGACGTCGCCGAACAGATCCTCGAAAATATCGGCCATCGAGGCCCCGAAGCCTTCGCCGGCGCCGAATCCGCCAAACCCGCCGCCCTGTTCGAAGGCGGCGTGCCCGAAACGATCGTAAGCCGCGCGCTTCTGCGGGTCGCAGAGGCACTGATAGGCTTCGTTCAATTCCTTGAACCGCGTCTCCGCCTGCTTGTCGCCCGGATGCCGGTCAGGATGGCATTGCATCGCCGCTTTACGGAAGGCGATCTTCATCTCGACTTCCGTCACGGTGCGGCTGACGCCCAGAACTTCGTAATAGTCGCGTTTGGACATGCTCGATTTCTGCTGAGGTGCGGCGGCGTGAACGCAACGAAACCCGGCGCTCTTCGCGCCGGGTTCCCGTTTCGCTACCGTATCGGAGCGGCTATGGCCAGTCCCGGCTTACTTCTTGTCGTCGCCGACGTCCTTGAATTCCGCGTCGATCACGTCGTCCTTGGGCGCTTCGGAAGCGCCGGCGCTCGAGGCTTCCGCCTGCTGCGCCTTATACATCGCTTCCCCGAGCTTCATCGAGGCCTGCGCCAATTCATTGGTCTTGGCCTTGATCGTTTCGAGGTCGTCGCCTTCGATCGCGCTCTTCAGCGAGGCGATCGCCGCCTCGATCGCGCTCTTGTCCGCGGCCGAGACCTTGTCGCCGAATTCGGCGACGGACTTCTCCGCCGCGTGCATCGCCGCTTCGCCGTGGTTCCTGGCGTCGACGAGTTCGCGACGGACCTTGTCTTCCGCGGCGTGCGCCTCGGCGTCCTTGACCATTTTGTCGATGTCGGCCTCGCTCAGGCCGCCCGACGCCTGGATGCGGATCTGCTGCTCCTTGTTGGTCGCCTTGTCCTTCGCCGTGACGTTGACGATGCCGTTGGCGTCGATGTCGAAGGTCACCTCGACCTGCGGCATGCCGCGCGGCGCCGGCGGGATGCCGACGAGATCGAACTGTCCGAGCAGCTTGTTGTCGGCCGCCATTTCGCGTTCGCCCTGGAAGACCCGGATGGTGACGGCCGTCTGATTGTCTTCGGCCGTCGAGAACACCTGGCTCTTCTTGGTCGGGATCGTCGTGTTGCGGTCGATCAGGCGCGTAAACACGCCGCCGAGCGTCTCGATGCCGAGCGACAGCGGGGTCACGTCGAGCAGCAGCACGTCCTTGACGTCGCCCTGCAGCACGCCCGCCTGAACGGCCGCGCCGATGGCGACGACTTCGTCGGGGTTGACGCCCTTATGCGGCTCCTTGCCGAAGAACTGCTTCACGACCTCCTGCACTTTGGGCATGCGGGTCATGCCGCCGACGAGCACCACTTCGCCGATGTCGGCCGCCGAGAGGCCGGCGTCCTTCAGCGCCTTGCGGCAGGGCTCGATCGTGCGCTGGATGAGATCGTCGACGAGCGCTTCGAATTTCGCCCGCGTGAGCTTCAGCGTCAGATGCTTCGGCCCGGTGGCGTCGGCGGTGATGTAGGGCAGGTTGATCTCCGTCTGCGTCGCCGACGAGAGTTCGATCTTGGCCTTTTCCGCGGCTTCCTTCAGGCGCTGCAGGGCGAGCTTGTCCTTCGTCAGGTCGATGCCCTGCTCTTTCTTGAACTCGCCCGCGAGATATTCGACGAGACGCATGTCGAAGTCTTCGCCGCCGAGGAAGGTGTCGCCGTTCGTCGACTTCACCTCGAAGACGCCGTCGCCGATCTCGAGGATCGAAATGTCGAATGTGCCGCCGCCGAGGTCGTAGACGGCGATGGTTCCGGACTGCTTCTTGTCGAGGCCGTAGGCGAGCGCCGCCGCGGTGGGCTCATTGATGATGCGCAGCACCTCGAGGCCGGCGATCTTGCCGGCGTCCTTGGTGGCCTGGCGCTGGGCGTCGTTGAAGTAGGCGGGAACGGTGATGACGGCTTGCGTCACGGTCTGGCCGAGATAGGCCTCGGCCGTCTCCTTCATCTTCTGCAGGATGAAGGCTGAAATCTGCGACGGCGAATACTGTTTGCCGGAGGCCTCGACCCAGGCGTCGCCGTTATTCGCTTTGACGATCTTATAGGGGACAAGACCCATGTCCTTCTTGGTCATCGGGTCGTCGTAGGTGCGGCCGATCAGTCGCTTGATGGCGAAGAAGGTCTTGTCGGGGTTGGTCACCGCCTGACGTTTCGCCGGCTGGCCGACGAGACGCTCGCCGTCGTCGGTAAAGGCGACAATCGAAGGCGTCGTCCGTGCGCCTTCTGCGTTTTCAATAACCTTGGGGCTCGACCCTTCCATGACGGCCACGCAGGAATTGGTCGTGCCGAGGTCGATGCCGATAATTTTGCCCATTTCGATTTCCTTTCGCTGGTGAACGCCGGACCCCGAAGCGGTCCGGTTCAAGACGCGAAGGACGGCGGCTCGCCATGAGCCCGCCGCGCGATCCTACGCGCTAGCTCTCCCAAGATTGTGTTGCGCTCACCCGGCCGCAAGAGCAGGCCGCATATAGAAGAATCATTTCCTTGCGACAAGCCGTCCGGGCCGTCTCCGCCGGGGGAGGGGCGCGCCGGACGGCTGGCCGCGGCGCCGTCCGGACAGGTCTTTGCAGTTGACGAACGGATGATGATTGACGATTATTGAAAATCATCAGTCGAAGCTCTGCGCGGGCTCCCGCCAACACGGACACTATTCGATGTTCAGCATTCGCTCGGCCGCTTATGGGGTCGCCGCGCTTCTGGCGGCGGGACTCGCCGCATGCGACGGGAAGGACCGGTCGTCCGAGGCGAGCGCGCAAAGCGACCGGCCGGTGCTTGTCGCGCCGGCGCGCTACGCCGCGCAGTCGCAGACGCGCGAATTTGTCGCCACCATCCGCCCGAGGGTCGAGTCCGACCAGGGGTTTCGGGTCGCCGGGAAAGTGGTCAAGCGCTTCGTCGAAGTGGGTCAGCGGGTGAAGACGGGCGACCCGATCGCGGCGCTCGACGAGCAGGATCTGCGGCTGCAGAAGGAACAGGCCGACGCCGAATTCGCCGCCGCGCGCATGGCGCAGACGCAGGCCCTGGCCGACGAGAAGCGCGCCGCCCAATTGCGCTCCAAAGGCTGGGTCGCTCAGGCGGCGCTCGACAAGGCGCGGGCCGCCGGCGAGGAGGCGCGCGGCCGTTTCCAACGGGCGGAACGCGCGGTCGAACTCGCCCGCAACGCGCTCGAATATGCGACGCTGCGCGCCGGCGCGGACGGCGTCGTCACGCAAACGCTCGTCGAACCGGGCCAGGTGGTCGCGGCGGGGCAGCCGGCCGTCCGCATCGCGCACGCCGGCGAACTCGAGGCCGCCGTCGCCCTCCCGGAAGCCTTCGCCGCGGCGGCGGGAAAAGGGGAGGCGAGTCTGACGCTCTGGTCGAAGCCTGGCGCTGTCTATCGCGCCAAGCTGCGCGAATTGAGTCCCGCCGCCGACCCGGTCACGCGCACCTTCGCCGCGCGTTTCTCCATTCTCAATCCGGACTCCGCCATTGCGCTCGGCATGAGCGCGACGCTGCGCATTGCCGGCTCGGATGCGCAACCCGTCGTGAGCGTGCCGCTCTCGGCGATCTACAATCAGGGTTCCGGACCCTCGCTCTGGAAGGTCGACGCCGAAGGGAATTTGAAGCTCGTTCCTGTGACGCTGGTGCGCCTTGAAAGCGACTCCGCGCTCGTGTCCGGCGGCGTCAAGGACGGGGACAACATCGTTGTCCTCGGAGTTCACAAGCTCGATCCCAACATGAAAGTCCGCGTGATGTCGCGGCAAGCGCTCTAAAGGAAACGGCCATGGCTGGCGTCAACCTCTCGCGCTGGGCCGTCCAACGGCCGACGCTGATGCTGTTTCTGATGATCGCGATCAGCGTGACCGGCGTCTATTCCTATCTGAAGCTGGGGCGCGCCGAGGATCCGTCGTTCACCATCAAGGTCGCCATCGTCACCGCCTCCTGGCCGGGCGCGACAGCGACGGAGATGCGCGATCAGGTCTCCGATCTGATGGAGAAGAAGCTTCAGGAGCTGCCGTTCCTCGACAAGATCGAGACCTACACCAAGCCTGGCTTTCTGGCGATGCAGGTGACCTTCAAGGACACGACGCCGCCCAAAGACGTGCCGCAACTCTTCTATCAGCTGCGCAAGAAGCTCGACGACATCGCGCCCACGCTTCCCGCCGGCGTGCGCGGCCCTCAGGTCAATGATGAATATGGCGACGTCGATACGGTGATGTATGCGGTGACCGGCGACGGCGCGGACTATCACGTCCTCGACAAGGTGGTTCAGGCGCTGCGACAGCGGCTGCTCTCCGTCCAGGACGTCGTCAAGGTCGACGTCTACGGCGATCAGGGACGGCGCATCTTCGTCGAGTTCAGCGAGGCGAAGCTCGCGAGTCTGGCGATCCAGCCGCAGGCCGTCTTCGATTCCCTCGCCAAGCAGAACGCGATCGACGACGCCGGCGTGTTCGAGACCTCTTCGAACCGCGTGCGCGTCCAGGTGACGAGCGATCTGAAAGGCGCCGACGCCATCGCCGCCATTCCGATCGAGGCCAACGGCAAGGTGGTCCGGCTCGGCGACATCGCGAACGTGTATTCCGGCTTCGAGGATCCGCCCAGTTTTCTCGCGCGCTACAAAGGCCAGCCGACGATCGTCGTCGGCGTCGTCATGGCGAAAGGCGCCAACGTCCTCAAATTCGGCGAGAACGTCGATGCGGCGGTCGAGGAGATGCGCGCGAAAACGCCGGTCGGCATCGACATCGATCAGATCGCCGATCAGCCGAAAGTCGTCGAGGAGGCGATCAGCGAATTCACGCGCGCCTTTCTCGAAGCTTTGGTGATCGTGCTCGGCGTGAGCTTCCTCTCGCTCGGCTTCCGCACGGGGATCATCGTCGCGCTCTCCGTGCCTCTGGTGCTCGCCATCGTCTTCATCTTCATGGGGCCGCTCGGCATCGATCTCCAGCGCATCTCGCTCGGCGCGCTGATCATCGCGCTCGGGCTTCTCGTCGACGATGCGATCATCGCCGTCGAGATGATGATGGTGAAGATGGAGCAGGGCTTCGACCGGATCAAAGCCGCGACCTTCGCCTGGGATTCGACGGCTTTTCCGATGCTCACCGGCACGCTCGTCACCGTGGCGGGCTTCCTGCCCGTCGGCTTCGCGAATTCGAGCGTCGGCGAATATACGGGATCGATGTTTTGGGTGTTGCTCGTTGCGCTGATCGCGTCATGGTTTGTCGCGGTGATGTTCACGCCCTATCTCGGCGTGAAGCTCCTTCCGGATTTCGCGAAGCTGCATCCGCACCGCGATCCGGACGAAATCTATCAGACGCCCTTCTATCGGCGGCTGCGCGCCGTTGTCACCTGGGCGGTCGATTATCGCGGCGTGGTGATCGCGGGCATTGTCGGCATTTTCGCGCTCGCCGTCTTCGGCTTCTTCGTCGTGCAGAAACAGTTCTTCCCTTACGCCGAGCGTCTGGAGCTCTTTTTCCAGATGCGCCTTCCGGAGGGATCGTCGATCGGCGCGTCGCTCGAGGCCACAAAGCAGGCCGAGGCGCTGCTGAAGGACGACCCCGACGCGGCGCTCTACACGAGCTATGTCGGGCAGGGTCCGCCGCGGTTCTGGCTCGGATTGAATCCGCAGCTGCCGAATGAAGCCTATTCGGAGATCGTCATCGTCGCGAAGGACATCGCGGCGCGCGAACGCTTGAAGAAGAAGCTCGAGGCGGCCATCGCCAATGGCGCGGTGCCGCAGGCGCGCGCCCGCGTCGACAGATTCTATTACGGGCCGCCCGTCGGCTTTCCGGTGCAGTTTCGGGTCGTCGGCGCCGATCCCGCGAAGGTGCGCGCCATCGCCTATCAGGTGCGCGACGTCATGCGCGGCGACGAAGGCGTCGATGATCCACATTTGAACTGGAACGAGCAGACGCCGCGGGTGCGGCTCGTCATCGATCAGGACCGCGCGCGGCTCCTCGGTCTGACGCCGCAGGACATCTCGAACCGGCTCCGTCTGGCGATTTCCGGCGTGACGGTCACGACGTTGCGCGACGGGGTGGATCAGGTCGAGGTGGTCGCGCGCGCTGTGCCGCAGGAGCGGGGCGATCTCTCCAGAATCGGCGACATGGTCATCTATTCGCGCGACGGCAAGGCGGTGACGGTCTCGCAGGTCGCGAAGATCGTCTACGATCACGAGGAGCCGATTTTCTGGCGCCGCAATCGCGACATGAGCATCACCGTGCGCTCCGGCGTGAAGGATGGCGTGCAGGCGCCCGACGTGACCACGCGCATTTGGCCGCGGCTTGCGCAGATTCGCGAAACTCTCCCGCCCGGCTATCGCATCGAAATTGGCGGCGCGATCGAGGAGTCGCGGAAAGGCAACGCCTCGATCTTCGCGGTGTTTCCGCTCGTCGGCCTGGTCATGCTGACGATCGTGATGTTCCAGCTGCAGAATTTCACGCGCGTGGCGCTGGTGATGATGAGCGCGCCGCTCGGCGTCATCGGCGCCTCGCTCGCGCTCAATCTCGCGCATGCGCCCTTCGGCTTCGTCGCGCTGCTCGGCCTGATCGCGCTGTCGGGCATGGATATGCGCAATTCCATCATTCTCGTCGATCAGGTGCGGCAGGACCTCGAGCGCGGGGAGAACTACCGCGAGGCGATCATCGGCGCGACCATTCGGCGGGTGCGGCCGGTCGCGCTGACGGCGCTCGCCGCGATTCTCGCAATGATTCCATTGTCGCGCTCCGCCTTTTGGGGGCCGATGGCGCTGACCATCATGGGCGGGCTTTTTGTGGCCACTTTTCTCACCGTTCTGTTCCTGCCGGCGCTTTATGCGACCTGGTTCCGGCGTCACCTGGGCGAGGGGCTGGCCGAAACCGGGGGCGCGCGGGTCGATGCGCTGACTGACGGCTATGCGAGGGGGGCGGCCGAATGAGCGTCATGGGAGACAGCGCGCAGAGCGCGCGCGAGACCGAGCAACGCGCGCGGATCATCGCCACCGCAGGGCGGCTGTTCCGCGAGATCGGCTTTCAGAAGACGACGGTGGCCGACATCGCGCGCGAATTGCGAATGTCGCCGGCGAACGTCTACCGTTTCTTCAGCGCCAAATCGGAAATCAACGCCGCCGTCGCGCGTCATCTGATGAACGAAGTGGAGGAGGCGGCGCAGAGCGTTGCGGAAGGGCCCGGCTCGGCCGAGCAGCGGCTACGCAAGCTGATCCTGTCGAACGAGGCGATGAACGCCGAACGTTATGTCGCCGATCGCAAGCTGCACGACATGGTCGAAGCCGCGCTCGAGGAGAACTGGCCGATCATTTCGGACCACATCGATCGCATCGACGCCTCGATCGAGGAGATCATTCGCTCGGGCATGGCGAGCGGCGAATTCGCCAAGGGCGATGCGCGGCTTGCGGCGCGGCTGGTGCACGCCGCCTGTATCCGCTACTGCCACCCGCGGCTCATGGTGGAGTGCGCCGATCGCCCGATTCCGACGAGCGCGCAAATGGTCGAATTTTGCATCGCCGCGCTGCGCGCCGGCGCCCGCGATCCCGAGCCCTCTCCGGCGTCGCCGCGTTAGCGCGATTGGACCTATACCTGCGGCGTCGGCGACGTATAATGACGCGATTGGGTTAGAGCGGAGCGGCTGCGACGTCGCCGAGCAAGAGCGAAAGATATCGGGCGGTCAATGAAGGTTACTCTGGTTCAAATGAATTCCGTTGGCGATAAGGCCTTGAACCTCGCCAACGCCCGCGCCTTGATCGAGCGCGCCGTCGTCCAGGAGCGTCCAGACTGGATCTGTCTGCCGGAAGTCTTCGATTTCATCGGGGGCTCGCGCGCCGAGAAGATGGCGGCGGCCGAGGAACTCCCGGGCGGTCCCGCCTATGAGATGTGCCGGACGCTCGCGCGTGAGCATAAGGTCTTTATTCACGCTGGATCCATTCTCGAAAAGGCGCCTGGAGAAGAGCGGCTGCACAACACGAGCGTCGCCTTCAATCGCGCGGGCGAGGAGGTGGCGCGCTACCGCAAGATCCACATGTTCGACATCACGGCGCCGGACGGCGCCAAATATCACGAGAGCGCGGCTTTCAAGCCGGGCGACGCCGTCGTCACCTATGATTGCGAGGGCGTCACCGTCGGCTGCGCGATCTGTTACGATCTGCGGTTCTCCTATCTGTTCCATGCGCTCGCCGAGAAGGGCGCCGATATCGTCGCTTTGCCGGCGGCGTTTACGCTCGTCACGGGCAAGGACCATTGGGAAGTCTTGTGCCGCGCGCGGGCAATCGAGATGCAGGCCTATATCTGCGCGCCGGCGCAGACGGGCGCGCACAAGGCCGGCCATGAAACCCGGTTCACCTACGGCAATTCGCTGATCGCCGATCCCTGGGGCCATGTCGTCGCCAAGGCGTCTGACGGACCGGGGCTGGTGTCGTCCTATGTGGACGTCGACCGCATTCGTAAGATCCGCGCCATGATACCGGTGGCGCAACATAAGGTGAAATTGGCGGTTTGAGCGCGCCGCCTGGTTTCCGTCCGAGCTCGCGCGCCCGCTGTGCAGCGGAGCGCGCGAGGGCGTGATCGCCCTTGCAAATCGACCGTTTATGCGTACTATTGTGGCGCGGGGCGCGATGCCCATTCATTGCCATGTTAACCATTGCCAGAAGCTTCGAGGGGGAGTTGTGTTCAGCCCATTCCCGATAAAGCTAACATTCAGCGCTCCATTCGGATGGTAAGGAAAACTGCTCCGGGCAGCACTTTGACGCGGGCGGCGCTCCGTGAGGCCGTCTATGGCTGCTGTCCTTCGCTGTCCCGCGCCGAAGCCCGCAAGATCCTGGACGCGACCTTCGACGAGATCAGCGAAGCGTTGCTTCGCGGAGAATCCGTAAAATTACGATCTTTCGGGACTTTCAACGTGCGCTCCAAGCGGGAGCGCGTCGGCCGCAACCCGAAGACGGGCGTCGAGGCGACGATAACGCCGCGGCGGGTGCTGACCTTCAAGGCCTCGCCAGTGCTGGTCGCCCATGTCAATGGAGACGCGGTCATTCCTGAAGAGGACTGACTCCTCTATCATGGGGCGAGACGGTAAAAGCCGGCGACGCGTTCGCGGCGGGCCGAGCGGCTTCTCATATCCAAGGTGAAAGATGCAGAAATTGAGCGTGGCGGTCGCCGTCTTCGCGGCTCTTACCGCGCTGGTCGGCGCCCATAGGGGCGACTCCAGCCTGTTCGTTCTCGCCGCCGCCGCCGCCCTATGCGCATACACGACATGGCGCGCGGCCGGCATGTCGAGCTTCCTGAAGATCTTCGCCTTCATTTTTTCGACTGAGACGATCGTCTTCGGACTCATCGGCCTCATGCAGGCGGAAGGGATCTGGCCGGAGTCGCTGAAAGACTACGCGCCGCCCGAAACCATGCCGCTGACCGTGGCCGTGTTCTCGATCATCGTTTACGCGATCTCGTACATTCCCGTCGTTCGGGAAATGACGCGCATCGCCGATCTCTATTTCGAGTCCCGCGAGCGTGGCGAAGGGCGCGTCTGGCCGTTTCCGTCTTTCGCGGCCCGCGAGAGCGCCATCGCCACCGCGATGGTCGTCGTCCTGGTGCTCCTCAATCAGGGACAGGTCGGCATCACCGTGCGCCTGTCCTTCTTCAATCGCGACTGGTTCAACGCCATTCAGGAAAAGAACGCCGCGGAATTTTGGCGGCAGCTGTTCTTCGTCTTCACGCCCTGGGCGTTCGTTTACGTCACCTCCGTCATCATCGAATTCGTTCTGCAGTCAATGCTGATCATCCGTTGGCGCCGCTGGCTGACGGAACATTACATCGAGCGCTGGCTCGGCGCGCATACGCATTACGGCATGGCGCTCGCTGGCGGCGGGGCCGACAACCCCGACCAGCGCATCGCCGAAGACGTCAATCGCTTCATCAGCGGCGCAGAGGAGGGCTACGGCATCTACTCCTACTCAATCTTGCTGATCGCCACTCTGAGTTCGCTCGTCTCCTTCGCCTATGTGCTGTGGGATTTGTCGGGCAATTATCCGCTGCCGGGAACGGAAATCTATATTCCTGGCTTTCTCTTCTGGGTGGTGCTGCTCTATGCGGCGGTCGGAACGCTGGTGACTCATCTGATCGGCCGCTCGCTCACCGGGCTCTATTTCGACCGCCAGAGGCGCGAGGCCGATTTCCGATTCTCGCTGGCGCGCATGCGCGAATACAGCGAGCAGATCGCTCTGCTTGGCGGCGAGCCCGCCGAGCGCGGCTCGCTGCTTCAACGCTTCACGGGCATTATCGTGAACTATCTGGCGATCGTGCAGAAGCGCAAACAGCTGATGGCGTTCACCTCGACTTACGGACAGATGTCGCCGATCATCCCTTACGTGATCACGGCGCCGTTCTACTTCGCCGGCCGCATCCAGCTCGGCGTCATGACTCAGACGGCGAGCGCCTTCGGACGGGTGGAGAGCGCGCTGACGTTCTTCATCAACTATTATACCTCGCTGGCCAACTTCAAGTCGGTGCTCGACCGCCTGACGTCCTTCGACCACGCCATCGATACGGCGCGTCGGCAGATGTTTGCGACGCAGCTCATCGCGTCGGCCGAGGGCGCCGACATTCGCCTGCGCGCCTTGACGCTTGCGCTGCCCGACGGGCGGCGGATCGTGACGGTCGACGATCTGACGCTCGCCGCCGGCCAATCCGCGCTGCTCACCGGCCCGTCGGGTTCGGGCAAGTCGACGCTGTTTCGCGCGATCGCCGGCATCTGGCCTTACGCCTCGGGCGAGGTGCTGACGCCGCGCGGCGCGAAGGTGATGCTCGCGCCGCAACGTCCCTATATTCCTATGGGCGCGCTGGCCGAGGCGATCGTCTATCCGGGCCATGTCAACGACTACTCGCGCGCCGAGATGCAGGAGGCGTTGCGCGCTGCGCGGCTTGCGCCGTTCGTCGACCGCCTCGACGAAGAAAATAACTGGGGGCAACGCCTCTCCGGCGGCGAGCAGCAGCGCGTCGCGATCGCCCGTGCGCTTCTCGCCAAGCCCGACTGGCTCTTCCTCGACGAAGCGACCTCTGCGCTCGACGAACAGCTCGAAGACGACATCTACGCCATGCTGCGCGAGCGTTTGCCCGGCGCGACGATCGTCTCGATCGGCCATCGCTCGACTCTGCTTGCGTTCCACGACCGTCACATCGTCATGGAGCCGGCGCCGGGCGGCGTTTTCAGCCCGCATGACAAGGTGCACGCGTGACGAAAGAGTCGGGGCGCGAAGGCGGAAGGTCGCTCAAGACGCGCGTCAAGACGGCGCGCAAGCGATCGCTCTCGTCGACGCTGTGGCTCGAGCGTCAGCTCAATGACCCTTACGTCGCGCGCGCCAAGCGCGAGGGCTATCGTTCACGCGCCGCCTACAAGCTCCTCGAGATGGATGACCGCCATCATCTGTTCAAGCCGGGCGGCCGCATCGTCGATCTCGGCGCCGCGCCCGGCGGCTGGTCGCAGATCGCCGCCGCGCGCGTGAAGGCCAAGGAGGGAAAAGGCAAAGTCGTCGCGGTCGACCTGCTCGACATGGAGCCGATCGCCGGCGTCGAATTCGCCGTGAAGGATTTCAACGATCCTGACGCGCCGGAATTCATCAAGAACATGCTCGGCGGCGGCGCCGACGGGGTGATGTCGGACATGGCCGCGAACGCCACCGGCCATAAGGCGACCGACCATCTGCGCATCGTCGCGCTCGCCGAGCTTGCCGCCGACTTCGCCTGCGACGTGCTGGCGGAAGGCGGCTTCTTCGTCGCGAAAGTTCTGCAGGGCGGCACCGAGGGCCAGCTGCTCGCGCGGCTCAAGCGCGATTTTGCGAGCGTGCGCCATGTGAAACCGGCCGCGAGCCGGGCGGACTCGGCCGAGCTCTATGTGCTGGCGACGGGCTTTCGCGGGCGCAGCGCCGAATAGCAGGCGCGGCCGCACCTCGATCGCCGGCGAAGATCACACGCGTCCTCGCCGCCTGACCAGATTGTCGCCCGCATTGGACGCGAGCGGCAGGAAGCTCGTCACCGACAGCGTCGAAATCGCCGCCACGACGAGAAACGCCGGCGTGAAATCCGCCGCCTCCAGCGCGCCGCCGCCGCGCAGCGCGCGCGCGGCCTCCAGCGCGGCGGCGCCGATGGCGACGCCTGTCGACAGCGACAATTGCTGCGCGACGGAGGCGAAGCTCGTCGCGCGACTCATTGCCTCCTGATCGACGTCGGCGTAGGCGATGGCGTTGAGCGCGGTGAACTCCAGCGAGCGGAAAAAGCCGCCGACAAGCAGCGCGCCCATGATGAGGAGATGCGGCGTCGCCACCGTGAAACTGGCGTTGAAGGCGAGAAACGCGGCGGAGATGAGGGCGTTGACGATCAGCACCCGCCGAAAGCCGAACCTCCGCAGGATCGGCTGCGCGGTCGTCTTCATCGCCATCGCGCCCGCCGCCGAAACGAAGGTCAGAAGCCCCGCTTCATAGGCGGACAGGCCGAAGCCCGCCTGCAGCAGGAGCGGCAGCAGAAAGGGCGTCGCGCCGAGTCCGATGCGAAACAGGAAGCCGCCGAAGACCGCCGCGCGAAAGGTCGGAATGCGCAACAGATCGAGATCGACGATCGGATAGGGGGCGCGTTTGGCGTGGCGGACATAGGCGAAGAGCGCCGCGGCGCCGAGCGCGACGATCAGCGCGACGACCGGCGTCGGCGCGAATCCGCGTCCGGCGATCGTGAAGCCGAAGACGAGGCAGGAGAGGCCGACTCCTGAAAGGATCGCGCCGGCGACATCCAGCGGCGGCGTCCATTCCTCACGCAGATCCGGGATAAAGCGCGTCACGAGCATGACGCCGAGCGCGCCGATCGGCACATTCACCCAGAAGATGTAACGCCAGTTGAAATAGGTGGCGATGAAGCCGCCGATCGGCGGACCGATCATCGGGCCGAGCAGCGCAGGAATGGTGAGATAGGCCATGGCGCGCACGAGTTCATGGCGCGGCGCGGTGCGCAGCAGCACGAGGCGCCCGACGGGCGTCATCATCGCCCCGCCGAGGCCCTGCACGACCCGAAAGGCGACGATCGCGCCGAGCGAATTGGCCAGGCCGCAGAGAATCGAGCCGAAGGTGAAGACGATGATCGCGGCGCGAAACACGCGTCGCGCGCCGAAACGATCCGCCGCCCAGCCGGAGAGCGGGATGAACACCGCAAGTGAAAGAAGATAGGAGGTCAGCGCAAGTTTGAGCGCGACCGGATCCTCGTGAAGATCGGCCGCCATCGCCGGCAGCGCCGTGGCGAGCACCGTGCCGTCGAGCTGCTCCATAAAGAGCGCCGTGGCGATGATGAGCGGCGTGACGAAATAGGACAACGCGTCACCCCTTTTTCAGGCGCGTTGCGTCGATCCTGACGTCTGGAAAGGGGCTCCGCGTCAAATGAGCTTCAGCCCTCTGAAGCTCGAATGGCCGTGACGGCCGACGATCAGATGGTCGTGAACCGTAATGCCGAACGGCTGCGCGATCACGGCGATGTCTTTGGTCATGCGTATGTCGGCGGCCGATGGCGTCGGGTCTCCGGAGGGATGGTTATGCGCGAGGATGAGCGCGCTCGCGCCGAGCTCCAGCGCCCGTCTGACGATTTCGCGAGGATAGACGGGCGTATGGTCGATGGTGCCGACGCCCTGCACTTCATCGGCGATCAGCGCGTTGCGCTTGT
Organism: Methylocystis sp.; assembly: GCF_050251305.1. Classification (GTDB taxonomy): domain Bacteria; phylum Pseudomonadota; class Alphaproteobacteria; order Rhizobiales; family Beijerinckiaceae; genus Methylocystis. Next base: position 39,379 of record NZ_JBFWNB010000021.1, on the reverse strand, counting down.
CGAGAAACAGGATGCGGAATTCCTCGCGCTCGGCGAAAGCCATCGCCGTTCGGCAATAATCGAGCACCTCCATGAAGGAGGAGAGCACGGGACGCTTCTGCAAGGCGCCGCGCGCCAGGCGTTTCGCGGCCGCCTCGACAAGCTTGAGTTCGACGATCGCTGCGTCGCTGAGGCCGTCGACTTCGCGCAGCCGCTCCGGCCGCGCCGTCACAGTCTCGGCGAAGGAGCCGAAGCGGGCGATCAGGGCCTTGGCGAGCGGCTTCACGTCGCGCCGCGCGATCGCGCGAAACAACAGCAGCTCCAGCATTTCATAATCGGCGAGCGCGGCTTCGCCGGCGTCCATGAAGCGATCGCGCAGACGCTGGCGGTGACCAAGATAGTGTGGCGAAGAATCGCGCGACCCTGGGCCGTCGCTTGTTGCGGCGTCAGCCGCCTTCCTCATGCGTCGGCGCGCGCGGCTGAGGGATTGTCGAGCCCCGCCGGCGACTTCGTGAAGACTTCCACGCCCGTTTCGGTGACGCCGATCGAATGTTCGAATTGCGCGGACAGCGAGCGGTCGCGCGTGACGGCCGTCCAGCCGTCCGACAGGATTTTGACCTGCGAACGCCCGAGATTGATCATCGGCTCGATGGTGAAGAACATGCCGGGACGCAGCTCCACGCCCTGGCTCTTCGCGCCATAGTGCAGAATGTTCGGCTCGTCGTGGAAAACGCGCCCCAGCCCGTGGCCGCAGAAATCCCGAACGACGGAGCAGCGCTCGGCTTCGGCATATTGCTGAATCGCCGCGCCGATGTCGCCGGTCGTCGCGCCGGGCTTGACGACGGCGATTCCACGCTGCAGCGATTCATAGGTGACATCGATCAGTCGCTGCGCCCGCCGCGGAATTTCGCCCACGGCGAACATGCGGCTGGCGTCGCCGTGCCAGCCGTCGAGGATGAACGTCACGTCGATATTGACGATGTCGCCTTCGCGGAGCGGCTTGTTGTCCGGCACGCCATGGCAGACGACATGGTTGATCGAGGTGCAGATGGATTTTCGATAGCCGCGATAGTCGAGCGGCGCGGGATAGGCGCCATGCGCCATCGCGAAGTCGAAAACGAGATCGTCGAGCGCTTGCGTCGTCACGCCCGGCTCGACGTGTTCGACCAGCATGTCCAGCGCCTCCGCGGTCAGTTTGCCGGCGGCGCGCATCCCCTCGAAGTCCGCGGGGCCATGCAGCTTGATCTGTCCGCTTTTGCGGGCGGCGGGCGCGAGATGGGATTCGATAAAGGTCATGTCACGCGGAGGTTCGGCTTTCCGGGCGGAGATTCCCCGACAAGGTAATCGTTTGAGGCCGCAACGCAAGGCTGCCGGGCCGGAGGGGCTTTCCGCCGGCTTTCGGGGCCTTGCCCGGGGGGCGCGGCGGCGCAGGGTTGGCGTTCGCCGCCGCCATGGTCATAATCGGCGGCAGGGAGGCCGGCAATGGCGCAAGAAACGGCTGGCGACAAGCCGGCGAGCGCGGCGGTTCTCGTGATCGGCGACGAAATATTGTCCGGCCGCACGCAGGACGTGAACACACGCTACATCGCGAATTATCTCGCGCAGATCGGCGTCGATCTGCTCGAGGCGCGCATTGTGCCCGACGATATGGAGGCGATCGTCGAGGCGCTCAACGCGCTGCGCGCCCGCTACACCTATGTCTTCACGACGGGCGGCATCGGGCCGACCCATGACGACATCACCGCCGACGCGATCGCCCGCGCCTTTGGAGTCGAGATCGGCGAGGACCCGCGCGCCATCGCTTTGCTGAGCGAGCGCTTCGCCGAGGCGGAGCTCAATTCGGCGCGCCGGCGGATGGCCCGCATACCGAGCGGCGCGGAATTGATTTTCAACGCCATTTCCAAGGCACCGGGATTCTGGATCGGCAATGTGATCGTCATGGCCGGGGTGCCGATGATCATGCAGAACATGATGGATGTGGTCGGGCCGCGGCTCGCCGCGGGTCCGCCGGTGCTGGTCGAGACGGTCGAGGCGCATGGCGTTTCCGAAGGCGCCTACGCCGCAGGCTTGGAGGAAATCGCGCGCGGCCATGTCGGCGTGAGCGTCGGCTCCTATCCCGCCTTCACCAGCGGCGGGATCAGGAACCAGATCGTGCTGCGCAGCCGCGACGCGACGCTGCTGGCGCAAGCGACGGAAGCGGCGCGGGCGATGATCGCGTCGCTGTCGAAGGAACTGGCGCTGAAGGCGTGACCTGCGGAGGCTCGAAGCAAATGCATGGGTCTGACAAGGTTTTTCCGGTCTCCTGGGACACGTTTCATCGCGACGCGCGCGCGCTCGCCTGGCGTCTCGCCTCCATCGGCGGATTTTCGGCGATCGTGGCGGTGACCCGCGGCGGACTCGTGCCGGCGGCGATCGTGGCGCGCGAACTCGGAATCCGGGTCGTCGAAACCGTCTGCGTCGCGAGCTATCACGAGGAGCGGGAGCGCGGCGAGGTCCAGGTGCTGAAGCCGCTGACCGACACGATTCTCGCGCGGCCGAGCGCCGAGGTGCTGATCATCGACGATCTTGTCGACACGGGGGCCACGGCGAAGGCGGTGCGCGACATGCTGTCCGACGCGCATTTCGCCACGGTCTACGCCAAGCCGCAGGGCCTGCCGTTGGTCGACACATTCGTCACCGAAGTCTCGCAGGACACCTGGATCTTCTTTCCCTGGGACACCGGCCTGTCGTTTCAGGCGCCGATCGGCAAGCCCGACGCCAAGCCGCGCCGCCGGGCATAAAAGTTTGGCGTTCGGATACGGCGCCGCCTATATACGAGCGGCTCGCGGGCGTGGCGAAACTGGTAGACGCAACGGACTTAAAATCCGTAGGGCCGCAAGGCCTGTGCCGGTTCGATTCCGGCCGCCCGCACCAGAACGCATCGCCGCGATGACCGCCGCGCGCTGCAAATCGGCCCCGCGGACAGCGGCGGGGCTCTTGGTCCGCTACTTGCTAACGCCTCACAGAAATTGATTTGCTGAAGGCGATCACGATGGCGTTCACCACAATCTGCAACACCGGTTCCGTGAGCGAAGGCGGCATGGGCCTGTTTCACGCCGGCAAGAAGAGCGTGCTGCTGGTTTGGCCGACCGGCGGCGAGCTCAAGGCCTATCGCGGGCGTTGTCCGCATGCCGACATGCCATTGAGCGAAGCCACCTTCAACGGGCAGACAGTCACCTGTCCGCACCACCAATGGGGATTCGACAGCACAAGCGGCAAATGCGTGACGCATCTCGTCCGCAATGCGCTCCACCCTTATGAGATTCGCGTGGAGGGCGACGAGATTCAGGTCGACGTCGGACCGGTCAAGCCGGCGCGCGCGCAGGCGTAGGACCGCCGAACGAGCCAGTCGCGCGGCGGCGGCGGGAAACATCCGTGTCTGGTTCCGCGCATAACTCTCGTTGCGGCGTCGGCGCCGGCGCTAGTTTTCCGCAGCGTTCTCCGCCAGCCGGCTTCGTTTGCGCGCATAGAGAAAATAGATCGCGAGCCCGATCGCCATCCAGATCGCGAAACGCTCCCAGGCGACGGCGGGAAGCCGCGACAGCAGCCAGAGTGAGAAGGCGACGCCCATCAGCGGCGTATAGGGCACGAAAGGCGTGCGGAAGCTGCGCGCCGCGTCGGGACGCGTGCGCCGCAGCACGATGATCGACGAACAGATGACGACGAAAGCGGAGAGCGTGCCGATATTCACCAGCTCCGCCACTTCCTTGATCGAATACAGCGCGGCGACGAGCGCGGTCAGCGCGCCGGCGATCAGCGTCGGCCGATAGGGCGTGTGGAATCGCGGATGAACCTCCGCAAACCAGCCGGGCAGCAGGCCGTCGCGGCTCATCGCGAACCAGATGCGCGCGCAGGCAAGGAGAAAGGCGAGCATGACGCTGATAATGCCGGCGACCGCCGCAAGCGATACGACGAAGGCGATCCAGGGCAGGCCGATCGACGCGAACGCCGTCGCGACCGGCGCCGGATTGTCGAGCGTGTCGTAGCGCACGACGCCGGTGAGCACGAGCGACATGGCGATATAGAGCGTCAGCGCCACGACCAGCGACAGGAGAACGGCGCGCGGCACGTCGCGCTGCGGCGCGCGGGCTTCTTCGGCCGCCGTCGTCAGCGTGTCGTAGCCGAACACGGCGAAGAAGACGACCGCCGCGCCCTGCGCCACGCCGGAAAAGCCGTAGGGCATGAAGGGCGACCAGTTTTCGAGGCGCACATAGGGCGCGCCGGCGACGATCACCAGGAGCGCCGCCGCGATCTTCACGACGACCATCACGGCGTTGAAACGCGCGCCAAGCTCGATGCGCAGCGTCAACAGGCCGGCGACGCCGAGCGCGCCGAGCGCGGCGAAGAGATCGACCGCCCGGCCCGGACCGGTGCCCGACGCGCCGCTGGCCCAGTCGGGAAGAGCGAGGCCGAATTGCGCCAGGAGCGCCTGCAAATAGGCCGACCAGCCGATCGCCACAACGGCGACGACGAGCGCATATTCAAGCAGAAGGTCCCAGCCGATAATCCAGGCGGCGAGTTCGCCCAGCACCGCATAGGCATATGTGTAGGCGCTGCCGGCGACGGGGATCATGCCGGCGAATTCGGCGTAGGAGAGCGCCGCCGCGGCGCTCGCGACGCCCGCGATGAGGAACGAAAGGGCGACGCCCGGCCCCGCCTGAGTGGCGGCGACCACGCCGGTCAGCACGAAAATGCCGACGCCGATGAGGCCGCCGAGGCCGATGCCGGTGAGCTGCCAGACGCCCAGCACGCGACGGAACCCGCCGGGCCGGTCGGCTTCCGCTTGCAGCGATTCGATGGATTTGGCGCGCAACAGCGAGGAGGACAGCTTCATCAATCAGGCCCGTCGGCGGGCGGTCCGCCACGACGTCCATAGGCGATCCGGCCGGCGCTGTCATGGCGTTCCGCAGGGCGGCGCCGACAGAGGCGGCGCAGACGAAAAAAGAGCGGCCCTGGAAGGCCGCTCTTTCGTTTGGCGAAACGACGCCTACTTCGTCGCCGCCTCCAGATGGGTCAGCGCCTCTTCGGCGTGTTTGGTCGCAACGTCGGCGTGATTCTGCTTGCCGTGATCAATGGCCATTTCAAGATGCGACACGCCTTGCTTGGTGTGCTCGTTCGCCTTCTCGGCCTCGGCCGCCTTGGCGTGTTTCAGCGCTTCTTCCGCATGCGTCGTCAGCGCGTCGGCCTTTCCTGCCTTGCCTTCGCTGATCGCCTGCTTGGTGTGGGTGATGGCTTCACTCAGATGGTCCTCTGCATAGGCCAGTCGCGGAGCGAAAAAGGCTGCGATGGATAGAGCCAGTGCGGTTGCAAAGATTCTGCGATTCATAGGCATCTCCTCACTGCTTGCGCCGCATGATCCGTAATATGGTCATTTTCGCTGCAGTATCGAGGGCTGATCCTTAGCCTTGACGCCAATCGCCGAGAACGCCTGCGCGCGCGCCTGCTTTGCGGCGCGCTCACTGGCGGTCGGCCGCGTAAAGTTCGCAACTTTCGCCGAATTCCGCCAGCCCGCCCTCGAGGAAAGAGGCCAGAAGGGGAACGCCGAGGAGATAGGTCGACGTCGCGCCCTCATGCCGGGCCCGCGCCTGCCTGACCGCCTCATTCCATTCGCTCGCGACGAAGTCGCCGCGACCCACCCACATCAGGGCGACGAGCTCGACCTGCTCATCGATGTCCATCGATTCGATGAAGGACGAAATCTCCTTGCGAATGGTGGGAAAGGCGTCTTCGGTCAGCACGCTGACGAAACCGTCGTCCGTGGCGTTGGAGGCGTCGGGTTCGACGCCTTCGTCTTCGCTTTCAAGCTCGCGAGCCTTGACGACGATGAAACAGACTTTGTCCGTATTGATGGTGGGCATTTTTCCTTCGCTCCCGTTCTGAAAGCCCGCTTGACCTTCGCCCTTGCCGCGAAAGGCGGCCATTTGCATATATCTCTCTCAGGCGAGATTTTTACCCAAGTCGACGCCGTCTTTTTTGGAGCAGGACATGCGTGTCGGCGCGCCGCGGGAAACCAAGGACAATGAATATCGCGTCGGCCTGACGCCTTCTTCGGTCGCCGAACTCGCTCATGCCGGACACGACGTCTTCATCGAGCGCGGCGCAGGCGAGGGCGCTGGTCTGTCGGATTCGGACTATTCGGCGGCGGGAGCGAAGCTCGTGGACGGTCCCGAGGCGCTCTTCGCCGCGGCGCAACTGATCGTCAAGGTGAAGGAGCCGCAAAGGCGCGAGATCGCCTATCTCCGCCCTGACCAGGCGCTTTTCGCCTATTTTCATCTTGCCGCGGACGCTGAGCTGACCCGCGCGCTGATGGCGAGCGGCGCGCATTGCATCGCCTATGAGACGGTGACGGCGCCCGGCGGCGGACTGCCCCTGCTTGCGCCAATGTCGGAAATCGCAGGGCGCCTCGCCCCGCAAGTCGGCGCGCATTTTCTCGAGAAGCAGGCGGGCGGCCGCGGCGTTCTGCTCGCCGGCGCGCCGGGCGTGCCGCCGGCCGATGTCCTCGTGCTCGGCGCCGGCAGCGTCGGCGCGCAGGCGACGGCCATTGCGCTCGGCATGGGCGCCAGCGTGCTTGTCGCCGACCGCAATCCGGAGGCGCTTCGGCGTCTCGAGACGCGCTTCGGTTTCGCGGCGCGCACCATTTATTCGACGCGCGCCGCGATCGCCGAGTCGGCGAAGCGCGCCGATCTCATCATATGCGCGGCTCTGGCGCCGGGCGCGAAAGCGCCGATCCTGATCACGCGCGACATGCTGACGACGATGAAGCGGGGCGCCGTGATCGTCGATGTCGCGATCGATCAGGGCGGGTGCTGCGAGACGTCGCGACCGACGAGCCATTCCGATCCGACCTATGTCGTCGACGGCGTCGTGCATTACTGCGTCACCAACATGCCCGGGATCACGCCGCGCACGTCGACGTTCGCGCTCAACAACGCCACCTTGCCCTTCGTGCTGGCGCTCGCCAACAAGGGCTGGCGTCGCGCCATAGAAAATGATCCGCATCTTCGCGCCGGATTGGAGGTCTCGTCGGGCCGCATCCTGTCGCCGCCGGTCGCGGCCGCGCATGGCCTGCCGCTGTCGTCGCATCTCGATGTCTTGGACAGCGCCGGGGCCGCATAGCGTCGCTTCCACGAAGAGCAAGGCCCGTGCGACCTTTTCGCCGAATTTCCGCGACAGGCTGCTCTGTCCGGCGGAGAGGACCCGATATTGCATTGTAATATTTCGAGCTTATCTCGCCGAAGCGCATCCTCTCGACGCCCGGCCATAGAGCTTTTCTCATCAGCGCGCAGTTGTTAGACCAGAATGACGCGGCGGCGCGAAGCGGCGCCCGCGCATTTTGAAACGGGACAGGTTAGGGCATGAGCGCGAACAAGGACCAAGACTCCGCGGCCGGCCGGAGACGACGGGCCCCGGCGGCGGGCAAGGTCCCATCGCGCGACAAAGCCGCGGCGCCGAAGAAACCGGCGCGCAAGGCCAAGAAAAAATCTGTCGCTGAGAACACCTCGGCGGCCCCCGCGCCCGCGCTAGAGGCTGTTGTCGCCAAGCCCAACAGCGCCGGCGCGCTCGCGCCGCCGCCCGGCCTGGAAACATTCGCCAAGCTCGACATCGAAGCGATGGCCGACAATATGGCGCAGCTTGTGGATCAGGGCCGCAAGGCGCTGGCTGCGGCGATCGGCGGCGTCAACCCCGACGAGGCGCGCAGCGAACTCGCCGCGAGCGTCGCCGACGCGACGAAAACTCTCGGCGCGGTCGCCGAATATTGGCTGTCGAAGCCTGAACGCGCCGCCGCCGCGCAAGCCGACCTCTACAGCGGCCTCAGCGAAATCTGGCGCCAGACGCTGCGCCGCTACGGCGGCGAGGATGTCGCGCCGATCGTTCCTTCCGATTTCTCGGACAAGCGTTTCGCCGGTCCTGAGTGGAACGAAAATCCATTCTTCGATTGGCTGCGGCAATCCTATCTGCTGGCGTCGCGCTGGGCCGGCGACATGGTCGAGAGAACCGAAGGCCTCGACCCGCAGACGAAGGCCAGGGCGGTCTTTTACACGCGGCTGATTTCGAGCGCTGTCTCGCCGTCGAATTTCGTGCCGACCAATCCCGAACTGCTGCGCGCGACGATCGACGCGAAAGGCGAGAATCTCGTCCGCGGCTTGAAGATGCTTGCGGAAGACATCTCCGCGGGCGGCGGCGTGCTGAAGATTCGGCAGAGCGCGGACCGCAAATTCGAACTCGGCGCCGATCTGGCGAACACGCCCGGCAAGGTGATCTGGCGCAATGACGTGATGGAGCTCATTCAATATGAGCCGACGACGGCGGAGGTCTATGCGCGGCCGCTGCTCATCACCCCGCCCTGGATCAATAAATTCTACGTGCTGGATCTCAACGCCGAAAAAAGTTTCGTGCGCTGGGCGGTCGAGCAGGGCTTCACGGTCTTCATCATCTCCTGGGTCAATCCCGACGAGAGCAAGGCCAAGAAGGGCTTCGAAGCCTATATGCACGAAGGCGTGCTGACCGCGCTTGATGTGATCGAAAAGGCGACGGGCGCGCGCAAGGTGACGGCGGCGGGCTATTGCGTCGGCGGCACGCTGCTCGCGCTGACGCTCGCCTATATGGCTGCGACCGGCGACGATCGCATCGACAGCGTCACCTTCTTTGCGACGCAGGTCGACTTTTCAGATGCAGGCGACCTGCAAATTTTCGTCGACGAGGCGCGGCTTGCGGCGCTCGATGAAAGCATGGCGCGCACCGGCTATCTCGAAGGCGTGAAGATGGCCAACGCCTTCAACATGCTGCGCCCGAACGAGCTCATCTGGAACTATGTCGTCAACAATTACATGAAGGGCGTCGAGCCTGCCGCGTTCGATCTCCTGTATTGGAACTCCGATTCGACGCGCATTCCGCGCGCCAATCATTCCTTTTACCTGCGGAGCTGCTATCTCGAAAATCGACTCGCGCGCGGCGAGATGGTCATTGACGGGATCCGGCTGAATCTGCGTCAGGTTCAAATTCCGGTCTTTGAGATCGCGACCAAGGAGGATCATATCGCGCCGGCGCAATCCGTGTTTCGCGGCGCGAAGTTCTTCGGCGGCGACGTGACCTTCGTGCTTGGCGGATCGGGCCATATTGCGGGGATCATCAATCCGCCCTCCAAGGACAAATATCAGTATTGGACAGGCGGCCCTGTGCAGGGCGTCTTCGAGGACTGGATCAAGAAGGCGAAGGAGACGAAAGGCTCCTGGTGGCCGCTCTGGCTGGCCTGGATCACGGCGCAGGCTCCCGAAAAAACGCCCGCGCGCCAGCCCGGCGGCGGCAAGCTCAAGGTCATTTGCGACGCGCCCGGCGAATATGTGCGGGTGCGTGGATAGGCGCCGGCGTCGCGCTTTAAGCCGCACGTTTTGGTCGGAACGCCAGATGGCGTTTGTCGATTTCCGCAACAAGGTCGCGCTTCGAACTGCGCCCATGCGTCGGCAAGAACGGCGGGCGTCGACTCACGCTCCGCATGTGGGGCGAGCGCGATCTCAAGCGGAGTAAAGGTCGCGGCGACTTCGGGGAGGGATTCATGAAAAATGAAGAGCGACGCGTTGCGGGCGTTTGGCGCGTTCTCGTCGTCGGTGCGTGCGTCGTCGGAGGAGGCGGACTCGCCTGCGCGCAGGCGATTTCGCCCGAGGCGCTCGTCGCGGCCTATCCCGAACAGCTTCGCGGTCTGGATGGCGATTCGCTTGTTTGGCGTGAAGGAACGAAGCAGCCGCTGTCGAATGGATCGCGCGACAAGAGTTTCGACGAAAAGCTGAGAAACGCTTCGCTTCTCGATCAGCTCAGCCTGCCATATCCGAAGGGTCCGCTGTCTCAGCCGCCGGGACCGCAAGACGATCCCGGACGTTTTCGCAACGCCGCCTTTTTCGACAAAATGTATGGCGACTGCGATCGAGGAGAGACGCAGAAGCGCCTGGTGACCATCGCATGGGTCGGCGGGCAAAAACTGAAGGCGACGTCGGTCAATGGCGTCGCCGAGAAGTTGCGAAGCGTCGCTCGCGAGCTCGAAACTCTGCCGGCGGATTTGAAGCGCTTCGCCGTTCCGAGCGCAGGAACATTCAGTTGTCGGGTGGTGAAGGACACGGGAAAGCGGAGCATGCACGCCTATGGCGCCGCGATCGACGTCAATGTGAAATATTCGGATTACTGGCTATGGAGCAAAGGCGCCTATCGCAACCGGATCCCTTATAAAATCGTCGAGATTTTCGAACGCCACGGATTCATCTGGGGCGGAAAATGGGGGCATTACGACACGATGCATTTCGAATATCGGCCGGAGTTTTTCGTCGGCGCCCCACATAAGGAGAATTCGGACAAAGCGCCGCATTAACTGAGATGCATGCGCGCGCTAGATTGGAATCCTTGTAGGGAGAACGAAAAATGAAAAAGACGATCTTTCTCTCCGTCTTCGGCGCCGCCGCAGGCGCGCTTGTCGGTTTGACGATGCTGGGCGCGCCGTCGCCCGCCCGTGCTCAAGACGCCGCTTATATGTCCTGCGGCGAACTTTGGTATGCGCGAAACGCGATTTACGCGCGCAACGGCTATTGCTTCAAGACCCCGCGCGCGCGGGCCGAGTTCGGACGCGGCTGTTTCCCGCCCTATGGCGCGTTGCGCGGCTGGGAACGCCGTCGCGTGAACGAATTGCAGATGTGGGAAGCGCGTAAAGGGTGCTGATCCGTTTCGGCCGACGCCTGCGCGCGCCGAACGCGAAGTTCCGTCCTGACGCAAACGTCGAACTGGCGCCGGATCGGAAGGCCGGCGCCAGACGGCTTACGTGACGCCTCCGCGATCTGTTGGAGGCGGTTCATGCGCCGGTCTCGCGCAACGTCGCGCCATAACGGTTGGCGTCGGCCATGCGGCTTGAAGCTCGGACAAATTTCGTAACAACGAACAGTTTCTCGACGCGACGCCGTCGGCGGGATGCGGAGGTTTGTCGCCTCTGCGAAGGCGCCGGCGCTTGGCCATCGCAAATACGCTCCGGACGCGTGCGGCGCTTATCGAGACGCGGCGGAAAATGATCGATCGACAGCGCCGAAAGCGAGTCATTTCCGGCGATTCTCTTTTGCCATAGATTGGGCGGTCAGCGTCGCGTTCGGGTTTCTCCCAGTTCACGCTCTCGATTAAGCTCCCCGATGTCCATCCGGACCAGCGCGGCGATAAAGGGAGACAGTCCGACAGATGAATATTCTCGGAATCAATTCTGTCTTTCACGAATCGTCGGCGGCGCTTGTGGTGGATGGGAAGGTCGTCGCGGCCTGTGAAGAGGAACGCTTTTCGCGCGTCAAACACGCCAAGGAGGCGCGGGTCGACAATCCGCATGAATTGCCCGAGCAGGCGATGCGGTTTTGTCTCGATTATGCCGGCCTGCGGCCTGAAGACGTCGACATCGTGGCCTATTCCTTCGAACCGCGGTTGCGCCGCACCAAATTTCGTTCCGAATGGTGGCCGGACAGCAGTCTCGAAGACGTGTTTCTGAAGTGGCTGGACGAGGTCGACGACGCCGTGGCGCGGCTGATGGGGCGGCGCTTCGGCCGGGCGCTCAAATTCGTGCCGCATCACCTCGCCCACGCCGCGTCCGCCTATTATCCTTCGGGCTTCGACAAGGCCGCGATCTTGGTGGTCGACGGAATCGGCGAGGCCGATTGCACCATGCTGGCGCGTGGCGAAGGCGGCCATATCAGCGTTCTCGCGAGCCTCTCCTATCCGCACTCGCTCGGCTTCGTATGGGAGCACACGAGCGTCTATCTCGGCTTTTCCGCCTATGACGCCGCAAAAGTCATGGGCCTTGCAGCCTATGGCGATCCGGAGGCGTTTCAGCGGGAGTTCGCCTCGATCATTCAGGTCACGGAGCAGGGCTACGCCGTGGACGCCGCGGCGATCGGCTTCAATTCGCTCGAACCGCGCGGGCTCGACGCGCTTTTTGGTCCGCGGCGCGCGCCGGACGGCGACTTCCTTCCCCACCACATGAATGTTGCGGCGGCGCTTCAGAACGCGACGGACCTCGCGGCGCTTTCGCTTCTGCGCCGTCTCGAACGCGAGGCGCCGGGCGGCGCCCTATGTCTGGCCGGCGGCGTCGCGCTCAATTGCGTGACCAATGCGCGGCTCGCGCAGGCAAGCGGCTTCAGCGGCATTTTCATTCCGTCCGCGCCGCACGACGCCGGGACCGCGATCGGCGCCGCGCTTGTCGCGCATTGCGCGCAACGCGGGGCGAAGCGGCCGACAGGCGGCGCAACGCCCTATCTCGGACCTGAATATGACGAGCGGGAAGCTCTGGCGGCCGTCCGCGCCGCCGGTCTGAAGCCGCGCAAATGCAAGGATGCGCCTCGGGAGGCCGCGGAGATGATCGCCGACGGCAATATCGTCGGCTGGTTTCAAGGGCGGATGGAGTTTGGTCCTCGGGCGCTGGGCAATCGGTCGCTGCTGGCCGATCCGCGTCGGCCGGACACGCGCGCCATTCTCAACCAGAGGGTGAAGCACCGCGAAGACTTTCGGCCGTTCGCGCCGAGCGTGCTCGCGGAACATGCGGACGATTGGTTCGATCTGGGGCCGGCGTCGCTCAGTCACGAATTCATGCTCTTCGCCTGTCCGACAAAGCCGGGCCGCGCGGCGCGCATTCCCGCCGTGCTCCATGAGGACGGGACCGCGCGCGTCCAAATCGTGCGCCGCGCCGCGAATCCCCGTTATCACGCGCTGATTTCGCGATTTTTCGAGCGGACCGGCGTGCCCCTGGTGCTCAACACTTCCTTCAATGACAATGAGCCGATCGTCTGCACCCCGTCCCACGCCGTCGCCACCTTTCGCGGGGCCGGTCTCGACGCCCTGTTCATGGGCGACATTTGCGTCACGTCCGAAAGCTGATGCGCATGCATCGATCGGCCTCGGGCGCGGCCAAACAGGGGGCAAGCATTTGATTCGCTGGCGCGACCCGCGTCGCGCGCCGACCCGGGCATTGACGACCGGGGGACGGGTGCTAGACTAAAGCCGTTGGGGCCGCATTTACTTTTTGGGGAGGTCGGGCAATGGCGCGTTCATCGGACCATTCTAAGAGCCCAAATCGAAGCGCAAAGGCGCTCGGCGTTATCGGTGTCTCTTTCTCGCTCGCGGGGGCCGCCTGCGCAGAGAGCGCTCCGGCCGAGGCTGCGACCGAGCCGGCGACCAGCAATATGCGGTTGATGGACATGGACCTCCATGAACAGGAGGTGTTCGACGTCGGCCTCAGCTCCTTCCGTCTGTTCGATCGTGAGGACATTGGCGAAGCCAAGTCCGAAACCGTCGCCTGGGGACGCGGCTGTGGCGGATGCCGCGGCTGCGGCGGTTGCAGAGGATGCCGCGGCTGTGGCGGTTGCAGAGGATGCAGAGGCTGCAGGGGCTGCGGCGCCTAAGTCCTTTTCCATAAGGTTTGACGTCAAGCGGGCATGCGCCGCGGGAGTTCATCAGAGCCCGCGGCGGCGGGTATCCATGTCCTATGCGCGCGCGAATCGCTGCTGCGGGTGCGCGGCGTCGCCCGTCGCGTCGCTGGCGGAAGAACTGAGGAGGCCGGCGGTCGATAGATGGCGATGGAAGCGCCCGCGCGACAATTGGAGGCGCAAGCCGGCGGGGCGCTTCGCTTTGCGCCGAATTTTGCGGTCTATATTTTTCCGCCTGACGTCGTCTGCCTCTATTCCGAGAACAGGAAGTTCTTTTTGCGCGGCGCGCTGTATTGCGCGCTCGCCGAACGCATCGCCGCGGGCGAGGATCAGACGTCGATCGTCCATGCGCTCGCCGCCGAGTTTCCCGTGGCCAAGATCGAGGAGGCGTTCAGGCGGCTGACGGATCGCCGCTTCGTCGTCCCCTCCGACGCTGCGCAGGACGTGACGGCCGCCTATTGGGCAAGCCTCGGTCTCAGCCCCGACGCCGCGGGTGAAAATTTGCAAAATGTCAGCGTGGCGATCGAATCGCTGGGCGTCGGCGGCAAAGAGGAATGCGCAGACGCGCTGCGCGGCTTCGGCGTCAGGCTGGTCGATGGCGGCGGCGATCTTACCGTCGCGCTGGTCGGCGATTATCTCGACGAGCGGCTCGCGGCGTTCAATCAACGCCAGCTTGAAGCGAAGGCGGATTGGCTGCCTGTTCAGCCAACAGGACTGTTTCCGCTCGTCGGCCCGATTTTCAGCCCCGGCAAAGGCGCCTGCTGGAGATGCCTGTCCGATCGGATGAAATGGAACCGGCAGGTCAAAGCCTTTCTCGATCGCAAGGCGGCGCGCTGCGTCTCGGCTTCGCCGCTTGGCGCAGAGACGCTCGGACGCAGCGGCGTCTCGCTCGCCGCCGTCGAGATCGGCAAAGCCATCGCCAGCGGATTTCGCACGGACCTCGGCCAGCATATCGTCAGTCTCGACATGCTGGGCTCCGAAGTGGCGCGCCATTATGTGCCGGCGCGGCCGCAATGCCCGGTCTGCGGCGACGCGCCGTCGCGGGATCCCGAACGCCAGCCGATTCCCATCCGGCTGCGCGCCGGCGGCAGAATCGTCGTGACGAGCGGCGGCTATCGCTCCATGACGCCCAGCGAGACCGTCGCCCGCTATCGCAAACATGTGAGCCCGCTGACCGGCGTCGTCTCGCATCTCGAGCGGATCAAGAGCGATCAGCCGCTCGACGCAAGCTTCCTCGCCCGCCACAACTTTTCGCCTCGTCCGGACACGGTCGACGCCCTGCAGGCTGGGTTGAGCGGCGACAGCTATGGCAAGGGCAGCATCGCGGAGCAGGGCGAAGCCAGCGCCCTGATGGAGGCGATCGAACGCTATTGCGGGATCTTTCAGGGCGACGAGATCAGGGTCGCGCGCCGCTTCGTCGATTTCTCGGCCGGCGAGGCGATCCATCCCGAAGAGATCGTCCACTACAGCGACGCGCAATATGGAGAGGGCGCGCAAGGCTGCTGCTCCAGCGATGAGGCGCCGCGCCGGTTCGATCCTTCGCTCGAGACGGAATGGTCGCCCGTCTGGTCGCTGCGCGACGAACGCTTCAAATATGCGCCGACCGGCCTTCTCTATTTTTTCCACAATTCGGATTGCGGCAACGCGCTGAGCGCGGACTCGAACGGCTGCGCGGCCGGCAATACGATCGAAGAAGCGATCCTCCAGGGGTTTCTCGAACTCGTTGAGCGGGACGCCTATGCGATCTGGTGGTACAACCGGTTGCGGGCTCCGGAGATCGATCTCGACAAATTGCGCGACAGCTATGTCTGCGACCTGCGCGCCGCCTTCGCCGCAATGGGGCGCGACGTGTGGGCGCTCAACGTCACCACAGACGTCGGCATTCCCGCCGTCATCGCCGTGGCGCACTGGAAGGATGAGGGACGCGAGTTCATCGAAGTCGCCGCCGGCGCGCATTTCGATCCCCGTATCGCGACGCTGCGCGCGATGACCGAGCTCAACCAGTTTCTCGCGATCGAGCATTTGCGGGGACGGCCGGAACAGGACGGCGACGATTACGGGGGCGATCCGCTGCCGCTGCGTAAGCACGCTTATTTGCGCCCGAAGGGCAAGGCGAGTTTCGGCCGGTCGCGCTTCAAGGATTTTGCGACCCGCGACCGCCGCGAACAGGTGCGCGCCTGCGTGGCGCATATGGCCAAAAAGGGGTTCGACTTCCTCGTGCTCGATCAGACGCGGCCCGACATCGAGGTGCCCGTCGTGCGGGTGATCGTTCCGGGCCTCAGGCATTTCTATCGCCGCTTCGGACCTGGCCGGCTCTACGACACGCCCGTCGCGATGGGCTTGCGTCAGCGCCCGACGCGGGAACGGGATCTCAATCCTTTGCACCCACGGACATAAAATTGAGCGCCGATCGGAGCCGCGCGCCCGCAATGCTTCTCGCCAAACTGGGCCCTGGGGTTTCCCTGGACGAAGAGGCGGGCGGCGTCCTTCGCGCGCGGTTCGATCGTGAAACGCTGCTCCTCGGGAAGTTCAGCGCCGCCTCCCTCCGCCACGCGTCCGAATTCGCCACGGGCCGCCCGCTGTCGGCCGTCAGGAGGAATGAGGGCCCCGAGGACAAGGAGCTGCGCGGGCTGATCCAGCGGCTCGCTCTTCACGGCCTCGTCGAATACCGGCTTGCCCGCGGCGCGGGCGGACGGGACATTCTGGTCGTCGAGCCGCAGATGCGGGATTATCGGCCGAACCTTGAGAAACTCGACGCCGCGCGTCGATTTGTTCTTTCGCGCTTCGCCTATCTGCGGCGGCGCGGCGAGGACCTGATTTTGGAATCGCCTCTGGCTGGCGCCGCATTTCGCCTTTGCGACGCGCGCGCGGCTTCCGCCATTGCGCTGCTCGCGACGCCGCGAACGCTCGCCGAGTTGCGCAGCGAGCCGGATTTCCCCGGAGAAGAATTTCTCGCGCTGCTTGTCGATTGCAGGATCGCCTTCGCGACCGATCCGGGCAAAGCTTTGCGCGCAGGCGAGGGCGATGAAGATCTCGCGCTTTGGGAGTTTCACGATCTTCTCTTCCATGTTCGCAGCACCAACGGCCGCCACGCCAATCCAACCGGCGGACTTTACGCCCATGCGGATCTCGTCCCGCAGCCGCCCGCGGCGCGGCCCGCTTGGCCTGGCCCGGCGATCGAGCTCGCCAGGATCGCCGACGCGAATGATTCCGCTGTTGCGGCGCTGCTGCGCAAACGGCGTTCGGAACGCATCTTCGACGATGCGCATCCAATCACCCTCGCTGAAGTCGCGCGATTTCTCGACGGCGCGGCGCGGATCGTTTCGCGCCAACGGCTGATCGAAGCGGACGGCGCCGAGATCGAGATCGCCGCACGGCCGTACCCTTCCGGCGGCGCGAGCTACGAGCTGGAGCTTTATCTTGCCGTCGACAAATGCGACGGACTGGCGCGCGGTTTCTATCATTATGACGCGGATCGCCATGCGCTCGTGGCGATCGAGGTCACGCAGCGCCAGCTCGAAGCGATCATCGACGACGGCCAGTTTGCGATGGGCGCGCCCAAGCCGCCGCAGATCATGATCACAATGGCGGCGCGCTTTGGACGCGTGTCGTGGAAATACAGCGGCTTCGCTTATGCCCTGGTCTTGAAGCATGTCGGCGTCGTCATGCAGACGCTCTATCTGATGGCGACGGAGATGGAGCTTGGCGCCTGCGCCATCGGCGTCGGCGACATCGATCTCTTCGCCCGGATGACCGGGCTGCCGTTTCACGTCGAAGGCGCGGTGGGCCAGATGGCGATTGGCCGGCCCGCGCCCAACGCGTGACGCGCCGGCATGGATCGCCGTGATGAGTCCCGATCGTCACACGGCGCCGCCGCCGCTTCGACAAGACGCGATTTTCTTCTTAAGGCGGGCGCCTGTGCGGCCTCGGCGGGGGCCGGCGGCGCATCGGCGGCGATCGCGGCGCAAGAGGTCGCAGCGCAGGCGCTTGCGCCCTCGGAGTGGGATTACTGGTCCGCTGGCGACCTTGTCGCCGCGCTTCGGGAGCGGCGCATATCCGCCTTGGAGCTCACGGATCGCGCGATCGCGCGGATCGAGGCGCTGGATGCGGGCGTCAACGCCGTGCCGGCGCGCGACTTCGAGCGCGCCCGTGCGGCCGCCCGCGTCGCCGATGCGGCGCTCGCGCGCGGCGAGAAGCGCGCGCTGCTCGGCGTCCCCGTCACTGTGAAGGAATCCTTCAATGTCGCCGGATTGCCGACCAGCTGGGGCGATCCGCGCTTCAGGCGTTTCACGCCGAAGGACGACGCGCTCGCCGTGTCCCGATTGAAAACGGCCGGCGCCGTCATTCTCGGCAAGACGAATGTGTCGCAATGGCTGAGCGATTGGCAGAGCTACAACCCGGTCTACGGAACGACGCACAATCCGTTCGATCCTTGCCGCACGCCGGGCGGATCGTCCGGCGGCTCGGCGGCGGCGTTGGCGGCGGGGTTTTGCGCGCTCTCGCTCGGCTCGGACATGGGCGGGTCGATGCGCGAGCCGGCGCATTATTGCGGGATCTACGCCCATAAGCCGACACAAGGGCTTGTTCCGCGCAGGGGCCATGCGCGTCCGGGCGCGGCGCCCTTGCCGGAGGAGCACGAACTTGCGGTGATCGGCCCGATGGCGCGCAGCGCCGCCGATCTCGCGCTGGCGCTCGACGTCGTCGCCGGGCCGGACGAGATGACCGCGGGCGTCGGCTACGGGCTCGCCTTGCCGCCGCCGCGTCACGATCGGCTGAGCGACTTTCGAGCGCTGATGATTGACGCGCATCCGCTGGGACCGACCTCGCACGTCGTGCGCGAGGCGCTCGCGAGATTGGCGGAAAGGCTCGCGCAGGCCGGCGCCAAAGTCTCTGACGAACGCGCGCGCGCGCCGGATCTCGCACAAGCGACGCGTCTGCATGCGCGCCTGCTGTCGGCCTATTGGGGCGCCGGTCTTCCGTTCGGCACCTATGAAAAACTTTTTCGAGATGCGGACTCGCGGTCTTTGCGGGACCAGAGCCTCGCGGCCGAGCGCGCCCGCGGCGCGGTGCTGAGTTTCCGGGAGTGGCGCGGCGCAGAGGCTGAACGCGCGCAACTGCGGCGGAAATGGCGCGAGTTCTTCCACGACTTCGACGTGGTTCTTTGTCCCGCCGCGCCGACGACGGCGTTTCCGCACGATCATTCGATGCCGCTCGAGGCGCGCCGCGCCCGCATCGACGGCAGGCTCTACGCCTATCTGGATGTCCACACGATCTGGGCGGCGCCGGCGACGATCGCCGGACTGCCCGCGACTGTCGCGCCGATCGATCACGACGGCTCAGGCCTGCCGATCGGCGTGCAGATCATCGGCCCCTATCTCGAGGATCGCACAACGATCGCCTTTGCGACGCAGCTTGAGCGCGCCTTCGGCGGATTCACGCCGCCTGCGATGAATGGTGCGCGGCGCGTCTGCCGGTGACCATGCGCCGCGTCCTCAATTCGGGGCGACGCCCAGGATCGACACCTTCGCCGTCGTGATCTCGGTCGGCCACAGGACTTCCGTCAGACCGGTCGCGGCTGCGACGCGTTGACCCTTGGGCGTCGAAAAGGTGATGACGCCGCCGCCGACGGCGCCGCCGATCTTCTCGCCCCACAGCCTGCGTCCCGTCGCCGCGTCGAGCGCATAGAAATTTCCGCCCATATCGCCGAAGAAAACAACGCCGCCCGCCGTCGGCGCGACGCCGCTCTGCACGGGATAGTTGGTCTTGGCGCGCCAGCGCCATCGCCCGCTGTCCGCATCGACCGCATAGAGCCAGCCCGCCCATTGGAACACCGGATCGGCTTTGCCCCACATGTTGAAGGGATTGATGGAATCCTCTCCGGACCAGGGCGTGAATATCGGCGCGCCCTCGATCTCCTTCTCAGGCTCGATTCGGACAGTCGTGCACCATTGAACCTCGCCGATGAGAACAAGATTGTTCTGCGGGTCGTAGGCGGGTCCGTTCCATTCGGCGCCGCCCACCGAACCGGGACAAAAATGCACGCTCCTATCCGCCGCGAAAGGAACGTCGGCGTTCTCGATCTTCGTCACCGGGACCCGATAGAGCCGTTCTTTCGTGTCGAGATCGAAGCCATAGAGATGCCCGTCCTTGGGCGCGACCAGCATCATGCGCCGGCCCGATGCGGTCGTGACCAGCGCCGGCGCGCTGGAGACGTCCCAATCATGCCAATCCTTGGGCAGCAGCTTGAAATGCGCGCGATAGGCTCCGGTCTTCGCGTCGAGCACGATCACCGAATTCGCGTAGAGATTTTCGCCCCCGCGCAGCATCACCGCAAAGTCCGGCGCCGGATTGCCGCCCGGCACATATAGCAGTCCCGTCTGCGGATCGAGCGTATAGGACGTCCAGGTCGCGCCGCCCGAGATCGGCAAATTGGCGGCCATTTTCCAGCTCGACGCGTCGAGCGGCGTTTCGCCCTGCGGGCCGCGGGTCGGATCGCCGGGCTGTTTGGGGACCAGATAGAACTCCCAGACGATCCGTCCGGTCGCCGCGTCGAGCGCATACATGCGGCCCTTCACGCCTTTGAAGTCGCCGCCCGCATTGCCGATGAACACGAGGCCGTTCCAGGCGATAGGCGCGGCGGGCGCGCTCTCGCTCTTCCTGGGGTCGGCGATCGCGGTTTCCCACAGGCGTTCGCCGGTCTTGAAATCATAAGCGAGCACGCGCCCGTCCTGCGTGCCGCGGAACACGCGCCCGTCTAGATAGGCGACGCCGCGGTTCACGCCCTGAGGCGTCGCCGGCGTATAGTTCTCATGTTTGCGCCAGTTTTCACGGCAGGTCGTCGGGTCGATGGAAAAGGTGTCATATTCGGTCGCAAAGAGCAGCGCTCCTTCCACCATCAGCAGACCGGAGTTGAAGCCGGTGTATTGGCCGGTGTCGTAGGTGCAGAGCACTTTGAGCCGTGCCGCGTTCTCGCGGTTGATCTCGTTTAGGGAGGAGAAGCGGTCGGAGGTGAGCGTCTTGTTGTAGCTTGGCCAAAGACCATCGTCAGGCGGAACAGGGCGGGCTGCGGCGGCCGTGTGCGCAGCATCAAAATCCTGCGCGGTCTCGACTATCAGCTCGCCCTTGGGCGCATTGAGATAGCGCACATAATTTATGCCCATGGCGGCGATCGGAACGAAGGCGTTCCAATTGGCGTAGATCGCGCCAGCGGCCGCAACGCCGACGACGGCCGTCACGCCAATCGCTATTTTTGTCGCTTTCTTCATCGGCCCGCTCCTCTCGCCGGATGACGTCGGCTTGCAAAAAAGCAGAAGCTTCCAGCGTCCCGAAGCCTCCAGCGCCGAAGCTTCGCCGTCCTTGCTCAAAATTCAGCGCCGCCCGTCTCCCCCGCGCGGGCGGCCAGGCCAGTTTGGAGGCTCGACGCGACGTCTCGGCGCAATGGCGAAAAATCGCGCTACTGCAGCGTTGGGAAGCGCACCGTCGCCGCCATTCCGGGACTGAGGGCGTGATTCGGATCGCGCGCGGCAATCCCGACAATCGTCTCCGCGCCGGCTTGCGCAGGTTCGATCTTCGTCACAGCGCCTGAAAACGTCTGGCCCGGGAGGTCGTCCACGGTGATGACCGCCGCATCGCCGACTGAGATCCGGCCGCCTTGCGCGGCGTCGATCGTAACGTCGACCTGCGCCGAATCCGGCGCAACGACGAACAGCGGCGTTTTGGCTTTTGCCGAAATCTTGTGGCCCTGCGCGACATTGCGCGTGCGGATCGTTCCCTCGATCGGCGAAACGATGCGCGTCTCGCCGACCGCGGTCTTGGCCGCCGTCAGCGCGGCCTGCGCGCGCTGAACGTCGCTCTCGGCGCGCTCGACCTGCGCCTGCAGTCGTTCGACCGATCGTCGCAGCCGGCTGACGGATCTGCTGCGTGCGCCGGCGGCTTCCCGACGCTCGAGAGTGGCGCGCGCGGCGCCGAGCGCTTTCTGGTTGCGTTCGAGGCCCGCCGCGGCCGCGCGCAATTCGTCAGCCGTCTTGTCGACGGCCGCCTGAAGCGGCTGCGGATCGATCTCGACGCAGACCTGGCCCGCTTCGACATGCATGCCTTCTTCGCATTGAACGGACGTAACGACGCCCGAGACGGGCGCCTCGATCGACTCCGGCGCGACGGAAGCGACGACGCCCTGCGCGCGCACGACATCCTCGGCCGCAAGAGTCTCCTGATCCATCTGCGCCAATCCGTGGCCGGGCATCACATTGTGGCTGAGATGCGCCATGATCCATAAGGAGCCGCCGACGACCAGCGTGACGATCAGCACGCCGAATGCGAGCGCAAGCGCATTATTGGTGTTGTCCGGCGCCGTGGTGAGGTGGAGAAAAAAGACGAGATGCACGCCGATCTGGGCGATCGCCAGGGCGACCAGCGCCATGGTGATGCCGGGTCCCCAAATCAGATCCGTCCGAACGAGAAGGAAGGACGCGGCGGTGAGAACGGCGGCGAGCGCGAAGCCGATCGTGTAGGTCAGGAGACCTTCACGCACGCTGTGGTCCGGCGCGTCCATAAACCCAGGCGCGACGTCCGCGGCGTTTTGTCCTTCGGTCTCGCTCATCGCCCCTCTCCGATCAAATAGACGACCGTGAATATCGCGACCCAGATGATGTCGAGCACATGCCAGAAGAGATTGAAGCAGATCAGCCGATGGATGATGGGGCCGAAGCCCTTGACGAAGAGCTGCGCCATCATCGTGCCGAGCCAAAGCAGCCCCACGCTGACATGGGCGCCATGCAGGCCGACGAGCGCGAAGAAGGACGAGAGAAAGGCGCTGCGATCAGGCCCCGCGCCATTGGCGATCATGCCAGAGAATTCATGCGCCTCCAGGCCCAGGAAGGCGAGGCCGAGCAGGCCCGTCGCGAGCAGCGCCGCCTGCGTCCAGACATAGTTGCGCGCATTCGTCGCCACCGCGGACAGGCCGCATGTGAAGCTTGATGCGAGCAGACAGGCGGTTTCGATCGCGACCCGCGACGGATCGAACAGTTCTCGGCCGGTAGGCCCGTTGTCGGTCGCCGTCTGCAACACCGCATGCGCCGCGAAAAAGGCGGAGAACATGACGATGTCGCTGAGCAGGAAGATCCAGAATCCGAAGGCGATGATGACGCGCTCCGACGCCGGCCCGGCCTCGCTATGGCTCGTCGCCAAGCCCTCGGCGCGGCCGAGCCCGTAGGGGTCGAGCGGTCGGCCGCGCGGGGCGGGCTGCGCCTCGATCGTCGTCATGCCGTCTCGCCTTTCTCGGAATGCTGCGCGAGCCACGCGGCGCGGCGTTCGCGGTAGGCGCGATCGATGCGCGCCGCTTCCTCGGCGGAAATTTGCTCCTCGGGAATTTCGCGCCACGCGTGCCAGACGAACACGGCATAGGCGGCGACAAGGCCGAGGATCGCGAGCCACCAGATTTTCCACACCATCGCGAAGCCGGTGATCGTCGCGAAAAAGCCTGTCACGAATCCGGTCGCGCTATTTCTCGGCAGCTTGATCGTTTCGTAGCGCTCGTCGTTCTGCGGACGGGCGATCGCCCGCCGCTTGAGCTCCTGATATGGCTCTTCGCCATAGACGGTGGGCTGCACCGCGAAGTTGAACTTCGGCGGCGGCGACGAGGTCGCCCATTCAAGCGAGCGGCCGTTCCAGGGATCGCCGGTCTCGTCGCGGAGTCGTTCGCGCTGCCGGATGCTGACGACGAGCTGGATCACTTGGCAGATCAAGGCGACGCAGAAGAGGAAGATGCCGACCATCGCCGCCAGTATGAAGGGGCGCCACATCTCCATGTCATAGTGCTGCATGCGGCGCGGCATGCCGAGCAGGCCGACCATGTAGAGGGGGATGAAGACGGCGTAGAAGGCGGCGAGCGTAAACCAGAAGGCGGCCGCGCCCCAGCCTTCGTGCAGGCGGAATCCGAAGGCTTTCGGGAACCAGTAGGCAATGCCGGCGAAGGCGCCAAACACCACGCCGCCGATGATGGTGTTGTGGAAATGGGCGACGAGGAAGAGACTGTTGTGCAGAAGAAAATCCGCGGGCGGAACCGCGAGGAGAACGCCCGTCATGCCGCCGATCACGAAGGTCACGAGGAAGCCGAGCGCCCACAGCATCGGCGTCTTGTAGTGGATGCGGCCGCCATACATTGTGAAGAGCCAATTGAAGACTTTGACGCCGGTCACGACCGCGATCACGCTGGTGGCGATGCCGAACGCCGCATTGACGGTGCCGCCCGCGCCCATGGTGAAGAAATGATGCAGCCACACCAGAAAGGAGATGATGCAGATGCCGAGGGTCGCGATGACCATTGACCGATAGCCGAACAGCGGCTTGTTGGAGAACGTCGAGATGATTTCCGAAAAAATGCCGAAAGCGGGCAGGACGAGGATGTAGACCTCAGGGTGCCCCCAGGCCCAGATCAGATTGATGAACATCATCATATTGCCGCCGCCGTCGGCGGTGAAAAAATGAAAGCCGAGGTAGCGGTCGAGAGTGAGCATGATGAGCGTCGCCGTCAGGATCGGGAAAGCGGCGACGATCAGAAGATTGGACGCAAGCGCGGTCCAGCAATACATCGACATCCTGAGATAGCCCATGCCGGGCGCGCGCATCTTGAGGATGGTGGTGACGAAATTGATCCCGGTGACGAGCGTGCCGACGCCGGAAATGAGCAGCGCCCATAAATAATAATCGACGCCGACGTCGGGCGAGAACTCGAGCTCGGAGAGCGGCGGATAGGGTAGCCAGCCGGCGCGCGAGAACACGCCGACGACGAGCGAGATATTGACAAGCAGCGCGCCGGTGGCGGTGAGCCACAGGCTCGTCGAGTTCCATGTCGGAAAGGCGACGTCGCGTATGCCGAGCTGTAGGGGGATGACGAAATTCATCAGCCCGATCATCATCGGCATGGCGGCGAAGAAGATCATGATCGTTCCATGGGAACTGAAGATCTGATCGAAATGCTCCGGAGGGAGATAGCCCTCAGCGCGATAGGCGTAGGCCTGCTGCGAGCGCATCAGAATCGCGTCGGCGAAGCCGCGCAGCATCATGACGCAGCCGAGCACGATATACATGACGCCGATGCGCTTGTGATCGACGCTGGTGATCCATTCCTTCCAGAGATAGGGCAGGTGGCCGGCGAGCACGATCCATGCGGCGATCGCGATGCAAATGGCGATGACGACCCCGCCGGCGATCAAGGGCAGCGGCGAATTCCACGGAATGGCGTCCCAGGACAGATTGCCAAAGAAGTTCATTGCGACGCCTCCGGGCACGCGACGACGGAAGCTTTCTGTGCGCCCGTCGCAGTCGACGGCGAGAATTTCCCGTTAACGATCTGGGTGAAGAGAGATGGCGCGACGGAGCGGTAGACGAAGGGACGCACGTTCTGGCTCTCGCGCATGAGAGCGGCGAAACCGTCGTGATCGAGATCGCAGGCGCTCTTGCGCGCATCCGCGACCCAGCCGTCAAAATCCTCCTTCGATTTGACCCGCACGTTGAAGCGCATGCCGGCGAAACCGTCGCCGCTGAATTGCGTCGACAGGCCCCAGAGATCGCCCAGGTGATCCGCCTTCAAATGGAGCTGCGTGATCATCCTGGGCATCGCGGCGATCATGCCTCCGAGTTGCGGCACAAAGAACGAGTTCATCACCGTGGCGGAGGTGATGGAGAAATGAACCGGAGTTTCGACCGGCACAACGAGCTCGTTGACGCTCGCGACAGACTGCTCCGGATAGATGAAGAGCCATTTCCAGTCGAGCGAGACGACCTGCACCTCGAGTTCCTTGCCGGCGGCGGCGATCGGCCGGAACGGATCGAGTCGGTGCGAGCCGATCCAGATCAAGCCGCCGAGAAAGAGAATGATCAGCAGCGGGTACCCCCAGTTGACGAGCTCCAAGCGTCCGGAGAACACCCAATTGGGAAGATAGCGCGCCCTGCGATTGGATGCGCGGAACCACCAGGCGATTCCAAGCGTCGCGAGAATCGTCGGCGCGACGATGACCAGCATGGTGGCGACTGAATTGAGGAGAATCTCGCTTTGTTCGGCGGCGATCTGACCTTTCGGGTCGAGCACGCCGCCAGAGCAGCCCGCCAACAGCAGCAGCGACGCCCCGAGCCCAACCGCTTCCAGTCTTCTGAAACTCCGCGCCAGACGGCGCCGCGCTGGAGGGTTCGGCCGCATGTGAACGATCTCTCTGAGTTAAGCGGTCTTTCTCAGTCGACAGAGCGGAATGGCGTGACGTGAATTCCGCCCGTCGTCGAAGGGCGGCCGACGAGCGATCGGAGGCTAAAAGCGCTTCGTGAAGGATAGGTCTCTGTCGCACGACAATCAAGGCAAAGAGTCGGCGCCGCGCGCGCCGCGGATCGCGTCACTGACGTCTTGGAATTCAAATTGCAGGATTCATCCAAGATCAGACGGCGCGCCGCGGCCAACGATTTCGGATCGAGCGATATGGCCTCGTGCCGGCGTTCAATTCGAACTATGTCTTTCAACTGACGTCCAGCCGAGGTTCGCTCGCCGTCTTTGACTGCATCAGGGAACTGACCAGGAGAGTCGCATCATGAAGATCGACGAGGTACGAAAGACGGCGTTCGCCATGCCGCTCACAAGCCCCGCCTTTCCGCCGGGGCCTTATCGGTTCTTCAACCGTGAGTTTCTGGTCATAAGCTACCGCACCGATCGCGAGGCGCTGGAGCGCGTGGTGCCGGAGCCGCTCGAAATCGACGAGCCAATTGTCAGGTTCGAATTCATCAGAATGCCCGACTCGACGGGTTTCGGCGATTATTGCGAGTCGGGACAGGTCATTCCCGTCAGCTTCAACGGCGTCAAAGGCCAATATACCCATGCGATGTTCTTGAACGACGGTCCGCCGATCTACGGCGGTCGCGAGCTCTGGGGGTTTCCCAAAAAATTAGCTCAGCCAAAGCTTCATGTCGTGCGCGACGCGCTTGTCGGCGCGCTCGACTACGGACCCGTGCGCGTCGCGAGCGGCGTCATGGGCTATAATCACAAGAGCCTGGATCATGACGAGATCCTCAAGGCGCTGGCGACGCCGAACTATCTCCTGAAGATCATTCCGCATGTCGACGGTTCGCCGCGCGTTCTGGAGCTCGTCGATTATCGTCTCAAGGACGTCGTTTTGAAAAGCGCCTATAGGGGTCCGGCCTCGCTCGAACTTCATCCACATGCGCTGGCGCCGGTCGCTGATCTGCCGGTGCGCGAAATCCTTGGCGCCACGCACATCGTCGCCGATCTCACGCTCGGCCTCGGCAAGGTCGTCTTCGATTATCTTGCCTGAAGGAGTCGAGCTCGTCTGCGATCCATCATATTCTGAGGCCGCCCAAGTCTCGGCCGCCGAAGTCTCGACCGCGTAGGTCGAAACGGGCCGCGACGGCGTTCGCGCTCGCGTCAAAAGCAGGACGCGGCAAGGACGCTATGTAGCAAGGTCGTAGATTCAGATAACGAGCGCCCGGGAGCTGCGGCGGCGGGCGTCCTTCGCAACCCGGACGTTGAACCATGAACAATCAGCTTGGGCTCGATAGAGAATATGACGAAAAGATTCTCGTGCTTCAAGGCGGCGGATCGTTGGGCGCATATCAGGCGGGAGCCTTCGAGAGCCTTGCGCGCGCGGGGCTCGAATTCGATTGGATCGTCGGCGTCTCGATCGGCGCGATCAACGCGTCGATCATCGCGGGCAACCCGCCCGAGCGCCGCGTGGACAGGCTGCGGTCTTTCTGGGAAAGCGTGACGGCGGATTATCCGCCGGCCGCCTTTGCTTTTTCAGGCGCGAGCGGCCAAAGCCTCTATGCATCGCTCAGCGCCCTACGGTGCTTTACGTTCGGGGTTCCGGGATTTTTTTCGCCGCGCATCGATTTTTCGTTCGACGAACTTGTCGGCGCCGGCGACACCAGCTTCTACGACACGTCGCCATTGCGGAAGCGGCTCGAACAGCATGTCGATTTCGACATCATCAATTCCGGCTCCGTGCGACTGAGCCTTCGCTCCGTCAATGTGAAAACCGGCCAGGTGGCCTGTTTCGACAACCGCGAGACGCGCATCGGCCCTGAGAATGTCATGGCGAGCGGCGCGCTGCCGCCGGGATTCCCGCCGATCCAGATCGGGTCTGATTATTACTGGGATGGCGGCATCATCTCGAATACGCCGCTCTCCTATGTTCTCGACGCCGCCCAGCGTCCGAAATCGCTGATCTTCGAAGTCGATCTTTTTAGCCCGAGGGGAAAAGCGCCGAAAACGATCAACGACGTTCTGGAACGGCGGAAGGACATTATCTATTCGAGCCGCACGCGCACGAGCGTCGTTCATTTCAAGGAGATTCATGAATTGCGGCGCGCCATCTTTCTGTTGCGCGACGTCATACCCTCCGATATCGCGTCGACGCCGAAGATCGCGGAGTTGCTCGCGCATGGCAAGGAATGCGTTTTCGCCATCGTGCGTCTCGTCTACTCGGGCGCGGCCTTTGAAGGCGTCGCCAAGGATTGCGAGTTCTCGAGAGTTTCGATGGAGCGTCACTGGGACGCGGGGCGCGCCGCCGCCGACAACGCCCTGTTGTCGAACCAATGGCGAACGCCGCCGGACGGCGTGTCCGGCGTCGCGCTTTTTGAACACGACGAACATCTGGATACATTCGTGCGCGCCGAGGTGGATTGACGGACTCAACGCGTCGACCAGAGCATCCCCAAACGAGCGGGCGTCGGCGCGCGATCAATCGGACATGAGCAAATGCGCTGACGCGTCGCGCATGATAAGATCGCGTAACGGCGTTGAAGGAACCAGGATGACAGCTCCGAGTAAGTTGAAGTCGCGCGCGTCGAGATCGAAGAAGCGGCTGGAAATTCGCCATGCGGCGCGCCGGGACGTTCCCAACATCATCGCAATGATGAAGCGCGCCTATACGAACCTGCCGGCCCTTACGCCGGGAAATCTGTTGGGTCAGATAACCGCGTTCCCGGAAGGACAGTTCGTCGCCGAATATGAGGGGCAGATTGTCGGCTATGCGGCGACCTTCAGAATCGACGAGGCGACGGCGTTCGCGCCGCATAGCTGGGCCGAGATCACCGGCGGCGGGCACGCGTCTCGTCATGACGCGTCGGGCGCGTGGCTCTATGGCATGGAGGTCTGCGTCGATCCGGACTGGCGCGGATTGAGAATTGGCCAGCGTCTCTATGAAGCGCGCAAGCGCCTCGCCGAAGAACTGGAGTTGAAAGGCGTCGTCTTTGGCGGACGCTTGCCCGGATTGTCGCGTAGAATCCGTGAATTCAAGAGCGCCGAATCCTATCTCGAGGCGGTCAAATCCGGGAAAGTGCGCGATCAGGTCGCCAGCTTTCAGATGGGCAACGGCTTCGAGCCGATCGGGCTGCTCGAGGACTACCTGCCGAGCGACAAGGAAAGCCTTGGTTACGCCGCGCATATGGTCTGGCGCAATCCCTATGTCGATCAGGATACGAGCGCGCCAAAGAACGCGATTCATCCGAAGAGCTGGGTGCGAGTCGCAACCGTGCAGTTCCAACAGCGCGCCGTGACGAGTTTCGAAGAGTTTATCTCCAACATCGAATATTTCGTCGACGTCGTCTCGGACTACAAATCGGATTTCGTGGTTTTTCCCGAGCTGTTCACCATGCAATTGCTGGCGTTGGAGAAAGGCCGCCTGGGTCCGGTCGAGGCGATCGAGGCGCTGACGAAGCGAACCAATCCTTTGGTCGACGCGCTGCGCGAGATGGCCTTGTCCTACAACATCAACATTATTGGCGGATCGCATCCGACCCGCGTCTCCAATGGCGACATACGCAATGTCGCCTATGTCTTCCTGCGTGACGGCTCCGTGCACGCCCAGGAAAAAATTCACCCGACGCCGAATGAGCGCAATTGGTGGAACATCAAGGGCGGCGAAAAGATTCAGGCGATCGACACCGACTGCGGGCCGATCGGCGTGCTCGTCTGTTACGATACGCAGTTTCCGGAACTTGCACGGCGGCTTGTCGACGAGGGCGCGAAACTGCTGTTCGTCCCGTTCTGCACGGACAATCGTCAGGGGTATTTGCGCGTGCGTTATTGCGCCCAGGCGCGCGCCATCGAAAATCAATGTTATGTCATCATGTCCGGCAATGTCGGCAATCTGCCCGGCGTCGAAAATATGGACGTGCAATACGCGCAGTCGTGCATATTGACTCCTTGCGACTTCCCTTTCGCGCGCGACGGCGTCGCCGCGGAGACCACGGAGAACGTCGAAACCATCGCGGTAGCGGATCTCGATCTCTCCGACATTGGCTGGGCGCGGCGCGAGGGCACGGTTCGCAACCTTCGCGACCGACGCTTCGATCTGTACCGCCTGGTGTGGCGCGACGAAGCGAAATCCTCTAAGTAAGCGCCGCCCCGGCCGCGTCTGATGGCGCCTCCCCCTTTGACGCCGTTGCGTCTTCTGAGGGTGACAAATTCGAGGAAAGCCTATAGTCAAGTTGGCGCTTTAGGCAAAACTCACTGAATCATTGTTCGGAAAGGCGGGGCATGGTCTCGGCCACGCAGCAGGCCGCGCCTGCGGTGCAAATCGAAACTGACCAGATATTCTTCCAATTGCGCGAGTCGCGCGGCCGGCTGTTAGCCTGGTTTCTCATCAGTCTTGTTTTCGTCGCGATTGGCGTGGCGATGGTGTCAAATCCTCGGCCTAGCCAACCGGACGCGGCCTTTGGAATCATGGCGGTCGTCTTCTTTGGGCTGGGCGGCCTAGTGCTTTTAGGTCGCCTCATTGCATCCGGGCGCGCCACCGCCATTCTGACGCATGAGGGCGTGACGTATCCCGCGGCCTATGACGGCGTGCTTCCCTGGGGAGCGGTGCAGAACTACGAATGTGTCGAAAGGGGCAAGAGCCGCGTCCTAATTGTGACGCCTTATCCCCATGTCGCCGACGATATGAGTTGGAAAGGCTTCACCGGTTGGACCTCGTCCTTGTACGGAAAGAAGTCGCCGGCGGGTTTCGCCATCCCGCTCAATTCGCGTCGCGAAGACGAGGCGCGGTTTCTTGACGTCTTCAGCGCGCGCGTGGGCGCCGCCAAAGCGGCGCAGCCTGAAGATTCGCATTTGCGGCAGATCGACGCGCGAAACGCCGATGTCGCCGCACGGGCTCAGGCGCATGAGTCGCAGAGCGAGGCCGAAGCGACTTTCCCATACGTCACCGCGGGATTGACCGCGTTGCTCGCCCTGATTTTCTTCGCCGAACTGGGCCTGACGAACGGATCGTCAGGCGACGCGATGTCGCCTTCGATTGAGACGCTGGTGCAATTTGGCGGCGTCTTCAGATCGGCGGTCGATGAGGGGCAGTGGCTGCGCATTTTTACCGCGCCGCTTTTGCATGCGAATTTCGAACATCTGGCGCTGAACTGCATTTCATTGTGGATCGTCGGCGTGCGGTTCGAACGCTATGTCGGCTCTGGATGGTTTGCGGCGGTTTTTGCCGGCAGCGCCATTGCCGGATCGCTGATGTCGGTGGCGTTCAATCCGCCGAATCTGGTCAGCGTCGGGGCCTCGGGCGGCATCGTCGGCCTGTTCGCCGCGACGGCTCTGGCGAGCCGGCATTTCCCGCCGGGTCGGATGCGCACGCTGATGGCGACGACGGCGGTGCAGACTCTTCTGCCTTCGCTGATTCCGCTCATCACTGCGCCAGGCGGGAATAAAATCGACTACGCCGCCCATTTTGGCGGCGCTCTTGGCGGCGCGGCGCTTGGTTTCGCGCTACTCGCGTTGTGGCCGCAGGCGCTCACCCGGCCACGCTTTGGGAAAGTCGCGGCAATCGGCGCGGGCCTGTACGCGTTAATCGGCGTCGGCGCGGTGATCTCGAACAATGACGTTCCCGAGCAGACCGCCACTCGGCCGGCGACTGCGGAATCTCTGCCGCGCCTTCCGCAGAGCGACTTCTCCAATTATCGGCTGCCTGACTCTATGGCGCGAAGCCGGGCGCCGCTGCAACTCAACGGACCGAGCGCGCCGCCGGCAAGGCGCTGATGCTAACGGCATCAACACTAAAGTCGAGCCCGCATCGTGCGGCGTCGAGATGAGCCGGGTCCGAGCGGTTCGAAGGCCACAACGGGTCTGATCGCCAAGAAAAGGCGTAACACGCTCGCGCCAAAGGCATCGAGCGCACGCGAAGCCGCCGCGCCGAATCCAATGCGCGAGCGTCGCCTTCGGCGCGAAGATCGGCAGTGGTTAGCTGCATCGCGCGAAGGTATCGCCGGGCGCTTAGTTGGGCGAGTGGTTCCGGCTCAACCCCGAGCGCGTCATTCGATCAACCGCCGCCGCGATGCGGCCTTTCGCGAACCACGTTGGCCGCCGGGACGGACAAAGTTGCCGTAACTTCCTGATTTTATTGGTGGGCGCACAAGGGCTCGAACCTTGGACCCGCTGATTAAGAGTTTGACGGTTGTTGTTTTCTGACAATTTCCACAAATTTCCATCGACGCTAGAAGGTATGTAATACAAGGTATCTACCGTACCCTCGCTATTTCTGGTAAGCGACTGATGTTTCCAGCATCTGCTTACCGGCTGCTTACCAGAACCGAAAGTCAGAGGGTCCGCGCATGGCGCAGGGTCGCGTCACCAAGAGAGCTGTCGACGCTCTGTATTGTGAAGCCGGGAAAGATCGCGCCTTTCTTTGGGATGACGCGCTCGCGGGCTTTGGCGCCGTGGCATTTCCCACGGGCCGCAAGGCTTATGTGGCGCAGTATCGCAAAGACGGGCGTTCGCGCCGCGTCACCATCGGTGAGCACGGGCGGTTGACTCCGGACGAAGCCCGTTCGCAGGCCAAGGTCATCCTCGGGGCTGTCGAAAAAGGCAGTGACCCGATCGCCGAGCGTCGCGCCGCGCGGGCCGTTCGGACGTTTGGCCAGGTCGCGGAAAACTTCCTTTCCCTCCACGTCGCCGCCAAGCGCAAAGGCCGGACGAGCGAAGAATACTCAGCGCTCTTGCGGGGCCATGTTCTGCCAGCCATCGGCGCGAAGCGCATTCTCGACGTGCGTCGCGCCGATGTGGCGCGGCTTCACGCGCGAATGGCCGATCGACCATTTCAGGCGAACCGCGCGGTGGCGCTGGTTTCCGCGGTCTGGAACTGGGCAGCACGTCGAGACGAGGTCGCGCTTGCCGACAACCCGGCCAAGGGGATCGAACGGTATCCCGAACAAGGCCGGGAGCGCTTCCTGACGAGCGAGGAGCTTTCCCGGCTTGGCGACGCCTTGCGAGACGCGGAGACGATTGGCTTGCCGTGGGCGGCCGATGAGGGCGGACCAAGAGCCAAGCATCTTGCGAAGCCTGACAACCGCCGTATCAAGCTCGATCCGTTCGCCGTCGCAGCGATCCGACTCTTGATCCTCACCGGCGCGCGCCTTCGGGAAATCCTCGACGCCCGATGGTCGCAGGTCGACTTGGAACGGGGCGTGATCTTCCTTGCCGACTCCAAGACGGGCAAGAAGCCGATCTACTTGAGCGCCGCGGCGCAAGCCGTATTGGCGTCGCTGCCGCGCATCGAAGGCAATCCGCACATCATTGCCGGGGCGAAGGAAGGCGCGCCGCGCGCAGACCTCAAGAAGCCTTGGGCTGCTGTGAAGCGAGCCGCTGGCCTTGAGGGCGTCCGGCTGCATGATCTTCGTCACTCGTTCGCCAGCTTCGGGGCAGGGGCGTCGCTCGGCCTTCCGATCATCGGCAAGTTGCTGGGACATTCACAGGCGGCGACAACGCATCGCTATGCGCATCTCGACGCAGATCCACTGCGCCGCGCTGTCGACACGATAGGCGCGACGATCTCGGCTGCGATGGATGGGGGGAAGGCCGAGGTTGTGCCGTTGAGCAAAGTTCCGCGCCGATAGGCGCGCGGGAACGCGCGTGAGCTAGGCCGACGGGCCGAAAGCGGGAACGTCCACTCGTTGCTCACATGCTACACTGGACGATCGCGAAGGACGCGCGATGCTGAATCTATCGGACGATTGGTGGTTCCTGGGACAAGCGGTTTATTGGATCGCGTGGCGCGATGATCAGTTTCGAGGCGGCGGTGCTTTGCCTGCCATTTATCCCGGATCGAACGCTGCATTGAAGTACCTGGCGAATAGCAGGTTCAAGGAAATCGACAAGGGATGGGCTGCGGCAGAAAGAGAATTATTTCAGGCGCTCGTCGATCTGAAGTTGGTCGCGTACGGCATTAACGGAAAGGGCCGACGCGTCCCTATCCACGCCGGAATATGGGTAAAGGCTCAGTCAGGAGACGCGCTTTCCCCGTGTGTCGTCTCATACGGAAGTTCAGGAGGCGGCGACCTTGGTTGCGTCGTGCAGCATGGGCGCATGGTCTGGGAAGATGTTCACATTAGCCGCGACGAGGTCACTTCTATCTGGTCAAAGCCAGTCAATGTGGTTGAATCTGTTGTTGCCGATGTGGTCGAGCCAGTTGTCACCGATCCTGAAAGGCAGAAGCGTAGGACGAAGCCAGAAGCGATTGCAGACTGGATGCGCGAGCGTTTTCCTAAGCAGCCATCCATGAACAAAAATGAATTTATGAGGCTGCTGAAGAATGAAAATCTCAAGGAGATCGGCGTATTTTCTCCGAGAACATTTGATAAAGCACTGAGCCTAGCTTATTCGCAGAAATAGGCAAAGTTGCGCAATTCCAGAAATTTGCGTGGTTTTGCGCGACGCAACTCTGAAAATGCCGGTAAATATCCGGGTCATTCCAAGCGCTACGGCGCTCAACAAAGGAGTGACCAAATTGCACCCTGCGCAATATCTCCGCCGCAAGCAGGCCGGCGAATATCTGAAATCCAAATTCGGATTCGGCTCCGAAAAGACACTGGCGAAGCTCGCCGTCGTCGGCGGCGGTCCAATCTTCCACAAAGCCGCAAATGCAGCGATCTATCGGCCAGAGGATTTAGACGCCTGGGCGCTGTCGAAGATCGGCGCGCCGCAGAAGTCGACTTCCGATGCGGAGGCCGCTTGACGGATGGCCTCCAAAACATCGAACCCGGCCACGCGGGCTGACGCGGGCCGGGCTCGGGAATACATCGCTGTGGCGGCGAATGTGCCCGAGTCTAATCAAGCCCAGCCGAACTTTCAACCGATCTCCGTCGCCGCCGATGCCGTCGTCGCCGATTTAACGGCGCGCCGCATCGCATGGCTGTTGTCTCGCCATGGCGTCGACGAGCCGCAGGCGCGCATTCTTGCCGATCTAGCCTTCGAGACAACGGAGGGCAGACAATGAGCGCCGCGCCAATTGCTATCCCCAGCGCCGCCGCACAGCCGACCGATGCGCAGTTGATCGCCTGCGACGCCATCGTCGAGTTTGCTTCGATCCTCTGTGGCGAGTCCGCCGCGTTGCTCGCTGCGGCTGCGGCGGCTGATGTGGCCGCGGTCGAAGCGCGCCTGTGGACCTCGCGCCGCACGCTGACAACCGCAATTCATAGCTGGCGCGAGTCCGTGCCGCCTCGAGAGGAAGGAGGCGCGCGCCATGGCTGAATTCTCCGAAATGACACCCTCGGAGCGCGACGCCTACTGCGCGGAGGAGGCACGAAAATATCGCGAAAGGCAAACACGCGAGACACAAACTCCGCGTGTCGGCTCCAGCTTACGGAACTCCGGTCTTTTCCAGCGTGCCGCGGCAGGCGATCAGATTCGGAGCGCAAATGGCTCGTTACTTTATGCGCTCGCGCCGGTCGAAGAACCCGACCACATCCGCGCCGCTCAAGAAGCGATCGGCGTCACCGATCCTGCGCACAATGGCAGTTCGGCCGCCACTGTGAATCTTGTCCGAGCCTCGGACTTGAGACCAGAGCCTGTCCGATGGCTTTGGCCCGGCTGGCTGGCTCGAGGAAAGCTTCACATTATCGGCGGGCAGCCTGGCGCTGGAAAGACGACGCTCGCAATGGCGATGGCCGCGATCGTTACGCGCGGCGAACGATGGCCGGACGGCTCGCATTCACCTCTCGGCAACGTCGTCATATGGAGCGGCGAAGACGATCCAGCCGACACGCTCGTTCCCCGCTTGATCGCTTCCGGCGCCGACATGACGCGCATTCATTTCGTTGTCGATACGACGGTAGGAACCGAGCGCCGGCCGTTCGATCCCGCGAAGGATATGCCGGCGCTTTCCTCGAAGATCGAAAAGATCGACGGAGCGGCTCTTATAGTCGTTGACCCGGTGGTCAATGCGGTCGCGGGCGACAGCCACAAAAACACAGAGACTCGCCGAGCCTTGCAGCCGCTGGTCGACCTCGCCGCGTCGGCGAACGCTGCGCTTCTCGGCGTCACTCACCTCAGTAAGGGCACGGCCGGGCGAGAGCCGATCGAGCGAATTACCGGCTCGATAGCCTTTGGCGCTCTGGCGCGCGTCGTAATGATCGCCGGCAAAGAAGGTGAAACCGAAGACGGGACGCCGCCGCGTCGCTTCCTCGCCCGCGCGAAAAGCAACATCGGCCCGGACGAAGGAGGCTTCGCTTATGAGCTTCAGCAAGAGCCGATGCCTGGCGACGACCGCATTATCGCGAGCATTGCGATTTTCGGCGAGGCCATAGAGGGCACGGCCCGCGACATGCTGGCGGCGGCCGAGGCGGAATCGTCAGAGGACAAGGGCGCGTTTGGCGAGGCCGAGGACTTCCTGAAAGAGCAGTTGGCGGACGGCCCGGCCGCAACGAAGGAACTCCGCTCCGCGGCCGAGGCTCACGCAATCGCGTGGCGGACAGTCGAGCGCGCAAAGAAGACGCTCGGCGTCGAGGCTACGCGCATCGGAGAGGAGGGCGTACGTGGTGGTGGGCGATGGATGTGGCGATTAAAGCCGCCATTAACACCGTCACCACTGTCACCTCAAAATCTTGGCGGTCTTGACGGTCTTAATCCAGATCGGGGGGAAGACGAGATATGAACGCCTCCCTCCTCATCAAAAAGGCAGCCGCCGAAGGCGTGAACGTAAAGCTGGAAAGT
Source organism: Methylocystis sp. (assembly GCF_050251305.1). GTDB lineage: Bacteria > Pseudomonadota > Alphaproteobacteria > Rhizobiales > Beijerinckiaceae > Methylocystis. The sequence continues at coordinate 2,953 of NZ_JBFWNB010000021.1, read as the reverse complement.
GACAACAAATTAAAGGCTTGTGGACCATCAGAGGCGCGCGCGAAATGGCTGCCGATCCTTCGCGAGCATAGGTCCGAGCTGCTCGCCGAGCTGACGGGTGTAACATTAAGACCGTCAAGACCGCCACTCCGCCAAGGTGGGAAAAGTTGGCGGACAAACGACGGCGAGCCTGTCCCAGCATACGACCCGGCCCGCCTCCAGCGCGAAGCCGATCGACGCAATGCCGCAGCCTCTCGTGAGGCGATAACCGACCGTTTCTGCCGTTGCGGCCATCTCGCCACTTTCGCCTGGTCGGGCGATGACGGCCGCGACGTGTGGGTATGCGCCGAGTGCCTGCGAGCGAGGGGGCGCGCATGACCCGTCGCCGTCTTCCCAACCGCCGCGCACACGAGTCTCGAGACATTGTGTTTGACGGTCGCCGCTTCTCGCTGGGCGTCGGCTTTGACGACACAGACGCTCCGGCCGAAGTCTTCGTCACGGCTCCGCGCGCTGGCAGCGGCTATGCGGCGCTCGCCCGCGACGCGGGAATCCTCCTGAGCCTCGCCCTCCAGTCTGGAGCCTATCTCGCCACGATCCGCCGCGTCCTCACACGCGAAGCGGACGGCTCGGCTGCGTCATTGCTTGGCGCCATCGCAGACGAAATCAGAGGCCAGAGCGCATGATCGAGGAAGATCACGTCCTGCGGCCGTTCAATGCCTCCGAAGCCATACCCATCCATATTGCCGCGAAGATCGCGGGCGTAAAGCCGAGAACGATGCAGCATTGGTGCGTTGTCCATCGGATCGGCCGCCGCATTGCAAACGGTCCATGGCGAGTTTCGCGTCCGGCGCTTCAAATGTTGCTCGATGGCGACAACGCTGCATTACGAGCCTATCTCTCCGGCGAGCGCGCGGGCCGCGTCGCTGCCTATTTGAGCCGAGCTGGCTTATAGACCGCGATAGGGGCAAAAAACCCAACGAGAGCGCTTTTGATCCAAAGTGGACACTCATAGCGACGAGGATCCGCCATGACGATGCGAGTTGATATCGCAAGCCAGGAATATTTCCGTAACCCCGCCGCGGGGATCGAGAGGCTGAGGGCGTCGGGGCTCGTCGTCGAAGTAAATTTCCCAATCGTCGGCAAGGTCTGGGTCACGACGACGCAAGACCTGGCCGCTCGAGTTCTAAAAGAGAGCGAGACGTTCACCCTGCGCAAGGAGGGCGGGACGGTTGCTGGACTTCGGTGGTGGATGCCCGGACTGATCCGCACGGTTGCCGACAATATGCTGACGATGGACGAGCCGGATCACACGCGTCTGCGCAGCATCGTGGACGAAGCCTTTCGCAGGCGGTCGGTTCTCGATATGGAGCCGCGTATTCTTGCCATCGCCGATGAACTCGCCGACCAGCTATTCGCCGTCGGAAGCCCAGCCGATCTCGTCGAGAGATATGCGCGCAAGCTTCCGATTTCCGTCATCTGTGAGCTTCTCGGTCTGCCGCAGTCGGACAGGCCGAAGTTCATGGCCTGGACCAACAGCTTTACGCGCGTGACAGGTGTCATTGGATTTGTCAGCCTGCTCCCCGCTTTGTACGCGATGAAACGCTACATCGAGGAACGTCTTGAGATCGCGCGCGCGCAGGGCGGCGAGGGGTTGATCGCGGAGCTTATCCGCGTCGAGAAAGAAGGCTATCGCATCAGCCCCCGCGAGATGGTTGCCATGGTCTTTCTTCTGCTGGGGGCGGGCACAGAGACTACCTCGCATCTGATCAGCGGTGCTGTCTACGAACTCGTAAGAAATCCCAGTCTTCGCGATTGGCTTGCAGCAGACTGGAGCCGCGCCAATCTCGCGATCGAAGAGTTTCTACGATTCATCTCGCCTGTGCAGTTTTCCAAGCCGCGTTTTGTGCGAAAAGACGTAGATCTCGGGGGCATTCGGCTGAAGAAGGGCGATAAAATAATGGCCATGCTGGCGGCGGCTGACATGGACCCGGACGCGAACGAGCATCCTGAAAAGCTCGATCTCGAGAGGCGCCCCAATCGACATCTCGCCTTTGGCGCGGGCATTCATTTTTGCCTCGGCCACCAGCTCGCGCGCGTGGAAGGCAAGTGCGCATTGCAAGCACTATTCAAACGCTGGCCGAAGCTCGAATTGGGTGTTGCGGACTCGGAAATTCGATGGCGGGAACGGCCAGGTCTCAGTGCCATTGCTAGCCTGCCTGTGGTGGTGCGTCCTCATTGACCGCTTCTGGCGCATTGCTCACTCCCTCCTCCTCCTCCTTCTCCACATCTTTTGCCTCCGCATTGTTCCGGACGCGACTTTTTGCGGTGCATTTCACGGGCGACGACCGGCGTCGCCCGTGAAAGACCAAGCCTCCGGCGCGCGCAGCAAAAAACTCCGCAAAGTCCGCAAGACCCGCAAGCACAACATGGCGGGTAGGATGTGCGCCCGTAGACTCAGCGCATGTCCTCGACCGATGCCAATCAAACCGCCATAGCGCTGGCCTGCATCACGGATGCAGTCCTGTCCGCCGTGGATCCGACTGGCGCCGCGCTGCGCCGGGCTCGCTACAGCCTATGCGAAGGGCTTCGCCTCGCCGAAGAAATGAACGCGGCAAACAACGAGGCCTCGTCCATCATTCGCAAAGTCGCCTCCTCAATCTCTGAGATTGAGAATCTATGACCGACGCGCCCGCTCTTCCTGGACGCCGCTTCGTGTTGGCGGAATCCCAGCGCGCACAGACCAACCTTACTTTCCAATACATCGCGATAGGATAGCGCCATGGGCACGACAATGATGCCGTCGTTCCAAGTCACCAATTCGAACTATTCGAAGAACCCTTGGGCGGATGTCAATCGGCGTTGAAGTTTGACCCCATATCGGCGTCCAAAATTGACCCCTTGTTGCGCGCGTCGTGACGGAAGGAGGGCGTAGCCCGACTGGAGTTACGATGCGCGCGGCGGCGTGATCAGAGGC
>NZ_JBFWNB010000020.1:0-60420 GCF_050251305.1 Methylocystis sp. | reverse complement strand
CGCTTCCCAGAGCGCGTCCTCGAGAAAGCCGTGCAGCGCATGCTGCCGCGCGGCCCCCTGGGCCGCAAGCAGCTCGGCAATCTGCGCGTCTACACGGGCGCCGACCATCCGCATGTGGCGCAAAATCCGCAGACGCTCGACGTCGCCGCCCTGAACGCCAAGAATAGCCGGAGCGCCTGATCATGGCCGAGACCACTCTTTCCTCGCTTTCCGATCTGCAGGCGAACGTCGCCCCGGCGCCGGAAGCGCCGCGCTATGTGCAGAAGCTCGACAAGCAGGGCCGCGCCTACGCCACCGGCAAGCGCAAGAACGCCGTCGCGCGCGTCTGGGTGAAGCCCGGCGCCGGCAAGATCACCGTCAACGGCCGCGACATCGAGGCCTATTTCGCCCGCCCTGTGCTGCGCATGATCCTCGCGCAGCCGCTCGTCGTCGCCAAGCGCACCGGTCAGTATGACCTCGTCGTTTCGGTCGCCGGCGGCGGACTTTCCGGTCAGGCCGGCGCGGTGCGTCACGGGCTCGCCAAGGCGCTGACCCATTACGAGCCGGAGCTGCGTCCCGCGCTCAAGAAGGAAGGCTTCCTGACGCGCGACTCCCGCGTGGTCGAGCGTAAGAAATACGGCAAGCGCAAAGCCCGCCGCAGCTTCCAGTTCTCGAAGCGCTAAGCTTCGCATTCGTCGAAATTGGATCATTGCAAGCGGCGCTTCGGCGCCGCTTTTCATTTATCAATAGACGCAAATCTTGAAGTCGCTTCCGATCCAGCAGGCGGGATCGGCTTTAGAGCGCTTCGCTTCCCCCCAGCGCGAATTGATCCCGTCGCGCGTCAGCCCGCGCACTTCGGCGACGCCCGGCGAAATGATCGAGACGCTGATCGAGGTCGCGCCGCCAAAGGCGCCCTTTCCAATCGGCGCGATCGAAAAGCTGCCGCCGACTTCAGCCGAAAAATCGCATGCCCCCTTATAGGCTGGCGCGCCATTGCCGATGACGACGCATCTTGCAGGTCTGGCGACGGCCGCCGCGAGCAGAAGGTGCTGCATCATCGCCGCCAGGGCGATCAAAGAAACAAACCGCTTCATGGAAATCTCTCATGCGCGGCGCATCTAACAGAGCGCCTCTTTGTGCCGCTCGCGCAGTCCGGCGACGCCGAGCAGTCCGACGACGGCGCCGAACATCAGATAAAACGCCGGCGCGACCGGCGTGGCGAGAAAGCTGATCAGCCAGGCGACAATGAAGGGCGCGAACCCGCCGAAGATCATGACCGCGACATTATAGGCGATCGCGAGCCCCGCCGTGCGGACATGCGTCGGGAATTGCTCGGCGAGCGCCGTCGAGAGCGCGCCGAACAGTCCCGAAAGAATGACGCAGAAGACGGTCTGCGCGACAATGAGCGCCAGCAGTGAGCGCTCCGTCTGCAGCCAAACGAACAGAGGATAGACGCAAAGAAGAAGCAGGACGTTCGACGCGACAAGCAAGGGCCGCCGACCGAATGCGTCGGAGACGGCGCCGATCAAGGGCGTCAATGCGATCAGCACGAGAAGACCGGGCGCCTGGGCGATGAAGGACTGCGCGAGGCTCAGCCCCATCTCGGTCTTCCCATAGGTCGGCATATAAACGAGGATCACATAGAAGGAGATCGTCGCGCCGACGGTGGCGGCGAAACAGGCGAGAAGACGGTCGCCGCGCCGCCGGACCAGATCGAGAAAGGCGCCGATCGCCGCGCCGACCTGGGGCGACGCGTGAAACGCCGGCGTTTCGTCGAGATTGCGTCTGATGTAGACGCCGACCGGACCAATCAGCAGGCCGGCGAAAAAGGGAAGTCGCCAAGCCCATTCGCGCAACGCGTCGGGCGAAAATACGCTGGCGACGAGGATGCCCGCGAGCGTCCCGAACAGGATCGACAGCCCCTGCCCGATCATCTGAAACGAGCCATAGAGTCCGCGCCGCCCGGCCGGCGCGACTTCGATCAGAAAAGCGGTCGAGCTGGCGAATTCTCCGCCGGTGGCGAAGCCCTGCAGCAATCGACCGACGACGACGAGCAGCGGCGCGAAGACGCCGATCGCCGCATAGGTCGGCGCGAAGGCGATCGCCGCCACCGCGGCGGTCATCACGAACATGATGAGTTGCAGCGCAGCCTTGCGGCCTTTTCGATCCGCGTAGAAACCGAAAAACAACCCGCCAAGCGGCCGCGTGCAAAAGCCCGCGCCGAAACTCGCAAGCGCCAGCAACAGCGCCGCCGCGTCGTCTTCGCTCGGAAAGAACGCCTGCGCCAGAACCGAAGCGAAAAAGCCGTAGACGACGAAATCGTACCATTCGAGCGCATTGCCGATGACGGCGGCCGCGATCTGCTTCGGAGGCGGCGTGCGCCCATCGACCAGGTTCATTCAAAATTCTCGCATGTCCGCGCGCGGCGGCGTCAGGTTCGATAGCAGCGGCGCATGGCGCGTCAGGAGATCGCTCAGCGGTCGCCGCGCCGCCTCGACGATCAGCGCGCCGACGACGCCCAGCGCGCCCATGAGCAGGAAGAAATACACGCTTGCGAGGCGCGACCAAAAACCGCCGAGCCACCCCGCGAGAAAATTGCCGAGAAACATCGACGTGAACCAGACGCCCATCAGCGCCGAGCGCGACCCCGGCGGCGCGACATGCGACACGAGCGACAAGGCGATCGGCGAGAAGTGCAGTTCCGCAACGGTGATGACGGCGAAATAGGCGAGGAGCCAGAGCCAGCTCGCCTGTGCGCCGTCGCTTGTCCAGGCCGCGAACGCCATGACGCCGTAGCTCAGGGCGACGCCGAGACAGCCCAGCGACATTTTGCGGATCGTCGACGGCTCGCGCCCGTGCCGCGCGAGCCAGGTCCACAGGGAGACGAGCGGCGGCGTGAAGAGAAAGATCATGAGCGGATTGAACGCCTGGAACCAGGTCACCGGAAGTTCCGCGCGCCTTCCGAAGACGTCGACGCTGCGGTCGGTCGATTGCGCGGCCCACAGCGCAATGGTGTTCCCCTGCTGCTCGAACGCCGCCCAGAACAGCGCGGAGGGCAGAAAGAGCAGCATGAGAATCGCGAACGACCGACGAAACTGCGCGCGCGTCTGCGCCGTGCGCGGGGGCCTTTCGCCGCGCGGCTCCGCCGGCAGGCTCGGAAGGCCTGTCACGTAAGTCGCGAGTCCGATGACCATGCCGACGCCCGCGCAGGCGAAGCCATAATGCCAGCCGACCGTCTCGCCGATCGTTCCGCAGACGAGCGGCGCGAGGAACGCGCCGATATTGATACCGACATAGAAGATCGAATAGGCGCGATCGCGACGGGCGTCAGTCGGCGCATACAGCTCGCCGACCTGAACCGAGATGTTGGGCTTGAAGAAGCCGCAGCCCGACGCGATGAGCAGCAGCGCGATCAGAAACAGCCGGTCGAACGCCATCAGGAAATGGCCGGCCGCCATCAGCGTCGCGCCGATCACGATCGTGCGCGCGCGGCCGAGCCAGCGGTCTGCGACCCACCCGCCGAGCACCGGCGCAAGATAGACGAGGCCCGTATAGAGCCCGTAGATCTGCGACGCGAAGGGCTGTGGCCCCAGCGGACCGGAAAGCGCCTCGAGCCCGCGCCGCAAGGCGTCGAGGCCAAGCGCCGAATCCATGCGCGCCGGCGTCAGAAGATACTCGACCATATAAAGGACGAGGAGCGCCCGCATGCCGTAGTAGGAAAAGCGCTCCCACATTTCGGAAGCGAAGAGAAAGGCGAGTCCGCGCGGATGGCCGAGAAAATCTTCGCTTCGCTGCAATTGCACTGCCGAACCCGGCCTTCGTTCCGCGCCGCTGTGGCCCGGGCGCCTCTATAGATGAAGGCGCGATCGGCTCAAATCGCCCCCACATCGAGCCCGGCGGCGACCAGCATCCCGAGGTCGCGACACGAGTCGACGAAGTCCTCTCGCCATTCGCCGCGGCAGATGAGCGGCGCGTTGATCGCGCGCCAGCGCAGCCCGGTCACGATCGTCTCGACGCCGCGTCGCGCGCCGGTTCCGTCATGGCCGGCGCGAATGTAGAGCGCATAGGGCAGTCCCTGCGTGCGCTCCGCCAGGGGATAGTAGCAGCGGTCGAAGAAGTCCTTCAGCGCGCCGCTCATATAGCCGAGATTTTCGGTCGTCCCGAGAATGACCGCCTGCGCGGCCATCACATGTTCGGGCGTCGTCAGGAACGGGCTGAGCGCCTCGACGTCGACGCCCTCGATCTCGGGCGACCGCGCGCCGGCGACGACCGCATCGCGCAACCGCTCCGTGTTGGACGACGGCGCATGCGCGACGATCAGCAGGCGCTTCGGCAAACGACGTCGGCTACCACGGATGATATTCCTGTACGTTTATGACTTTCATGAAGATCGCCAGGCCGATGACCGCGAGCATGACCAGCACCACGCTGTAGGCGATCACCGAATAGACCGAGGCGTTATAGAGAGATTCCAAAAATCGCAGCGCGTATCCCCGCAACGCGCCATCTCTTTGTTCGACCTGCTTCGCCATGGCCGCTCCTCCTCTCGGAAGCGGGCGCGACTGAGTTCGCCCTCTGCATAGGAAACTAGGCGTTTTTCGAAGAGCTACAATCTATTTTCCGTCGCCCTTTGACAACCGGGCGCCCTGAAAGAGAGCGCATATGATTGGATCATTTGAGAGTTTTCGATCTGTCAAACTGGAGCGTCGCCGTCGCTTGAATTCGTGTGCAGATCTCAAAATGCGCGCCGCCGGTCGCCGAATTCATCGAAATGGGGCGCCCTGCTGACGCTCAGTCGACGCGTCCGATTCGATGTTCTCCGGCCGCCGCGCGATCCTTCTCGGATTGGCGCATTTTTGCGAGGCTGACGACCGAGGTCTTCTGCAGTTCCGACATCCCTGTCCAGCCGGCGATCTCGGCGCGCGTGCGGCCGCAGCCGACGCATATGTCGTTCCGATCGAGTTCGCAGATCTTTACGCAGGGACTGTCGACCATCGGCTCCGCCTTGACGCGAATGCGTCGCGCGCTTCCCGCCGGGCTATAGGACGGCGCGGCGCACGGGTCAAAGCGGCTGAGGTCTCCGCGACACGTCTTTTTATCCTCATTCAAATCGACTAGATGCGGGCCATGCAGACAAAGATCTTCATCGACGGCGACGCCGGCACGACCGGGCTCGAAATCCGCGAACGGCTGTCCGGGCGCGCAGATATTTCGCTCCTCGCGCTTCCGCAGGAGAAGCGCAAGGACGCGGCCGCCAAGCGCGACATTCTTGCGTCGGTCGACATCGCCGTTCTCTGTCTGCCGGACGACGCCGCCAGGGAAACTGTCGCGCTCTGCGACGGGCTTGGGGCCGACGCCCCGCGACTGCTCGACGCCTCCACCGCCCATCGCGTGGCGGACGGCTGGGTCTACGGCTTCGCTGAACTCTGCCGCGGGCAGGCGGCGGCGATCGCCAGCGGCCGCCGCGTCGCGAATGTCGGCTGCTACGCCACCGGCGCCATCGCGCTGATTCGTCCGCTCGTCGACGCCGGCCTGATCCGACCGGACCAGCCGCTGACGATTAACGCCGTCTCGGGCTATTCCGGCGGCGGCCGACAGATGATCGAAGCCTATGAGAGCGGCAAGGCGCCGGCCTTCGAGCTTTACGCGCTTGGGCTGGAGCATAAGCATTTGCCGGAGATCATGGCCTATTCGAAGCTGTCAGAGCGGCCGCTGTTCGTCCCCTCTGTCGGCAATTTCCGGCAGGGCATGCTGGTCTCGATTCCGCTCGCGCTCGACGCCCTGCCCGGCGCGCCGCAGGCGGAAAATTTGGCGGGCGCCTATGCGCGCCACTACGCCGGCGCCAAGCATGTGCGGCTGGTCGATGCGCCGGCGAATGGCAAGCTCGACGCGCTGGCGCTGAACGGAACCGACGATCTGGAGATCTTCGTCTTCGCCAACGAGGCCCGCCGCCACGCTGTGCTCGTCGCCCGGCTCGACAATCTCGGCAAGGGCGCGGCGGGCGCGGCGGCGCAGAATCTCGATCTGATGACCGGAAAAACCGCCGTCCCCGCCTAGGGACGGCGAAGATCAATCCGCATAGGCGGTGGCGCCGGCAGGAAGCTTGGCCGCAACGTCCTCATAGCGGCTGGTGCGCTTGTCCATCATGGTCTCGAAGGCTTCGTGCACTTCATGGACCGAGCGAACCTTGAGCCGCCGGCCCTGCTGCTCGTAGAAGATCGGCTTGTTGGCGCGCGCCGGCCTCGGCAGCAGCGCCGCCGCCGATGATTGCGGCGCCTGCTCCAGCGTCCTCATGAAGCGCTCGGCGTCGTCAGGCCCCAGAAAGTGGATGAGATAGGTTTCGCCGGATGTAAGCGGACGTCCGATCTTTTCGGCGATCCTGGCGCTGTCCTTCTTCAGCATTTCCGCAGCGAGGACGGCTGAAAGATAGGGGTCGTTGCGCAGGTTCAGGATTTGCGCGCGCTTCTGTCCGCTGATGCGCGGCGCATCGGCGCTCGCGATCGCCGCCGCGGTCTCCCCATGGCCGTGACGCCAGCCGAAGGCCTTGACCGCCTTAAGCCAGGTCTTTTCGACGAATTGGAACAGACCGCTCGCCGAAGACGTCCGCGCCTTCGCGGTCGCGGAAAAATTCGATTCCTTGTCGGCGATGGCCATGAGCAGCGCCGGATCCATCTCGGTCGTCTGGGCGGCCTTGACCACGCGCTCGACGATCGACTGATGCACCTTGACCGGCCCGAAACGCATCACCCCCGGCGTGTCGGAGGCGTCAGAATCTTCGAGCCGGTGCGACCAGGTCAGCGCCGCCTGTTCGATCGAAAAATCCGAGTCGAGCGCCGTGTCGTCGGTCGGGGCGTCGTCGGCAGACTCAAGCTCAGTCAGCGTCGTCAGCGGCGAGACGGCGACGCGGAGGCGTCCGGCCCGCGCCGTGCGTTCCGGACGATGAGCGTCCTCGCGCTCTGCGGTCAAGGCCAGGACCGCCAGCACGGAAAGCAAGGTCGCGACGCAGAGCGCCCGCAACAGGGGAGAACAGGATTGATCGACCAGTAAATTCTGCAGGACCGGGACCGGCGAGGTCTTCGACTGCCGGCCTGAGCGAGGCGACGCGGCCTTGTCGTCCTTGAAAGGCGGCGGGGCGTTCGTCAGCGTGACCGTCATGCTTCGAGGTTTCTCCACATTTGCGCAAAGTTTGCGTAAACAGAAAGTTACCTGCGAGGCGGGGCGAAAGATCGACGGCCGGAGCCATGCTCGCGCCATAATCGCGACCGCGGCAATGGCGCGCCGCCGCCGCAAATCATAAATTTAACAGGAGCTTGCACAAATCGAGTCGTGACGGTCGTCACATTGACGCCATCACTCACGCCGCGAACGCGGCCGTCGGACCCCGAATCGGGAGACGGATGTCCCTAAAAGAGATTCGACATTTTGGTGAGCATGCCCTGAAGCAGATGATATTCAGGACCGGCCGTCGGCGTCGTGCGGGTAATAAAGTCGACGGGTTTGCCGTCTTCCATCCCGTAGTCGGCGACGCGCTGAACTTTCTTCGACTTGTCGAAATACACTGCGTAGACGCGCTGTTCGGTAATGTTTTGCGGCATAAAGGCGAATTGGCGCTCGATGCGCTGGCTGACGTAATACCAGGCGTCGCCGCCCACCGTCGACGTCGTGGAGGGCGTCCCCAGCGTCGTCATCACCTGCTGCGCCGGCATGCCGGGCTTGATTTGCGAAGTGCTGCGCGAATCAAGGACGGCGCCGCGGTTGACGACGCCCTCGTATCCAAGACAGGCTGAAAGCGAAACGGCGAGGCCGGCGAGGGCCGCCATACGAACAACGACGCGCAAAGCCTGCGCCATGAATGTCTCCGAAATCATCCGCCGCAGCGCGCATGCGCCGAAGCATTATTCCCTCGCGAGAATCCGTAATCTTCGAACGCAGCGAAAGCAAGACGGCTCTTCCCGCCTTGCGGGACGCCGCGCTGGCGTCCGTGCGCCGACGCACATATCTGGTTCAGAGAATGAGGCGCATGATAGGAGGCGACGCCATGAACAAGGATATTGAGACGCTTGCGCCGCTGTCGCGCCGTCTGACCGTCGCCGAAGTGCCGCCCGAAGGGCTGGACGTCGACATCGACGCGACGCCGGCCGAATGCGCGGCGCTCGCGCGCCACAACGCCTTGCCCGCAGTGCATTCGCTTCACGCGGAGTTGCGGACGCGGCGCTGGCGCGGCGACGGTCTGGAGATCGACGGCGAATTGCGCGCCAGCGTCAGGCAAACCTGCGTCGCCACCCTGGAAGATTTCGATTCAGACATTATCGAACCGGTCCATATGCGCTTTGCGCCGCCGGACGAGGCGCCGCGCAGCCGCAGGCGACATGAGGAAACAACCGAAATTTCGCTGGAGGAGGATCCGCCCGACCCGCTGATCGGCGGCGGCGTCGATCTCGGCGCCGTCGTCTCCGAATTTCTCACGCTCGCGCTTGATCCCTATCCGCGCAAACCGGGGGCGCATTTCGTCGAACCGCAACCGGGCGACGGAAGCGGGGCCGCCTCGCCTTTTGGCGCTTTGCGGCGCCTCAAGCCGCGAGGCGAGGCTTGAGGGGAGACGTCATAGGCACTTGCGCGCACGGCCGGCAAATGGCAAGTCGCGCGCGAGGGCGGGAGCGCGGACGCGCTTCTCGGACGCGTCACAAAAGCCGGCCAAAAGGTCAAAACGGAAATCTGGGCGCGCAGTCGGGGGAAACGGAATAAATGCCGCAAGCAGTTCGGATCGCGCTCGACGCGATGGGCGGCGATTTCGGTCCGAAGGTGACCATTGCGGGCGCCGCCAGCGCGCTCGAACGGCACCCGCGCAGCCGCTTCCTGCTGATCGGCGACGAGCCGGCGATCCGCGCGCAGCTTCAGCGCCATCCGCGGCTCGCCGAAAGCGCTGAGGTGCGGCACTCCTCCGTCGCGATCCGCATGGACGACAAGCCGAGCCAGGCGCTGCGCTACGGACGTCGGGTTTCGTCGATGTGGCTGGCGATCGAGGCGGTCAAGAAAGGCGACGCCGACGTCGCCGTCTCCGCGGGCAACACCGGCGCGCTCATGGCGATGGCGAAAATCTGCCTGCATACGATGGCGCGCGTCGATCGGCCGGCGCTCGCCTGCCTTTGGCCCACGCTCAAGGGGCAGTCGGTGGTGCTCGACGTCGGCGCCTCCATGGGCGCCAACGCCAGCCACCTGGTCGACCTTGCGATCATGGGCGCGGCGATGGCCCGCGTCATTCTGGGACTTGAGCGTCCGACCGTCGGTCTGCTCAACGTCGGCACGGAAGAGATCAAGGGCATCGAGGAAGTGAAGGCCGCCTCGACCATGCTGCGCGATCTCGACCTGCCGGGCTTCGATTACCGGGGCTTCGTGGAGGGCGACGGCATCGGCAAAGGCGCCGTCGACGTCGTCGTCACCGAAGGGTTCACCGGCAACATCGCGCTCAAAACCGCAGAAGGGACCGCCGCCCAGATCGCGGCCTATCTCAAACAGGCGATGGGCGGCTCCGTGATGGCCAAGCTCGGCTATCTTCTGGCGGCCGGCGCCTTTCGCGAGTTGCGCGCCAAAATGGACACGCGGGCGACGAATGGCGGCGTCTTCCTTGGCCTCGAAGGAATCGTCATCAAGAGCCATGGCGGCGCCGATTCGGTCGGCTTCGCGCGCGCCGTCGAGATCGGCCACGAGATGGCGGGCAGCGACCTCCTCAATCGCATTCGCGACACCGTCGCGCTTGCGCACAGGCTCGGCGAAAGCGACGGCGCCGATCAGACCCCTCCTCCCCGAGAAACCGCTCAGTGACCACAGACATGCCTCAACTGCGTTCCGTCGTTCTCGGCGTCGGCGCCTATCTGCCAGCGAAGACGCTCACCAATGACGAGCTGGCCAAGCTCGTCGACACGAGCGACGAGTGGATCGTGCAGCGCACCGGGATCAAGGAGCGCCACATCGCCGCCGAAGGCGAGACGACCTCGATGCTCGGCGAGAAGGCGGCGCGCGACGCGCTCGCCAACGCTGGGTTGAGCGCGAACGACATCGACCTGATCGTCGTGGCGACATCGACGCCCGACTGGACCTTTCCGTCGACCGCCACGCAAATCCAGGCCGCGCTGGGCGTCGCCCATGGCGTGGCGTTCGATCTGCAGGCGGTGTGCTCGGGGTTCGTGTTCGCCGTGGCCACAGCGGAGAAATTTCTGCGCTCCGGCTCGCATAAGCGCGCGCTTGTGATCGGCGCCGAGACGTTCTCCCGGATCATTGACTGGGCCGACCGCACCACCTGCGTGCTGTTCGGAGACGGCGCCGGCGCGATGATCCTCGAAGCGAGGCCGTCCGAAGGCGGGATGGACGAACGCGGCGTGCTGACGACGCATTTGCGCTCGGACGGCCGCCACCGCGCGAAGCTCCATGTCGACGGCGGCCCTTCCGCGACGCAGACCGTCGGCCATCTCCGCATGGAAGGGAAAGAAGTGTTCCGCTTCGCCGTCGGCCAGGTCACCGACGTCGTCAAGGACGCTTTCGCTGCGACCGGACTGACCCCGGACGACCTCGACTGGTTCGTGCCGCATCAGGCGAACCGGCGCATCATCGACATGTCGGCGCAGAAGCTCGGAATCGCGCCGGAAAAGGTCATCGCCACCGTGCACCTGCATGGCAACACCTCTGCGGCCTCGGTGCCTCTCGCCCTGGCGGTGGCCTCGGCGGACGGCCGAATCAAGCAGGGCGACCTCGTGATGCTCGAAGCCGTCGGCGGCGGCTTCACCTGGGGATCGGCGCTGATACGCTGGTAAGCTGGCGTAATACAATAACTATTCCTTTATCGGCAAATATTCCAAAGAAATATTGCAGCGTCAGATACAACCTACGCTTGATTTCCACCTTCAATTCTGAAAAATTCTGACAATAACGGCGGCGAATACCCGCTGTGGGAGTTGGGAGTTGCCGCGCGACGCCCGAATAGCGGTCGCGGTGTCACGCAGACGCGCTTCAAACTGACCCACAAAAGTCATTGCTGATCAATTGTAAGGCGGAAGATGGCCAAGGTGGACGCTAGCGCTGAGCCGGATGGCGAGGCGAGAGAAAAGCGCCTAGCGAGAAGGGGCGCCGTCACGCGTTCGGACCTTGCGGACGCGGTTCACCGCAAAGTCGGCGTGCCGCGGGCCGACTGCGCGAAATACGTTGAAATGGTGCTTGAAGAAATTTTCGAGCGCATCGTCGCGCGCGAAGACGTCAAGCTGTCCTCCTTCGGCGCCTTTCTGGTGCGGGCCAAAAAGGAGCGGCTGGGACGCAATCCGAAGACGGGCGCCGGCGCGAAGATTTCGGCGCGGCTGGTCGTCACGTTCAAACCCTCCAACATCCTGCGCGCGCGAATCAACGACGGCGAATGACGTCGAGCGGCGGCGGCGCGATCGCGGCTTGACAAGCGCCGGCGCGCCATGCGCCAAGCATTCATGGCCAAGAGCCGCGCGCTTTACGTCTGTCAGAACTGCGGCGCCGTCGCCTCGCGGTGGCAGGGCCGCTGTGACTCCTGCGGCGAATGGAACAGCCTCGTCGAGGAATCCGGCGTCGGCGCCGGCGCAGTGGCCCGCCGGTCCACGCGCGGTCGCGTCTTCGAGCTTGAGGGCCTGACCGGCGAAGGCCGGCCGGCGCCGCGGATCGCGACCGGCCTGGACGAATTCGACCGCGTCACGGGCGGCGGCTTCGTTCCGGGCTCAGTGCTGCTGCTCGGCGGCGAACCGGGCATCGGCAAGTCCACCCTGCTTATTCAAGCCTGCGCGACGCTGGCGCGGCGCGGCGCCCGCGTCGTTTATATTTCAGGCGAGGAGGCCGTCGCCCAGGTGCGCCTGCGCGCGGCGCGGCTCGACCTCTCCGACGCGCCGGTGGAGCTCGCGGCGGCGACTCAGGTCGAGGACATTCTAGCCACCTGCGCGGCGGGCGCGCGCCCCGCGCTGATCGTCATCGATTCCATTCAGACGATGCACACCGCCATGGCGGAGTCGGCGCCGGGCACGGTGACGCAGGTGCGCGCCAGCGCCCAGGCGCTTCTGAGACACGCCAAGACGACGGGGTCGACGATCGTTCTCGTCGGCCATGTCACCAAGGACGGCCAAGTGGCGGGTCCGCGCGTCGTCGAGCATATGGTGGACGCCGTCCTCTCCTTCGAAGGCGACGGCGCGCATCATTTCCGCATGTTGCGCGCCTCCAAGAACCGCTTCGGCGCGACGGGCGAGATCGGCGTTTTCGAGATGACCAACCTCGGCCTCGCCGAGGTCGCCAATCCATCGGCGCTCTTCCTCGCCGGCCGGGATGCGGGCGCGCCCGGCGCCGCGGTCGTCGCGGGCATGGAGGGCCAGCGTCCGCTGCTGATCGAGATCCAGGCGCTGGTCGCGCCGACCTCGCTCGGGACGCCGCGGCGCGCCGTCGTGGGCTTCGACCAGAACCGCCTGTCGATGATTCTTGCGGTGCTCGAGGCCCATGGCGGTCTGAAGCTTGGCATGCATGACGTGTATCTCAACGTGGCGGGCGGCTTTCGCGCCGACGAGCCCGCCGCCGACCTCGCCGCCGCCGCGGCGCTCGTCTCATCCCTGTCGGGCGCGGTCCTTTCGCCCGACATGTGCTTTTTCGGCGAGATCGGCCTTTCGGGCGCGGTCCGGCCGGTCATTCACCCGGGCATGCGTCTGCGGGAAGCCGGAAAGCTTGGATTCCGTCAGGCCGTCGTCCCCAAATCTCAACAGATCTCCGACGATGCGCGCGACGCCGGCGTGACGATCCGGCCATGCGCCGACGTTGGCGGCCTCGTCGCCTCCATCGCGAGGATGTCGGCGCGCGAAAGAACTGACGCGCAGGCATAAAGTCGCCGCGCTTTAATGTTTCCGACTGGCGTCAAGATGCGTTAGAAGGCTGCCAGTGCGGAAGCCATAGGCCTGCCGGAACGACGCGGCTCGATCAGCGGCGCGCAGGTCGACACAGGTTCCGGAGAAGGTCGTGCGATGTCGCCCGAACGGCGGCCAACAGCCCACTTAGAAGCGTTCAGAGCTCAGGGCGAACAGCAAGAGGCTAGCGATGCCGTCATATCTTGATTTGGCTGTGCTTATCATCGTTCTGGTTTCGGGAATGCTTGCTCTCTTGCGCGGATTCACCCGCGAAGTTCTTGCCATTCTCTCATGGGTCGCCGCGGCGGCGGCGGCGTATTTCTTTTATCCGCTCGCTCTACCCTACATCAAACCTTACATCAGCAAAGACGAGATCGCTCTCGCGGCGTCCGTGGCCTCGGTGTTTTTCGTTGCGCTGATCGCCGTTTCGCTCGTCACGGTGAAGCTCTCCGACGTCATCCTCGATTCGAAGGTCGGCGCGCTCGACCGCACGCTGGGCTTCCTGTTCGGCGCCGTTCGCGGCGCCCTGCTCGCGGTGGTCGCCTTTGTTTTCTACAGCTGGCTCGTGCCGGAGACCAATCAGCCGGAGTGGATCAGGGACGCGCGCGCCAAGCCTTTCCTCCAGGCGGGGGGCGACAAGCTGCGCGAAATGTTGCCCGACGACATCGACGCCATGATCGCCAAGATCAAAGCCAAGAAGGGCGCGCCGGCGAACGAGGAGCCGCCCGCCGACGTCGAGCCGGACAAAATCCAGCCTGCGCCGAACGAAGCCGAGTCCGCGCCGAGCGACGCGAGTCCTGAGCCGCCGGCCGCAGAAACGCCCGCTGAAGCGGCGCCGGAGCCAGCCGAAAAGCCTGAATGATGGTCTTGCGGATGGCCCCCGCCGCTGGCACATATGACGAGAATGCGACGCCCGAGCGCCCGGGACAGCCGGGCGGCGGCGCGTCACGGGGGACGAAGCATGACGCAGGCCGCCGGGGATCTCGACCGATCCTCATCCCGCGAGATTGACGGGACGGACGATCTCGACGGGGACAGGCTTCGCGAATATTGCGGCGTATTCGGCGTCTTCGATCTGCCCGACGCCGCGGCGATCGCCGCGCTCGGCCTGCACGCGCTGCAGCATCGCGGACAGGAGGCGGCGGGCATCGTCAGTTTCGACGGCGGCCGCTTCCACGGCGAGCGCCGGCTGGGGCTGGTCGGCGATCATTTCTCCCAGGAAAGCGCCATCAAGCGCCTGCCCGGCCCCGCCGCGATCGGACATGTGCGCTACGCCACAACCGGCGAGACCATGCTGCGCAACGTGCAGCCGCTCTTTGCGGAGTTGAACACCGGCGGCTTCGCGGTGGCGCACAACGGCAATCTCACCAACGCCCAGACGCTGCGGCGCGAACTGATCCGCGAGGGCGCGATCTTCCAGTCGACCTCCGACACCGAAGTCCTGCTTCATCTCGTCGCCCGCAGCCGCAAGCCGCTGCTTGTCGACCGTTTCATTGAAGCGCTTCGCCTGATCGAAGGCGCCTATTCGCTGGTCGCGCTCACCAACAAGAAGCTGATCGGCGCGCGCGATCCGCTCGGGATCCGTCCGCTCGTGATCGGCGAATTGAACGGCAAGTTCATTCTCGCATCCGAGACCTGCGCGCTCGACATTATCGGCGCGCGCTTCGTGCGCGACGTGATGAATGGCGAGATCGTCGTCATCTCCGAGAACGGCATCGAGAGCCTGCGGCCGTTCCCGCCGCAGCCGATGCGGCCGTGCATCTTCGAATATATCTATTTCGCCCGTCCCGACTCCATCGTGCATGGCCGGCCGGTTTATCAGGTGCGCAAGGCGATGGGCGCCGAGCTCGCCCGCGAGCGCCTGATCGAGGCTGACGTCGTCGTGCCTGTGCCGGACTCCGGCGTGCCGGCGGCGCTCGGCTATTCGCAGGAGTCGGGCGTGCCCTTCGAGCTCGGCATTATCCGCAATCACTATGTCGGGCGCACCTTCATCGAGCCGACGCAGATCGCCCGCGATTTCGGCGTGCGCATGAAGCACAGCGCCAATCGCTGCGTCGTCGCCGGAAAGCGCGTGATCCTGATCGATGATTCCATTGTCCGCGGCACGACGTCGGTGAAGATCGTGCAGATGATGCGCGACGCCGGCGCGACGGAGGTGCACTTCCTCATTTCGTCGCCGCCGATCACCAATCCGGACTATTACGGCATCGACACGCCGCAGAAGGAGAAGCTGCTCGCCGCGACGCATACTCTTGAGGAGATGCGCGAATATATCGGCTGCGACTCGCTGGCGTTCCTGTCGGTCGACGGCATCTACCGGGCCATGGGCTATGAGCGTCGGGATCCCGTCCGGCCGCAGTTCACCGATCATTGCTTCACCGGCGACTACCCCACGTCGCTGACCGATCTCGTCGGCGAAAACCGGGCGCAGCTGTCGCTGCTGGCCGAGGCGAGCTGAAAAAAGCGAATTTCATATCCGCTTGATGTCACGGTGGAATAGAACTAGATCGTCCTCTAGAGGACATCGTCATGGCGCAGCTTATTCTAAAGAAAATGGACGATCGCTTAGCCGATCGCCTTCAGGCGCGCGCCCAAGCGCACGGACGAAGCATCGAAGAAGAAGCCCAGGCGATACTGAACGAAGCGCTCGGACCGATTCCACGTGCGCTTCCTCCCTCGGGGTTAGGCGCCCGAATTATGAAGCGCTTTGAAGGAATTGGTCTGAGTGAACAGGAAGCGGCAAATTTCGAGCTTCATGGCGAAGAGATCCAGCCGGCCAAGTTTGAGTGATCATTCTCGATACCAATGTGCTTTCAGAATTGATGCGTTCGGAGCCCTCTCGGCGCGTTCAAGCATGGTTGGATCGACAACGCTTTGAAGACCTGTGGACGACGTCCATCACAGCAATGGAGTTATTTCAGGGTGTGGAAAGGCTTGTGGATGGACAGCGAAAGGTTCGCCTGAAAACAGCCGTCCACATGATGCTCTACGAAGAATTCGCGCACCGCATCGCAAGTTTTGATTTCGATGCAGCCCTTGCGACAGCCGTGGTGTCAGCGGACCGACTCAAAGTTGGCCGTCCGATCGACATCAGAGATTCTCAAATTGCGGGAATAGCCGTGTCTCGCCGAATGTCCATTGCAACGCGCAATGTTCGTCATTTCGCGGATCTTCCGATCGAATTGATCGACCCTTGGAATTCTTCTGGCGGATGACTTTCATGTCTTCTTCGGACGCCCCCCGCATCGCACTTGTCACCGGCGCGTCGCGCGGCGTCGGACGCGCGCTCGCGCTTGAACTCGCGCGAGACGGCGCGCATGTCGTCGCCCTCGCGCGCACCCAGGGCGCGCTCGAGGAGCTCGACGACGACATCCGCGCTTTGGGCGGAGAGGCGACGCTCGTTCCGTGCGATCTTGCCGACTTCGACGCGCTCGACCGTCTCGGCGCCGCGCTGTTCGAGCGTTGGGGAAAGCTCGACGCCTTTGTCGGCAATGCGGGCGTCCTCGGCCCTCTGTCGCCGCTCGCGCATGTGGATCCGAAGGACTGGAGCCGCGTCATGGCCGTGAACGTCACCGCCAACTGGCGGCTGATCCGTTCGCTCGACCCGCTGCTGCGCGCCTCCGGCGCCGGGCGCGTCCTGTTCGTCACCTCGGGTGTAGCGCATCGCGCCGCCATGAAGCCGTTCTGGGGCGCTTATGCGGTCTCGAAGGCGGCGCTCGAGGCGCTCGCCCGCACCTACGCGGCCGAGGCCGCCGGCGGCGTCACCGTCATGCTCGCCAATCCGGGGCCGCTGCGCACCCGCATGCGCGCGCAGGCGATGCCGGGCGAAGACCCGATGACGCTGAGGACTCCCGAAGAATTCGCAGAAAAATGCCTCGCGCTGCTGGCGCCGGAATGGCGCGAGAACGCGAGGCTTTACGATTTTCCGACCGACCGGCTGCTGAGTTTCGCCGCCCCGGCCTGACGCGCCACGCCTCAGTTGTGGTGGTGGCTCGTGTGATAGTGCGTGTGCGTCCTATGCCCGTGGCGATGATGGTGCACATGGCCACGACGCGGCATCGGCGGCGGCGGCGGCGGGATATAGACCAGAGTCAGGCTCTCGACGCCGGCCGTCCAACCCACGCCGGATCCGGCTTCGACGGTGAACGGCTGCAGCGAGAAGGTGTTGTCGGATCCGCCGACGAGGACCGCCCCGCCGCCGCCGACGCCGATCTTGGCCGACACTTCCGGGCCGACATAGGTGCCGGCGAGCGCCCCCGGTCCGAGGTGGTTCGTGGCCGCGACGACGCCCCAGGCCAGCTGGCCGGGACCATTGATGGTCACATTTGCGCCGACCTTGGTGAGCGTGCCCGCATAATGAGCCGGAGCCGCGCCCTCGGCGTCATCGCTATAGATGCAATCCATCTGTTGATTTTCGACCAGAACGCTGATGCCGTTCCCCAAAAGCCGGCATTGCAGGGTCCCAACGCGGTCGCCCGCGAGCGCGCTCGCCGGCGCCAGGAGCGCCAGGAGGCACGCGCCGCTCAGTGCGCGACCCAGACCTAAGTTCAGCATTCAGTCCTCCTCTTCCGAAAGTCTCGGCGACGCCTAGAATGGAGCCGCGAAACGCAAGCCTTGCAGTACATTACGAGCGCCGAATTGCAATAGCGTCGTTCCAGCGGAACCCCGGGATTTCCTGAATGCGTCAAGCGCCATGTGCGCCGACGCACAAGCTTGGAACATTTCCAACGCAGTTTGCCGTTCCGCCATACCTTTGCCGCGCTTGCAAAGACCGCGGAGGAGTCCGATTTTTAACGGGCAATCAAACAGCCGAGGGCCGCCCGTGACGCATTCGCATCCGCTTCCTGTTCTCTTCGACGCAGGACTGTCGCGCGCCGACCTCGAGGCGCTGCAGGCCGCGGTCGCGGCGCTTGAGCGACAGAGTTTTGCAACGCGGCTCGCCGGCGCGGCGAACCGCCAGCTCAGCTTCGGTTCGCTGACGCTGCCGCCGCGACTGCAGGCGGTGGCGACCGCCGCGACGCAAAAAGCGCTCATCGCGGCGATGAAAATGGCGCTCGCGAGCCTCGACGCGCAGCCCGCAAAGGATTCCATCCGGATTCACCGTCGTCTCGCGGCCCTGACGGGCGGCATGGGCGGCGCCGTTGGCCTTGCGAGCCTGCCGCTTGAACTGCCGGTCTCGACGACGATCATGCTGCGCTCGATCGCGGAAATCGCGCAAGCCGAGGGAGAGGACATGCGCCACCCTGGCGCCGCCCTCGCCTGTCTCGAAGTTTTCGCGCTCGGCGAGCCCTCCGGCGAAAGCAATGTTCTGGAGGGCGGCTATCTCGCGCTGCGCGCGCTTCTCGCAAAATCCGTCACCGACGCCGCGCGCTTTATCGCCACCCGCCGGGTCGCCGACGAGACGGCTCCCGCCATGGCGCGCCTGATCGGCGCGATCGCGACGCGTTTCGGCGTGATCGTCTCGCAAAAGGCCGCCGCGCGCGCCGTTCCAGTCATTGGCGCGATCAGCGGCGCGGCGATCAATGTCGCCTTCACCGAGCACTTCCAAAGTCTGGCGCGCGGACATTTCGTCGTCCGCCGGCTCGAGCGGGTCTACAGCCCGGCGCTGGTCCATGCGGAATACGCCAAAATCGCGCGCGCGGAAGGCTATTGGGACGATCCGTCGCAGGCCGCCTGAGCGGCGCGACTAAGGCAGACGGCGCAGCGCCTCGAGGAGGTGGCCGACCTGTTTCGTCGTGGCGATGCTGGATTCGTTTTCTTCCAGCAGAATGAAGTCGGCGCGCGCGAGGTTTTCATCGAGTTCGTCTGATGTTGCCCGCAGCCGTTCGCCATTCGAGGCGTCGCCGGGCGCGCGCCGGTAATGGCCGAGTTCAATATTGTTGTCCTCGGTCCGCATATAGAACCAATAGTCGATTTGAGGCGGACAGGGCGCGAGCGTCGCCGCCGCCAGCGCTTCATGCAGAAAGCTTCCGCCAAGCGCGAGCAGCCGCGGCGGGCGCGGGCAATCGCCCTTCTCCCCTGCCCGGCCGATCGCGGCGGTGGGGTAATGCGCATCCGGCCATAAGAGATTCAGCAGATCCAGAAGGTCGCGGTCCGTGCCGACGGCTTCGGGCGCCGACGCCGAAGTGAAGTCCAATACGCCGATCGGAGAAGCCGGAAGCGCGCGCGTCGCGTCGCGCATGGCCAGCGCGCCGCCGACGCTGTTCCAATGCGTGCCGCCGCGCGGAAAAAGCGGAATCGGCTGCCTGCGTTTTTCCGTCGCAATGAGCGCCGGGCCGTCGACGTAACGCACGCCGGCGGTGTCGAGCGCTGCGCGATGAGGCGTCAGCTTCTCCGGCGTCGACGCCGCGCGCGCAACGCAAGACGCGGACTTCGGCAGATCTTCCGGATAGCGCGCGGCCTTCGACGGCGAAATGAGATAGACGAAGCTTTTTCCGCGCGCCTGCGCCAAGTTCTGAATGTCGCGCAGCGTCGAGGACCATGCGCTCAGTCGCGACGAATCGACTGCGCCGTCGCGGGCGCAAAATTCGTCGATATAGAACTGCTCATAGAGTTGGCCGTTGCGGCCGATCACGACTCCCGGCGCCGCCGAACCGCCGAAGAGCGAATAGACGAGTTGATTTTTCGCGCGCACGGAGATGGGAAACACCGGCGACATGCGGCCAAGATTTTCAGAGACCGCCTTTTGCGTTTCTCCCGACAGAAACGCGTCGAGCGTCCAAGACGCGGGCTTTGGCTTGGCGACTCCATAAAGCGGCCAGGCGCTGCGGATGCGCAGCTTCGGCCAATCGCGCTCGACGGCGAAATTCCACAAATTGGCGAGGAACAGAAAGGCGATGAATCCCGCGCAACCGAAGATCGGCAGGCGCGCAGGCGTCAGCAGTTTGACAAAGGCGATCACGCCGGCCGCGCGAAGAGGCGCCGCGCCGACGGCCGTCTCATCTGTCTCGATGCGCTTGTCCATATCGTCAGACATCGCCCGTCCGATTCAAAACCGGAAATAGATGAAGGGTTTGAAGGGATCGGCGAGCCCCTTCGCCAGCGCCGCGAGGAAGAGCGCGGACAGCGCGGCATTCGACGCCAGGGCGTAGCGCTGGGCGGCGCTTCCCCAGTCGAATTCCTTGACGTAAAGCGACAGCCGCTGGGCGACGCAAATCGCCGCGGCGATGAGCGCCACGACAATATATTCCTCGGGAATGGCGACCGGCGCGCCGGCCTGCGCCCAGGGATTGGCCATCAGCGCCAGCAACGCGCCCGCCTGCGAAAGAGACGTTGCGCGAAACAACGTCCATCCGACAATCACGATCATCATTGCTACGATATTGGCGCACCAGTCCGGCAATCGCTGCAGCCGCTTCACCAGAAACAACCGATCGAGCACGAGGAACACGCCATTGTAGGCGCCCCAGGCGATATATGTCCAAGCCGCGCCGTGCCAGACGCCCGAGGCGAGAAAGCAGATCCACAGATTGACATAGGTGCGCGCTTCGCCGCGCCGATTGCCGCCCAGCGGAAAATACAGATATTCGCGAATCCAGCTGGTGAGAGAAATATGCCATCGCCGCCAGAAATCGGTGATGCTCGTGGCGACATAGGGCATGTTGAAATTTTCCAGAAGCCGGAAGCCGAACATGCGGGCAAGCCCGATCGCCATATCGGAATAGCCGGAAAAATCGAAATAGATCTGGAAGGTGAAGAACAACACGCCCGCCCAGGCTTCGGCGAAGCCGAGCCCGCCGACGTCGCGCGCGAAGATCAGGTCGGCGCCGCTCGCAAGCGTGTCGGCGAACAGCAGCTTCTTCACGACGCCGAGCATGAAGCGCGAAAAGCCCGTGATGAAGTCATCGACGTCCGCATGCGGCATCGCCTCGAACTGACGCGCGATGTCGTGATATTTGATGATCGGACCGGCGAGGAGCTTGGGAAAGAAGAAGACGTAAAGCCCGTACAGCAGAGGCCCGCGCGCCGGCGCCGTGACGCCGCGATAGACGTCGACGAGATAGGTGATCTTCTCGAAGACGATGAAGCTGACGCCGATCGGCAGCGCGATCTGCGGGATATTAATCCCGGGCAGAGTCAGCGCCTTCAGAAGCGCATCCAGATTGAGCGCGAGAAAGCCTGTGTATTTGTAGTAAACGAGGATCGCGAGATTGGCGGCGACGCCGAGCGCAAGCCAGCGTTTTTTTCGCGCGTCGCCTTCCGCCAGCGCGGCGATCTTTTGCGCCGCATAGAGGTCGAGCGCGACCGACGCGAAGACGAGAAGGATGAAGACCGGCTCGCTCCAGCCGTAAAAGACGACGCTCGCCGCGAACAGGATGAGGGCCCGCCGCGTGCGGACCTCGCCGAAAAAGAGGTAGATCAGATAGACCGCCGGGCCGAACAGAAACAGGAACAGCGGCTCGTAGAAAAGCATGATTGTCCAGCGTTCGACGGCGCGCCGGCGCGAGCGCGAAAGCCTGCGGCTTCTACCAAAAGCCCCGCAGCGGGGCAAGAAAGCGGCCCGTAGGAAGGGCCTGGGGGAGCGTGTCTCCCGAATTGGCTGACGCGCCCGCCATCAGATTTGAATTCCGCTCATTTGCCAAGCAGTTCGACGCCGGCAAGCCGAGCGAATTTGCGGTCGAACGTCACCGTCGCCTGACACTGTCGTGATTTGCCCACTTCGTGAATGATCGCATCGACAAGATCGACGCTGAAATAATTCAGGGCCGCGCGCACCGCATTGGCCTCGCCCACGACGATCTGCCGCGTATCGAGCAGGACTTTGATGATCGAAACGATATCTGATCCCTTTAGATCATAACAGCTTTCAAGCACCCAGATGATCTCGCAAAGGACGATCGTCGAAATGAAACCCGGATCGCTGGCGGTCAACCGTTCTTCGATAAACCGCGTTGCGGCCTTTGCTTGCTCACGGTCGTCCTGCGCGAGGTAGCGGACGAGCACATTGGTGTCGAGCGCAATCACTTTCGACTCGCGCGCCTTCGGATCGCCGCCTCCATCGTCTCGAGCGCAACTGGCGTTGCGGGCGCGGGAACGACGCCTTTGAGGCGGCGTATGTCGCCCGATGCCGCGCGGACGAGAAAGGCGTCGGCGGCGGTCTTTTCGAAAATCAGCGTATCGCCAGTCCCCACCCTCAGAGCGCCGCGCACCTCTGCGGGCAAAGTGATCTGACCCTTACTGGTCAGCGTCGCCTTCGACATCGGCGCTTTTTCCTTCTCCCAGCGTCCTTTTCACAGCCTCCTTACATAAGGTAAGGAAGACGGCGATTGCAAGCGGGAACTCTGGGCCGGGATCGCTTGCGCAGGCCTCGCGTTGCGCCTATCACCCAGCCATGACCGCCGATTTTTCGCCCCAGTCCGATTTCCTGCGCGCGCTCATCGCGCGCGGCTTCGTCCATCAGTGCTCGGATTTCGCGGGCCTGGACGAGAAGGCGCGGTCCGGGACGCTTTCCGCCTATATCGGCTTCGACTGCACGGCGTCGTCGCTCCACGTCGGTTCGCTGCTGCCGATCATGATGCTCGCCTGGCTGCAGCGCACCGGCGGCAAACCGTTGCCGCTGATGGGCGGCGGCACGACGCGGGTCGGCGACCCTTCAGGCAAGGACGAGAGCCGCAGGCTGTTGAGCGTCGAACAGATCGACGCGAACAAGGCGTCGATCAAAACCGTCTTCGAGCGCTTCCTGACGTTCGGCGACGGTCCGACCGACGCGCTGCTGCTCGACAACGCCGACTGGCTGGTCGGCTTGAACTATATCGATTTCCTGCGCGACGTCGGCCGCCACTTCTCCGTCAACCGCATGCTGACCATGGATTCGGTGAAGCTGCGGCTCGAACGCGAGCATGAACTCTCCTTCATCGAGTTCAACTACATGTGCCTGCAGGCGTATGATTTCGTCGAGATCAACAGGCGCTACGGCGCGGCGCTGCAGATGGGCGGCTCCGACCAGTGGGGCAATATCGTCACCGGCCTCGACCTCGGACGCCGCATGGGCCGCCCGCAGCTTTACGCGCTCACCTCGCCGCTGCTGACGACTTCGTCAGGCGCCAAGATGGGCAAGACCGCCGCCGGCGCCGTCTGGCTCAACGCCGACATGCTGTCGCCCTATGACTACTGGCAGTATTGGCGCAATACGGAAGACGCCGACGTCGAACGCTTTCTGAAGCTCTTCACCTTCCTGCCGCTGGAGGAGATCGCGCGGCTTTCGGCGCTGCAAGGCGCCGAGATCAACGAAGCGAAGAAGACGCTGGCGACGGAAGCGACGGCGCTCATACACGGCCGCGCCGCCGCGGAGCAGGCTGCGGAAACGGCGCGCGCCACCTTCGAGGAAGGCGCGCTTGCGCTGTCTCTCCCCAAGGTCGCCGTTTCGGCCGATGAAGTCGCCGCCGGCCTCGGCGTGCTGACGGCCTTCGTCAAGGCGGGGCTCGTCGCGTCGACCGGCGAAGCGCGCCGCCAGATCAAGGGCGGCGGACTGCGCGTCAATGACGCGCCGGTGACCGACGAACGCGGAATCATCGGCGAAAGCGCGTTTGCGAGCGACGGCGTCGTCAAGCTTTCGCTCGGCAAGAAAAAGCACGTGCTGCTCGTCAGCGCCTGACGTCGCGCGGCGCTGACGCAGGCTAGCGTTCCTGCGGCATGCGCGCCGTGCCGTCGATGACGCCCATGATCTTGCGCATCAGGCCGGGCGCGATCGCCGAAAGCGGATTGACGTTGATCGAGGGCGACGACAGAACGCCATAGAGCCGATAGCTCAGCGCAAACACGCCTTCATGCTGTCCACCGGTGAGGACGGCGCCGACGACCGGAATGTTCGACAGCAGACTGTTCAGCGCATAGGCCGGAACATATGAGCCGACGAGATCGAGCCGCTCGCGCTGGAAATCGATATAGCCGTCGAAGGTGAGGCCGATCTCGGGACCGGAGAGCACGCCTTCGCGCACGGTGAGCTGTCCGCCCGACCAGCTGAACTCGCTTTCCAGCCTGCCGACCCGCACGAGATCGGGGTCGAAACGGTAATTGCCGCGATCGTCCGGCCGCGCCGTCCCGCTCTGCGCCATCAGCTGTCGCACGGTTGGTTCGCCGCGCACGTAGAAGTCGCGGATGCGCAACGCGCCGTCGGCGCGGTTCTGGCTGAGTTGCACGGTCGCGCTCAGCGCGCCGCTGTCCATCTTGCGATAGATATCGAGGAACGAAAGAAGCGAGCCGCCGTCATTGGTCGCAATTTCGAGCCGCTCCTGTCCGCGGCCCATGTTCACGACGAGCTGTTCGCGACCAAAAAAGCCCCTGAGCGCCACAGCGCGCGGCTTGCCGGCGCGCCGCTCCAACTTCAGTTCGACGTTCGAGAGAATTTGCTTGCCGTGGCCGGTGACGATCGGCGACTTGAAATCGAGATCGAGATCGTCGACGCCTCCCTTGCCGCCGCGATCGGCGCGCACCAATCCCTGCATCATCGGTCGGGCGTCGAAATTCGTCCCGCGGGCGACGATCTTCACTGTCTCGCCGCTGCGCTGCGCGTCGATGCGCAGGTCGTCGCCGGGCGAGAGCCGCACCTGCGTGAGGCGGGCGGCGCGGAACGCGCCCTCGCGGCCGAACTCGATGACGCCCTGCGCCTGCGCCGAGCCGGCGTCGAAGAGGAATTGCTCGAGCGCCATCCCCTCGCCATGGTGGGTCAGCGTGAACGAGGCCCTGCCCGGCCTTCCGGCGGGTTTCACCAGTCCCGGGAGCGGATTGTCGAAATTCGTCCGAGCAAGATCGAGCTCGATCTGCGTATCGACGTGCTCAACCGGAATTGGCGTGCGGATCGTCGCCAGAATCGGACCGCTGATCCCCGCGATCGCGTAGCCGGCGCGCTGGCGCGCGGCGTCGTCGAACGTGAATGCGACCTGGGCCTGCGCGGCGCCCGTGTCGCCGAAGCCGCGGCGCACGTCGAGCGTCGCCGGCGCGCCGAAGATGCGCCCGGTTCCGCTGACATGCAGCCCCGTTCGATCGGCGACGACATGCAGCGCGCCGCCCTCGAGTTTCTCTTTGCCGATAAGATTGTCGATCACGAGATTCGTCGTCGTCGCGTCGATGGCGAAGGTCGTCGCGTCATCGCGCGCTGTCGCGCCCGTCTCGAAATCGACGCGCAGCCGCCCCTCGACGGTTCCTTTCAGGGCGCCCGACTGGACCGGGATCGACGCATGTTCCGAGATGGCTTTCAACGAAAGCAGATCAGCGACGGCTTCGACGTCGCCGTTCACGTGGACCTCGACCGTTGCGGGCGTGGGCCGCAGCGCGCTGTCGGCGACGGCAAAGCGGCCCGAAGACAGCGCGAGCCGTCGACCCGGCCCGGTCTCCATGACGCCTGAATTCGCGATGAAGGACGCGGTCTGTCCGGTAATCCGCAGGCGCCCGTTGATGCCTTTGAGCGGGGCCATGCCCTCCAGAATATCCGTGACCGACGCGTCAGCGACGTCAGCCTCGGCGAACAGGGAGCGATCGGGCGGCGCCTGCTCGTAGCGCATCGCCGTCAGCGCCGCGCCGTCGAAGTCGGCGGCGTAGCGGCCGCGCCGCAGAACGCCTGTCGGGACATGATCGACGAACCAGACGCGCACGGAGGGCGCCACATGGCTCGGCCACAGACGCGCAAGGGCGCGGATCTGCGTCTCCTCGACCGCCATCTTGAGCGTCACGCGAAAGTCGTCGCGCCAGTTCAGCGCGCCGTTGAGGTCGATGTGAATGTCAGGGCCTTCGAAAGCGAATTTGTCAAAGACGACGCCGCGTTCGTCCCGAAACAGGCGCGCATTGAGCAATCCGCTGTCGATGCGGACGTTCTTCTCGCCGGCGCGCTCCGGGGCGACCACGGTCGGCGACTTGAGCCGCAATGCGATCGTCCACGGCCCGTCGAGACTCGCCGCGTCGACGATGGTCCTGGTCCCGACCGGCGCATGCGCGTCGCCGACGACGGTCATGTCGAACCCGCCGGCCTTCAAGACGAGAGGCGCGATCACGACTTTGCGCGCAGCCCTGTCCCAGGTCGCCACGCCGGCGATCTTTTCGATCATCACCGGTTCGTGGTCAGGCTCGTCGAAGCGAAAATAGCCGCGGCCGATCTCGATTTGACCCGACGCCTCCAGAACCTCGTCGCCCGCGCCAAGCGCGAATTTGAGATCGAAGGAGAGCGGCGCGTCGGTGTCGAAACGGGTCGTCCGAAAGCCGCCGGCAAGGGCGATCTCGTCGATCGACAAATCCCGGAACTGCGCGTGGAAATCGCGGCGTCCGCCGGGAGCGCCCTTTGCGACGGCGATGGCCGTCCAGCGCCCCGAAGGTCCGTCGGCCGCCGCAGAAAAGCGCATGCCGTTGCCGCCCTTGTCCAAACTGAGCGTCACGTCTTCGTAGCGGATCGAGCGATCGATCGTGCGGTCGTCGATCGTCAGCCGGCCATGCGCGACGCCGAGGCGATCAAGCGCGCCGATCGGGCTGTTTGGACTCGTGGCCAGATCCATGAGCATGCGCAGACCGCCCGCGGCGTCGCGCAGCAGGGTCGCGCGTTCCGTCCCCGCGCCGTTCGCAAGCGACGGCGGCGCATTGGGCGCCCGCGCCGGCGCCTTCGCTGGAACGGGATGCGCGCCGGCCGAAATGGCGACGGCGCCATCCGGATCGACCGAAAGCCGCAAATCCAGATCGAGAACTTCGAGCCGGCGCAGCTTGACGCGGCCGATGAACAGCGAGCGCAAATCGAGCGAGAGCTCGGCGCGCGGCGCCGCGACGATGGGGCGGCCATCCTTCTTGACGATGAAATCATCGACGGCGAGCGTCGGGCCATGATCGCCATTGCTGATCGACGCCGTCGCCAGCGAGAATTCGTAGCGCCCGCCCGCAAGCTCGTCGAGCGACTGCACGATGTGCGGCGCGAGCCAGCCAAAGGTGATCGGACCCTGAGAGAGAAGCAGGAAGAAGCCGCCGAACGTCAGCGTGCAAAACAGCGCGGCGCCAAGCCCGCTGATCAGGATCAGGCGGCCAAGTCCGCGGCGCGGCGCCCAAAAACGCGGCGTTCGCCACGCTGCGCGACAGGCCCGCAGCATCGCGCGCCGCCCCTTATCGACGACGCCTCCGTCGCCGCTAGGCTTGCGCCCCGTCCTGTCGCTCAATGGCCTCGCTCTCGGCGTTCTTGCAGCTTGGGCGCAGGTAATGGGGCCGGCCTTGCCGGCTGGCGCGCAGTCTGCATTCTACGGGCTGATTTTAGCTGCAGATGCGACGAAAGGAAGGCGCCATGAGCACGACTGGAGGCAAGGCGGAGGCTGGGCCCAAGAAGGGAGGCCTGCAGGAAGGGGACGTAGCGCCCGACTTCGATCTGCCCGGAGCGGGAGGAGAGAAAATCTCGCTCGCCGCGCTGAAAGGCAAAAAGGTCGTCCTTTATTTCTATCCGAAGGACGACACCTCCGGCTGCACGAAGGAGGCGATCGAGTTCAACGCCCTGCGCGACAAATTCGCCAAGGCGAACACGGTGGTGGTCGGCATGTCGCCCGATCCGATCAAGAACCACGACAAGTTCCGCGCCAAATACGAACTGTCTCTGCCGCTCGCATCGGATGAGGGGAAGGACACGCTCGGCGCCTATGGCGTCTGGGTCGAGAAAAGCATGTATGGCCGCAAATATATGGGCGTCGAGCGCACGACGCTGCTGATCGGCCCGGACCGCCGCATCGCCAGGATTTGGCGCAAGGTGAAGGTGCCGGGCCACGCCGAGGAGGTGCTGGCGGCGGCCAAGGCGCTGTAAGGCGCCGGCGCCGCCAGTCTCCGGTCAGCCGTGGTCAGTCGTGGTCGTGCTCGGCTTCCGGAGGAGCCGCGTCGGCTGGCGGCGGGCCGCCGGAACCCTGTTTCGCGATGAGCTTGGCCATGTCGTCCGATCCCTTCTTCGCCGCCGCGAGATCGGGCTTGTCGGCCAGCGCCGCATCGTAATCGGCCTTGGCCCGCGCGAAGTCCTTCTTCGCGCGCCAGGCGTTGGCGCGGTTGACGAGGGCGCTGACGTAGCCGGCGTCGATTTTCAGCGCCGCGTCGAAATCGGCGATCGCCTTGTCGAATTCGCCCTTGGCGTAGTAGCAGGCGCCGCGGCCGTTGCGCGCCGCGGCGAGCTTGGGATCGCGCTTGGCCGCCTCCGAAAAGGCGGCGATGGCGCGGTCGTGCTCGCCCTTCGCGTGATAGAGAGCGCCCGCCGCGACGCTCGCCGTCGTCGATTTCGTGTCGGCTTTGGCCGCCTCGTCGAGATCGGCGAGGGCTTTCTCGACATCGCCCTTGGCGCGCCAGATATGGGCGCGCGCCAGCAGAGCGGCGGCGTTCTTCTTGTCGGCGGCGATCGCCTGATCGAAATCGGCGAGAGCGCTGTCGAGATCGCCCTTCGCGTGGTGCGCGGCGCCGCGCGCGGCGAGAATCGCCGACGACTTGGGCGCAACCTCGAGCGCCTTGCCGAAATCCTCGAGGGCATGGGCGTAGTCGCCCCTGGCCTGATATGCGCCGGCGCGATTGACGTAGGCCGCGACCTTGTTGTGCGGGGTCTCCTTGTCAATCTGCTCGATGATCTGCGTGCATCCGGCGATGCGCGCATCGACATCGGGCGCGCGGCATTGGGCCCAGGCGGGATTGACGCGGCTCGCGCGACTGGCCCGGTTCTTGTGAGCAGCGAGCGCAGGCGCGCAGACGAGCAGTCCGGCGAGGATAAAGCTTGCCGCGAACCGCGCCCGCGCAGCCGCGCGAGCAGCGGAGTTTTGTCGCTGATGCATGTGTTGGACGTGGCTCCCCGAATAGAGTGGCGGCGCATGCTATCCCATCGGCGCCGCCCCGCAACTTGGAAATGTGGACCTGGACCGCCACAAGCGGCGTCCTGACGACAACCGAGCGTTGTCCCGGGGCGGCGCCGGACGAAAAAGCCCTGAATTTGGGACCGACCGGGGCGCGGACAGGCCTTCAAATCGCCTTAGGACTTCAGACCGGGGCCAAAAACGTTTAGAACCAATAGAAATGAGTCTTCTCACCACCAATTCCCAGCTGACCGCGGTCTGCGACCGTTTCGCCCAACATCCTTTCGTCACCGTCGACACGGAATTTTTGCGCGAAACGACGTTCTGGCCGCGGGTGTGCGTCATCCAGATCGCTTCGCCGGAAGAGGCCGTGGCGATCGACGCGCTGCAGGAAGACCTTGATCTCACGCCATTTTTCGAGCTGATGGCGAATTCCGAGGTGGTCAAGGTGTTCCATGCCGCGCGGCAGGACCTCGAGATCATCTGGCGCCTCGCGCGACTGATCCCCGCGCCGCTCTTCGACACGCAGGTCGCGGCCATGGTCTGCGGATTTGGCGAACAGGCCTCCTATCTCGAGCTGGTGAAGGCGATCACCCGCGCCAATCTGGACAAATCTTCGCGATTCACCGACTGGTCGCGCCGGCCCTTGTCGGACGCTCAAATCGAATACGCCATCGCCGACGTCACGCATCTTCGCGACATCTACATGGCCTTGCGGGGGCGGCTCGAACGCTCCAATCGCCTCGAATGGCTCGCAGACGAGATGCAGACGCTCACCTCGCCCGCGACCTATGAGCAACATCCCGAAAACGCCTGGGAACGGCTGCGCCACCGGGCGCGCAAGCCGCGCGATCTGGCGGTGCTGATGGAGCTCGCCGCCTGGCGCGAATTGGAGGCGCAAACGCGCGACGTGCCGCGTTCCCGCGTGTTGAAAGACGACGTGCTGCTCGAAATCTCGCAGGCCGCGCCGCGCTCGATCGAAGCGCTCGGCAATCTGCGCTCCTTTCCCAAGGGCATGGAGCGCTCGCGGGCGGGCGCCGACATCGTCGCCGCCGTGGAGCGCGGCGTCGCCCGCGATCCGGCCACGATCCCGCGCATTGAACGCGATCGACGCAATTCGAACGGCGCGACGGTGGAGCTGCTCAAGGTCCTGCTGCGGCAAGTGGCGGAAGAGACGGGCGTCGCCGCGAAAATGATCGCGACCGTCGAAGATCTCGAAGCCATCTCGCACAACGACCATGCGGATGTCGCGGCGCTGAAGGGATGGCGGCGCGCCGTATTTGGCGAGAAGGCGCTGGAATTGAAGCGCGGCCGTCTCGCGCTCGCGGTCGAAAACGGGCGCGTCGTGACCTTTGACTGGCAGGAATCG
Organism: Methylocystis sp.; assembly: GCF_050251305.1. Taxonomy (GTDB): domain Bacteria; phylum Pseudomonadota; class Alphaproteobacteria; order Rhizobiales; family Beijerinckiaceae; genus Methylocystis. The sequence goes on along the minus strand of NZ_JBFWNB010000020.1, from coordinate 30,409 downwards.
AGCGAGCCGGCGAACGCCGAATGACTCGGGGCTTTTTTTGCGCCGCAAAAAAGACGTTATTGGATACGCGCCCAGAGAGCCCCTGACTGAAATTTGTGCTGCAGAAAAGCCATTTAATTTTCTTACCTTAAGTCACGCACATCATATTTTTCGCATCGCATTATTGTTTTTGTGCGATGCACTATCCACCTTTCGAACGAGCGAGGCTGTCAGCCGGCTACGGCGGCTGCGCACCCTCGCTTCGAAGATGGAAGGAACAGACATGATTGCAGGAAATCGAATTGTCGCGGCGGCGTTCGGCGGAGCGCTGTGCCTTGCAGCAAGCTCGGGCCTGTCCGCCGCCGACGCGTCATTGACGATGAAGCCGCTCATGGCGGCAAGCTTCGACGCCGGATCGAAGCATGTCGTGAGCTATTTCGTCGGAGGCGAAAGCGGCTGCCGTCTCACCATGATGGTCATCGATTCCGCGCTGGACGAGGAGCCGACGCCTGCGACACAGGCGACGCGTGTTGTCGTCCCCGTCGCCGATGGCAAGACGGCCTTTTTCGACTCCGCGGTCGGCACGACCTTGCGGTTTCATTGCGCCCGGGGCGCCGAGGCCATGCGGGTGGACAAGATCGACCGGGTCGCCCTGCGCCCTTCGGCCGAATAAGCTCAGCGGCGGCGCGTCTCCTATGACGCGCCGCATCCCGCCGCGCGATGCGACGCCTGCTCCGTCAGCGCGACAGGAATTTGAACGGCTCGGCCGGGACGAATTTGTCCGCAACTTCGCCGGACAGGATCGGATCGCCCGCAAGGTCGAGTTTCGCCGGCTTCGCGCCGGGCTCGAGCTTCAGGTTTTTCAGATCCACCCAGAAGATCGACGGATTGAGCGTCGGCTCGAAATAATAGAGCCGATTCTTGATGTCGGTGACCGAGCGCCAACGCGTCGAGGCGATGTTTGGCTCCTGCGGCGCGGAAATGCCGAGCGGCACCGAAATGTTGCGAATGATCGAAAAGACGCTGGCGATCGCGACGCGCCCGTCCGCGACTTTCGGCGTCGCGTTCAAATTCCAATATGCGCGGGCGAAGCGGTCCGACGCGCGATGCGTGCCGGGAAGAAAATTCACCCCGCCGATCGAAACCCAATAGGTGTTGAGCGCAAGCTGCTGATCGAACGGCGGCGAATTCGTCATCACCGTATATTTGCGATTGTGATGGATGACGAGCTTGCCGCCGAGATATTCGAGTATGGCGCTGTCGCCCGACTGATCGGCGAGCGCCAGATGGCTCGCTGAGCGCACCCCGCCCGGAAGATCCGGCGCGACGATCGCGAAGGGCTCCTTTTGCAGCGCCTTCACCGCATCCGCGACGGTCGCGTAATTGTCGAGGATATATTGGGTCCAGCCTCCGACCGAGAGCAGCGGCTTCTTCGACGCTTTCGGGTCCCCGTAATCCGCCTCGGCGAGATACAGCAGGTTCGCCGCAAGGCCGGCCTCATTTATGCCTTCAGCCGTCGCCGCGTCGTAGAAGTCGGCGATGAGCGAACCATATTTCGAAGTCCATTTGATTGAACCCGGACCGACGCCGCCGTCGCGCGCCATGCCGCGCGGAAACGACCACAGGTTGGTGCGCGGATCGACGTCCCAATCCATCGTGCGGCCGACGATATAGTCGCTGTCGGACGTTCCATAGAGCACGCGGGTGCAGGCCTCGACGCTCGCGCTCGCCAATGTAAACGCCGCGACGCTCGCAAGCAGCATTTTTGCGAATTGCTTTCTCATGTCGAATTCCTTTCGCAATTGAAACCATTTTGCAGATTGAACGCATACAACGTCAGGGCGCGATCTCGATCTGCGCATCGACGCCCATGAGCTTGCCAAGAGACTTCAATCGGTTGAGCACGCGCTCGCTCGCCAGGTCCGCGTAAGCCGCGGGCAAGGTGAGCGTCGCCGCGCGATCGCAGACCCGCAAGCGGGTGCGAGGCAGCACGCCGGGAATGGACGCCGACAACAAATAAGCGACGCGCATCAGCGCGCCGAGAATGCGCGCGCGCGCGAAAAGACGCGTCGTCAGCAGCGTGCGCAAATCTGAAAGCGCTTCGGTCCCGTCGAGCCCTTCGTGGCGAAACACGATCGCTAGCGACAGAAAAGCGCGGCCAGGGTGATCGATCGCGACAAACGGCCCTTGCGTGACGATGTTCATGGCGCGCTGCGCGCGATATTCGGGATGGGCGCGCCAGGCGATGTCGGAGAGCAGACAGGCGGCGTGGCGCAGCCGGCGCTCTTCGTCCGTCTCATCGATTCCGCTCTTCTCCATATAGGCGTCGGTCCAATCCACGAGATCGTCGCCATAGCCGGGCGCGCGCGCGAACGTCGATTCCAGTTCTCGCGACGCCGAGAGCAAAGGATCGACGCGCCGTTCCGCAGGCGGGAGACGCTCGTACAACATGCCTTCGCGCACGCCGGCGGCGGAGATGACGATCTCGCGCGGCTTGGCGCGACGGATGATCTCATCGAGCACGATCGCGCCATAGGCGAGCAAAGGCCGGCGCGCGGCCGAAACAATATTGATGTCCTCCAGGGCTTCGCTGTCGATATGTTCGACAAGCGCGGCGAAATCGGCGGCTTCGCTCGTCTGGATACGGTAATGATGCATCACGCCGAGCGGATAGTTGCGCTGACGCATGTGAAGCTTCGCCAGCGAACGCCATGTGCCGCCGACCGCGTAGAAGGTGCGGCCCTTGAGATGTTCAAGCGGCTTGGCCCCGGCGATGGCCTTGCGGGCGATGCGCGTCGCTTCGCGCATCGAGCGCCGGGACGCGTCCATCAGCGCCAATCCGCCGAGCGGCAGCGTGACGCCCTTGCCGAGCGACTCCTTGCGAACGTCGATCAATTCGAGCGAACCGCCGCCGAGATCGCCGACGACCCCGTCGGGTTCATGGATCGCGGAGACGACGCCGAGGGCGGACAGCTCCGCCTCACGACGGCCCGAGAGTAGAGAAATGTCGCGCCGGATGGCGTCGCGCGCCGCATCGAGAAACATCGCGCCGTTCTTTGCTTCGCGCACCGCGGCCGTGGCGATCACATCGATGTCGTCGACGCCCATCGTTTCGCAGAGCACGCGATAACGGCGCAGCGCTTTCATCGCTTTTTCGACGCCATCGTCGGGCAGCCGGCCTGTCGTGACCACGCCCTTGCCGAGACCGCACATCGCCTTTTCGTTGAAGATTGGCGTCAGCGCGCGCGCAAGCGCCTGATAAGCGACGAGACGCACCGAATTCGAACCGATGTCGACGATGGCGACGGACCTCGGCCCGGACTCCACTCCCCGCAAAAATTGACTCTGCGGAGCCTCAAGCATTTTGGCCGCGCTTCAGCAGTGAGCGCGGCCGCCACTCCTTGAGCGATTTGCCGCGACCCGAAAGCGACGGATTTGTCATGAAATAATTATGCGCATTGAATCGTTCTTCGCCGTCCGGCGGAACGATGCGCAGCGAAGAGCCGTCCGGCAGGACGCGATAGCTCTGCTCATTGTCGATCAAATTGGCGAGCATGATCTGATCGAGCACCTGCTGGTGCACCGTCGGATTGATGATCGGCATCATCGCCTCGACGCGGCGATCGAGATTGCGCGGCATCAGGTCGGCGGACGAAATATAGACATGCGCGCGCGGATGCGGCAGCGCCCGGCCGCCGCCGAAAGCGTAGACGCGCGCATGTTCGAGGAAACGGCCGACGATCGACTTCACGCGGATATTGTCCGACAGACCGGGCACGCCCGGCCGCAGGCAGCAGATGCCGCGCACGATGAGATCGATGGACACGCCCGCCTGCGAGGCGGCGTAGAGGGCGTCGATGATCTCCGGATCGACGAGCGCGTTGCATTTGGCCCAGATCATGCCGGGCTTGCCGGCCTTCACGAAGCCGATTTCCTGCTCGATATGTTCGAGGAGCTTCTTCTTGAGCGAGATCGGCGAGACCGCCATGCGCTCCAGTCCGGCAGGCTCCGCATAGCCGGTGATGTAGTTGAAGATGCGCGACACGTCGCGTCCGATCGCCGGATCCGCGGTGAACACCGAAATGTCGGTATAGATGCGCGCCGTGACCGGGTGGTAATTGCCGGTGCCGACATGGCAGTAGGTGACGAGCCCCGAGCCTTCGCGGCGCACGACGAGCGACAATTTGGCGTGCGTCTTGAGTTCGATGAAGCCGAAGACCACCTGGGCGCCGGCGCGTTCGAGGTCGCGCGCCCAGCGGATGTTCGCCTCTTCGTCGAAGCGCGCCTTGAGTTCGACGAGCGCGGTGACCGACTTGCCCGCCTCCGCCGCCTCGACCAGCGCGCGCACGATCGGGCTGTTGTTGGAGGTGCGATACAGCGTCTGCTTGATGGCGATGACGTTGGGGTCGCGCGCCGCCTGTTGCAGGAACTGCACCACCACGTCGAAGGATTCGTAAGGATGATGGACGGCGAGGTCCTTCTGCTTGATCGCCAGGAAACAGTCGCCGCCATTGTCGCGCACCCGCTCCGGGAAACGCGGATTATAGGGCTTGAATTTCAGGTCGGGCCGATCGAGCGCGACGAGTTCCGAGAGATCGTTGAGCGCCAGCATGCCATCGATCTCGAACGTCTCCGGCTCGTTGACGTCGAGTTCCTCGGCGACGAGCGTGCGCAAGCTCGCCGGCATGTCGGCCGCCACTTCAAGTCGGATCACCGATCCGCGGCGGCGCCGTTTCAGCGCCGTCTCGAACAGCAGCACGAGGTCTTCGGCTTCTTCCTCGACTTCGAGGTCGCTGTCGCGGATGACCCGAAACAGCCCCTGCCCGCGCAACAGATAGCCGGGAAACAGACGCTGCGCGTTCATGGCGATCAGCGTCTCCAGAAGCATGAAACGCTCGCGCCCGGCGTCGCCTGTCGCGGGCAGACGCACGAAGCGTTCGATCTTCGGCGGCAAGCGAACGAGCGCCTGAAGCGTCTTGCGGTCGCCGGGACGCACGAGTTCGAGCGCCAAAGTGAAGCCGAGATTGGGGATGAAGGGAAACGGATGCGCCGGATCGACCGCAAGCGGCGTCAGCACCGGAAAGACGCGGCTGAGAAAATAGTCCTCGAGCCATTCGCGGTCCGCCTTGGAGACGTCCGCGGGCTCGACGATGACGATGCCCACGTCTTCGATCTCGGCGCGAAGCTCGCGCCAGCGCCGCAATTGCTCGCTGGTCAGAAGCGTGACCCGTTCGGTGATTTTCGTCAGCTGCTCGGCGGGGGTCAGACCGTCTTCGGAGGTCGCCGTCACGCCCGATCGCACCTGGCCGCGCAGGCCGGCGACGCGCACCATGAAGAATTCATCGAGGTTATTGGCGGAGATCGACAGAAACCGCAGCTGCTCGAGCAGCGGGTGGTTGCGGTTCGAAGCCTCCTCCAGCACGCGGCGATTAAACTCGAGCCAGGACAGTTCCCGGTTGATGAAGCGCTGCGGCGAGGCCGCGAGCTTGGCCGGATCCTCGACGAGAATCTCGTCGACGCGATCCATGACGGCGATGTCCGCGCCCGTGCGCTCGGCCGCGAGCTGATCCTGAATATGCGGTTTCATTTCCATTTTTCCGGTCATCGCCATCATGCCACAGGCCCGAGCCGCCGCAAAAGCCTCGGCCTTACTTGTCGATGAAACTGTCCATAACCTTGGCCGCCAGCGATCGTGTGACAGGCCGCCCCTGCGCCAGCGCCTCGCGGTCGAGGGCTGCGACGAAAGACCGCGCGGCGGCCAGCGAGCGCTCCAGCCGCAGCGCGACGAACGCCAGCGCGGGCGGCTCGACCATGAGCTGACAATCCGCAAAAAGCTTCACCAGCACGGCGCGCACCAACGCCTCGTCCGGCGCGCCGATCTCGACCGCGGGGGCCCGGCGCAGACGCGACAGCAGGTCGGGCAGACGGACGTCGTCGCGGCGCGGCGCGCGGGCCGCGCTCATCAGCAGGAAGATCCTGCTTTCGTTGACAAAATTCAGCAAATGAAACAGCGCCGTTTCATCAGCGACGCGGTCGACGTCGTCGATCAGGATGGCGCGGGGGGCTTGCGCGGCGAGCCGCTCCAGCGTCGGCGGCGCGTCGGCCGGAACCACGAGAGCGTCGGCGCGCGCCGCCCAGATGGCGCAAAGATGGCTCTTGCCGGCGCCCGGCGGGCCGATCAGCATCAGAACGCGATCCGGCCAATCCGGCCAGCGCTCGATCATGTCGAGCGCCGCCAGATTCGACGCGGCCGGCAGAAATTCCTCGCGCCCGAACCGAGGCGTCGTCGGCAGGTCGAGCGGCAGTTGCCGCCCCGACGGGCGTTCCTCCGGCGCGCCGGCCTTCGTCATGCGATGTCCGTGATCGGATGCTGGTACAACGCGCTCGCGCGATAGCGCCGCGCCAGAAAGCGCATGAAGGCGCCCAGCGCCGCCGCCACGGGCACGGCGACGATAAGTCCGGTAAAGCCGAACAGCGCGCCGAACGCCAGCAAGGCGAACATGATCCAGACCGGATGCAGGCCGACGGAGGCGCCGACAAGCCGCGGCGACAGCACATAGCCGTCCATGATCAGTCCGGTGGTCACGATCGCCACCGCCTCGATCGGCAGGTGGATATGCGGCCAGCCCTGCACGATCGCGACGATAATCGAGAGGACGAAGGCGGTGATCGAGCCGACATAGGGGATGAAGCTCAGAAAGCCCGCGCTGACCCCGATGAGGAAGCCGAAGTTCAGTCCGATCGCCGAAAGCCCCACCGCATACCAGACGCCCAGGAACAGGCAGACCAGCGACTGACCGCGCACGAAGCCCGCCAGCGCGCGGTCGATGTCGCGCGCCAGCGAACGCACGTCCTCGCGATGGCGCGGCGGGATCAGATCGTCGATGATCGCGACCATGTGATCCCAGTCAAGCAGCATATAGAAGGCGACAACGGGCGTAATAACGATGAGGGAGATCACGTTGATGAGCGCATAGCCGCGCCACAACAGCGATTTCATGAAGTCGCCGAACAATGTCGCCGCCTGACTCGTCAGATCGTTGATGTATTTTTGCGCGTCGAACGAGGCCGCGGCGCCCCCAAGTCCGAATTCCTGCAGCCAGTTGTTGATGGAATCGCTGGTGAAGCGTTCGCTCCACTGCGTGAGCAGCCCGTGCAGCGTCTGCAGATAGCCCGGGAGCGAGGTGATGAAGCCGGCGAGCTGATGCGAGAGAATCGGGACCAGAACGACGGCCGCGGTTCCGACGACCAGGAGGAAGACGACGAGCAGAAGCCCCGCGGCGCCCAGCCGCGACAGTCCGAGCCGCTGCAGGCGGTCGGCCACGGGGTCGAGCAGATAGCCGAGCGCGGTCCCGGCGACAAAGGGCGCCAGCACCGGGCTCAGGAAATAGAGCGCGAGGCCCAGGACCAGAAGCGTCAGGACCCAGAGCGCGAGCTGCCGTTCGAGGCTCAGCCCCGCCCACTGCAGCTGCCGCATCTCGTCGGCGTCTGTTCCAAACGCCTGAGACGGCACTGGCGGCGGCGCAACGCTGGAGCCCCGCGACGGTTTTCTCTGCGACATGTCACAGCCTCATATGCCGGACCCAGAGCCACAGATAGACGCAGGCGGAAGTGACGGTCAATGCGGCGACGAGGGCGATGAGCGCGACATTTAACAACGGAAAGTGAATGTCATATGCGTGCGCGGCCAATATCACGCCCGCGAGCACCAGTTGCGCCGCCGTGGTCGCCTTTGAAGAAAAGTGTGGATGCACCTGCATTGGCCGGCCCATCAGCCAGGACAGCGAAACGGCGCCGGTGATCATGAGATCGCGAAACACCACCATGATCACGAGCCAGGCCGGCAGCGCGTCGACGATGGCGAGCGTGACATACATTGAAACGATCAGCGCCTTGTCGGCGATCGGATCGAGGATTGCGCCGAGCTCGGACTGCAGCGCGTAGGTCCGGGCCAGCCATCCGTCGAGCGCATCCGACAGACCGGCGACGGCGAACAGCACGAAGGCGGCGCTCCATTGTCGCTCGACGATCAGCGAGATCGCCGCCGGAGTCAGCACGATGCGGCCAATGGTGATGAAATTCGGGACGGAGGCGAACCAATTGGGAGTCATGACGCCTTATCTGGCGCAGCCGCTGCAGTTTTCACCGTTCATGACATCCGCCGGCCGCGCCAATAGGAGACAAGCGCGGCGACTCCGAGCGCCAGGGCGACGAGCGCGAGAAGCAAGGTCGAAATGGCGTTGATCTGCGGCGAAACGCCCAAACGCACCTGGGAATAGATGCGCATCGGCAGCGTCGTCGCGCCGGGGCCGGTCGCAAAGCTCGCTATGACGAGGTCGTCGAGCGACAAGGTGAACGCCAACAGAAAAGCGGCGATCGCCGCCGGCGCGATCTGCGGCAGCGCGACGCGCAGGAAGGCTCCAAGAGGCGTGGCGCCGAGATCCATCGCCGCCTCTTCCAGCGCCGGATCGCAGTCGCGCAACGCCGCAAGGATCGCCACGGTCGTAAAACTGACCGTCAAAGTGACATGGCCGATGACGAGCGTGACAAAGCCCCGCCCGACGCCGAGCGCCACGAAACAGCTGAGGAGCGCCAGGCCGAGCACGACTTCCGGCAGAACGAGCGGCGCGTGCAGGGCGCCGAAAAACAGCAGGCGCGTGCGAAAGCGGCCGAAACGCGCGAGCGCAATCGCGGCGAAAAGGCCAAGCAGAGTCGCGATCGTCGCCGAGGTCAGCGCGGCGGCGAGGCTGATTTTCGCCGAATGCAGCAGCTGCGCATTGTCGAGCAGCGTTGCATACCATTTCGTGGAAAATCCGCCCCAGACGGAAACCAGACGCGAGGCGTTGAAGCTCATGATCGCGAGAATCGCGATCGGCGCGTAGAGGAAGACGAAGCCGATCAGGAGCGTCGCGCGCCGCGCCCAGGACGCCGCGGCGCTCATTGCGAATCGTCCTCTTCCTTGAGCCGCGCGCGCTCCCACAACAGCAGCGGAATCATCAACAGAGCGACGAGCGTGATCGCCGCGGCCGAGGCGGCCGGCCAGTCGTGATTGGAAAAGAAATCATTCCACAGGGTTCGTCCGATCATCAGCGTTTCGGAGCCGCCGAGAAGATCGGGGATGACGAATTCGCCGACCGCTGGAATGAAAACCAGAAGCGCGCCGGCGAAGACGCCTTCGCGCGACAGCGGCAATGTCACGCGCAGGAACACTTGCGCCGGCGCGGCGCCGAGGTCGGCCGCCGCCTCGCGAAGGCTCGGGTCCTGACGCTCCAGCGCCGCATACAGCGGCAGCAGCATGAACGGCAGATATGAGTAGACGATGCCGACGACGACGGCGCCTGGCGTCGCGAACATCCGCAGCGGCGTCGAAATGACGCCGAGCGCCATCAGCGCGTTATTGATGAGCCCTTCATCCTTCAGGAGCGCCATCCAGGCGTAGACGCGAATGAGAAAGCTCGTCCAGAACGGCGCGGCGGCGAGACCGATGAGAATCGGGCGCCACCGTTCCGGCGCGCGCGCCATGGCGAGCGCGAAGGGATAGGCGACGAGCAGCGTGATGAGCGTCGCAATCGCGGCGATGGTGAGCGAAGAGAGATAGGATTCGACATAGAGCGTGTCGCTGAACAGCGCGCGATAGGAGTCGAGCGTGAAGGACTGCGCTTTCGACCAGATGTCGGAGAGAACATCCGAATACGCGAAGATCGGGCGATATGGCGGACGCGCGAGCACCGACTGCGACACTGAAATCTTGGCGACGAGCAGCATCGGCGCAAGCAAAAAGGCGCCGATCCAGAAATAAGGCGCCGCGAGCACGAGGCGTTCGCCCAACGAAAGTTTGCGTGGACGCGGGCGCGCTCTCGCCTCCATTGCTACGGCTCCTCGGCAAGAAGCGCGCCGGCGTCGGGCGGGACGCTGAGCCGCACCGGATCGCCGATCGCGTGGCGCGCGCCATGGCCCGCCGCCGCGCGCAAAACGACGTGTTCCGAGACGCGCACGCGCAGGAGAGTCGTTTCGCCGCGAAACACGAAATTCTCGACGACGCCGGGAATCCCCTCGCCTTCGCGCGCGACGCCGATGCGCTCCGGGCGCACGCTGAGCGTCGCCCGCGCGCCATTGGGAAGATCGCTGGGACCGCAGGGGATCCGCCCAAATTCGGTGATCAGCGCCGCAGCGCCGTTGCGCTCCAGACGCCCCTCGATGAAATTCGTTTCTCCGACGAAGCCCGCGACGAAACGGGTCGCGGGCTGATCGTAGATCTCCATCGGCCCGGCGACCTGCTCCACCCTGCCCGCCCGCATCACCGCAATGCGGTCGGCAAGCGCCAACGCCTCATCCTGATCATGGGTGACGATGACGAAACTGGTTTGCGTCTGGCGCTGGATTTCCTTCAGCTGAAACTGCGTCTCTTCGCGCAGCTTGCGGTCGAGCGCGCCGAGCGGCTCGTCGAGCAGCAGCATCTTCGGCCGCGGCGCGAGCGCGCGCGCAAGGGCGACGCGCTGCTTTTGTCCGCCCGACAGTTCAGCGATGCGTCGACGGCCGAACTCCGAAAGCTGAGTCATCTCGAGCAATTCGCGCACGCGCGCGTCGATGGCGGCTTTCGCTTCGCCCTTCCGGCGCAAGCCGAAGGCGATGTTCTCGAAGACATTCAGATGCGGGAACAGCGCATAGGACTGAAACATCATATTTACCGGTCGCCGATAGGGCGGCACGCCGGCGAGATCGACGCCGTTCAAGGCGATCGTTCCGGCGTCCGGCGATTCGAAGCCGGCGATGCAGCGCATCAAGGTGGTTTTGCCGCAGCCGGACGGACCGAGCAGCGCGAAAAATTCGCCGGCGCCGACGCTGAGCGACACGTCTTCGAGCGCGACCACCGCGCCAAATGTCTTGCTGACCTTGGTAATCGAAAGCAGCGGCGCGCTCACGCGCCGGCCTCGCGGCGAAACTCGGCGCGCCAGTGCCGACCAACGACGTCCTTCGCGGGAATGTCCTCAAGCGCGACCAGCCGCAGACCGTCGACGGCCAGAGCTTCGATATCCTCTTTTGCGAGCGGCCATGGCGGCCCGCCAATTTCTTCGTCAGCGTCGCGCGCCCGCGAGATGACGAGCAGCGTTCCGCCCGGCGCAACGAAGGACGCGAGCGCGAGCGCGGCGTCAGGCAGAAGCGCTTTCGGCAACGCCTGCAACGTGTAAAGCTCGTGCACGAAATCGAAAGCGTCGCGCCATTCCTTCGGCGCATCGAAGAGATCGGCCGCTCGATAGTCGACGTCGCTTTCCGGGAAGCGCTCGCGCGCCCATTGCACGGCGCGCTCCACGAGATCGAAGGCGACGACGCGGGCGCCTGCGTGGGCCAGCGCCTCGGCGTTGTCGCCCAGTCCGCAGCCGACGTCGAGCGCGCGAAGGCCGGCGATCGGATGTCTGGCGAGCCAGTCTTCGAGCAACGGCCGCGGTTCGAGATGCGCCCAGGGAACGGCGGCCGGATCGTCCTCGGCGAGCGAATAGACGGTTTCAAACCACTCGCGGCGTTTCGGATCGGCCTCGGTTCCGCCGGGCTGCTTATGGGGATCGAACGCGTCGAGCCTCTCGCGCGCCTTAGCGCGGCGCTCGATAAAATCTTCGCCTAGGACTTCGGTTCTCGGGCCTTTTCTTCCCATCCGCCGCTCTCGCTCTGTTGGTGATAGACGAGGCTATAGCCCAGTTCGCGCAGTTCTTTCCATTGCGCGCGCGCATCGGCAAGCTCCGCGTCGTCGCGCCCGTCGAACAGCAGCGCGGCGCGCGCGCTGGGCGCGCCCGCCCCAGCGAGCGCCGGCGCGATGCGCGCGCCTTCCACGAAGAAGCGCACGTCGGCGTCGTTCGGATTGTCATCCGCGCAGGTGAGATAGATCGGCAGTCGCTCGGGCGCCCCTTCGGTCTTTGTCCCGTGCGGGAGGAAACTCTCCGGTCGATACGACCAGAGATCCGCATCGAGCTTCTTGAGCCTCGCTTCGCTCGCGGCTTGCACGACGGCCCGCCAGCCGCGCGCGCGGGAACGCTCAAGAAGCGTCGGCAGCGTCTGCTCCACCGTCGCGCGGGTGAGATGATAGAAGGCGATCTCCAGCATGGCGTTCTGGTTCTATCGCCCTCATGCCTATGGCGAAACCTTCGCGACCCGCGGCTGTTCGCCAGCTAGCGCCCGCCCAGCCGTCAGCCCGGCGTCCAGGACGGCGGATCGCTCGCGGGAAAGGATTCCACGCCCGCCTCGTAGACGGTGTCCTTCGGCGCCTCGAAGAGGACGGCGATCGTCAGCGCATTTTTCACTTTGACGAGCGAAGACGCCGAGGCGGCGGCGTATTCCGCCTCCATCCATTCGGCCGCCGACGCGACCGAGCCCTTCAGCACCACCTCGTCGCCGGTGACCTCAATCGAAATGGACTTGGGATCCGCCACCCCGCTCCCGTCGAGCGCCTCGCGCACCGCGGCGCGAAGCCACACTGTCTCCAAACCGGTCATTGCAGCCTCGGCCCAGCGCGCCGTCGCAGCCCCAGCGGCTGCGACGCATGTTGCCCGCGTTACATATGGGCCAGGGTGAACGAACGTTCCATGGGGGTGGTAAAGCCGATCGCGAGCAGGACGGCCGCGATTGCGGCGTGGAGCCAGTTGTCGGCCGTGTTCACGGCGAGGAGACCGCCAAGCTGAACGGCGTTCGGCGCGGCGAAACCGAGAATGGCGATCGCCGCATAGGCGACGGCCAGGGCTCGGATCATCAGCACCGGCGCGCCGAAGAAGGGGCTGAGCATCAACAGCCCGCCGCTGATAAGATGCGCGAAGTTATGCGCCGCGTTCACCTGGAAGAACCCGCTATCGTAAACGACTGGGTTGGGGACGAAGCCGAGCAGTCCGACCGCCACCAGGATGACGCCGAATATGGTCGCGAGGACATCGGCGCGCCAATGAGATTCGATCATGATGCGTTCCTTTCAGTCCCGGACGAACTGTATTGAGCATCAGATCGGGCGGCGCGAAAACATTTCCATCAAAAACACGCAAACCAAATTACCGATAAGCCATAGCAATTGGGGCTCTGACCCATAGAGTTATCGAACGGCTATAAGCCGGAACAGCGCCGGGAAAATAATTGGGCAAAGCCCGCCGGAGGCGGCGACAATCGCCGTCTCCTGAGCGCGCATAACGGCCCCCCGCTACCCCTCGTAATAGTCGCGGACCAGTCGGTCCAAGAGCCGCACGCCCCAGCCGGCGCCCCAGCTCTGATTGGTGTCGCTCATCGGCGAGCCCATGCCGGTGCCGGCGATGTCGAGATGCGCCCAGGGCGTCTTGCCGACGAAGCGCTGCAGAAAATGCGCGGCGGTGATCGAGCCGGCGTGGCGGCCGCCGGTGTTCTTCATATCGGCGAATTTCGAGTCGATCAGCTTGTCATAGGCGGGGCCCATCGGCATGCGCCACAGCTTCTCGCCGATATGCTGCCCGGACCTGGTCAGATGGTCGGCGAGTTCGTCATTGTTGGAGAAGAGCCCGCCATATTCCTGACCCAGGGCGACGAGAATGGCGCCGGTGAGCGTCGCGAGATCGACGACCGCCGCTGGCTTGTGCTTGTCGATGACATAGGTCAGCGCGTCGGCGAGCACGAGGCGGCCTTCGGCGTCGGTGTTGACGATTTCGATCGTCTGGCCCGACATGGACCTCACAATGTCGCCCGGCCGCTGCGCCTTGCCGTCCGGCATGTTCTCGACGAGACCGAGCACGCCGACGACATTGGCCTTGGCCTTGCGGGCGCCGATCGCATACATGGCGCCGGTCACGGCCGCCGCGCCGGCCATGTCGCCCTTCATGTCCTCCATCGACGCCGCCGGCTTGATGGAAATGCCGCCGGAATCGAAAACGACGCCCTTGCCGACGAAGGCGATTGGCGCGGCGCCCTCGGCGCCGCCGCTCCAGCGCAGAACCACGAGCCGGCTGCCGGCCTCCGATCCCTGCCCGACGCCAAGCAGCGCGCGCATGCCGAGTTCGGACATGGCCTTCTCGTCAAGGATCTCGACCTCGACGCCGAGCTTCATCAGCTCCGACGCGCGGCGGGCGAATTCGGGCGGCGTCAGGACATTCGCCGGCTCGTTGACGAGAGTCCTGGCGAGAACGACCGCATCCGCCAGATGGCCGCTGTCGGACATCGCCGCGCTCACGGTTTCCGGATCGGCCAGGGCGACGACGACCTCCATGGGGCCGTCGCGGTCCGCCTCGTCCTTTTTCTTTGTCTTATAGTGATCGAACTTATAAGAGCGCAGCCATCCGCCGAGAGCGAATTGCGAGACGGCGTCGTGCGCGGCGGAGAGTCCGTCCGGCAGATCGAACAGCACGATCGCCTTGCCGCCGGGACCAATTTTTGCGGCGGTCTGGCCGCCGAGGGCGAAGAAATCCTCGAAAGGCTTGGCGGCGTCGCCCTCGGCGTCTTCCCCCTGGCCCAGGCCGATGAGGATCACGCGGCTCGCCGGCGCGCCGGGCGCGGCGAGGACTTCGAGCGATGTTCCGGATTTACCCTTGAATTTCGCCGCTGCGGCGGCGCGCGCGAGATGGGCGGCCGCATCCTTCAGAATGCTCGCGGCGCGCTCGCCCATCGCGAGACCGCGGTCGACGAAAGCGACGAGCGTGCGCGGATGCCCCTCCTCTTCCGGCTGGCGGAGCAGCGCCTCGGCGGCGTCGAATGGCTGGACTTCAAATTTCGCGTTGACGAGCATCAGGGCCTCTTGCCTCCCCCGCCGAAGCGGACGCTATTCCGCCGCAAATGCGTCGGTTTTGTCGAAAATGCGCGCCGGCGGCGCGCCGGGCGCGCGAATTCACGGGAATGGCGCGCACTATCTTCCGGCGGGCGGCGGCGGTCAATCGCGACCGGCAGCTTTTTTTAATAATTCTAAGGCCAATTTCTCCGCCGCGGAATCGCCGCGATCTTTCCGCAGAAATCCCCCCGTGGCCCAAAAGCAACGCTCGCAAATTGAATGTGTTGGCGCGGCGCGGCGCGGCCGTGCGACGCTTGCGCGCGAAGACGCCAGAGTCTAGCGATCGTTAACTGAACTTTAATGCCAGCGCCTGGGCGCAGCGCGCCTCAGCATGCGGCGCGGCAACACGATGGAGGAAAGCCGCAGCCATGATCGGGGCGACGATCACGCGCTATTTCGCGCTGCGGTTCATGCGCACGATTCTGGCGATCTTCTTTACGATCTTCTGCCTGATGTTCGTGGTGGTTTTCGTTGAGATGCTGCGGCGCGCCAGCGACAATCCGCAGGCGGGCGCCGCGACCGTCGCGCTGATGACGGCGATGCGCGTTCCGGCGGCCGCCGAGATGATTCTGCCCTTCGCCGTTCTCTTCGGGTCCATGGCGACCTTCGTCGACCTGACGCGAAAACTTGAGCTGATCGTCGCGCGCGCCGCCGGCATGTCGGTCTGGCAGTTCATCGCGCCGCCGGCGCTCACCGCCCTGCTGATCGGCGTTGTGTCCGTCGCCATCTACAACCCGCTGTCGGCGTCGATGAAGCAGCGCTCCGAACAGATGGAATGGGATCTGTTCGGCGTGCCCGGCAGTCTGCGCATCGATCATGGCGTCTGGCTCCGCCAGCATGGCGTCGACGGCCTCGCTATCATGCACGCGATGAATTCCGCCAACGGCGGTTCGGAGCTGACGTCCGTCAGCGTCAATATCTATGCGCCGCGCGGCGGTTTCCTCGAGCGGGTGGAAGCGAATCATGCGCGGCTGGAGCCCGGAGTCTGGGTTCTCGAAAACGCGCAGGTGAGCATGCCCGGAGAGCCGTCGCGCAAGGTCGGCTCCTATATGCTCGCGACCGATCTGACGCCGGAGCAGGTTGCGGCGGCGACCACGCCGCCGCAAGGCACGCCGTTCTGGTCGCTGCCCGAAATGACGGCGCGCACCGCCGAAGCAGGTCTTGACGCGACAGGTTACCGGCTGCAATTTCAGACGCTTCTTGCGCGGCCGCTGCTGCTCGTCGCGATGGTTCTCGTCGCCGCTTCCTTTTCGTTAAGATTCTTTCGATTTGGCGGCGTCGCCAAGACCCTTTCGGGTGGCGTGGCCGCAGGCTTCGTGCTTTACATCGTTACTAAAGTCCTCTCGGATCTCGGCGGCGCAGGGATGATCAGTCCCGTCGTGGCCGCATGGTCGCCTGCGCTTGTCGGGAGCATGTTGGGAACTGTCATCCTGCTGTATTCGGAGGACGGCTAATGGCGCTCGCCAGCCCGTCCCGGCGTCTCACCCTTTTCGCGGCCGCCCTCGCGCTCGCTGAGGCGGCCCTCGTCAACGTCTCAGCCGCTGCGCCACAGCCGGCGGGCGGAGACGGCGCGCGCATGGTCGTCGAGGCCAAAGAGCTCGTCTACGACGAGAAAAGGAACACGGTCACCGCGCGGGGCGACGTCGAGATCTACTACAAGGGCCGGCTGCTCGAGGCCGACCGCGTCACCTATGACCGCAACACCTCGCGCGTCTACGCCGAGGGCCACGCCAAGCTGACCGAAACCGACGGCTCGATCGCGCATGCGGATCGCTTCGACCTCACCGACGACTTCAAGAACGGCTTCATCGAGAGCCTGCAGGTCGACTCCGCCAACAACACCCATTTCACCTCGCCGCGGGCCGAGCGGGCGGGCGACACGACAACCTTCGACATGGGCACCTACACCGCCTGCGAAGCCTGTCGGAACGACCCGTCGAAACCGCGCACCTGGCAAATTCGCGCCAAGCGGATCATCCACGACAACGTCGAGAAGATGGTCTACTACGAGGACGCCTCGTTCGAACTTCTCGGCGTGCCGGTCGCCTATGTGCCGTTCTGGTCGTCCCCGGATCCGACGGTCAAACGCAAATCCGGTTTTCTGTCGCCGGTCTTCGTCTATCGCCAGCAGCTCGGCACCGGCGTCGGCGTGCCGTATTTCTGGGCGATCGCGCCCGATTACGACCTCACCGTAACGCCGATCTATTTCTCGCGGCAGGGCCCGTTCGTGACGGCCGAATTCCGCCAGCGGTTCGAGAATGGCTCCTATACGATCCGCGGCCAGGGCACGCATGTGGGCGACACGAGCGCGTTCGCCGCGGCCCCGCTCGGCGCCGGCAACAAGCAGTGGCGCGGCGCCATCCAGTCCTTCGGCGAATTCTGGCTCAACGATCGCTGGCGCGCCGGCTGGGACATCACGGCGTTGTCCGATCGATTTTTTCTGCAGGACTATCAGCAATACAACTATCTTCTGCAGAACTATTTCTTCCGAGAAGCGTCGTCGACGATCTATCTGACCGGCCAGGGTCCGCGCAGCTACTTCGACATGCGCGGGTATTATTTCCAGCTGCTGTCGCCCAATGACGTGCAGGCGCAACAGCCGGTCGTCCATCCGGTGATCGATTACAATCGCGTCTTCGACATTGATCCGGCGGCGACCGCCGGGGTCGGCGGACAGATCGAGGTCGACGCCAATGTGACCAGCACCTCCGCCAGCGTCGCCAACTTCGAATCGATTCAGCCGCGCACGCTCGACCGCATCTATGGTCTCTACAACGTTTGCCAGATCTACGGGCGCGCGCCGGATCCGGCGCAGAGCGGCTGTCTGTTGCGCGGCGTCGGCGGCGATTACGAGCATGCGACGATCAGCGGCTCCTGGAAGCGCAAAGTCATCGATCCCATCGGCGGCGTGTGGACGCCGTTCGCCTTTGCGCGCTTCGTGGGCAGCTATCTCAACTACGACCGCCAGGGCATGTACCCGATCTATAACCAGTCGCTGTCGCCGATCCCGAATGGCGCGCAGGGCCAGTTCTTCGACGGCGCCGACAATCGCTTCCGCGGCCAGGCGCTGCCGGGCATCGGCGCCGAATGGCGCTATCCAATCCTCGCCAGAAGCTTCTTCGGCGACATTGTCTTCGAACCGATCGCGCAGGTCGTCGCCCGTCCCAACGAAACGTCGATCCCCTCGCTGGTCAATATCGACGCGCAGAGCCTCGTCTTCGACGATTCGACGCTGTTCGAATGGAACAAATTCTCGGGCTATGACCGCTTCGAGACCGGCACGCGCCTCAACTATGGCGGACAGGCCACCCTGTCGCTGTCGAACGGCGGCTTCATCAACGCGATGATCGGCCAGTCGCGCCAGATCGCCGGCGCCAACTCCTATGCGCAGGCCGACGCTGCGAATGTCGGCCTCGACTCCGGACTCAACTCACGGGCGTCGGACATCGTCGGGCGTTTCGCCTTCGCGCCGTCTTCGTTCCTCAGCTTCGTCGCCAAGGGCCGCTTCGACAAGGGAGATCTGCGCGCCCGCCGGATCGACCTGTTCGCGACGATGAACCTCGATCCGATGTCGCTCCAGGTCCAATACGCGAATTACGCGTCGCAGCCGGCGATCGGCTTCGACGTGCGTCGCCAGGGGCTCTCGGCGACCGGACGGTATGACATCACGAACAATTATTTCCTGACCGGCACCGTCACGTTCGACATGAGCCGCTATCTCTACAACTCGCTCACCAATCCGACGACGGTTCCGTACACGACGACTCTCACCGGCGTAAATCTCACCGGCTCGGCGCCTCTATTCTCGATCGCGACGCTTGGCGGCGGCATCGGCTACCAGGACGAATGCACGACGCTCTCAATCAATTATTCTCAGATCTACCAGCCACAGTCGTACACGGGCCTGCCGGCGCGCAACCAGACGGTGATGGTGACGCTTCAGCTGCGCACGCTGGGCGAAGCGAAGTTCAACTACGGCGTCGGCTCGGTGCTCGTGAACGACGGCGTGCGGACCAGTCTGGCGCGCTGAACCGCCCTAGTTACTCAGATTGCAATCCTCACGTCGGGAGGACGCCCGGCGCCTCCCGTGCTAAAAGCGCCGCAATCTGGCGTCCGACATCAACGCGCAGTCGCGTAAAGGAGAATGTAATGAGCTTTTTTGTCTCGCTCGCCGCCGGCGCATGTCTCGCCCTGGGGGCGACGACGCCGCTCTTCGCCGAAGAGCTTTCGAGCAAGCAGAAGGTGGAGATCGAGAAGGTCGTACACGACTATATCATCACGAATCCGGAAGTGATCAAGGACGCGATCGACGAACTCGGCAAGCGCGAGAAAGTCGCCGAGGCCCGCACGCGCGAAAAGGCCATCAATCAGCAGGGCGACAAGATCACCCATTCGGCCAACCAGGCCGTGGTCGGCAATCCCAATGGCGACGTCACGCTCGTTGAATTCTTCGACTACAACTGCGGCTACTGCAAACGGTCCCTGGATTCGATCGCCAAGCTGATCGACGGCGATCCGAAACTGCGCGTGGTGCTCAAGGACTTCCCGATTCTCGGGACGGACTCGGTCGAGGCGGCGCAGGTCGCGACCGCCGCGCGCATGCAGCTCGACAGCCAGAAGTTCTGGGACTTCCATCGCAAGCTTCTGTCGACGCGCGGCCACATCGGCAAGCAGCAGGCGATGGCGGCGGCGAAGGACGTCGGCGCGGACATGGCGCGCATCGAAAAGGACATGTCGAGCCCGGCGACGAAGGCGGCGCTGGACGAAGTCGCCATGCTCGCCGACGAGCTGCGGTTTGACGGGACGCCCGCCTGGGTGATCGGCAAGGAGGCGATTATCGGCGGCGTGCCCTACGCCCAGCTGAAAGCCAAGGTCGAAAATATGCACAAGTGCGGCAAGACGGCGTGCTAGCGCGGCGCCGGGCTTTCATTGCGGCGACAATGGGGCTAAGAGAGACGGCTTGTCGGCTCTGAGATATTTGGGAACGTTTCGGAAGCGCTATGTCAGCCGTCCACGTGCTTAACGGTCCCAATCTCAATCTCCTCGGCCGCCGGGAGCCAGCGATCTATGGAACCGCGACTCTCGACGACATTCGCGCGATGCTGGAGACGCGCTGCGCGGCGCGCGGCGTATCGCTCGTCTTCCGGCAGTCCAACCACGAAGGCGATCTCGTCGACTGGATCCAGGAAGCGGGCGGCGCAGGCGCCCCCGTCATTCTCAACGCCGGCGCGCTGACGCATACGTCGATCGCCCTCCATGACGCCATCAAAGGCGCGGAGGCTTGCGTCGTCGAGGTGCATCTTTCAAATGTGCATGCGCGAGAGAGCTTCCGCAGCCGCTCCTTCATCTCGCCGGTGGCGCGCGGCGTGATCGCGGGATTCGGACCGCTGTCCTATGTCCTTGCGCTCGAAGCCGTCTTTGAAAACGAACTGAGAAAGAGCTGAGACACTTATGGCGCGCAAAGCCCAACCGCCTCGCACCGCCCCCGCCCGCAAGCCTGCGCCGTCGAACGCGCCGGTGATCGACCCAGATCTGTTGCGCACGGTCGCCCAGCTGGTCGCGGACAGCGATTTGAGCGAATTCGAAGTGGAGAAAGGCGATCTGCGCATCCGTGCGGCGCGCACGCCGGTCGCCGCCGTCGCGAGCGTCGTCGCCCCGCCGCCGCCAGCGGTCGCGCCCTTGCAGCCTCCGCCCCCGCCGCCGCCCGCATTGGCGTCGACTCCGGCGGCGGAGCCTGCCGAACTCACGGACGCGGTGAAGTCTCCGATGGTCGGCACCGCCTATCTTCGCCCGAACCCTGACGCCAAGCCCTTCGTCGAGATCGGCGCGCGCGTTTCGGTGGGCGACAAGCTCTTGCTGATCGAGGCGATGAAGACCTTCAACGACATTGTCGCCCCAAGATCAGGCGTGGTGACCGCCATTCTGGTCGAGGACGGCCAGCCCGTCGAATACGGCGAACCTCTCCTCGTGATCGACTAGGCGGCCAAGACGGATGTTCGATAAAATCCTCATCGCCAACCGCGGCGAAATCGCGCTGCGCATTCTGCGCGCCGCCAAGGAGTTGGGCGTCGCGACGGTCGCCGTTCATTCGACGGCCGACGCCGACGCCATGCATGTCAAGCTCGCCGACGAGTCGGTCTGCATCGGTCCGGCGCCGGCGCGCGAATCCTATCTCAATATCCCGGCCCTGCTCTCCGCCTGCGAAATCACCGGCGCCGACGCCGTCCATCCGGGCTACGGCTTTCTCTCGGAGAACGCGCGTTTCGCCGAGATTCTCGAAGAGCACAACATCACTTTCATCGGACCGAAATCCGAGCATATCCGCCTGATGGGCGACAAGATCGAAGCCAAGGCGACGGCGAAAAAGCTCGGCATTCCATGCGTTCCCGGCTCCGAAGGGTCAGTCCTGAGCGAGAAGGAGGCCCTGAAGGTCGCCGACAAGATCGGCTTTCCCGTTCTGGTGAAAGCCGCCTCGGGCGGCGGCGGCCGCGGCATGAAGGTGGCGCGCGACGCCCATGATCTGGCCATCGCCATCGCCACCGCGCGCACCGAGGCGAAGGCCGCATTCGGCGACGACACGGTCTACATCGAGAAATTTCTCGAGAAGCCGCGTCACATCGAAATTCAGATTTTTGGCGACGGCAGGGGCGAGGCGGTTCATCTCGGCGAGCGCGACTGCTCGCTTCAGAGGCGTCACCAGAAGGTCTGGGAAGAAAGCCCCTCGCCCGCGCTCAATGACGCGCAGCGCATGGAGATCGGCGAGACCTGCGCGCGCGCCATGCGCGAGATGCAATACGCCGGCGCCGGCACGATCGAGTTTCTCTACGAGAACGGCGAATTTTACTTCATCGAGATGAACACGCGCATTCAGGTTGAGCATCCGGTGACGGAATCGATCACCGGCGTCGATCTCGTCTGCGAGCAGATCAGGGTGGCGGCGGGCTCGCCGCTGTCGATGCGCCAGGAAGACATCTGGTTCTATGGCCACGCCATCGAATGTCGCGTCAACGCCGAGCACCCCCTGAGCTTCAGGCCTTCGCCCGGGCGCATCGCCTATTATCATCCGCCGGGCGGCGTCGGGGTTCGCGTCGATTCGGCCGTCTATCAGGGCTATACGATCCCGCCGAATTACGATTCGCTGATCGGCAAGCTCATCGTTCACGGACGCAACCGGACCGAAGCGCTGATGCGCCTACGGCGTTCGCTCGACGAATTCATCGTCGACGGGATCGACACTACGCTGCCGCTGTTTCGCACGCTCGTGCGCAACGCCGACGTCCAGAACGGAATCTACGACATCCATTGGCTGGAACATTTTTTGGCGACGGGCGGCATCGAGCCCGGATTCTAGTCATGTGAGGACGCGATGATGAAGCGCGCGCTGTCGGCCATGCTCCTGGCGTTTCTGGCGGCGGCGCCGCTCTCCGCCGTCAACGCCAAAGCGACGGTGCGCGGTCCCTTCGTCTTCAAATGTTCAGGCGACTCCGACGCCGATCTCACCGTCACCTTTTATGGCGCGAGCGCCAGCCGCGCGAAACTTGTCTTCAAAGGCGAGACCGTGATGGCCAAGCACGCCATGTCCGGTAGCGGCGCGCGCTACGTCGCCAAGGGGATCGAGTTCTGGAACAAGGGCGACGACGCGATGGTCCAGTGGCGCGGAGCGAAACTCAACTGTACGACGCGGAATTAACCGAACCTTCCGAAAGAAAGTCGCCGCTCAAGGGTGGCGCGCCGGCGTCGCGCCGCTATCCTTGAGAAGATGTCGCGCCTCAACGCTC
This sequence comes from Methylocystis sp., assembly GCF_050251305.1. GTDB lineage: Bacteria > Pseudomonadota > Alphaproteobacteria > Rhizobiales > Beijerinckiaceae > Methylocystis. Next base: position 7,891 of record NZ_JBFWNB010000020.1, on the reverse strand, counting down.
CCTATGCGATCAGCCCGCACCTCCTGCTGCGGGCCTACTCCATCGGACTGTTTCCGATGGCCGAAAGCGCCGAGGACGATCAGCTGTACTGGGTCGATCCGGAGCGGCGCGCCGTCTTTCCGCTCGATCGCTTCAGCGTTTCCCGCTCTTTGGCCAAGACCGTGAGGTCGGATCGCTTCGACGTCGGCGTCGATATCGACTTCGATGCGGTGATCGACGCCTGCGCCGCTCCCGCCTTCCGCCGCGAACGGACCTGGATTAACGCGGAGATCCGCCGCCTCTATCGCGAACTGTTCGATCTCGGCTTCGCGCATACCGTCGAATGCCGCCGCGACGGACGCCTCGTCGGCGGGCTCTATGGCGTCGCTCTCGGAAGCGCGTTTTTCGGTGAGAGCATGTTCCATTTCGAGCGCGACGCATCGAAGGTCGCGCTCGCGCATCTCGTCGCGCGATTGCGGGCGGGCGGATTCCAACTGCTCGACACGCAGTTCATCACGCCGCATCTCGCGTCGCTCGGCGCGATCGAGATTTCGCGCGAGGAATATCACCACGCCCTCGAACGGGCGCTTTTGACGAAAGCCGATTTCAACGTCTGGGCGCCGGACGCGACCGTGCGCGGGTCGCAAGCTCTGGCCGCGCTCGCCGATTAGAAGGGAAACAGCGAATTGCCGGCGGGCTGCGGCGGCGCCGTGGGCGCGGGCTGAGTTTGTTCGCCCCGCCGCCGTTTCCTCTTTCCGCGCGTGGGAGGCGCAGCCGGCGGCTGCTCGGGCGCCGGTGCCGCCTCCTCGGGGTCGACGGGCGGCGGCGCCGCCTGATCGGCGGGGCCGATGGGCTGATTTTCCATCGGCGGCGGCGCGGTGGGCTCGACGCGACGCGAGCGGCGCTTCTTTCCGCTGGACGTCTCGGGCGGTGTCGTCGTCTCCGCCTCGGCGGCCGGGGCTGCAGGCGTCGCCGTGGCTTCAGCGGGCTGCGCCGTCATGTCCTTGCCGCCTTTGCAGTCGACCAGCCAGACGTCATAGACGGGATGCTCGACGCCGTGGAGACCCGGACTTGCGGCGAACATCCAGCCCGAGAAGATGCGCTTCGCCTCCTGCTTGCCCTCGACCTTGGCGGCCTCGGCCCTGGCCTCCGATCGAGGCTCCGACTTGAGGACGAGCTCGTCGACCTCCACGAAGCTCGTCGTTTGCGGCGTTTCGGTCTGGGGTCGCGTGTTGCAGACGCGCGGCGTCACCTGGAGCGCGCCGAACTGCACGGTTTCGTCGATCGTGACGTCGAAATTGATGATGCGTCCCGTCGTCTTGTCGAGACCGGCGAAGACCGCCGTGGGATGTCGGATCGGTTCGGCCGACGCGGCGACCGCGAACAGCGCCCATGCGCCGACCGCCGCTGGCGCCAGGGACAAGGGCAATTTCATCCGATCACCGCATGATTCTCCGCCGACCCGAAAAGGGGGCGGAGGACGAAAACAGGCAAGAAAGGCGTTTCCAAGGACGATGCGCCGCTCAGCCTTCCGGCCGCCAGGGGGCGTAATCGCCGCCGGCGGGAGGACGCTCGCCCAGCACAAGCTGGGAGCCCGGCGGCCGATAGGCCTGCGGCGTGCCCGTCATATTCGGCTCATAGGGCAATTCCCACGCGCGCGGCCGATAGGTCTCGTCCGTCGGCGGCGTGTCCACCGTATGATGCAGCCAGCCATACCACCCCGGCGGCGTGGCCGAACCCTCGGCATAGCCGCTGTAGATCACCCAGCGCCGTTCAAACCCGAGCGCCGGATCGATCTTGCCGCCGCGCCGACGGTAATAGACGTTGCCGAATTCGTCTTCGCCGACGCGCTCGCCATACAGCAGCGTCCACAGGCCGGTGCTGAGCGTGGCGCGGTTCCACCAGGTGAAGAAGCGAACGATGTAGGACATGTATTGGGCGTCCTCGAATTCCGTGGCCCCTTATTGCGTCTGCCGACGGCAATGTCCAGCCTTGCCGCAACGCCGCGACGATTCGGATCAAACCCGCGCTTCCGCTCGGAACGCCAGATTTGGAGATGGAGGACTGGATGGCCGCGACCCTTTCCGCCCAGTGCTGCGTCGTCGGCGGCGGCCCCGCCGGCCTGATGGCCGGATTTCTGCTCGCGCGCGCCGGCGTCGACGTGATCGTCCTCGAAAAACACGCCGATTTCCTGCGCGACTTCCGCGGCGACACGATTCACCCGTCGACGCTGCGGATCATGGACGAATTGGGCCTGCTCGAGGACTTCCTGCGGCTGCCGCATCACAAGGCTTACGCGCTCGCCGCCTGGATCGGCGAACGGCAATATAAGGTCGCCGATTTCTCCAGCCTGCCCGGCACATGCAACTTCATCGCGTTCATGCCGCAATGGGATTTTCTCGACTTCATCGCCGAACATGCGCGCGCGCTGCCGAATTTCCGTCTCTTCATGCAGACCGCCGGCGAACATCTCCTGATGGACGGCGACCGGGTCTGCGGCCTGACGGCGAAGGGGCCGGAAGGCGAACTGAAGATCGACGCCAGGCTGGTCATCGCCGCCGACGGGCGCGGGTCGCAGCTCCGCGCCGAGGCGCAGCTCCCCGTCAAGGATTTCGGCGCGCCGATGGACGTGCTGTGGTTCAAGCTGCCGCGCAAGGACAGCGATCCCGACGAGAGCTTCGGCCGCGTCGCGCCCGGCCGCATGCTGGTGATGATCGACCGCGGCTCCTACTGGCAATGCGGCTGCGTCATTCCCAAAGGCGGCGCCGAGGAGTTGCGCGCGAACGGAATCGAGGCGTTTCGCGAGTCGATCGCCCGCCTGACGCCATTTCTCGCGGATCGCATGGAGACGCTGAAGGATTGGGGCGACGTGAGCCTCTTGACCGTTCAGGTCAATCGCCTCACGACATGGAGCCGCCCCGGATTGCTGTGCATCGGCGACGCCGCGCACGCTATGTCGCCGGTCGGCGGCGTCGGCGTGAACCTCGCGATTCAGGACGCCGTCGCCGCCGCCAATCTGCTTGGCGCAAAGCTGCGCGAGGATCGGCTGAGCGACGATGACATCACCGCCGTGCAGCGGCGCCGCGAGTTTCCCACGCGCGTCACGCAGGCGATTCAGCTCGCCATCCAAAATCGCGTGGTGCGCGGCGTGCTCTCGGCCGAGAAGCCGTTGGAGCCGCCTCTCGCGCTGCGACTGCTCGACGCCGTTCCGCTGCTGCGCCGGCTGCCGGCGCGCCTTATCGGGCTCGGCGTGCGGCCCGAGCATGTTGAAACGCCGTAATGCGACGCCGTCGATCCATCGGGCGTGTCATTCCCGGCAGGCCAATGGCCTGACCGGGAATCCAGAGCGGATCCCACGGAGTCAATTTGCGACTCTGGATTCCCGATCGCGCGCTCCGCGCGCGTCGGGAATGACAGCCCTGTCCTTTAGAGCGATGGCTGCAGGATCAATCCGCGTCGCGAACAAAGGCGCCAAAGGCGCGCGGTCCGTCGCCGGTCTGCGCCTTGCCGAGAACCTTGAGCGTCTGCGCATCGACGGCCCAAAGCTCGTTCGAGAACCAGTTCGCGACATAGACGCGCGCGCCGTCGCCGCTGGCCGCAAGGCCCTCGGGATATTCGCCGACCTTCAGCGTTTCGATCGGCGCCAGGGTCTCGGCGTCGAAGACGCTGACGCTGTCGGCATGCTGATTGGCGACGAAGACGCGGCCCGTCGCGAGCGCCACGGTATAAGGCCTGCTGCCGCATTTGAGCGTCGCGACGACCTTGCGCGCGGCGAGATCGACGACGCTGACGTCGTCCGATTCGACATTTGCGGAATAGGCCCGCGCGCCAGAGGCGTCGATCGTCACGCCAAAAGGATGCCTGCCGACCTCAATGGTCGCGACGCGCGAGAAGGTCGCCGCGTCGATGAGAGAAAGCGCATTGTCGTCGCGGTCGGCGACGACAATCGTCCTGCCGTCCGGCGCGACGGCGACGCCCGACGCCATTGCGCCGACGCCGACGCTGCGCTGCGCGCCGCTCGCGAGATCGATCTCGACGAGGCGCCGGCCATAGAGATCGGCGACATAGACGCGCTTGCCGTCGGGGCTTGCGGCGACGCCGAGCGGACCGCCTTCGACAGGAATGCGCTTTTCGATCTTGCGCGTCGCCGCATCGACGACGGTGAGAAACTTGCCTTCAGGACTCGTGATGAAGGCGCGCGCGCCGTCGCGCGACACGGCGACGCCGGCAGGCTTGCCGCCGATGGGCAGCGTCGCGACGGTCTCCATTCTGGCGAGATCGACGATCGAGAGCGCATCGTCGCCCTGCGCCGTGACGAAGGCTTCGGCGGCGGATGCGGGAGCAGCGGGGAGGACAAGGGAGAGAAACATCCCCGCCGTCATGGCTGGGCGTGTTCCGGCCATCCACATGCGCGTGAAGCGCTTCACTCTTCCTGAAACGAGTCGCACTGTCCTGGCGTGGATTCCCGCGACAAGCGCGGGCATGACGGATTGTGGGCTCATCGCCCCTCCGACTTCGCCTTCAACGCCGCGAGATAGGCGCGCTGCAGCGCCGTCACCGCCGCGAGCGCGACGTCGTCGTTCATCTCGGGCGGCGGGTCGTTGTTGGGATAGCCGCGATAGAAGCGCGCCTTCCACTCGACCTCGGTCTTGCCGCCCTCAGCCGGCCGCAGCGTGATCAGCGCGGTGTAGTTCGTCGCCGGCAGGCGCTTCAGGTCGTCGCCCTCGCGATGCACGCCGAGCAACATGCGCTCGGCGTCGCGCTTCGTCAGCAGTTCCTCGATGACGCCGCCGTCGGCCAGGATCAGCCTGCGCCGCGCCTGATCGGGAACATCGCCGCCCGTCGCTTCGACGCGCACGACGCCGGGCAGCCACCCGGCGTGCGCGAAGTCGCTGACGAGCGACCAGACCTTTTCTGGCGGCGCATCGACGATGGTCGTTTCAACCACCTTCAGCGGCGAAGCCCCATGCGCCGCACGCGCAGCGACCGGCGCACAGACCGCGAGCGCCGTCACCGCGCGCAGAACGCTTCGGCGCGTGACGGCGATGTCGACCGGCCCGATCGTTCCCGGCGCTTGGCGCATGGCGCGGCGCTACTTGCCCTCCGCCTTGGACTTGAGCGCAGCAAGGCCTGACGCGTAGACATTCGTCACCGCCCGCACCGCCGCCTCATCGGTAAGCTCAGGCGGCGGATCATTGTTCATGAAGCCGCGATAGAACGCGCCCTTCCATTCGACGACGCTCTTGCCGCCTTCGTCCTTCACCGAAATCGTGGAGGAATAATTGTTGACCGGCAACACCTTCACGTCGACGGCGTCGATCTTGTAGCTCATCGACTTGCCGTCCGCGTCATATTTCGTCAGCGACTCTTCGATCACGCCGCCATCCTTGAGGATCAGCTTGCGCTTGGCGTCGACGGCGTTGCCGCCCGTCCCTTCGGTCTTGGAGACGGCCGGATGCCAGCTGAGATCCTGGAAATTGCCGATGATCTCCCAGACCTTGGCGGGCGGAGCGTCGATTTCGATTTTTTCCACGACTTTCTGGCGCGAGGGACCGTGGGCCAGCGCCGGCCCGGCCAGCAGCCCGGCGGAAAGAAGCGAGAGGGCCGCAACGGCAAATGCGCGGCGCGCAGGCACAAACGTCATTAGTTTCTCCCGAGAAGCCTGACCTTGGCCGCCAGCATAGACGGCAGGGGCACATAAGGACGGCGAAAGCGGCGGCGTCAAGCACAGATGCGCCTAGCGTCACACGACCGTCTTATCGGCGCGCCATCTGCGCGCCATGCCCTATCTGCGCGCGCTCGCCTTCGTCACGACGTTGATGTGCGCCTTTCTCTTCCTGGTTCCGCTGCAGGCGCTGGCGCGGCGCCGCGGCTGGCCGATTCAGCATGCGATTCAGACGCGCTTCTGCCGCGCGATCTGCGCCGTCATCGGCATAAGGGTCGACGCGCAGGGCGCCCTGCCCGCGCCGGCGCCGCGCTTCGTCGTCGCCAACCATGTGTCCTGGACCGACATCATCGCGCTCGCGAGCGTCGCGCCTTTCATCTTTCTGGCGAAGCGCGACGTTGCCGGCTGGCCTGTGCTCGGGCTGCTCGCGCGGCTGCAGGGCACGATCTTCGTCGAACGCGGTTTGCGGCAGGACGTCGCGCGCGTCAATGACGCGCTCGCCGACGCGCTGCGCGCGGGCGCCGATCTCGTCGTCTTTCCGGAAGGCACGTCGAGCGACGGCGCCGCGGTCCTGCCCTTTCGCTCGGCGCATTTCGCGCCGCTGGAGACGATGTCGGCGCGCGGCGAAGCGCCGACGCTCGCGCCCGTCGCCATCGCCTATTCCGACGGCGCACGCCGGATCGACGTCGGCTGGTACGGCGACATGACCTTTCTGCCGCATCTGTGGAGCCTGATGAAGCGCGGCGACGCGCACTGTCACATCGTCTTCGGCGCGCCAATCGAGACGCGCGGCAAGGACCGCAAGGCGCTCGCGACGGAATCGCACGAGAGGGTGCGCGCGTTGCTGGTGTCTCTGCGCGGAGTCGACAGCGTCGCCACGCCCGCTCGCCACCGCCACCAGCAGTCCTCATCCTGAGGAGCGCCCGCAGGGCGCGTCTCGAAGGACGAGGACTGCGAATTCAAAATTCCTTCACTTCTTTTTCTTCGCCGTCTTGTGCTTGGCTTGCGCCAAATCTGATCCGGCTACCGATTTTACATCCTTGGAAGATGTCTTGCTTCTGAGAAGTTTCGAATCCTTCGACGCGTCGCGTTTCGATGTCGTCATTTTGATCTCCAGATAGAGACTTGCGTCAGCCTGTTAGACTCATACGTCCCGTAACGACCTAACGATGACGCGCTCACGAACACCCCGTGGTCGCGCCGCACGTCTCGCATTTCAGGCACGTGCCGTTGCGCACCAGCGTGAAGTTCGCGCATTCGGGACAGGCTTCGCCGACATAGCCCTTCATGCGCGCTTCGGCGCGTTTCTCGGCGACGCCCTGCACCGTCTTGGTCGGCTCGGTCCAGCCGAGCGACGACAGCGCGTCCGCCTCGTGCGCCACCTCCGGCGTCGGCTCCGACCGCAACGCCGTCGCGCCGCCGCCCTGCACCACCATCAGCCTGTCGGTCTTGGAGCGCAGCAAGCCGCGCGAGACAACGGAGGTGGTTTCCGGCGCCTTGCCTTCATGCTGGCCTTTGCCGAGCACGTCATGGCCGATGTCGTCGGGCGAGACATGCGCAAGATCGTTGCGGCCGAGATAGGAAACGGCGAGTTCGCGGAACACATAGTCGAGGATCGACGTCGCGTTCTTGATCGCGTCATTGCCCTGCACCGGACCCGCGGGCTCGAAGCGGGTGAAGGTGAAGGCGTCGACATATTCTTCGAGCGGCACGCCATATTGCAGGCCGAGCGAAATCGCGATGGCGAAATTATTCATCAACGAGCGGAAGGCCGCGCCTTCCTTATGCATGTCGATGAAGATTTCGCCCAGGCGCCCGTCGGCGTATTCGCCGGTGCGCAGATAGACCTTGTGGCCGCCGACCGCCGCCTTCTGCGTATAGCCCTTGCGCCGGTCCGGCAGCTTCTCGCGCTCGCGGATCACCTGATGCACGACGCGCTCGACGATGCGCTCGGCGATCGCCGCGGCGCGCGCCGGCATCGCCGCCGCCACGACCTCCTCGACGACGTCCATCGCGTCGATGTCGTCGTCGCCGGCGATGAGCTGCGCCGAGAGCGGCTGCGAGAGCTTTGAGCCGTCGCGATAGAGCGCATTGGCTTTGAGGCCGAGGCGCCAGGACAGCAGATAGGCCTGTTCGCAATCCTCGATCGACGCGTCATTCGGCATATTGATGGTCTTGCTGATCGCGCCCGAGATGAAGGGCTGCGCCGCCGCCATCATGCGGATATGCGACTCGACCGAAAGATAG